>JAETQR010000156.1 GCA_021770615.1 Lachnospiraceae bacterium | reverse complement strand
GTCTTAGAGAAGAATAACATCTGGGTTACTCTTTCTCACCCCAAATATACCAAGCCTCAAAAAGGCAACAAGACAGATCGCAAGGATGCCAAGTGGATTTGTGATTTATACATGTGCGGAATGGTTAAGCCTTCCTTTATTCCACCTGCTGATATCCGTGAATTAAGAGATCTGGTAAGATACCGTTTCAAACTCACCTGTATGATTACCGGCGAAAAGAATCGTGTTCATAACTGTCTTACCATATCTAACTTAAAACTAGATGATGTCTTTTCCGATATATTCGGCAAATCATCCCGTTCCATTACGGAACAAATTTTACAACACCCTGGGGAAACTTTTGATGTAGCACCTTTTGTTGACAGCAGGTGTAAAACTCCAATCGAAGAAATACAGGCTGCTGTTGATGGTGCCATCTCTACGGAACAGGCCGTGAAACTCAGGCAATGCCTCAATCACATCGATGAATTAGAAATGCACAAAGCAGAAATAGAACGGGAAATCTTTCGTCTCAGTGATAAATACGAAGAAGCCCTTACTCTTATTCGAACCATACCGGGATTCGATAAGAACCCATTGACTGCTATTCAGGTGCTCTCTGAAATCGGAGGTGATATGTCTGTTTTCCCCACAGTTAAAAACCTCGTCTCATGGGCCGGATGTTGTCCTCGTAATGACCAAAGCAATCGCAAAATCAAATCCACTCGGATTTCCCGTGCTGGTTCCTATTTTAAACCAGTTTTGGTGCAAGTTGCAAATGCTTTAATCAAATCCAAGAAACATCCTGAATTTGCTGCCCGTTATCGGCGTATAAAAGCACGTCGCGGCCACAAGAAAGCTATCATTGCCATCTGCCGTATGATCCTGACCGCTATCTGGCACATACTCACAGATTTAAAACCATATACACCAGAAGGCTTTCTTGAGTCGCGTCCTGTGAATGATTCAAAAGTATTGACCACTTCACAGGCACTTAATCTACTGAAACAACGAGGATATGTCATCAAAGATGATACTGCTCCTGTTACCTGATTAGGTGTTGTGTCTATATTTGATTTTTAAACCACCGAAAGATGGTTTATTTGCTATGCCCTTCATTTCTTGGCTGTCTTTTACTTATTTGTTTCAAACTT
>JAETQR010000155.1 GCA_021770615.1 Lachnospiraceae bacterium | reverse complement strand
TCTTCTGGGGCTGTAAAAATCTGAAAAAGGTGACATTTGAGGGAGATGCTCCGGAGGTGGAGAAGGGTCAAGGGAAAGTGTTTGGGAAGGTATCAGAAGATTTGAGGATATACCATGAAAAGTTCATGGAGGGATGGCAGGAAAAATGTTGGGAGGACTATGATATGGTAGAGATACTGCCTAGAATAATTCGTCAAAGGGAAGGAAGCAGGAATTGAGGGGAATTTCCCATTTTGTGACAAAGGATTGTGTAGACTTTGGTTTTAATTTACCTATATAGAAGTGCGAGAAGCTGGAGGGGAAAGAAATATTATTCGGCATTTACCAGTAGCAGGAGGGTCAAGGTGAAATGAGTTTTAAGGATCGTATCAAGAGGATATTGAAGATAGCGTTGCCCATAATCGCAGTATTATTTGTAGGATATCATATGCTGTTTTATACAGTGGGAATGTGGGAATCAGATGCAGATTATCTGAGTGAAAAATATGATGAATATGTTTTGTTTACTGTTGAACGGATTGACTGGTGGGGGTGGATCCCAGATGATCTTTTTAGTTTAAAAATATCGATGTCGGATGGATATGGTGAACCGGAGAAAAACGTAGTTTTGTTTCGGTGGGATGCAAACGATTTAAAAGAAAAGATGAAAGGTGAATTGAGAAAGGAGTTGGATACACTAAAACAACAATATTCTGCTGTCACGGAGTATACCTATGATGAAGATAACTTTATCGTGGATGTTTATATGGATAAATCAAAGAGCGAAGATTATTATGATGCAGATGATCATGTGAAAGATATAGATGAAAAATTTTCCATAATGGGGTTTTTTTGCAAAAGAGTAAGTACCTCTCCCCCATATGAATGGTACGGTGAATTTAATATCCACAATATCGAACGTGAAAAAGAAGATGTATATGCTGAAAATGATTTAAAAGTCCTGGAAGAGATTCTATCCAGAAGTGAGCAGGAAAGACCGGCTGATTTAAAGGACTGGAGAGGGGCAGAATGGGAAGAGGATGAAGGAGTTTTCCATGTTACATGGCTTGACCTGTCAGATCATGATGACATAACCGGGGAACTGGATCTTTCCGGATTTACAAAGCTGCGGTATGTGTGTCTGGAGAATACAAAAGC
>JAETQR010000074.1 GCA_021770615.1 Lachnospiraceae bacterium | reverse complement strand
TTCAACAGTTTTTCCTCCTGTGCGTAAAATTTCTTTCTGTTATTTTACAACACCAGAAGGAAATATGGCAAAATATAGCATTTTTACTGCGAAAAGTTTTTATTCTTCAGAGCTGGCATTGAACTTACTACGCGCATATACATTGTCTAAAGGTTGACCGATATACAGGTTATTCTCGTAAAAATGCTTTTCCTCCTCACTTGTATATCCGTCAAAAGTATCTGCAAAGCTATTTCCTGATACTCCTAAGGTTGATGTATGGATCAGCCTGGCGCCTGATTCCATGCAAAATTTTACAAGTCGTCTTGTTGTTCCTACATTTACTTCATCGAAATATTTGTATGAACCATAATGCTTTACACTGGCCGCCGCATGAATCACTGTATGGACGTTTTCCGCCAATTCCATATATTCCAGCTTGCTCAGGCCAAAATCATCTTTTTGCAGGTCAGCGCAGATTACTTTGATTCGTTGTTCCTCCAGGCGTCTGTTTTTCAAATACCTGCCTCCAAAATAGAAACGAAGCAAATCCTTCAACCTTTCTCTGCTATTCTCTATATCTGCCCCTCGCACCAGACAATATGCGATTCCTTTATCATGCTCCAGAAAATCGGCAAGGATATGAATCCCCAGATAGCCGGTTGCTCCGGCCAATAAAATATTCCCCAATTCCGTCTTCTCCGGCGGTTCGTCTGCTCTCATATTATTTTTTCCCAGAATCTGGTTTATCTCGGTAAAATCCACCGTATCAAGAGAAAAATCTTCCGAATTTCCTTTCTCAATACACCCAGACAAGCTTTGCAATGTGGGGTAATCAAATACATTCTGCAGCGAAAAATAGATTCCTTCACTATGAGCTTCAGATACAAATTCAATTGCTTTCAGGCTGTCGCCTCCCAAATCGAAAAAGTCGTCATTCTGCCCAACGGGACTGTAATTGAGCACATGCTCCATCATTACGGCAAGTTGTTTTTGTACTTCTCCCACCGGTTTCTTATATTCCGTCTGTTGTTCACCTTTTCCCAAATCCATGTCCAGAAGAGCCTTCTGATCTATTTTTCCATTTGCTGTCAGAGGCATTTGCGGTAAATATGTAAAAACATGAGGCATCATATATTTAGGCAGTTTATCTTTGACTGCTTCTCTGATCCTGTCTATGCCTGTATTTTTGTTCCCTGTATAAAATGCACAGATTACCTGATCTCCTGCTGGTTCCTTACGCACCAGAACAATGGCCTGATCTACCCCGTCAACCGAACAGATCGTATTGCTGATCTCCTCCAACTCAATACGAAGTCCCCGAACCTTTACCTGAAAATCATTTCTTCCCACATACACAACTTCTCCGTCCTCCCGCCAGTAAGCCGTATCCCCGGTTCTGTAAAGTTTCCCGGAACCAAAAGGATTATCTATAAAGTTTTCATTTGTCAGCTTAGGACGATTCAGATACCCATTTCCAACACAATCACCCGCAATGCAAATTTCACCTATTACCCCTATCGGCGTAAGCTGCAGATATTTGTCAACAATATAAATTTTTGTGTTGGCAATGGGCTTTCCAATGGCTATACGGTCCACATCTTCAACTTTTGAATACAGTATGCCGCAAGTCGTTTCTGTCGGTCCATATCCGTTAAAGATTGCTGCATCTGTATAATGCCTTATCTTACGCACCAGCTTTCCCGGGAGCACCTCTGCCCCGCACATGATTACATGAATATATTTCATATATTCGCAGAATTTATCATTGGACATATAAACTTGAAGTTTCGTAGGCGTGGTGATCAATCCACAACTTTTATCCTTCCACATCTCAGCTGCTGTATCAATATCATACACCTGCTTGTCAGAGAGCAAAAGGACACTACACCCATTTAGTAATGGTAAATGGATTTCCTGCAATACAATATCAAAGGCTATTGAATTTGAAGCGATAAAATAAGCACAGTTTTTTAAAATACTATTTTGAAAAGAACTCACATGATTGTCGTGAACAAAGTTTACAACACTGTTATGTTTGATAAGGATTCCTTTCGGTTTTCCTGTACTTCCCGATGTAAAAATACAATAACAAATGTCTTCTCCCGACACTTCAATACCCGGATTATTGATTTCCTCATTATCCAGTAGTTTTTCAACAGTCTCCTCCGTAATAAACATCTTGGCTTTGCTTTCGCTCAGCATATATTCTACCCTGGCTTTTGGGTAATCCATATCAACCGGCATATATGCGGCCCCGGCCTTAAGGATACCAAATATTACAGCAATCAAATAACTTTTTCTTGTCAGGGCGAAGGCAACCATGTCACCTGCCCGCACCCCTTTTTCCAACAGACTATGGGCAATCCGGTTTGCCTGCTCGTTCAATTGACTATAGGACAATGTCTGGTCACAGGCAACAACGGCTGTCTGATCTGGTGTTTCTAAAACACGCTCCTCAAATAACCGATGCACACATGTATTCCGAAAATAACATACCTCCGTATTATTGAAAATCTTTCTTAGTCTGTATTCTTCACTGGCAGTTACTACCGATATATCCTTAAGAAGCATTTCTTCCATAAACATCTGTTTTAAGATCATCTGATAACTGTCAATAAACCTCTTCATCGTCTCTTCCCGATAAAGACTGGTACAATATTCCAGCATAATCACAACCTTAGAATCTGACGGGATAATATTGAATGTAAAATCATACTTGGAAGTGGTGGCCGGAATCTCCACTAATTCTATTTTGTGGTCACCAAAAACAGCCTTTGACATTGCCTCACTCTGATAAGTAAACATAACGTCAAACAATGGATTGCGCCCATTTATGTGAATGTTCAGTTTTTTAACCAGCTCTCCATACGGATAATTCTGATTTGCGATGGCATCCGAAGTACCTTTTTTTATTTCCTCCAAAAATCCATATACTGATTTCATTCCGGCCGGTTTACTCCGGAAAGCAACTGTATTCACAAACATGCCGATTGTGTACAGATATTTACTGTTCCGCCCGCTAACCGGTATGCCTGCCACAATGTCTTCATTCCCTGAAAATTTAGACAAAAGGATATAAAAGGCACCAATATAAAACATATAAGGTGTTATATTTAAGTGCTGACATTTGTCCAGAATCTTATGATGAAAACCGAGATCTATGAAATCGTACAGTGCATTTCCTTCAAAATTCTGTTGTCTGCCACGTTTGTAATCTGTGTTCAACTCCAGTTCCGGTAATCCGTCATGATAGACAGACAGCCAATACTCCTCGCTTTTGGCATAGTCCGTTGTTTCCGCAGCAAATTGTTGATAAGAGGATGTGATATCCTCCAGAGTCCTTCCCATATATAATTCGTTCAATTCGCGTAAAATAACCGGCATGGAACTACCGTCAGCTATCATATGATGGATATCTATTACAATAAGATTTTCACAATATCCTGCCCTGATCAGAGGGGCTTTTGACAGGTCAAATGGCCGTATAAAGGCTGAAACATTTCCATCTTCGATTTGCTCCAATGTAAATGGTACATGCTCTTCCACATGCGAAACAATCATTCCCTCTTCATTTACAAAATATGTCCTCAAAATCTCATGGCGTTCCAGCAATTCTTCAAATGCATGCCAAAGCCGATCCACGTCAATTTCTTTCACCTTAAATACATAAGGCATATTATAAACCGTTGAATCACTTTGCATACTTTGAGCAGTATAAACACGCATCTGTGCAGAGGTTGCCGGAATCTTCCCAGGAACCTTAACCGGTTCTCCTTCTTCCTGCTTCAAAATAATTGATTCTGCTAAATCCTTAATTGTATCACAGAAAAAAATTGTTTTCGTATCTGTAGAATATCCATTCTCTTCAAGTCTGGCTATCAATTCAACTGCTTTTAAGCTGTCGCCACCCAGATCAAAAAAGTTGTCCGAAATACCGACCCTGCTTATTCCTAATACCGACTCAATGGCTGCCGTCAAAAACTTTTCTTTTCCGGTCTGCGGCATAACAAATTCTGTTTCTGCCATAATTTCAGATAAATCAATCTCTGGTAACATTTTATAATTCACTTTGCCATTGTTGGTGATTGGTATTTCATCAATAGGAACCAGAATATGCGGCACCATATATCTCGGTATTTTTCTTCCTATCATTGTACGTATCTTTTTTGGGGGAATTTTTTCTCCGGTATAAAACCCACAGATCATCTGCCGCCCATCCTTATCCTTACGGACTACGACACAGGCCTGCGAAACGCCCTCCACTCCGGCGATCGCCTGTTCAATCTCCTCAAGCTCCACACGAAGTCCCCGGATCTTCACCTGGAAATCACGCCTTCCCGCATAAACAAGCTTCCCGTCCCGGCGCCAGTAAGCGTAATCCCCTGTTTTGTACAATCGTCCGTCTCCAAACGGATTGTCGACAAATTTCTCCTCTGTCAGCTCCGGTTGGTTGAGATACCCGGCGCTGACCCCGTCACCGGCAACGCAGAGTTCCCCCTTTACCCCTACAGGCACTGGCTGCATAAACCGATCCACAAGATAGATCTGCGTATTGGCAATGGGTTCTCCCATATGTATTTCCGCCGTATCTATTTTACCGATGCAGGCGCCCACCGTTGTCTCGCTGGGGCCGTATCCGTTAAAGATCTCGGCATCCGTCAGCTCCCTGAGCTCCGTATACAACTCGGAGGTCAAATTTTCTGCCGCAAGTATCAGAACCTTAATCTGCCGAAGCATCTTTGCATATGCGTCATTCAGGCACAGCGCCCGTATGGTGGATGGCGTGGACTGAAGCGCCTCTGCATGGTACGTGACTGCAAGCTGTGCCAGTCTGGCACCGTCGGTGATGTCCGAATCGTCCGCCAGAATCATGGTGCTGCCGTTTAACAGAAAAAGTCCATAATCAATTGCAAATGCATCAAAGCAGCATTTGGCCGTTGAGAGCAGAATCTTCTCCTGAGCGAGCGCTGCCGTCTGATAGCAGTTCCGTTCATTTGCACTGCAGATGTTGATCAGATTTCTATGGCGGACCAGAACCCCTTTCGGATTCCCGGTGGTTCCGGAGGTATAGATGCAGTAGCATAGATCCTCGCCGGATATAGGAATCTCCGGGTTGAAAGTCTTATCATTTTCCAAAAGCTTCCCGACAGATTCATCTGTAATAAATATTTTCGCCTGACTGTCTTTTAATATATAATTTACCCGCTCCTCCGGAAATTCCGGATCAATGGGCAAATATGCCGCTCCTGCTTTCAAGATACCAAATATGACAGCAAGCAAATAGCTTTTTCTTGGCAAAGCAAACGCAACAAACTCCCCTCTCTTCACGCCCATCTCCATCAGACTGTAGGCAATCCGGTTCGCCTGCTCATTCAACTGTAAATAGGTCAGTATCTTATCACGGGCAATAACTGCCGGCTCGTCCGGAATCTTCAGAACCTGCTCCTCAAATAACCGGTACACACTTTGATTCCGTGGATATTCTACAGCGCTTTTATTAAAGTCATAGAGTATTTTATTATGCTCATCCACGGAAAGCATTTCTAATTCATACAATCTTTTTCTATCATCCTTCATGGCATCTGTCAGTAAATTTAACAGATGCCGGTGCATCTGCCGGATCTCGTCACACTTAAATTTTTCCGTCTGATAATCATAATGGATCCGGTATGCATCTGCCCCATCCCGCTTGTCTATGTGAATCTGCAGGCTTTCCGTCTGCATTCCGTTGTGATACCATGTACTTTCAAATTCTTCACTTGTGCCGGTAATCTCTGCGTTTTGAAAATTAAGTACAACATCATAAAGCTTTTCTGAGAAATGATATTCCTTTCGGATGTCAGACAAAACATCACCATAATGATACTTCTGATGGCGTAATACTGAAAACACATTCTGCTGGACTTTATAAAGGTTTTCTTCAAAAGAAGCACTGTTATCCAATTCAATCAGCACAGGAACAACATTCACAAACACCCCTGCCGTATGCTTTTCTTCCACACCTGCACGGTTAATAACTGCACTGCCCAGATAAAATCTTTCTGCATTGTCCTTTACCCGGTTCATATAAACCGCTAAAGCTGTCATAAATAATACAAAGACCGATACATGATGTTCTTTCGTATAAGCCGTAATCCGCTTTTGCTCTCTCCCATCAATTACAAAGGATTTGCGTTCAGCACAAAATTCATTCTCTTTCTTCTCTGAAAGATAAAGAATCTCATCACATTTCTTGAATTGTCCCAAAAAGAAAGCCCGATCCTTTGGGAAATGGCCGCTCAGTCTATAATCGTCCTCTCTTTTTAAATATTCTTTATAGGAATAAGCCATTGAAGCTTCACCTCTTAAGATGCAGCTAAACTGGGAACAGATCAGTGACATTGCCCATGCATCACCGATCAGATGGTGCATCTTAATCAAAAGCCCATAACCCTCATTCAGAAAAACAATCTTAATCTCACACAATTTCCCCTTTAGGTCAAGCGGCTCCTTTGCATACCGATTTGCAAAAAAATCCAGATCCTCCTTCGTCACAAAACTTAACGTCTCCACACTATGAGGAACAAATTTCCCCACTTCCTGCTTCACACCCTCATTTGTACATATGACGCGCATACGGAGAGCATCATTTATCTGAAACAGATGATTTACAGCATTTTCTAACTCCTGCCGAGACTTTTCTCCCTTATATATGACACTGCCGCAGATTACCGAGATTGAGCCGCCTGCATATTTTTCCATATCGTAAACCAACCGCTGCGATTTTGACAGTTCGTACATTTTCATTTCTCCCTCAATCCTTTTTCATTGAATACGTTTGATCTTTTTCGTATTTGTCTTCTCGAACTCCATGTTCCGGAAGCGGATCTTCTGTATCTGCTTATATAGCGGAAGCTCCTGATTCATCTTCTTAATACTTTCCCGAATACACTCCTCATCTTCGCCAAAAATCTCCGCCACAATCTTTCCGGATTCTGCGTAAACGAGAACTTCTTTTACATAAGCCATTCCCTGGATCTTATTTTCCAGCTCTTCCGGCGAGATATTCTCCCCGTTACTCAGGATAATCAGATTTTTCTTGCGCCCTGTAATGTATATAAAACCATCCTTGTCTATGTAGCCAAGATCTCCTGTCTTAAACCATCCATCCTCGAGCGCCTCCCTGGTTGTAACCTCATCATCGTAATAACCCAGCATAATATTAGGCCCCTTCGCACAGATTTCCCCATCTATAATCTTAACTTCACAGCATTTTATCGGCAATCCCACACTATTTTCTTTGAAATAATGGTTTCGGTTTACTGCTATGACCGGGGAACACTCTGTAATTCCATACCCGTTTAATACCTGTATCCCGAAATCATCAAACCCGTTTATGTATTTCTGTATAATAGGAGCGCCGCCTGAAACTACCAACTCCAGATTTCCGCCAAATTGTTTCCTGATTGAACGAAATAATTTTTTTCGAATATCCACGCCACATTTCCTTGCCAGGCTGCTAAATCTGACCGTTCGTTTTAACAATTTTTCTTTCCCCTGTTCCCGGGCTGCTTTCCAGATTGTGTTATATAAATTCTCCACAAAAAGAGGAACTAAAAAGATATGTCTCGGTTTAAATGCCTGCAGGTCAGACTGAAATGTCCGCAGACTCTTGCTGATACAAATAGGACAACCATAGATCAGCATTACCAAAATGCCTGCCGTAAATGCAAAGGTATGGTGAAGCGGCAATATCAGCAAGGATGTTCCTGTAAAATATACATTACGGCAACTATTGACTGCATCCACCATCAAACCTTTTTGAGAAAGCATAACTCCTTTAGGTTTACCGGTTGTCCCGGACGTAAATATAATAGAGCATACACTATTTTCATCGGCCAGCTTTTTATGTGGCACATATTCCCCACCAGAGATCAATTCTCTTCCGGTCTTCAAAAAAGATGAGAAATCGGTTATATTAAAAATTTTTCCTACCCGTCCCTGCCGCAGCAGATCCTCCGCAACCTCTCCGTATGTATCTGAGTATATTAACACTTCTGCATCACTTTGTATCAGCAAATCGCTGATCTCCTCACCGGACAGTTCCTTATCAAGCGGGACAATAATATTAGCGCTTACCACAACGGCAAAATAAGATAAAACCCATTCATACCTATTCTCACTTAAGAGGGCTATCTTTATACCGAAAAAGCCCTGTTGGTTCAAGAAGGCCTCCAGAGCGCTGACATCCTGATAAAAGCGTCTGTAGGTAATCGATTCTATCCTTCCTTGATTTAGGTATTGAAACGCAATGCCGCCGGGGCTTGATTCAGATTTTTCTGCGATAAGCTGCCTGAAACTCGTAAAGTCTTGATGTTGATATAGGGGATAGTTTTTTATTTTTTTACTCATGGCATTCTCCTTGCGCATTGTTTATAATTTGATGATTCCTTTTTGTGTTACTGTTCAAAAGGAAAATATGAATAAACATTAAATTCCTCTAAAGGAGTTATATCTAAAAAAGTTTTTTCTCCAGCTATAACGGCATCTATATCCTCTGGCAGAAACACTGATGCATCACCTTGTTCCTCAAATTCCAAACTTGCAACCAGAACAGTATATAGTTCTTCTACTCTTCCGTCCTTTACCTGATATACTGGTATCAAATATAGCTCGTTGTATAATTTTTGAAAATCACTGGTTTTAAATATATACTGGACTCCATCTTTTTTACTCCCGAAATACTTCCGAACCGCCAAGGTTATATTGATTCCGTTTAGATAATTATACTTTTTAAGAGCAAATTCCCAATCTTTCCGATTTCCGGTATCCTGCAGTTGACCGAATAGCTGTCCATTTTTCTGTGAAAAATTAATGCAAAACTCCTCCGTACCGTCCACAGCTTCATAAGTCTTTCTCACATCGTTCCATTTAAATTCTTTATATATCATCCTATCTCCAACATCTATGACGACTTCCGCATGAGATATCCCCTGATAGTCATTAATTACCGACACATTACCAAATAGCTCCCCATGACTTGAATACCCTTCTTCTATTCTGTAATATCCCTCTTCTATATTTAAGAAATCATCTTTAGTATCAATATACACTAAAATCGTACGGTCTAAATCAGCATAAATTCCAGCTTTTTCAAATGCCTTTTCAATTATTTCACGATTGCTATGATTTATTTTTCCTTCGGCTATCATAATCTTTGCTGCATGATATACCGCCTTTTCACAATCCACCATTGTTGAGTTAGATTGCACATATTGTAATGCCCTATACCATAACTCCATAAACAAATCATAATCTTTCAGATCACTACTATTATTCCAAATATCATATGCTACATGAGACAATATTGTAGAGTTTTGATGCTCATACTGATCCTTGTTAATAAATTTATTATAATTTGTAACCTGTCCATCTGATGGATTTTGAATATTTCTTTCCTTTGTAATCTTTCCTCCCATTATCCAATTCCCATTTTTTCTAGACTTGTTTTCAGCACATATGGCAAATATATCTGCAAATGCTTCAGCTATAGCGTTTTGTTCATAAGAAGCACCCTTCCGCACCATTTGTTGACTGAAAATCTGATGCCCTAACTCATGTGCAACGACATCGAATTCCTGTGCCGGAGAACGATTGTCTTTTGAATCATAGCCAAATGCCAATAAATATTCGTCATTTGAATCCTGATGAAAAGCGTTCTTTCTATAATCCACACAATCCTCTTTTCCATTTCTATTTTTATATGCAAAATACTGAAATCCGGTAACTACTACACATCTCTTCTCTCCGATTTCTGGACAAAACCGGGAATAATACTCTACTGCGTTTATAACATTTGCATATGCATCAACACTATTTACAGGAAATGAATCTAACTTCTTTACCTTTACTGGAGAAGCCGAAATTCCAGATTTTCCACGGGTATCCCATACAGCATTACGACCACCTATTTTTTTTACATCTTGTTATCCAGCACCCTAGGTGCTCCAGATTATTCTTATATCAGTCAAATTAAATGAAGGTACTGACTCATATATTCTGATGTATTTTACAGCAGAGTGTTTGAACCAGTACC
>JAETQR010000154.1 GCA_021770615.1 Lachnospiraceae bacterium | reverse complement strand
TTCAATGTCTTAGAGAAGAATAACTTATGGGTTACTCTGTCTCATCCCAAATATACCAAACCACAAAAAGGAAATAAGACTGACCGCAAAGACGCTAAATGGATCTGCGATCTATACATGTGCGGTATGGTCAGACCTTCCTTTATACCACCAGCTGATATTCGCCAGTTAAGGGATCTTGTAAGATATCGTTTCAAACTTACCTGCATGATTACCGGTGAAAAAAACCGTGCCCAGAATTGTCTTACTGTATCCAACTTTAAACTTGACGATGTCTTTTCTGATGTATTTGGGAAATCTTCACGTTCCATCACGGAACAGATTTTACAACACCCCGGGGAAACTTTTGATGTGGCACCTTTTGTTGATGGCAGGTGTAAAACTCCTATTGAAGAAATACAGGCTGCTGTTGATGGTGCCATTTCTACGGAACAAGCTGTAAAGCTTAGACAATGCCTGAACCACATCGATGAATTAGAAAAGCATCAAGCAGAAATAGAACGGGAAATCTTTCGTCTCAGTGATAAGTATGAAAGCTTTCTCAATCTTATACGAACCGTACCAGGATTCGATAAGAACCCATTGACTGCTATTCAGGTGCTCTCTGAAATCGGAGGTGATATGTCTGTCTTCCCCACAGCTAAAAACCTCGTATCATGGGCTGGATGTTGTCCTCGTAATGATCAAAGCAATCATAAAATCAAATCCACCAGGATTTCCCGTGCTGGTTTCTATTTTAAACCAGTTTTGGTGCAAGTTGCAAATGCTTTAGTCAAATCCAAAAAACATCCTGAATTTACTACCCGTTATCGACGTATAAAAGCACGCCGTGGTCACAAGAAAGCTATCATTGCCATCTGTCGTATGATCCTGACCGCTATCTGGCACATACTCACAGATTTGAAGCCATATACACCGGAAGGCTTTCTTGAGCCGCATCCTGTGAATGATTCAAAAGTATTGACTACTTCACAGGCACTTAATCTGCTTAAACAACGAGGATATACCATCAAAGATGATACTGTTCCAGTTACCTGATTAGGTGTTGTGTCTATATTTGATTTTTAAACCACCGGAAGATGGTCTATTTGCCATGTCCTTTATTTCTTGGTTGTCTTCTACTTATTTGTTTCAAACTT
>JAETQR010000073.1 GCA_021770615.1 Lachnospiraceae bacterium | reverse complement strand
AAAATCCCATGGCAATAGGTTTATTAAGGTTACCCTTTTTTACATCAGCTGCTTGAAAAAACTTTTTAAACATTTTTCATTTTACCTATTGACATTTCTTAGCTGGACTTCTTATAAGCAGCTTTTGTCTGTTTTTAAACACTTTATGGCTGCCCTGAACCCAACCGGGTCAATCTCCCAACTAAATTCCGTCATCATCAGATACGGATTGGCAGGCCCTCTGTCAACGGCGTATCGCCTGTGTCCAGCTTATCCGGTATATTCATTGTAATACCTATTTGTTTTTATATCCAATGCTTATATCGGATACCATTCCATGCTTTTCTTCTATATCTTGCAGATTGCTCCCGCCTCCTGTATCATAATTTCCCGCTTTTATTTTCACCAAGTTTACACTACCCTGGGTTAAAAATACTAAAATTTTTCTAAGTCCCAAGAAATAAAAAAACACCCCAAACCCGTATGAATACTGGATTCATACGGGTTTGGGGCATTTATCTGCATTTCTGGATAATTACTTCGCGTAATCTGTAACTCGCCCCAAAAGCCTTTATTTTATGCCCTTTTCCAGCCTCCAAAAATTTTTTACACCACTTTTACACCATTTTCTTCAATACCGCCTAATTTTCTAATTTCACCATGTTTTTCTTCTTGTGTTTCATGTACATAAAGCCCCATAGTAATCGTAATAGAGGCATGTCCTAAAATCTTCTGGAGAACATTTGGTTTAACACCATCTTCAATACACCTAGTCGCAAAAGTATGGCGAAGCGTATGGGGATGCGCCGGCTCAAATTCTACATAGGTAGTATTGTTAAGTTCCGCCTCCGCTCTCCTGTCAATATTAATTCTTGTAATGACTCGGAGCATCATCATGCGAAGCGTTGAATCACCCACCGGATTACCATTAACCGTACAGAATACCAGGTTATCAAATTCTTTATTTTTCTGCCAATTATTACTTCTCTGCCGCAGCTTAAATTGATATACCCGCTGATCCTTTAATACTTTGATGGCTGTATCAGTTAGAGGAACGGTTCTCTTACTCATTTTGTTCTTTGGTGAGCCAAAATAAAAACCACCTTTGGACTTATCCTGCAAAAGTGTTCTTTCAACATGCAGTTCCCTTTTCTCCAGATTAATATCCTCCCATTTCAGTCCCCCCAGTTCTCCCGGCCTAAGCCCTGTCTGCAAAAATAATACATATGCATTATAATACATACATCCTTTGCAATATTCAAGGAATTCTTCCTGTTCCTGCTTGGTAAGAACTCTGGCTTCCTTTACATCCCGCTGCTTGCATTTTAATCCATCAGCGGGATTTCTAGTTAATATCTCACTCTGAATAGCGCCGTCGAATAATGCGTGCATGGTAATTTGTGTCAGAACCATTGTTCCATATGCGTATCCCTCATCATACATATTATTCAGAATCGTCTGCAAATGAATTTTCTTTACTTTGGTTAGCTGCATTGTCCCTATTGCAGGTTCAATACTGAATTTAAAACGACTTTTATAGTTTTTTACTGTGTTATCTTTTACAACCCCTTCCTTATAAAGTTTAATCCACTGCCAAAACCATTCAGAAACACAAACCTTTTCTCCAGTTCCCGCCAGGCCATGTTCGTCCTCGTATTTTGCATCATTTAGCCATTTCCGTACAACAGACAGCTTTTCATGATAAAATTGCATACGTCTTCCGTAACGATTGGTGAATCTGGCGGAATATCGCTTATCTTGACGCTGAAATAAGCCAACTCCCAATTCTTTACCCTTTAAATCTTTTCCCATGTAATCCACCTTTCTGATTACAGGAAACGCCTCCTTATTTAAATGCTACCAAATTGACCATTCCTGTTTGAACCGTATTTATAAAGAAATTTTCTTTTTATCATCAAGCCAGCCCTCAAACTTTTTACGCTTTATCAGGGTCCTGTTTCCATTATCTATCGTAAACTCCCGCTTCATATCCAGTGCCGCTAATTCCCGCAGCCGATTCTCTCCTATTCCAAAATAGACGGCTGCTTCTTCTATCGTCAGCAGATACTTCTCCCAAAGCGGAACCGTCAAGTCTTTCTCCATTCCTTCACCTGCCTTCTCACATAATGAGTGCAAGATCACAAGCCCGCCAACCGGCTGATGCCAACAGCCACATATATACGTCACCGTATATCCTGCACTTTATCGTCCAGGCCCACCCGATGGGTTTCACATCTTAGAGGGAAGTATCATTATTGTTTTCTCTACATATCATCGCAGATGATTGGCTAAATCAATTTCCAGTATCTTCGCTCGCTTAACAAGGTCATGGCAAATTGCTGTATTGCTCAATATAGAGGATTCTTGGCGTTCTTGCTTTCTCTGATTTTCAATACGTCTAAAACAAATCCTCATTTGATGGCAAATTGTAAAAAAGTGCAAAAAAATAGCAAGGAACTACTGGATATATCTCCAATAGCTCCTTGCCGCCAACACATTATATCAAATTACATAAAATCACTTATTCAACCACTTCAATCCAATCCTGCTCCCTACTATAAAAATACACCTTCTCTGAGAGGAAATTATGACAGCCGCAAGTACAATTTTGGAATCTCAACGCATCACGTATCTCCTCCGGAGATATCCAGCTGCTGTTATGAATCACCACAGCGTCCATGTCAATGAAACCAAAATAGATGTCACTTCCAAGCAGTTCGCCCAACCGCTTGAGTACACCCGGCATAAAAACAGAAACGGCTCCATTCACCCTGTTTACCGTGGTCACGAATATCCCATAGCCCAGGTCAGATTTGATTGCTTCCGGAATTGTAAACATAAATTCCTGCTCCTCTGATCCACTGCCGTAAAGTGAGCATATATCAAATATCCTGGGCGGAAATAAGCGGTATGTATTTTTTATAGCGGCCTCCATTACTTCTTCCTTATTCTTTCCCCAAATAGAAATTACATCTTTGGTAACCATGCTGCTAACATATTTGTCTTTCACATTTCCTATATTGATGTAAAGTACGAGCGCTACATCCCCAATCCGGTAAAACACTCCATCGGCCAGTTTTTCTGCATTGGCCTCATAGTTAAGCGGCCGCAGAATCAGAGAATCCTTGATCTTATCGTAGCAGCCTGCATTATCGAGCAGCTTTATTCCAACAACTTGATACCCAAGTTTCAAAGTTTCTCTTACCTCATGAACAATCTCTTCTCTCGTTGCCCCATTGGCTACCAGGTCCTGATAAATTTCTCCCATGTGAAAACGCTGTACTCCTATTCCTTCTTCTGTTGGCATTTTCACAAGTAAATAATCATCAGTCTCCGGACCCTCGGCAGGCTGGTACACAACCTCTGCCTCCCAATCGTTTATCACGTTCTGTACTTCCTTCTTAATATATTCTACAAACTCAAAATAATCTTTGTTCTTATTCATTGATTTCTCCTTTTTCTTAGACATTTAATCAGTAAACTGTTGATGGAAAACTGTCCGTTCCTCTTTAAGCTGTTAATCATTTGTCCGGACTATAACCAATCACAATCGCCTTATGAACCCAGTCATACAGATATACGCTGTTCGACAAAACACTGCCTTTCATATCCTCCATGCTATTCATGGTTGATACTGTATCCTGCCAATCCTCTAATTCCATTCTTTTTCTGCTGAACGGCACCATCAAAAACTCATGGACACTGGAAGGTAATAAAAGAATGTCCTCTTTCCACAAATCTGCTATCCGTTTCATAAGCGGCTCATTTAAAATGCTGCCAGCTCCATAGTAGATGGCGGGATTGGTAAGCATATACATCGGATACTTCACTTCATTAATATTCGCCATATTTTCCAGAGCCGCATCTATACTATCCCCTATTTCTATCTGCCGAATTCCAGACGATGTTGCCGCAACCTGGTAAATCATAGGTGGAGTCAATACCGAGGTATTCAGTTTGGCTGCTTCTGCAATTACATCCAGCCCTACACCCCACTTTTCCAAATCAGCCCAGGTAATATTAAAATCATTTTCTCCATCGTACTTGTAAACCCGGAATGTCTTCATCATATCCAGAAATTCCTCATGAGGTCTGGCATTTATCTGCTCCGCTTCCACACTCTCCAACACATAAATGATTCTGTCTTTTATCTCCGCAAATTTCTCCTGATTCATTTTTTCTTCCCTTCTTAAATAAAATAAAGCACCAGAGGTTTTCTGACGCCTTGCATTTTGACAGTCTCCTGCCATTATTCCTTTCTTATGCCCAATGCTCGCAGGGGAAGTAATCCTTTAAATGATACTGCATCTCTTCCCACGCTTTATCCTTTTCAAACCTCTCAGCCAGTTCGGTCAGGCTGCAATCTTTAAAAACTGTGTATCCGTATCTTTTTTCATACTCGGCCGCCTTCCAGTATCGTTCCGGATACTGCTCCCAATAGATCCTCCAGCTTGCCTTTCCCGCTTTGTAACAAGGTATACAGTTATTGTGGTTTAAGCCATTTTTATAGGTTTGAGGGAGTGGAATCTTCCATTCCTGCTCAATAATCCGTTTAATCTCACAGCCTGGAATCTTCTTTTCGTATATGGGAAACCGGATTGAGTGTCCAGTCCTCCTGGCTCTGGCAAGCGCATTATGGACCCGCTTTTCCTCCTCCATTCCAAACCCCACATACTCAATAAAATCCTGATTCTGGCTTCTTAAATATTTAAAATACTCCTCCTTCATTTTCTGTTTTAATACCACAGTACAAAATGGAAGGAACTGCCCTGGTATTGCTTTCTGGTCCTCTAAAAGCTCATCCAGGTTCCGGCCGTCTCCCCACTCCGTAATCGGTATACCTAAGCGTCTTGCCACACGGCAGCGAAATGTATCTGCATCATGGTTTTCCGTAAAAGTTGGCGTATGGAGAAGGACGACCTCCTCTTTCTTTTGTTCCTGCAGCACCAGATATGCCATATACGCACTGCTGGCGCCGCCGGAATACAACACCACATGTTTCATACCAGCCACTCACTATCAGCTCGTGGCAAACAATATACCTTCCCAGGCTCGCAGTTGAACAGCCGTTTTCAGTGAGACCGGTATCTCAGCCGCATCATTCTTCGCCTTTCCTTAATCACGGCATCTGCTCACGCAACTACTATTGTTTTTACATTGTGCTTAACAGTCTCACAATAACCGGTTCACCGGATCAGTATGTCTCCTTTCCCTTTAAGCCGCTACACATAGTTTCTCTTCTCCTCCTGCACAGGTTCCATGATCAGGCTATCCGTCTTAGCGCACCGCACCGCCTCCATCAAATCCGCTTCCAGAACATCCGCCAGAGGTTTCCCCGCCAGATGTCCGTGCCTGATTTTCACATTCTTTTCCCTCATCTCGGCAAGTTCCCTCACACGCAGCAGCGCGCTTCTCTCCGCCAATTCCCAATCTTCCTTTGTCAGACGCCGGCTGATTGCATTCTGCCACTTCCTTATAAAATTTTTCGCTTCCTCATAATCAGCATTCTGTTTGTCTCCAACCGTCCGCTTCTGACGCGCAGTCCCTCCCGGTTCCACTTCCAACGTATAATATGGCTGATCCGGTTTGCTGGCTTTACGCAAAAAGAGAATATAGCTCTCCCTTGTTTGAATCCGGTCAAAATAGATGTCACTCCGATGCAGGCAATGCCTAAGTATGTGTCCTTCATTTATGATGTCCTCAATTCGATCTGGAGCAATGATCATGTAATCTTTATCTCCATATTCGTACTTCTCTTTGATTTGTTGACAGATTTCATCAACGTCAGGATACTTTTCCAATATTTCAGCCGCCTGCAAGGCAATCTCCTTGCTTCCTAATAGTGCAAGCAAATCATCATGGGCTTTGATTAATTCCTTTGGCTTAAATATTTGTTCCTGTTCTAAATCCATTTTCAGTCGGCTTGCCATAGCGGTATAATCCTGCCATGTTGATACCAGTTCCTTTGGAGGCCGTCCGGTTTCACGGTACTGCCGTTTTAAGTAATTGCAGATTCTGGCCGGAGTCATTTTTTCAATGATAAAATCCAAGTTGCCGGGGCTTAAATTATTCCGATCAAAATACTCAATGATTGAATCATGGATGTTGCTTTCCCGCAGCTTCTCAAACCTCAGCCATTCTAAATACACAAAACCTCCGTTATGCTCTCTAAGCCGTTTCATACGGTTCTTATCAATCCCCAGGGATTTAGAAAAATCATTACTATCGCTTAATTCTAGCTCCCAGCAGTCATTGATAATGCTCCAGGCAAGCTGATTGAGATCTGATTTTACAATTTGCTCCAGATACGGTTTTCTGCTTAGTGTCTCAAGATATTCCCTTGGGTTTATCCTGTCTACTTTCCTGGCTATCTGCGGCAACCCGGTTTTTCTTAATGCTCCTGTAGACAAAGCCGGCAGCGTCCGCTTATAAACTGAACCAAGCTTTTCCTCTCTGGTTCTGTAATATTGATAATATTCAAATCCGGCATCTGGTTTTTCCCCTTTTATCCATCTATATTCGTGGAATCGGTATCTGCCATAATAGTAAGGGGTTTCTTCTAAATCTGCATTATAAACAAATCTACGTTCCTCCCTGCAGGATATATCCGGGTTTTCATAATTCCCTGCTAAATAAGCCCGCGTTGCACAATACTGCCGGATGACAGTCCCCTCTCCACATTTTTGCACTAGGTACATTATTTCCTCTTTCGTGAAAAAACGGCCTGCGCGTCCTCTTGATTTATACTGGATTTTGCTTCCACAGCATTTACATCTGCCCAGCGCATTATGCTTTGGTTTTATAATCGGCACCTCTTTCTCACAATAGGTGCAGTAACCTGTTTTGGCGCCATTCCTCACATAATCATAAAAGACATAATTTTGATGTATCCCATGCTTATTAACCCAGTGGTTCCAGTCTTTCGGTTCCGCAGGAACCTGCGCCATCACTTTATCCCATGACTCCGTTTTCTTCCTGTGTTTTCTCGCTAACGCTTCTTCGCGTAATTGCTCCTGATAATCCAGTATACCGCTATATCCATCTGCAGCTACCTTAAGATACTTTTTCATTTCCTCGTTTTCTTCGGCAGTAATATAGGAATTGGAGCTTTCAATATATCTGGGCCATTCGAGGTTTATCAACATGGAACTTCTCCATTTTGCACGAATGACATCCCAGGTAAGAAATGTTCTGGCTTTCCCATCTATAAATACCTCATATACCGGCTTGACAGCCCCGATTTTCAAATCCCTCGTAAGATAAAATGCAGTTTTTAAAATCCCGTCCATAACCTGGCATCTTATATAAGTCTCATACTGGTATGTATCCGGGCCAATTTTTACTCTTTTTTTCAGAATATCCTGTTCAGCGAGCCGAAACATCTCACTGGTAGGAGCCAGCTCGTCAAGCGCCATCAATTTTTTTCTTTCCATCATTTATGCTACTTTCCTTTCCATGATAGAGCCGTCCGTAAGATACCAGGTATCCGGTAGGATTTCTTTTCCGTCAACAACAAACAGCCCAATTTCAGAAACTTCTCTGCTGCCTGCGGCTTCTTTTACAAATCCCAGGACATCTCCCTTTCTTCCTTTCGCAACCGGATTTTTACCTCTGACTACTGCAAAACCATTATGTGCTTCTCCCTCATTGGCAGATACCCGTGCATTATCACTTCTCATCGGGTGTTCACACATATATCTGAGGCTGTGTGCAATGAATTCAGAAAGATTCAATTGCTTTACCAGCTTTAACCTGGTTGTGGAAATTTTACTGTCATGAGCATCCTCATCAATGTCTCCATCTACCAAGACCATATAATAGACCGCGCTGTTCCAATCTGAATAATATGTCAGGCAGTCCAACGGGTTTTCAGCGCAGTGAAAGCCATTATGGGAGCAATTAGCCGCATCTTCCTCATTCCATATTCCTAATCTGTACTGAAACCGATTCCCTCCGGAGGTACAGGACAGATCTTTATCAAACGCTTTATATGCAATTATCACTTTTTGAACTCCTCCTGTGATTTTAGTATTTAAAATAGAGAAACCTGGCCTTCGATTTGGTCTTTATCCTCTTTTAATACTTTCTTTTCAGCCGCAGCTTTGAGAGAACCTTCCTGCCGGTATACTGGTTCTGATGAAGCTGTCTTTTTCTTACTGGCCCGTTTCGCCGGTGAACGTTTCTTTCCCGTTTTACTAATCGGTGGCTTTGGCGTATTGCGTTCCAGGAACTTCTTCTCTGCTTCCTGTACTACGTTGGCAGCCTCCTCTTCGTCATCCAGTTCGTAGTATTCACTTGCCCACTGGTATACCATATCCTCTCCGACTGCAACACAGGTCTTTTGCGGTCTCTTGCCTTCCTCATCAGTCACCATTTCCTGCGCTTTTTTCATCAGATACTCGATACACCGCTGCAATGTCTTATGGCTTTGAAGAACCCGCCTTGAAAATTCAGAATCCATACAGTTTTCCAGAAGATACTGCCCTATCACATCGCCAAATTGAGAATCATTTAGAAATCCCATCTCATCCAGCAGCTTGCTCCTGACGGTTTCATAGGTTTTTGCATTTCCTCCGTCCACCAGAAAATATCGTTTTCCTTTCAGATAGTCCTCTACATCGACAGTGGGGACTTTATTTTTCTCTGCCAGAATCTTGATTTCTTCCCGAAGGCCAATTCGCCTTAAATCCGCAGCAATCCCATTGATTTCCTGAACGCTTCCTACTTTGTCATAAATTTTTTCTACCATTTCCTGTCCTCCTGGCATAAAAACAGCCGGAGCATTCTGCACCCCCGGCCATAATAAGATTAAGCAGCTGTATCCATTTCCTGCTGTCCTTCTTCGAGTTTACCTTCTTTGGTTCCACCCTTATCTGTTTCTCCATCCTCTGACTGTTTTTCGGTTGACGTTTCTCCCTTCCTGTCTTTATCTTCTTTTTCCAAAATTGACAGCAGCGCCAGAATCAGTCCCCGGCACCATGAATTCTGCCATTTTTGATTATAAATCTGAACGCCGTCAACGATGTCCCGCCATTCCTCTTCGGACAGTTCTCTTCCGCAATACTTTTTGTAAAACGCATAGCACTGCTTCATGACATCATTGTACGGGACGCTTAACGCCTGATCGAGACCGCTTATAAATGCCAGCAGCAGCGGTTCATCCGGATAAGCCTCTGCCAGTGTTTTGAGATCCATTGTCTGCCTGCCGTTAAAAAATGTGAACATGTCATTAAATAAATTTTTTACGAGAATCTGATAATCCATCCTATCCCTCCATTAACCTTTCAGGCAACCTGCTTTCTTTTCCGCTCTTTTTCCTGCAATTCCAATACCCCTAATAGTTCCAGCATTTGCTCCTTGCACCATTGGTTGTCCCATGCATTGTTAATACGCTTGAAATCTCCCACCGCCGCATCCCAATCTTCATCACTCAATTCCCGGTCTGCATAGCGCTTATAAAAAGCATATGTCTCTTTCATAATCGCATTGGCATCCGATTCCACTGCCAGTTCCAGATTTCTAATCAGCGCCTTAAAAAGATCATTGTCCTTATATTTATCATGCAGCGCCAGCACTCCCTTATCTGCGTTGAAAAGTACATAGAAATCATTGAATATCGCTTTTACCTGAACACTTTCATCCATTCATCCCCCTCCTTTCCGTTTTTGTAAATAAAAAAGACACTCAGATTTATACAATCCAGTGTCATTCTTGTGCGGTCTCATGCCGCTACTTATTTCCATTAAATGGAATCAAATCCCCCTCTCTGAATTTTTATAATAAAAAGGCACAGAAATTCTTATTATTCCTGTACCCAATTATTCCTGGTATAAAAATTGACTTCCGGCTATCTCCCGAAACAAAACTTAATGTGCTTTTCAATCACACTAAATCAATCACACCATAAGTCTACAACATTATGTAATGCAAGTCAATCTTTTTTCATACCATATATAGTCAGCATGTCAGCGATATACCATTTTGCTAAACTGCCGAATCGGCTTCTTCTACTCCTTCAGCAAATCGGTACCCAATTCCCCATACCGTTTGAATATACTTACCTGCCTTCGGTCCTATTTTCTTGCGCAGCCGTCCAATATGACTCATGATGTTACTATCATCTTTTACAAATTTGTCGTCCCAGATTGCGGCGTATATCTGCTCTTTAGAAAAAACAACACCGGGATTACTTGCTAAAAGGAACAGAATGTCAAATTCTCGTTTTGTAAGAACAATTTCCTTGCTTTTTATCTCTATCGTCCGTTTGCAGGGATCAATGAGTAATCCGATGTTTTTATGAAGCACGGGTTTTAAATCTAACCGTTCTGCTCCTCTTTTCATGCAGGCTTCCATTCTTACAATCAGCTCATCTGTATCCGCAGGCCAGACCAGGCAGTCATCTGCTCCCAAATTTAATATTTT
>JAETQR010000018.1 GCA_021770615.1 Lachnospiraceae bacterium | reverse complement strand
TCTGCGGTCGGCAGAGTACCTTTCCGGATTTTCAGGAAGGGACTGTCTGATGCCGGTGATCACGATCGGCATTTATCTGGGAAGGAAGAAATGGGACGGCCATACAGTACTTGGGAAAATGGCAGGGGTGGAGAAGATACCGCCGGAGATCAGGGAAAGGCTGGTTCCGTTCTATAATGATTTCCATGTGAATCTTTGGGATATCCATAGGATGAGGACGAGCGATGTGTTCCGGACTGACCTGAGGGAGGTGTTTGGATTTTTAAAACGTCAGGATGACAAAGAGGAGCTAAGACGGTATGTAGAGGAAAAGGAAGCGTTCCGCCATCTGCGGGAAGATGCTTATGATGTGGTAGCTGTCTATAGCAGGAGCAGGAAACTGGAGATACACAAAGAAGAGTATGAAAAAGAGGAGGGATTTGATATGTGTCTTGCGATCCGGGAGATGATCAGGGATGGGAAGAAAGAAGGCTGGATGGATGGAATCCGTGCGGTGAATGAGCTGAACCATTATCTGGTGGAAGAGGGAAGGACGGATGATTTGTTTCGCTCTTCACAGGATCTGGTATTTCAGGAGAAACTTATGGAGGAGTACGGAATTTACAGGAGAGAAATGGCTGATTCGGGCTTGGCCTGACATGTCAATATCTGGGAAAATATTTTATTCTGTGTACGTTCAGGCTCCTAAGTTCTCTATAAAGGAGATGGAGGTGTTGTACGTGCGATAGAGGTTCGCGGAGGCCAGCATAACTCAAAAAAAATAAAATATAAGAAAGGGACGCAGCGTCTTGAAATTTTTGCCTCAGGGCAGGGAACCTTGAAATTCACGATAGAGATCAAAGCCAAAAAACCTGTATTGCAATTTAAGTCTTTGAAAGCAGCAGCAGCGACGGATACGATGGCAGGTGGCCCATCGGCAGATGACGAAAGATAGTTGTACATATGAACCATTTCTGATAAAGAACGTGTAACGTGTTAGTTTTTATCAGAAATGGTTCTTGTCTTTTGCAAATTCTCATGGTCGCTGTGAAATGCAATAACGAAAACGATTAGCGCTGCTTCCGGATCTTTATTTTACACGCCGCTTTTTTCCGGCTTCCGTCTGTGGAAGTGGCAGTTATTGTTACGGTATGTCCTCTGCCTTTCTGTTTCGTGGTCACGACTCCCTTTTGGGTGACACTGGCCCATTTTTTGCGGGAAGAGCTCCATTTTACCTTTTTGGTGGTGGCGTTAGAAGGAGACACGGTTGCTGTGAGTTTTAATTTATCTCCGGTATTCAGTGTGATCTTTGAAGATTTTAGCTTTGCCTTTTTTGTTTTTGTTGTCTTTTTGGTTTTTCCGGAAGAGGTTTTTTTCCGCACGGTATAAATTCTCCGTGCGGAGGAGGAAATTTTTACCGTTTTGACGGAAATTTTCTGGACACTCTTTTGCGTGGAAGAAGATGGAGTAGAGGATGGTTGGGAAATTCCTGTTCCCGTTGTCGCCGGCTGTGGAGTGTATTGATCCATCTTTGCCAGATCAAGAACGCCGCCGGTGATACATTTTCCGGAAAGGGCAGGAATGGTCCGGACGCAGGAGAGAAGGCGGCCTCTTCGGTCTGTCACACTATCGTCCGGATATACTTCAGCGAGCAGGGCAGCGGCGCCGGTCACCATCGGTGCAGACATAGAAGTTCCGTTCATGACTTCATATTGTCCGAAAAGAGAGGTATCAGGATCGGTTACGGAGATCCCGACATCGTCCACGGAATATACCAGATTTCCGGATGCCCTGTCAGAAGGAACGATGCCAAGGACCTTAAAATATATTTTTCCATCGGGTGCGGCATAAAACCGGTTATCTTCTGAACCATATGCACCGCTTGATTTTCTTACGACATGTTCCCATGTGAAGAAGCCGTCGGAATCTGTATCCCCTAACAGCATGGAGACGTAGCAGTCAGCTTCAAGGTTTTCCGGAGCGTGATCCGTCACATCCAGATACAGATAAGAGATCCGTTCTCTTGCAGAGGGGGCGTTACCCAGAGAGAGTGTCCACAGAAGACTTCCCGAAGAGGAAGATTCCCGATAGTCTTTCTGGGTGTTGTATGTCAAAGATGCAGGAATGTCCGGGGAAAGGCCGATCTGCTCATCGGTGTAGAACCGGGCTGCCTCCTGTTCATTATCCATTGAGAGAAAGGTGTCTGTCAGAGCTGCCTCTGTGGCGGTGTCGTATGTTCCCGGAAAATAAGTGTCTTCGCAGTAAGTCGACAGGATACGTTCACCCGGAGCGAACATGTCGACATCCTGACTTCCATAATCTGAGAAATCGGAAGGAGCATCATTTGGATCTGAGGAGCCCGTAATAAGGATATAGTTCCGGTTTTCCGTAAAGTCCCTTCCGGTATAGAGATCATAGGGGCAGGAAAGTGGGGCGGGGTCATGATCTATGCCCTCATTTCCGGCAGCAAAGATAAAAAGCGTCCCGGAAGCACCAATCTGCTTGATCAACTGAGCCATAAGGGGACTTGATGTGCCACCGCCCCAAGAGCAATTCACTGCAGTGATATTTACGCCGGAGTTTTTTGCCTGGATGATGTAGTTCAGTGCTTTCGCGATGACCGAGTTAGACGTCTGTCCTTCTGCATCAAAAACTTTCAGAGCCATGAGTTTTGCAGAGGAGATTCCGGCGATCCCTTTCTGATTGTCTGTGGCAGCGGCGATCACACCGGCGCAGTGGGTGCCGTGTCCGTGCGTATCCATACAATAGGCTGTATCTTCTGTGAAATCATAACCATATACGCCGCCAAGGGTAATATCGGAATTGACCCACATGCGTTCTGCGAGGTCCTCATGATTAAAATTGATCCCGGTATCCATAACAGCGATGACGGGGGTTCCTGTCTTTTGTTTTGATTTCGTGGAAGAATAGGAAATACCCGGACTGGAGCCCTGGAAATTCCCGCCGTTATCCAGATACCACTGCTCATCGGAACAGGTGTCATTGGATACGGAATCCAGGTACTGGACATAATCCGGTTCTACAGACAGGACATAAGCTTTGTTTTCGAGTTTTTGCATGAGTTCAGGAGTTGAATAGGTTTCCGAGGAGATTTCCGAGACGTAGATCGTTTTATCATCCAGAAACTCCTTCTCGGAACTGTTTCCGGCCAGAGAGGAAGCGGTGCCCAGTTCATAAGTCTCTTCGATCGAAATATTTTTATCAAATGAAGTTTTTCCCTCTCTTGTGAGAGAGGTCTCTTCCGGAGCGGCTATCGTCACAAGGACGGTTCCGTCTATGTATTCTGTGCCAGAAAGATTGTCTTTCAGGCGGGGAGTCTCTTCGGAAAGCGTGTTACTCTTTGCCTCAGCCTGGGGAATCAGTGGGTTGAGAAAGAGAAGCCCGGCCAGCAGGAAGGAAAGGATTCTTTTTTTCATAATTTACCTCATTTCTTACTTGTATTATTTTTATAGAACTGTTATGATTATAATAATAGATAAGTGTGTCGAAAAAGTGAAAGGAGACAGAAAGATGCTTTTTGTGAAAGTAGACGATTTAAAACCAGGAATGCGTCTGGGAAAACCGATTTATAATAAAAATGGCGTCCTTTTATACGACAGGGACACAAAACTGAGCACACAGGTTATATATGGTATCCGGAACTTCGGACTTTTGGGGCTTTACATACTGGAGCCGGCGGAGCCTGTTCCTCCTATGTCGGAAGAGGATATAAACTTCGAGCGTTTCCAGACGATGGCGGTATTCAGTATAAAAGAAGATCTTGATCTGATCGCAGCAGGAAAGAAGGATAAGGGTCTTGACTGGCTCTGCAGCCTGGTTCTAAAGAATTATGCGAATCTCCCGCATAAGATCAATTTTATCCAGAGTCTGCGAAGCAGTGATGATTTTGTATATAAGCACAGTATCAATGTAGCGATCCTGTCAGCGATCATTGCGGGACGCATGAGCATGCCGACCGGACGGATCAATTCGATCGTAAAGGCGGCACTCTTACATGATTGTGGTGGAGTTAAGGCGCAGAATGCACTGGAGGCAGACGAAAATGAGGAAATGAAGGAAATGATCAAGATCAATTCCATCGAGATCCTCCGAAACTGCAAGGAACTGGATGATGATATTTTCCAGATCGTGACGAGTATGCAGGAAATGTATGTCAATCCGGAACGTGATAAACTGACAGATGCTGTTAAGACAAATACAAATGCAGCCATCCTTTATGTGGCGGATGCGTATGACCGTATGACAGCGATGAAGTCTTTTGAGGAACCTACCAGTGAGGTGAAGGCGTTGCGTGCACTTTTGGCAGAACCCGAAAAATATGATCCGGTCGTTGTGCAGGCGCTGATCAATGGAATCAATGTGCTGAATCCGGGCGTATGTGTAGAACTGACCGAACATGTAAGCGGGCTTGTTATCATTGAGAACGAACTTGATATATTTAAGCCATGGGTACTCAGTTTCCGTGATAATAAATTATATGATCTTTCCAATCCGGATTCCTGTGGGAATCTGGAACTGGTTGACATCATGAAGACGATGGATAACCGGATCAAGCTGGATAGAGAACTTTTGGAGCAGTATTCTGCGGATGCGGAGCTGTAAGCCGGCGGGATGGAAATGTGACGATAAGTGCAGATAAAAACGCTTAAAATTTATAAGAATTGTATATTGACAATTTCCGCCACAGAAATTAATATGATAATTAGAAAAGACTGTGAAGGGGACAGTAGCAGACAGAATAAAGTCACAGTGAGCCGGCGATAGTGGAAATCCGGCATGAGTAGCTTTCTGTGAAGATCACTCCTGAGTTGTGAAGCTGAAATCTAGTATAACGAAAATTAAGTTTTTGATATATTCACGCAGTAGCCGGACAATTAGACAGGTAAATATATCAATTATTTAATATCCGTTGTACGAGTAGGCCGATCCGGTTTTCACCGTTATATGAAAAACATTAGGCAGTTTCACTGTCTGATCTGCAAAACAGGTGGTTAATGACGGCGATAGGGGCTTTCATCCTTTTTTGGATGGAGTCCCTTTAACATTTAAAATATGTGAAAGAAATGAGGGAAAACGATGTACGAAAAAGTTTCGACTGGTCTGAATTTTGTTGACCGGGAAAAAGAAGTAGAGAAGTTTTGGAAAGATAATGACATTTTCCAAAAGAGCATCGAGCTGAGGGAAGGTTGTCCGACATATATGTTTTATGACGGTCCTCCGACGGCAAATGGGAAACCTCATATTGGTCACGTGCTGACCCGTGTGATCAAAGATATGATCCCGAGATACCGTACGATGAAAGGATATCAGGTGCCGCGTAAAGCGGGATGGGATACACACGGACTTCCGGTGGAACTGGAGGTGGAAAAGCTTCTGGGACTGGATGGAAAAGAACAGATCGAGGAATACGGGCTGGATCCGTTTATCTCGAAGTGTAAAGAATCTGTGTGGCAGTATAAGGGGATGTGGGAGGATTTTTCCGGTGCTGTTGGATTCTGGGCGGACATGGATGACCCGTATGTTACCTATGATGATGATTTCATTGAATCTGAGTGGTGGGCGCTGAAAGAAATATGGAACAAAAAGCTGTTATATAAAGGATTTAAGATCGTACCGTACTGCCCGCGATGCGGGACACCGCTTTCTTCCCATGAGGTGGCGCAGGGATATAAGGCAGTGAAGGAACGTTCTGCGGTCGTGCGTTTTAAGGTGACAGGAGAGGACGCTTATTTCCTCGCATGGACGACGACGCCGTGGACTCTTCCAAGTAATGTGGCACTCTGTGTGAACCCGGAGGAGACTTACTGTAAGGTGAAAGCAAAGGACGGTTACACATATTATATGGCGGAGGCGCTTTTGGACCGGGTTCTCGGGGGACTTGGAACAGAGGAAGAAAAAGCTTATGAGATACTGGAGACGTTCAAGGGGACGGATCTCGAGAGAAAAGAGTATGAGCCATTATTTGATTATGCCACAGATATCTGTGAAAAGCAGCATAAGAAGGGATTTTATGTAACGTGTGATGATTATGTAACGATGACAGATGGTACTGGTATCGTCCATATCGCACCGGCATTTGGTGAAGACGATGCCCAGGTCGGGCGCAAATATGATCTGCCGTTTGTGCAGCTTGTAAATGGAAAAGGTGAGATGACAGAGGAAACCGATTATGCCGGGATGTTTGTCAAAGATGCCGATATGCCGATCTTAAAGGATCTGGAGGGCAAAGGACTTTTGTTTGACGCACCGAAGTTTGAACATGATTATCCATTCTGCTGGCGCTGTGATACCCCGCTGATCTATTATGCCCGCGAGTCATGGTTCATAAAGATGACCGAGGTAAAAGATGACCTGATCAAAAACAATGATACGATCAACTGGATCCCGGAGAATATCGGAAAAGGACGTTTTGGGGACTGGCTCGAGAATGTACAGGACTGGGGCGTGTCGCGAAACCGCTACTGGGGTACTCCGCTCAATATTTGGGAATGTGAATGCGGCCATATGGAGAGTGTGGGAAGCCGGGAAGAGTTGGTAAAACGAAGTGGAAATGAAGCGGCAAAAACAGTAGAACTCCATCGTCCGTACATCGATGAGATCACGATCCGGTGTCCACACTGTGGCAAAGAGATGCACCGGGTACCGGAAGTGATCGACTGTTGGTTTGATTCCGGGGCGATGCCGTTTGCGCAGCATCATTATCCGTTTGAGAATAAAGAATTGTTTGAAAAGCAGTTTCCGGCGCAGTTTATTTCTGAGGCGGTGGATCAGACAAGAGGATGGTTTTACTCGCTTCTTGCAGAGTCTACGATCCTTTTCAATAAAGCCCCTTACGAGAATGTGATCGTTCTCGGGCATGTCCAGGATGAGAACGGACAGAAGATGAGTAAGAGTAAGGGAAATGCAGTAGATCCGATGGAGGCGCTTTCCGAATATGGTGCAGATGCCATAAGGTGGTATTTTTATGTAAATTCAGCGCCGTGGCTTCCGAACCGTTTTCACGGAAAAGCTGTCGTGGAAGGTCAGCGTAAGTTTATGAGTACATTATGGAACACATATGCCTTTTATGTACTCTATGCCAATATTGATGAGTTCGACCCGACGAAATATGAGTTGGAACACGATAAGCTGTCTGTGATGGACAAATGGCTTCTCAGTAAGCTGAATACGGTCGTCAAAGAGGTTGATGCGAATCTTGAAAATTACCGGATCCCTGAGACGGCGAGAGCGCTCCAGGATTTTGTAGATGATATGAGCAACTGGTATGTGCGTCGCTGTCGTGAGCGCTTTTGGGCAAAGGGGATGGAGCAGGATAAGATCAATGCGTATATGACGCTTTATACAGCACTGGTAACGGTCGCAAAAACGGCCGCTCCGATGATTCCGTTTATGACAGAGAGCATTTATCAGAATCTTGTTCGCAGTGTGGATAAAGCGGCACCGGAAAGTATTCATCTCTGTGATTTTCCAAAAGCAGAAGAAGCATTGATCGATAAAGAACTTGAGGCAAAGATGGAGGAGCTTCTCCAGATCGTTGTTCTCGGCCGTGCTGCCAGAAATACAGCAAATATTAAAAACAGGCAGCCGCTTGGAAAGATGTACGTGAGGATCGATGGGGAAGCAGGAGCCCGGGAGGCACTGTCTGAGTATTATACAGATATCATTGCCGATGAATTGAACATAAAAGAGGTTGTGTTCACCGATGATGTGAGAGACTTTACGAGTTATGTCTTTAAGCCACAGCTCAGGACGTTAGGAAAACGGTTTGGGAGCAGGCTGAATGAGTTGAAGGAAGTACTGTCCGGGCTGAATGGCAACCAGACGATGGATGAGCTGAATGAAGCCGGTGAGATCCGGATAAGTGTCGGAGGGACAGAAGAGGTACTTGCGAAAGACGATCTTCTGATCGAGTCGGCACAGATGGAGGGTTACGTCTCAGAAGCGGACAGAGGAGTTACTGTTGTGATCGACACCCATCTCACGGATGATCTGATCGAAGAAGGTTTTGTCCGCGAGATCATAAGTAAGATCCAGACGATGCGCAAGGATTCCGGATTTGAGGTTATGGACAGCATCGAGGTTTACGAAGTCGGAAGTGACAGGCTTACGGACATCATCATTCAGAATGCAGAACAGATCAAGTCGGAGGTTCTTGCGGAAAAGATCATCATCGGAGATATGCAGGGGCATACGTCCGAGTGGACGATCAATGGTGAGGACGTAACCTTTGGAATCGCAAAGCGGTCATTTTAAAAGATGGCACATTGTAATAAAGAAGCAGGAAAGAGAGGAAAAAAAGGAATGAAGTTTTTCAATGAAAATGACAAAAAGATCCATTTGAAGCAGGATATCGAAAACTATATGAAGCTACTGTTCCGTAAACCGGTGGAGCAGGCGACAAACCAGCAGCTTTTCCAGGCGGTGGCATATGCGGTAAAAGATATCGTTGTGGATGACTGGTTTGATACCCATAAGCAGTACGAGGAAAAGGATGTAAAGACAGTCTATTATCTCTCGATGGAATTTCTCATGGGACGCGCCCTTGGAAATATCATCATCAATCTGAAACAGGATAAGGTAGTCCGTGAAGTACTGGAGGAGTTTGGTGTGGATCTGGATGTCATTGAGGATGAAGAGCCGGATGCAGCACTCGGAAACGGAGGACTCGGAAGACTTGCTGCCTGCTTCCTCGAATCATTATCTACTCTTGGATACCCGGCATACGGATGCGGTATCCGCTATAAATACGGTATGTTTATGCAGAAGATCGAGAACGGTTTTCAGATCGAGGCGCCGGATGACTGGCTCAAAGAAGGAAATCCATTCGAGATGAAGCGTCCCGAATATGCGATGGAAGTAAAATTTGGCGGATATGTGGCTGTAAGGAAGGATGAGAATGGCCGTGACCGTTATGTACAGGAGAACTGCCAGTCTGTCAGGGCGGTTCCTTACGATATCCCGGTAGTTGGATATGGAAACCATATCGTCAATACGCTTCGTATCTGGGATGCGGAGGCGATGGACACGTTTAATCTGGATTCTTTTGATAAGGGGGATTATCAGAAAGCAGTTGAGCAGCAGAACCTTGCCCGGACGATCTGTGAGGTCCTCTATCCAAATGATAATCATGTGGCAGGAAAAGAGCTGCGCCTGAAACAGCAGTATTTCTTTGTATCTGCCAGTGTGCAGAGGGCAGTGGCTAAATACATGGAAAAGCATGATGATATTCATGGGCTTCCGGATAAAGTATGCTTCCAGCTCAACGACACGCATCCTACCGTTACTGTGCCGGAACTTATGAGAATCCTTCTCGATGAATATTTCCTTGAGTGGGACGAGGCATGGGATATCACGACGAGGACATGTGCTTACACAAACCATACGATCATGTCAGAGGCACTTGAGAAATGGCCGATCGATCTTTTTGCAAGACTTCTCCCCAGGATTTATCAGATCACGGAGGAGATTGACCGTCGTTTCCGGAATGAGATCGCAGAGAAATACCCTGGAAATTTTGATAAAGTAAAGAAAATGGCGATCATTTATGACGGACAGGTGAAAATGGCGCATCTTGCGATCGCGGCCGGATTTTCCGTAAACGGTGTGGCAAGGCTGCACACAGAAATTTTGAAAAATCAGGAACTGAAAGATTTTTATGAGATGATGCCGGAGAAATTTAATAATAAGACAAATGGTATCACACAAAGACGTTTTCTTCTTCATGGGAACCCGCTTCTTGCGTCGTGGGTTTCAAATAAGATCGGACAGGGATGGATCACGGATCTGTCGCAGATCAGCCGTCTTACTCCGTATGCAGATGATGAGAGGGCGCAGAGGGAGTTTATGGATATCAAGTATCAGAACAAGGTTCGTCTTGCAAAATATATCAAAGACCACAATGGAATCGATGTGGATCCAAATTCGATCTTTGATGTGCAGGTTAAGAGACTTCATGAGTATAAGCGTCAGCTGCTCAATATCCTGCATGTGATGTATCTGTACAATCAGGTAAAGGCAAACCCGGATATGGATATGGTTCCGCATACCTTTATCTTTGGAGCGAAGGCATCCGCCGGATACCGTCGTGCCAAGGCGATCATAAAGCTGATCAATAATGTAGCAGATGTGATCAATAATGATGCATCGATCCATGGGAAGATTAAAGTGGTCTTTATCGAGAATTACCGCGTGAGCAATGCGGAGATCATCTTTGCAGCGGCAGATGTATCTGAGCAGATTTCCACAGCCAGCAAAGAGGCGTCCGGTACCGGAAATATGAAATTTATGCTCAATGGTGCGCCTACTCTTGGAACGATGGATGGTGCGAATGTGGAGATTGTGGAAGAGGTCGGAGAGGAAAATGCCTTTATCTTTGGTCTTTCTTCCCAGGAGGTCATTGATTTTGAGCACAATAACCAGTATGATCCAAGGCAGATTTACAATTCGGACGGAGAGATCAAAAGAGTGGTCGATCAGCTTGTCGATGGAACGTATTCTGCCGGAGATCCGGAATTGTTCCGCGAACTGTATTCTTCTCTTCTCGATTCAAACGGATATGAGAGAGCAGACCAGTATTTTATACTCAAAGATTTCCGCTCTTATGCAGAAGCACAGAAAAAGGTAGATGAGGCTTATCGCGATAAAGAGGCATGGGCGAAGATGGCAATGCTGAACGTAGCTAAATCAGGTAAATTCTCATCTGACCGTACGATTGAAGAGTATGCGAAGGAGATCTGGAAGCTTTCCAAAGTGACTTTGTAAAAGAAAGACCGGATTAGTCTGGTATGGTACAGGCGAGATACAAATAATATAGTTTGTTAAAACCCCCATCTGTTGTGGTGGGGGTTTTTATTATAAAGGCCGTGAAGTTCAAACAGGAAACAGAACACCGTAACCGTTATGCTTTCTCCTCACCCGGCAGGATCAGATTTGCGAGGATCGCCACAAAAAATACGGTAGCGACACAGTTGTCGGCAAAAACATTCTGGACCACAGCGGGGAAGATCCGGAAAATTTCCGGAACCTGCGTGAAGCCGATTCCCACGCTGAGTGAGAGAGCGGCGATCGTGATATTGCGCTGGGTGAAACCGCAGTTACTGATCATCTGCAGGCCACTGATAACGATATTTCCAAACATCATGATCGTGCAGCCACCGAGTACGGCATCAGGAAGTGTGCCGAGAAATGCACCGATGACAGGGAAAAAACCGGCCAGGATCATAATGACAGCCCCGGTTGCGATCGTAAAACGGTTGATTACTTTTGTCATGGCGATCAGTCCCACGTTCTGGCTGAATGAGGTGATCGGCATACAGCCAAAGAGTGCGGATAGTGAACTGATAAAACCATCACAGGCAAGTGAGCCTGTGATTTCTTTATCGGTCACATCCCGGTTTAGTGCGGAAGAGGCAAGTGCGGATGTATCGCCGATCGTCTCTGTGGCAGAGACAAGAAAAATAAGTATGACTGTCAGGATGGGGCCTGCATGAAATTCCGGTGTAAAGGGCATAAAATGCGGAAAAGCGATGATGCCACAGTCTTTTAGCGCTGAGAAATCGACGACACCCATGCAGGCAGCGATCAGATATCCGACGATCAGGCCAAACAGGACAGATAGCTGTTTGAAGTAGGACTTTGCGAAGATCTGGAACAGCAGGCAGCAGACCAGAGTGATAAAACCAAGGAGGAGGTTTTGCCAGGAACCGAAATCGTCCGCTCCGCTACCGCCTCCAAATGAAGAGGCTCCGACGGAAAGAAGAGAAAAGCCGATCGCAGTTACGACACTGGCAGCTACGATCGGTGAAATGATTTTTCTCCAGTATCCGGCAAAGAGTCCGAGGACTCCTTCGACAACACCGCCGATGAGGATGGCGCCGATGATGCTTCCGTATCCATAAGCTGGCCCGATGACACAGAAGATGCCGACAAAAGTAAAGCTGATCCCCATAACGATCGGAAGGCCCGAACCGATCTTCCAGAGTGGAAAGAGCTGTATGAGCGTTCCGATGCCGGCGATGATCATCGCACATTGTACAAGATTTGTGATGTCACTGGCAGAGAGACCGCAAGCGCCTCCTACGATGAGGATTGGCGCGATATTGGCAACAAACATTGCCAGAATATGCTGCAGGCCGAACGGGATGGCCTTTCCCATAGGAACGCGGCCGTCCAGGGTATAAATGTTCCGGATCTGGTTTTCCGTATTTTTATTCATGATGATTCTCCGTTTCTGTGTGTTTGCTCCCGGAAGGTGATCGTCCCTTTTTCAGGATCCATCGCATCGACGATGGCAAGTGACTCGAGGGGGATACCAGTCTGGCGGATGAGTTCACCGCCCTTCTGGAATCCCTTTTCGATCGCAATGCCAATCCCTTCTACCGTAGCGCCTGCGCTCTGGACAAGGCTGATCAGCCCTTTTAGTGCGTAGCCGTTTGCGAGAAAATCATCAATGATGAGGATGTGATCCTCTGGCGTTATGTATTTTTTGGCAACAATTACATCGTAAGTCCGCTTGTGGGTAAAGGATTCTATCTTTGTAGAATACACTTCTCCCTCGATATTGATGCTCTGGGATTTTTTTGCAAATACGACAGGAACGTCAAAATGCTGTGCTACGATACATGCGATGCCGATCCCGGATGCCTCGATCGTAAGTATTTTGTTGATGGTTTTTTCCTGAAAAAGTCTCTTGAATTCTTTTCCCATTTCGTTAAAGAGACGGGTGTCCATCTGGTGATTCAGAAAGCTGTCGACTTTCAGGACATTTCCTTCTTTTACGATTCCGTCTTTTAAGATTCGTTCTTCCAGTAATTTCATAAAGTTTTATTCACTTTCTTCTTCTGTGTTTTCCGGTTCGCTTTCATCCGTAAACTGTAACATTTCCGCATCCGGGTTCTCTTCATCGGATTCCTGTGGATCCGATTCAGGAAGGTCTGCCTCCGGAAGAGCCTTCTCTGATGCTCCCGGACGTTGATACCTGTCTTTTTTGCGGTATACTTTTTTCTGGATGTAATATACAGCGAGGATGATAAGAGCGATGAGGACCGCATATGGCATCACACGTATGATAAAGAACAGGAGGGCTTCCAGGAAGACCAGGAAGGTTTTCCAGGTATCTTTTACCGTGTTTGTGAGTCGTTGCCAGAATGTATCTTTTTTCACTGGTTTTTCGTCGTATTTTGCGACTTCGTGAAGAGTTACATTGATCGTGGAATAGCTCACGTCTGTTTTGATCTCATTCATTCTGGTTTTGATCTGGGCGATCTTTACCTGAAGTTCCGTCAGTTCTTTTTCCAGTTTCAGCGCCTGGGCATCATCGGTGATCTGGGATAACTGTTTAATATAGCGTTTTTCCTTTGCTTCGTAAATTTCCAGTGAGGTGTTCAGGTCGGTGTATTCCTGACTGACATTTTCGACATTTGATGTCTTGGAGCGGACGTCCCCGAGTTTGTCTGCGCCTCCTAAAAAGGCCTCATACTGGCTGCTTGGGACCCGGACGGTCGTTTCATATGTCTTCTCTTTATCTTCTTCTTCCACATAATAAGAACTGGTGGAATAACCGTCCGAATAAGTCTCATGTTCCACAAATCCATTGACGTTTTTGAGCATAGTTTTAAATTCAGCGACAGATTTTTCAAAATCCAGTGTGTCGATGTTTAAATCGCATGTGTATACGAGCATTTCTGTATGTATCTGCGCAGAAGGTTCTTCCTGTGCGGTATCGTCGATTCCCTGTTCATCGGTTTTCTTATCTTCTGAAACTTCATCCGATGCCTCCGTTTGGTTTTCAGCAGTTTCCTCTCCTCCGGCTGAATATTCCTCTTCAGAAGAATCCATGAAGCCGAGCTTGGAAGATGAGTCCGAAGAAGAGCCTGAACCACAGCCTGCGCATATGAGGATCGTGCAGGCAAAAAGCAGTGCGATCAGATATGATTTGTGAGTGTATTTTGTTTTCATAAAATTCCTCCATTCTTTTTAGTCCGTCACTTTTACAGATTTGATCTTTGGCTGGTTTTCCTTTTCCACTGTTCCATTATTGTCAGTAACAGGTACGTTCCCGCAGATCTGGTCTACGACTTCGATCCCCTCGGTCACTTTTCCAAATGCTGCATACTGGCCGTCCAGATAGGATGCATCCTGATGCATAATGAAAAACTGTGAGCTGGCACTGTTATTATCCTGTGACCGGGCCATTGAGATCACACCTCGTTTATGTTCGATCTTGTTTTCTATCCCATTACTTGAGAATTCGCCCTTGATTTTTTTATCAGAACCGCCCGTACCGTTTCCGAGCGGGTCTCCCCCCTGGATCATAAATCCGGAAATGACCCGGTGGAAGGTCAGTCCGTCATAAAATCCGGACTTTGCCAGATCGATGAAATTGGTAACTGTGATTGGAGCTGCATCGGCATCCAATTCGAGTTTTATCGTTCCATAGCCGTCGACCGTCATCTCCACATGGTGTTTTCCGGTGAGCTGTTCTGTGCCGGTCTCTTTTTTGTTCTTAGCTGCCTGTCCGCTCACCGCACTGCCGGAAGTGTTTTTCGACGGGCTTCCTGTATTTGAAGAATATTTTTCTGTCTCTCCTCCGCAGGCTGCAAGACAAAAGACGCCAAGTACCAAAATGAAAAAAATACAGATCCTTTTTTGCATTTTATTTTTTCCTCCTGAAGAATGTTTTTTTGTTATCGTGTTCTACAGATCCAGGAATCCTTCAAAATCATACCGGTCTCCAAGGATCATATCGACGGCCTCTCTGACCGGTGCCTGACCGGCTGGTCTTGTGAGGATGATGTCGATAAATGGTTTCAGGCTTTTTGCACAGTCTGCCGGGGCAAAGGTGATGCCGGCGGTTTTGATGGCGCTTAAGTCATTCATGTCATCGCCGATATAAGCGGTTTGTTCCGGGGTCAGTCCATATTTTTCCATGAGCTCACGGAGCTTTCCCGCTTTGTCTTTTACAGCCTGGTGGAACTCGGTGATGCCAAGTTCCTGACACCGGTTTTCTACGATCTTTGAGTTTCGGCCGGTAATGATCGCAGGGATGATGCCATGGTCTTTTAACAGTTTGATCCCGAGGCCGTCTTTTACGTTGAAGGCTTTGAACATCTCACCATCGTTTCCCATGTATATATTGCCATCGGTCAGTGTTCCGTCTACATCCATGGCAAATAGCTTGATTTCATTCAGATCTTTCATGTGCGTCGCTCCTTTTAACCCTGTGGATTGATCTCAAAACGGGAAGGTGTCAGGAAAGAGATCGGACAGTCAGACTGGCGTGTGTTGATATAATCCTCAAGCATGCTCTGTACATCTCTGTTTGCCTCGTCTGCATTGCGTGTATTCCGTGTTTTTTCCATTTCTTTGTGCATGTAGTTATTACTGGATGAATCGTGGCTGTATCCGTCGAAGCCGGCCATTGTGATCGAAGCGACGTCCATTTCATCTAAAAGGCGCAGAAGCAGGATCCCTGAATTATCAAGCTGATCCCATCCACACTTTACGAGCCGGGTGAAATCGACGATGAGTTGATTTCTGTTTTCTGCATTTGTCACGTTAGAGGTGACGATTTTCTTATATTCGCTGAAACTGCTTGCGCTTTTCCAGTAATTATAGCGTTTTTTATTGCTGAAATAGACGTAATTGATCGGGTAGTCGTGAGAGAGCAGATTGATACTGATCACGACAGGATGTTTTTCCTCACAGTATTTGAGGATTTCTTCTTTATGTGTTACGATGCTGTGTCCGGGAAGGAGCATAAGGATGTCTTTTCCCCGGAGGCTCTCTTTTAAAAGGGAGACGTCTTTTTCGTCATCCCGAATCGTCCCGTTGTATTCCATATACGTTTTTTCGAGCAGGTCATAGTCGTAACGTTTCCTTGCATCTGCTCCGATGCGGTTCAGGATATAATTGATGTCACGGCTTGAAATCCCCGCTTTGGTCGTGAGGTAGGAGATATTGTTTACATGGGCGCTGTAGGAACCGGCGAGGAAATAGTGCGTAGAATATCCCCAGCTGTGGGTATTGCGGATGCCGTCGATGTAATTGTCGATCAGGTCGAGGACCGTGTCGATATCATAACCCGAATTGTATTTGCGGTTCATATACTGCATGACAAGCTCGGTATTTGTATTTCCTGCTCCGCGCCCCATACCGGCCATTGTGGCGTCGATCACGATCTTGCGGAGTCCCTGTGTCATGTCGATAAACTCCTGAGAGAGAGAAAATGACATCTGAAGATTGTTGTGTGAATGGAATCCGATCCGGGACGTGGCATTTAAGTTGCGGTCGATCAGATAAAATACGCGGCGCAGATCTTCTTTATACATGGAACCAAAGGTATCGACGACAGAAAATGCATAAGGTTCCAGTGGATTTATCATTTCAATGAGCTCGAGAAGTTCCGCATCGGAATATCCAAGGATATCGACCGGCTGTACATAGAGTTTATAGCCCTTTTCCGTAATTTCCTTACAAAAATCAATGACGTCATAGCGCTCATTTTTGAAAAAGCAGGCCCGGACGCCGTCGATGGATGTGCCATCAAAAGGCTCCAGATTAGAGATCGTATAGCGGCTGTAGTCAGCAAGGCATACGTAAGAAGCCTGACGGCGTTCTTCGGGAAGGAAGGGACGCAGCTGGGCCGCATTGTTAAATATTGTGCTTCCTTTTACGTGCGGCTCATCTTTTAAAAAGCCACATTCTACGACGTCGATCCCGCTGTCAGCCAGTCCTTTGATGATACCTTTTATCACTGTATTTCCAAACTGTGCATCGACGAGATAACCGCCGTCTCTCAGCGTGCAGTCTAATAGTTGTACTCTTTTCATATAGTTTGCCCTCCGGTTTTAATTTGATAGAAAATTTGGTATCTCATCAGGAAAGTTTATCAATTCCCCTGATGACCCGTTCCACTTTTTCGATATGCTCTGGAAGGTCGACTCCGATGGACGAATGCTTTGTCTCCTTTAGACGCATTTTATAACCGCGCTCCATTGCTCTCAATGGTTCGATGCCTTCGCCGAGCTCCAGTTCTGTCTGTGTCATTTCAGAAAATTCTTTCAGGAAGTCACGTTTGTATGCATAGATCCCCACATGACGGAATACTCTGGCACGGTTTCCATCTTTGATATTAGATGGAATAACAGAGCGGGAGAAATACATCGCATCACCTTTTTGGTCTGTGACGACTTTGACTGTACTTGCCGCCCGTATTTCTTCCGGATCGGTGATTTCTTTTTTCAGGCTTCCGAAATACACGGTTTCGTCTTCGAAAAAGATTGAGATCACTTCCTGTATCATCTCAGGGTTTATGACAGGTTCGTCTCCCTGAATATTGATAAACAGATCCCCTTCTACTTTGGAAGCGACTTCAGCTACCCGGTCAGAACCGGTTTCATGCTTGTCCGAGGTCATGATCACATTCATATTGTGCTCATCACATACTGCTTTAATACGCTCATCATCGGTCGCAACATATACGGCGTCAAATTCACTGACTTTTAATGACTGCTGGTATACCCACCAGATCATGGGTTTGCCACAGATGTCGACAAGTGGTTTGCCGGGAAAACGGCTGGATTTATATCTTGCGGGAATGACTCCTATTATTTTCATATGAAACCTCCATTTTGTAAATGCATTTGAATTGTTATCGTTTTTGGATCAGTGCCCGGACGGTTTTTTCGCGGCGAGTACATCCTCCAGTGTTACTCTCGGAAATACTTCCAGATTGCCGCCCCGGGTAGCATTGTATATTTTTATCCCGTGCCGGTCCGCATATCTTTTCAGATGCCGGTAAGTGATAAGGGAACGGTCAATGATATGTTCGCCGATCTGTTCTGTCGTCACGTTTTCCCGGTTCATACGGGTCTTGATACGGGAGATGTCTGTCTGGGCGATTTCCTTTGTCGCATAGTCATCGGTGAAGTGCCCACCGGCAGCATGTGGGTTTGTACAGTCCACGCCTAACAGATAGATTTCCGAAAATCCCATGTGAAAGGCAAACTCTGCGGCAAGCGAGAGCACGGTTGCTTTTACCATGCAGTAGGCAAAAAGGTTTCCCTTCACTTTATAGCGTTCGCTCGGGATCGTGTGTACATAGGTAGTATCCAGTGTACGTTTCGTCATCTTGCGGTATGTTTTTTCAAGTGTAAACAGGGGGGACTTGACATTGTTATACAGCTCATCCCTCAGCTTGGTGGCATAAATACTGTCGGATACACAGTGAAAACTGGGCCGCCAGTCAGTCTGACCAAAGATCTTGTATACCATATTTGTGCCGAATGTGTACTCATCTTTTAGAAGATGAAGGTCATCAGGGGAAAGGCTTGGCCCGTTTCCAATGAGAAAACACCGCTCTCCCTTGTGCGAATCCTTCATATCCATAAGCCTTCTGCTGTTATTGTTCAAAAACATTCCGTGTCTGTTGAACCATCCTGTAATATTGTAGCGGATGATCATATAGACAAGGCGGAGACGGTTCTGGTTCTTTTTGTAGAGAAGAATGAACCTCTCCCACAGTCCTTTTTTGTGGGCAGGAATCTCAATACATTGTTTGATGGTGCGTTCAGCAGCATGTCCATCCTCCCACAGGTTGAATTTTTTGTGGAAGGCTTTATATTTTTCATCCGAGTCGTAATCAAATGTTTTTAATTGTGCGGCGACCGCGTCAGCCAGTTCTTCTTCCGTCATGGTGACAGGGCCCGGGAGACTGGAGATATCAAAATAGAATCCCCGGATCTTACTTTCATATTCTTCCCTGTCATACATGTGAAATACCATTGGCCGTTTCAATACGCTGAAATCAAACATGGTGGAAGAATAATCGGTGATCATAAGATCACTGATGAGATACAGTTCATTGATGTCATCGATACCGGTCACGTCAATGATATCCGGCGTGCTCTCAATAACTTCTGACAGTCCGATCTGATGATGTGCCCGGAACAGCATAATACAGTCATCCGGCAGCATGTCCATGACCTTTTTCAGGTCTACAGCATGGCTGTAATGGAAGCCGCCCTTTTCCTGATGATCCGTATCCCGCCACGTCGGCGTGTAAAGGATGACTTTCTTATCGGGAGCGATGCCAAGTCTGTTTTTAATGGCGGAGATATCCTCCTCTGTGTAGTGGAAAAGAGCATCATTTCTTGGATAGCCGCATTCGATGAATGTATCATCACGCAGGGATTCCAGGCCAAATGCAGACCGGATCTTTTCACTGTAGTAAGGAGAAGGGGAAAGAAAATGAGTTACCTTTTTTCCTTTCGTCCGGTAGCGTTTGTGCATACGCTCTTTCGATTGTCTGGGGTCGCTGTCTGTCTCAATGTCGCAGCCAAGCCGTTTTAATGGGGTGCCATGCCATGTCTCGATATAGATCTGATGTCTCCCCGGAATGAGAAAATCCGGGATGCTGACGTTGTTGATCCAGAACCGGGAGGCAGCATAATACCGGAAATAATCCATGCTTCCTTTTTTTACGACGATCGTGTGTGGATTCTCCGCAAAATTTTTATGGTCGCCTGGGTTTGTAAAGGCCCAGACAAAAGTATAATCCTGAAAGGAATCATCCTTTACCATCGCGTCATAAATGGCTTTTACGCTGTCTCCACAGCGTTTGCCATGAAAGGATTCAAACATGACCATTTTATCCTGCGTAATAAAAAGCATCCGCATGAGTTTGAATTTTATTCTGTTTTTTGCGAAGGAAAGATCCTGCCGCAGTTTATATTTTAACCGTTCGTTCATATTTTTGTCTTTCTGGAAATGAAATGTCTGTTTTGTGCATCTTAGTCTATTTTACCATATTTGTATTTTATGTCAATTACTGCAAAATATAAATTGACAAGCTTTGTGGATATCATTTACAATGAAAAGTACGAATGATGTGTGAAAATGGAGGAACCAGTATGGAACAGAAGAGTACGCTCTATCTTGTAGTACCTTGCTATAATGAGGAAGAGGTTCTGGATGAGACCACAAAACAGTTGAATAAAAAGCTGGAAAGGTTGATCGAAGCAGGGAAAGTCAGTGACGCCAGCCGCATCTTATTTGTAAATGATGGTTCCAGGGATCAGACATGGATGATCATAAGAAGACTTCATGAGGAGTACAGACTGGTCAGCGGGCTGAACCTGTCGAGAAACCGGGGGCATCAGAATGCAGTATTTGCGGGGCTTATGTATGCCAAGGAGCATTGTGATGTGGCGATTTCGCTGGATGCAGACCTTCAGGATGACGTGGATGCGATCGATGAGATGATCGATAAATTCCATGAAGGTTGTGATGTCGTTTATGGCGTGAGGAGCAGCCGGAAAAAAGATACGTTTTTTAAAAAGACGACGGCAGAGGGATTTTATAAGATCATGAAGTGGATGGGAGTGGACATCGTGTTTAACCATGCGGACTACCGTCTCATGAGTAAACGGGTTCTTGACCAGCTTCAGGATTATAAAGAAGTGCATCTGTTCTTACGGGGGATGATCCCTTTGATCGGCTATCCGTCAGCGAATGTGTATTATGAGAGGAAGGAGCGGTTTGCCGGAGAGAGCAAGTATCCTCTCAAAAAAATGCTTGCGTTTGCGTTTGACGGCATTTCTTCTTTTAGTGTAAAACCGATCCGGTTTATCGTCTGGCTTGGATTTTTCATTTTCTTCGTGAGCATCCTGATGCTTCTGTACTCGATCCTGCAGTTTGTGTTTGGGGATACGGTGCCCGGCTGGAGCAGCCTGATCGTATCGATCTGGGCGCTCGGAGGGCTGCAGCTTCTCGCAATCGGAGTCGTGGGTGAGTATATCGGAAAGGTCTATATGGAGACAAAACGAAGACCTAAGTATGCGATACAGGATATTCTGGATAAATGATAACGGAGAGGGATATGATGAAGATCACACATGTATTATTTGATCTCGATGGGACACTGACAGATCCGGGAACCGGCATCACGAATGCAATCATGTATTCTCTGGAAAAGTCTGGTATGAAAGTGGGGGATAGAGCGGACTATTATCCGTTTATCGGTCCCCCGCTTATTGATTCTTATATGAATTATACAGGGATGACGAAAGAAGAGGCCCAAAGAGCTGTCGGGTATTACAGGGAATATTATAATGCGGGGGGAATGTTTGAAAATAAGGTTTATGATGGTATTCCGGAGTTGCTTATGGGATTAAAAGAAAGTGGGAAAAAGCTTGTAGTGGCCACTTCAAAGCCGGATCATTTTGCAGTACAGATCCTGGAACGTTTTGGGATTCTCTCTTATTTTGATTTTGTGGGAGCGGCCACCATGGATGGAAAACGTAATGATAAGATCCAGGTCATCGAACATGTGATAAAGGAATGCGGGATAAAAGATCCGACAGCCTGTATCATGGTAGGGGATCGTAAATACGATGTGGAAGGGGCACATCATTTTTCCATACCGTGTGTGTCGGTTCTTTTTGGATATGGGACAAAGGAAGAGTTTGAGCAGGCAGGAAGTGACTACATTGCGGGCACACCTGAGGAGATTGAAGGATGTATCCGAAAAGCGGAGGAAAAACTTCGTATTTCTCAGCCTGGGCGTTGAGTTACCGGTAAGGTTATAGTGAATGTGGCGCCTCCGCCGGGAGTATCTGACACGGTGATATGACCGTGGTGCAGATCGATGATTTCTTTAGCGATACACAGGCCAAGGCCAAAATGATCCTCCTCGTTCCGGGACGGGTCTGCCCGGTAAAAGCGGTCAAAGAGGTAGGGTTTTGCTTCATCCGGGATGCCGGGTCCATCATCTCGAACGACAAAGGAGAGGGATGATGCAGAGACAAGAAGGGATAGTTTGATCGTTCCACCGTTTTTACCGTAGCTTACGGCATTTGACAGGAGGATGCCGATGACCTGTGAAATGTGCTCCGGATCACAGGTGAGCTTAGGAATTTCTGTTTCGGGAAGTTCAATGGACAATTTTATATGTTTCTTTTTGGCGATTTCCAGAAACTCTTCAAAGCTGTTCAGCAAAAGGGTGTCTGGTTCTGTTTTTTTCAGGGCAGGGGAGCGGGTTTGGCTGTCAGACCCCGCCAGAAACAGCATATCATTTACGAGAGCAGATAAACGTCTGCCCTCTTTTTCGATCATCTGTAAAAAATGTTCGGTCCGGTGATCTGCCTGCCGGATGGCGCTCACGGAAGCGAGGATCACAGCTACCGGGGTGCGCAGTTCGTGGGAAGCAGCTGCAATGAAATCGTTTTGCTTCTTTTGGTTTTTCTGGATCGGGATAAGAAGCCTTCCAACATAAAAAAACGAAAAAAGCAGAAAAAACAGTACGCCTGCCAGATTGATCAGGATAAAGTATATTCGCTGGGAAGATATTTGTTTTTCCAGTGTCTGTGGTGAGAAGATGATTACGGCATCTAAAAAAGAAGAGGAATATTTTATACGTGCCGTATTTGTATACCAGGTGCGTCCATCGTTTCCCTTATACGAAAAATCAGTATGGGACCAGGCATGTTCTGAAACCGGGAGAGAGGACAACTGCTTTCTGGCGGCGGTGAGAACCTCTGCAGTGAGTGCTTTCTGCTCTTTTGAAAGTGTGGTTTCAGCAAATGAAAGGAGCTTGTCATTGTCGTAGATGGCGATGAACAGATTTTTATTATTTGCCACGGTGGAGAGCAGGCTGTAAGAGATGGTATTTTGCTTTTCCAGATTGGAAAAAATGGTGTCACTTTCTCTTAGAAAGGATAGGTAGTGATTATTCTTCAGGGCCTGTTCGGAGGTATAAAGCCAGGCAGCAGACAATGAAATCAGGATCAGGCCGGCAATACCGGTAAAAAGGAACGTCAGTTTAAAACGGACCTGTTTGAAAAGTTTTGTTTTCATATGAAGTGCCCTCCTTGTTTTTATGGTTCATTTTTGGTGTCGTCAGGTTGGCATTGTACGGATAACTGGTAGCCGACACCCCGGATCGTTTTTAATGTGACCAGATGGGAAACGGTTTTCAGGCGTCTCCGGATGAAATAAATATAGTTGTCCACGTTCCCTTCTTCTACTTCTCCGTCCGGTCCCCATATCCTTGATAAGATAATATGTTTGGGGAGGATCTGGTTTGTATTATGCATCAAAAATTCCATGAGCGCCCCCTCTCTTTTGGACAGGGTACAGGTTCCGAGAGGGCCGGAAAGGCTGTTTGAATCAGGGGTGTAATGGATATCACCAAAATCAAGCGCAGCAGCTGGCTGCCAGTGCCTTGGCCGTCGGCTTATACTGCGGATGCGGGCCAGCAGCTCTTCAAATTCAAAAGGTTTTACCAGATAGTCGTCTGCGCCGGTATCCAGTCCCTGGATCTTGTCCGTTGTCTCTCCCAGTGCGGTAAGGATGATAACAGGAGTCTGGTTTTCGCTGTTTCTCATCTTTTTCAGCAGAGTCAGTCCATCGATATGCGGAAGCATCCGGTCGAGCAGGATGAGGTCACAGGCGTTCTGGCTGATATAATAAAGAGCTTCTTCACCGTCATGGCATACATCAACGGAAAAACCGGCTTCAGTCAGCTGAAAGGAAAGAACCTCACAGAAATCTTTATCATCTTCGATCAACAGGATTCTCATAAGTCATACAACTCCCTTTTGTTTTGTGTTTTAATTATTGTATCATTGTTTTTGCACACGCTTTTTGTGCATCCCAATGTTGCGTATGCAACTTGCCAATAAGTTCGTTAGAACTTATTTTATCATACAAATCTTTAAATAAAATCTAAAATTAGAGAAAAGTTAGAGGATCAGGTGTTAGATTGAAAGTGTATCCGGGAGGAAATAAAACGATGAAAGGTGGAAGACAAATGCAAAAGGCAAAAAGAAAATGCTCCCTTTTTCTTTTCCTGTTTTTTCTGATCCTGTCCATGACAGGGTGCGGGGAGGCCGGAACAGAAGCCGGTGAGGATGGAGAAACAAATAAAACGGGCGCAAAAGGGCGGTATGTAGAACAGATCTTAGCTGTTCCGGAAGAGTATGAGGGAGGTGGAAGTATAAGTGTCGGGGAACAGGGAGTGGTCACGATCGTTGACGTGAAAAATGGGCAGATTATCCAGTCAAAGGATTATGGTAAGACATGGGATGTGAAGGAAAATAAAACACTGAAGGAACTGATCAATAAGGATAGTATCGATATTACAAGTGCGGTGACAGCTCCGGACGGAGGCTTTTTTGTGTCTTATATCCTGTGGAATGAATCGACGGATAAAGTGCCATTTCCGGAGCGGTATCTTTATGTGGATCCCAAAGGAAAGGAAAAGGAACTTAAAATAAAGTTCGGAGATAGTTCCTCGTGTGTGGGAAAGGCAGTGTTCACAAAGGAGTCCAGGCTTTTTGTTTCATCAAACAATGAGTGTGCGGTATATGAAATCGATTTGAAAAAAGGGAAAGCATATAAAAGGATTGGAGCAGAAGGAGAAGTGGGGGAGGGGCTGCCGATTTATTACTATGGAAATTGCATTGCGGCACATAGTGGGAAAAAGGTATTTATCTATGATCCTGAGACAGAAAGCGTCACCCCTTCGGACGCTGTTCTTGACGAATTTGTGGAGAAAGAGGCCGGGAAAGGCGGGGAGGTTGTTCTGGGGGGAAACGGAAAAGAAAAAATACTGGCCGCTTCCAGTAACGGGATTTATTCCCATGTAACAAATGGGAGTGTGGTGGAGCAGTTGGCCCAGGGTGATCTCACCTGTCTGTCAGATCCTGAAAAGACACCGTTAGAATTGTTTGTTATGGATAATGACAGTATCATGATCGCATATGCGGACGGGGAGCTGGATACTTACCGTTATGATCCGGAAGCGTCATCGGTTCCGGAAAAGCAGCTTAATATTTACAGTCTGTATGGGAATAAAACGGTAAGACGGGCGATCAGCAGTTTTCGTGAAAATAACCCGGATGTTTACGTGCGGCTCGAAATCGGTATCAGCGGTGAAGACGGAGTGACGAGGAATGATGCCATTAAAAATCTCAATACAAAGATCCTGGCGGGATCGGGGCCGGATATCATCATGTTAGATGGGATGCCCATAGATTCCTATGTGGAGAAGGGAGTCCTGAAGGATCTGGGGGATATGATAAAAGAACTGGAGGGAGAGTGCGGATATTATAAAAATATCCTCGAAAGCTATTCAAAGGACGGGAAAATATATGCAGTTCCGTTACGGTTTCTTATGCTGCTTATGTCGGGGGATGAAAAAGATATTTCTTCGATAAACGATCTGAAAAGTATGGCGGATGCGGCAGAACGTTTAGCGGGATCCAAAGATACCGTATTTGGGACCTACCGTGCGGATGAGCTGCTGGAACGGTTGTATCTGGTATGTGAGAGTGCATGGAGTACGGATGATGGAAAGGTCGACGAGGGTGCTCTCACGGAATTTATGACGCAGGCGAAGCGCATCTGGCAGGCAGAACAGAAAAAACTGGACTCGGGTAAAATACAGGAACATGAAAGACACATGGAGAGCATAGAAAAATACAGGGAATATTCTGCGAATGATTCGGCCAGCCTGGATGGTTCGAGACAGGTGATGAACCGGTATGGATCGTCAGGGCAGGTTATCGCACAGGGAAGTTTCAGAGGAATGTCCGGGCTGAGGGATCTGTTTTCTGTGATGCGTAAAAACGGAACAGACTCACTGCGGCTTTTTGAGGGGCAGTCGAAGAAAATATTTATTCCGTCTGGTGTCGCAGGAATCACCAAAAGTTCCGGAGAGACGGAACTTGCTGTCGAATTTTTAAAGGTCATGCTGGGAGAAAAAGTACAAAGGAGCGATTTGGATGATGGATTTCCAGTAAACCGAGAGGCCTTTAAAAGTTTCAGCAAAAATCCGAATCCGGACTCTTCGGCATTAATGAGTCTGCCGGACAGTGATGATACTTTGGAATTGCAATGGCCGGATGAAAAGGAACTGGAGCAGTTTGAGCAGCTGGTAGACGGGGTAGAGGTTCCGGCGGACTTAAATGCTGCTATCCGGGAAGAGATCATTGAGATTGCTGCCTCTGTGATAAATGGGGAAAAGGGGGTTGAAGACGGTGTCAGGGAAATCAGCCAGAAGATCACGCTCCTTATGGAAGAGTAGAATATGGTTTCTGGTGCCGAGTCTGGCGGGTGTCGTGATTTTTGTACTGGTCCCCTTCCTTGATATGATCCGGCGTTCGTTTCACAATTCAGCCTCCAAAACATTTTGTGGACTGGAAAATTATACGCAGATATTTTCAAATGAGGCATTTCGTCTGGCGCTGAAAAATACAATTCGTTTTTTAGGGATCGGGCTGCCTTTGTTGATCCTTGTATCTCTGGCGATATCGATGATTTTATACCGAAGCCGCTATTCGGAGCATCTGAAATCCGTATTTTTATTCCCGATGGCCGTACCTGCGGTAACAGTGGTGATCATCTGGAAAATATTTTTTTACCGCAATGGCATTCTGAATATGGGATTGTCGGCACTGGGGCTATCCACCGTCGACTGGCTTGGAAGCGATGCTTCTTTCTGGGTTCTGATCATTAGTTATCTGTGGAAAAATACCGGATACACGATCGTCCTCTGGCTGGCCGGGCTGAAAAATATTTCGGTCAGCCTGATCGAGGCGGCGAAGGTGGACGGTGCCTCAGAATGGAAGTGCTTCCGTCATGTGATCCTGCCGGGGCTGAGGCCGGTGTTTTATACGATCACGGTATTGTCCCTTTTAAATTCCTTTAAGATATTCCGGGAGGCATATCTTGTGGCGGGTGCCTATCCACAGCAGAAAATGTATCTTTTGCAGCACCTGTTCAATAACTGGTTTACCAATCTGGATGTAGATCAGATGTCAGCCGCTGCAGTATGTATTTCGGTCGTACTGGTACTTGGTACCTTGTTTCTTGAGAGAATGGGAGATGGAGCACAAAAATGAGAAGCTATAAAATACCTCGTATGATAATGAAATTATTTTTGGGAGCTGTGCTTGTGATGATCGCCGGTGTTGTATGTGTCCCGGTGGTCCTGACCGTGGTCTCCTCATTAAAAAGCGGATGGGAACTGAAGGAAAGTCTGGTTCCCATCCTGTCAGGAGGCGGAGGGAGTGCAGAGGTGCTCACGCTTCCGTCTTATCCGACGCTTTCGCATTTTAGGAAGCTTTTGCTTGAAACACCAAGTTTTTTTACTGTGTTTTGGAATTCAATAAAAATGGTCTTTGTGATCCTGTGTGGTCAGATGCTTGTAGCACTGCCGGCGGGCTGGGCATTTGCCAGGTACCGTTTTCGTGGAAAGCATGTTCTTCTGACACTTTATATTATTTTAATGCTCATGCCGTTTCAGGTAACGATGCTGCCCTCTTATCTTGTGATCGAGCAGCTGGGTTTGATGAACACACAGGCAGCAGTTATCCTTCCGGCTGTTTTTTCGACTTTTCCGGTTTTTATCATTTACCGGGGATTTGTGGCAGTACCGGCAGAGGTCATCGAGGCGGCGAAAGTCGATGGTGCCGGAGAGTTTATGATCTTACTACGGATCGGGATACCACTTGGAAGGTCGGGGATTTTGTCGGCGTTGGTACTGGGCTTTTTGGAATACTGGAATATGATCGAGCAGCCGTTAGCATTTATAAAGGACCGGTCGCTCTGGCCCATCTCTTTGTATTTGCCGGAGATAAAACCGGAACAGGCGGGGATTTCCCTTGCCGCTTCGGTGATCATATTGATTCCGGCGGTTCTGGTGTTTTTACTTGGACAGGATTATATGGAACAGGGAATCATCTCAACAGGAATGAAGGAGTGAAATGTTTTGAAAAGAAAAGTGATCCGTTTGTTGGCGGGATTTATCATATTTATGGTCATATGCACGGCAGTGTCACGGGGGGTGTATGCGTGGCAGATGCCTCAGGTTAAGGCCGGAAATGCGGAGAAGGGAACGCTCAGTCATAAGATTGAGAAAGAGGGGGTGCTTAAGGCGGCGTCTGAAAAGGCGGTCGTGATAGAAGAGGGACTGCGGATACAGGAAGTGTGCGTCACAGAGGGGGAAGCTGTAAAAAAAGGTACTGTGCTGCTCCGGCTGGATGCAGATAAACTGGGAGAGGATCAAAAACGTCTGTCAGATGAGATCCAGGCTGAAGAACAGAAATTAGCGGATTTGCAGAAGGCGCAGGAAAAACAGGAGAGACAGGTTCTGACTGCCAAAGAGAGGGCGAGGCAGGATATGAAAAATACGGCGTCTGAACAGAGGAAGGCAGTCACAAAGGCGAAAAAAGCGTATCAGGAGGCCTGTAAGGAACTTGCTTCGTATACTGATTTTGAAACATATCTGAACGGGGAAAAAATGCGGAGTGCAGAATATCGGACGATGGAGGCAGCAGCCGGAAAACCGAAAGCTCCACAGGAGGATGTCGAAGCCTTTATGATCTTTTCTTCCGTTTTCAGGGAGCAGGCATTAAAGGAGTGGAAAGAGGGAAAGGATGCTCTTGAAAAAGCGGTCAGTGAAAAAAAATCTTTGCTAAAGAGTGCCAGGGATAAGGCAAAAAAGTTGAAAAAGGAGGCAAAGGAACAGGCTGCCAGGGAAATCGAGGATATAGACGCCGCTAAAGAAGAAAATACAGGGGGTGTTTATGAACAGGAGAATCTCATCCGTGAAAAGGAAGAACAGTTAAGGAAACTGGAAAAATATGCAGAGGAAGGCGGGGCGATCCGGAGTGAGGAGAAAGGTACGGTCCATAAGATCAATGTGGGGGAAGGGGAAGAGACAGCAGAAGGGGTGGTCATGACTCTGGCAGTCAGTAAAAACGGATGGTATTTTCAGACGGAACTTAGCAGTGAGGAGAGGGAATATGTGAATGTGGGTGATATGGTGTCGCTTGAATTTAGTGCGGGAAAGATTCGGATTCCGGATGCTGTCATCAATACGATCCGGCGGAAAGGAGACGGAAGTTTTGAGGTGACAGTCCTTGTGGAAAATGAGAAATTAAGTCTGGGCGAAAACGGTACGTTGAAGGTGGAAGCGGATTCCGGAACGAAAGACTGCCTTGTCCCGCTATCGGCCCTGTATGCAGGAGGAAATGAATATTATGTGCTTGTTCTGGAGGAAAAGGAAACCTTTTTAGGAAAAGAGTACAGCGTGAGCAAGAGAAATGTTGTAGTGGGGGAGAAAAATGAACAATATGCAGCTTTAGAAAATACACCGGTGGGTGAGAAGGAACAGATCGTGGTATTGTGTGACAGGGAGGTGCAGTCAGGTGACGAAGTCCGTATGCTGGAGGAAGACAATGAGAAAGATGACTAAGATCACCAGGAAGATATTCGGAGAGGGACTTCTGCGGACCGTGATTTTGTTTGGAGTTCCATTTATGTTCTTTACGGTGGCAACTGTTTTATTTTCATTTCGGTTTTTGTGGAGTGGAACGGACGAAAACCAGATGCAGTGGAGACTGGAGACGCCATTTTCATATGATGATGTGGCGAAAGAAAAGATCATTGAGGCGCAGACGGATGGTTTATGTTGTGTGTTTTGGAAAAAAAATCGAAATATAACTGTGGAGAATCAGGAGTTTTCCCGGAGTGAACGTATGAATGTGTATGGAATCGCTGGGAATCCGGCTGCCTTGTTTTCCGGAGCGAATGTATTATGGCCGGGGGAAGAGGGACACTGTCTGTTAAGTGCAGATGCTGCCCATAAGTTATTTGGAAGTACGGATGTCGTCGGTAAGAATGTGAAGATCGGAGGAAAAAGTTATGAAATCGCAGGAGTCCAGTATGAAAAGGAAAATCTCTGTGTATACCAGCTTTCACCGGAAGAAGGGCAGAAAGTGAACTTTGCGGCCTGCTGGTATGAAACTGAAGATGAAAAGTACATGGTGAAAAAGAGGATCACGACGCTTTTTTCCTGCTAGAAAACACCCATTCTCTCTGTATCTGGAAACTGATCATGAACAGGATCGTATCAATAATGCATTTGCGTATGGTGGAAGATGGGATAAAGGTCAGCGCATTGGCCACTAAAAGTGTGGACAGAGTAAGCTGGCAGATGCATAAAATATAATATTTTATGAGGATCCGGATATCCTTTGATTCATTGTGGAATACCTGTTTTTTATTGATCGTGAAATTATAAAGGGAGGAACCGAGCCTGGAGAGGACATTTCGCAGGAGGATCAGTAGAGAAATATCAAAGCACCAGAAAGAGACTTCTGCTTTATCTCCTATGATTGGCCGCAGGATAGCGCCAAGTATATAGAACAGTGCAATATCAATGATAAAACTGGAAAAGGAGCTGAGCATAAATTTAATAAATACTTTATAGATCCGTATGGAGTCCACAAACGGATTAAAATGAGAACTTTCATTATTTTCCAGATAGATCGTCTGGATCGGGAACTCTGTGATCGGTATCTGGTTTTCGCGGGCGCAGATGAGCATGTTCATTTCATACTCGAAACGCTCGCCTTTTGTCTGTGCAAAATACTTGCTGATCAGAGCCCGGGACATACCGCGGAGGCCTGTCTGGGTGTCAGAGACATTGATACCGCACAGAAGACGGATAAAGTGTCTGGTAAATTTATTGCCAAAACGGCTGCGCAGAGGAATGGCTTTGTCATCAAACTGCCGGCAGCCAAGGATCAGGTGGTCAGGATGCTCATGGACGAGTTTTGCACAGGTTACGATATCTTCCATCACGTGCTGCCCGTCACAGTCCACAGTCACAGTACCCATGATGTTCGGGCGGTTATCGAGGATATGGTTAAATGCGGATTTCAGCGCGATTCCCTTGCCGAAATTGATGACATGACGGATGATCCGGCAGTTGTATTCTTCTTTGCAGGTCTTAAAATAAACCCGGTTTTTGATTTCGCTGCCGTCATCTACGATAATGATATTTTCAAATCCATGCTCTTTTAAATCGCTGACCAGAGTGACCATTCGTTCATCCGGGTTGAGTGCCGGGATGACGATGGCGATCTCATTCTGATATGTCCCCATAAACTACCCTCGTTTCCAGCTCAATGATACTGATCTGAGCTATGTCGTTCATCTTAACAACAGTATAAGCTTTTATGGACGGGAGGGCAAGCAGTTTTTTGAGGGTTATTTTTTCTTTTTTAACCATACAGCTTCTTTTAGTACAACCAGTTTGTTCCGCTTAAAAGCAGAAGCATATTGACGTTTTGGAACCGGACAGGGTATGCTTCCAATTTCAATCGTGACACTTGGTATTTTTAATTTGTAGAGTAAATATTCCCTGTAATTTCCGTTTGAGGTGCCTCCGTAGCCTGCCGCACTGGAATAACCGGTCGTACTCCTTGCAATTTTATACATGCTCCGGATATCAGAACGGAGCGACTTGTTTTTCCCGTCGTAATCACCAAATACGATCTGCCCCATTGCATGGTAATTGACAACCGCAAGTGTTTGTGTTTTATTCAGTCTTCTGGAAAGGTTGATCACGGCCTTCGTTTCACTTTCGCTTGACGCTTTTGATCCGCTGTAGCTGCCGGTTTTTCTGCGCCCATCCTTTTTAAAGGCATAAGGGAAATTGCGGTTTAAATCTACTCCGTTTGCATTGCCCTTCCATAACGCCTTTTTTCTTTGTGAAAGAGTAACACCGTCCGGATTTGCCATCATGACGTAATGAACATTGCACCTGGCAAATACGTCTGACAATTTTATTCCCTTCACTGTTTTGTTATAATTTAAAAGATAATATTCCAGCTGTTTCATGCAAACAACTGTTGCAATATATTCCCTTGCATGAAGCGTGCTGACAACAAGTATAGTTTTGTCCGCTTTTTTATTTCCCAGAATGACATCATAAATTTCCCTGCCATTTTCGGAATAACCAATGGTTTCATAAGAAACATATTCGCTGTATTTCTTACACAGCGACTGGATATCTTCCTGCATTTCCTTATAAGTATATTTCTGGTGATCCATCGATACAAATTCTTTGTTGTCATAACTGGTTTCGCAGGCATTTCCGGAAATTACTCCAAGGGTGCTCTTAAAAAGCGGAACAACTTTAAACTGATAACTTTCCTTGTCTTTTACATTCAGACGGACATTTGTTTCTTCCACGGTTTTTATCAGTTTGTAGTCTTGTCCGTTCTGCTTTTCATAAATCTCATAGGAACCAGTACCTTTTGCAGCTTCCCAGTACAGTTTGACGTTTGTCCTGGAATATGCGGTTGTCTTAAGAATTTTTATTGTTTCCGGAATCAACACTTTGATTTCTGCGGATTCCCCGTTCTGTTTTTGCCCACTGTCGTAAGCGCGGATCTGAAAGATGTTTTCGGTTCCATATTCGGTGAGCGAAACCGTTTCTGTGGTTTGCTGTGTTTTGTTTATTTCTTGCCATGTTCCATTTTTCCAGGAAAAGACGGCATATCCGGTTGCACCAATTATGCTGTTCCATTCCAATGTGACGGTGTTTCTTTCTGCATCCGAACCTGTAAGCCGTACCGGGATTTCTGTCAGAGGATTTTCTGATAGAACCGGCTGCCCGGATGTCAGGGGTTTTTCCGATGTAGCAGGTTGCCCGGATGTCAGAGGTTTTTCCGATGTTTCCGGCTGCTCTGATGCCAGAGGTTCTTTCGAGGCTGCTGGTTCCTTTGATGTTTGCGGCTGTTCTGGTGTATCTTCTGTATTTTCCGGTATCGTTAATTGTTCCTTTGCAGGGAGAGCGGCCATACTTACAGTATACGGCTCGAATATAAATGACAGAAGAAGCGCTGCAATACACAAGCGTGCTGATTGTCTCTTCATTTTTTTCTCCATCCTCATTTTGTAATTATGATTATGTTTACAAGATAATTATAGCACATTTGTCTGCCCTGTTACCTGATTTTTCGTGAATGGTAAAATTATGGTGTGAATGGTAAGATTCGATCCGTTTTGCCTGAATGTGGGCTGAATGTAGTATTTTAACGGTTGTGGAAAAGTGTGTTTGGGGTTATAATGATAAAAAATCAGTACAAGGTGGAGATGACCATGCTCACAAGAGAACAAAATATATTTCTGGCGAAGAAAGTCTTTGTTGAATTGGTTTATAACACAGCATATATCGAAGGATGCAATGTCACATTCCCACAGACCCAGACGATCATAGATGGTGCAGTGGTAAATGGCGTAACAGTAGATGATATTCAGACGGTACTTAATCTGCGGGATGCATGGAAATTTTGTATAGAAAGCATTGATGATCCGCTTGACCTTGAGTATATTTGTAAGATCAACGGGTATGTTTCCAGAAATGAGAGTTTACAATGGGGAGTTTTGCGGACAGGAAAAGTCGGCGTGGGTGATTTTATCCCACCGGTACCAGTAAAAGAAGAAGTGATCAGGGAGATCGATCGGATCGCTGTGATCGGCGATCCTGTGGAGCGGGCGATCCATTATTTTGCATATGCCTGCAAACAGCAGTTATTCTGGGATGGAAATAAAAGAACATCGACGATCGTTGCGAGTAAAATTTTGATCGGAACCGGAAATGGAGTATTAACGATCGGAAAAGATAATGCAGAAGAATTTAATACAACGTTGAATAACTGGTACCTGAATGATGAGTTAGAACCATTAAAGGAGTGTTTGAAAAAATGTATAAAAACATTGGAAATGGAGGAGGAAAAATGTTGAAAAAAACATGTATTGCCATATTGTTTTTCGGAATGGCCTTATCCATTGCCGGTTGTGGAAAGCAGGAGGCTACAGGTGACAGGGAAAATACAGCTTTAACGGAACAACCTGAAATCAAAAGAGAATTATACTGGGAAGAAACAGAGGATTTAGGACTGGACAAAAAGAGTACGGTTTGTCTGGAGAGCAGCGGGGAGCATTCCGACCTAAAGCTCGTAATCGACGGAGAAGTGGTAAGCCTGGCAGAGGAAAAGGGGATACAATATGAAAATCCGAATTATACCAAAATGAAGACAAAGGATTTGGATAAAGATGGTATAATGGAGATTATCCTGTTGTTTTATGGCGGCGCCGGTGGAACATACCAAAATTTCCGGATGGTAAAATGGAATGGAGAAAAATGGGGCTTGGTACCGATGGATTTTAGCGATGAAGAAATGGAAACTTTTGTGGAAGTAACAGAACTGGGAAATAATTTCGTGCAGATCAATGTACAAAAGACCGGATACAAAAAAACAGTACAGCTCCCACCCCAATATGCATCAAAAAAAGAGGTAGTATCCGGTATTGGATATCATTTTTTTGAAATACGGAAAGAGGATATCATAGTGGCCTACCGGGTATACGCTGATCATGCAGGTGATGGCATTGGAGATGTCAGGCAGAAGATCCGGTTTGATGAGACGGGGGCGAAACTGATCCTGGGAGAAACAGGTTATATGCCGATCGAGAAGGCGGAAAAGAGGAAATATGAGGTGGATTGAGTTGGAGGAGGGTTATGAGAAAAAGGCGTTTATTACTGCTGTTAGTTTATTTTTTATTGGGTGGAATATTTCATGGCCATATGGTGCAGGCAGCACCTGTTATGACGGTGGAGAATCTTTTTTTAATGCCCGGGGGAAGCCAGAAATTAGAAATGATTGGGACAACGTCAAAAATCAGTTGGAGTTCTTCTAAGAAATCGGTTGCGACAGTTTCGGCAAAAGGGGTTGTGAAAGCAAAAAAAGCGGGGAAAGCAGTGATTACTGCAAAGGTCGGGGAAAACAAATATTATTGTAAAGTAGCAGTGGAACTCCCTAAGAAAAAGATTATTTATAATAATTCTATTTTTACAAAGAAACTCTATGAGTCTGTCAAATGGGTTGAGTATGATGCGCAAAATGGGAAAGTAAAAAAAATAAAAGATACAAAGGTGATCCGGCAGATCTATGCCGAACTTGCAGGGATAAGGCTTCGGAAAGCGGAGGAAGGGACGAAACCGATTGAGGGAGGGATCTGGCTTACGGTCGTGAAGAAAAACGGAAAGAAGATAAATCTGGTTGTCGGTTCGCAGGTGATTGTTGATGCATCGGGAGAGAGAACCATTTATTTTCCATCAGATAAGGCAATTTCAGACAAGGTGGGAAGTTTACTGAGAATGTACGGGAAATAGAGGCTTGTGTTATTTTTATCAATGTAATCTTTTCCATACGTCATAATTTTTTCTTTACAAACTTTCGAAGATGTGCTATACTTATTAATATAAAAAGTTCATCGCTTTATTCTTGATGTTTCAGAGGGCACATTCGTGCATTTATGAAAACCCATAATGAAAAGTAGAACCGAAGGATTATTTCTATCAAGAAATTTCTGTAGTGAGGATGATGGAGATATGCAGGAAGTGTGAATAAAAATAATTGTTGGTTGTGTATTAGTATATGCGCGTGTTACAACACAATCAATGCTACAGGGGGAAATGCGATGGAAACACTGAAAATTGCACTGGATGAAGACAGTAACAAGGTTGTCGTTCTGCCTGACATTATCTTTTCCAATAAACAGAATATTGATTGGAATGAGGTGGAAAAATATCTGGAACGCTATGTCGGTGAGCTTGTGGAAATAGTGGGAACAGGCGATGTTATATATCTGGGAAAAGATTTCCCGGATGAGTATGCTGGTTCGAAATATACAAGGAAAACAAAAGGTGCAAAGGCAAAGGCGAAAGCCAATGCAGCGCAGGGTATCCGGGAGATGGTGGAGATTGCCTCCAATAAAAGATTCAGGAAGAACCAGAAAGAAAAACATTCCGGTGATGCTGCAAACGGCTGGTATTATTACACGACGAGGTTTGCCATGCCAATCTATGACAATGAGTTGAAAACGGGAAATTATAATATTTATTCCGGGTGTCTGGTGATAAACTGTACAGGAAACGGAAAGATGTATCTGTACGATGTGGTGGATATAAAAAAAGAAGCGAGTAACCCACTCAAGACTATCAAGTAGTCAAGTGGTACAAAACCGCCTCTTTTTTAAAAGAATACCATTAGGCAGACGGAATGTCAATCTTTTTTTGTGGTTGGCAAAAGATTCTGTGTTTCAGAAAAATCTTTCATTTCCATTCCCTTAAAACTTGCAGTTGCATGTATCCCCATCATAATTTATAATAGGGAGTGAAATAGTCTCGCTGGAGGCGGGGCATTTATGCGAAGACAGGAGAAACATATTTTGAATATTTCCATAGGGATCGTAGCATATAACGAAGAGAAAAATCTTCCAAAGATACTGGAGGATATCATAAAACAGAGTTATCCGCATAAAAAGCTGGAGGTCGTGCTTATCGACAGTATGTCAGAAGATCAGACAAAGCAGATCATGCAGGATTTTTCTGATCAGTATGCGGATGAGTTTCTGGCCGTCCGGATTGTGGATAATCCGGGACGGATCCAGAGCTGCGGGTGGAATCAGGCGATTGATAGCTTTACGACGGACGTGCTGATCCGGATCGACGCCCACAGCAGTATTCCGGCGGATTTCGTAGAGCGGAATGCGGCAGCGCTTGCGGAGGGAGAATTTGTGACAGGCGGTGTCCGGCCAAATATCGTGGAATCCGACTCGGCGTGGCAGAAGGTGCTCCTGACAGCGGAGAGCTCTATGTTTGGAAGCAGTGCGGCATCGTTTCGGCGTGGAAATGCGACATCATTCCAGAATGGGGAGAAAAAGGCCTATGTCAAATCATTTTTCCACGGTGCGTACCGGCGTGAGGTATTTGAAAAGGCAGGGAAGTTCCGGGAGGATCTTGGAAGGACAGAGGATAATGAGTTTCATTTCCGGCTGAGGCAGAATGGCTTTAAACTCTGCCTGGTACCGGGGATCATTTCATATCAGATGATACGTCCGGGCCTTGGAAAGATGTGCCGGCAGAAATTTTCCAATGGATACTGGATCGGACTGACATCGGGGGTATGTCCGGGCTGTCTTTCACTGTATCATTTTGTTCCGTTTGCTTTTTTGTGTGGGATCATCGTTACGACGGTGCTGGCGGTATGTTCCCATCCGCTCTTAGCAGTTCTTATGTGGGGGATGTACTGGGCGGTGGCTGTTTTGATGGCGGTCATGGCGGTGCGGGGAGAGAAAAAGTATCCCGGGCATCTGTTATTGCCGCTTTTATTTTTTCTGCTGCATATCAGCTATGGGGCAGGGACATTTGTGGGAATGATAAAAATGCCATTCTGGAGGGGAAAACACATTGGGTCAGAGAGAGATTGAACAAGCAGGAATAAGAGAATATACCGCGGAGGAGTTAAAAGGGCTTCAAAAAATAAGTCTTGAGATGGCAGAGGTGTTTGTGGAGTTTTGCGAAGAGTATGATCTTCTCTGCTATTTTTGTGGGGGAGGCTGCATCGGGGCCATCCGGCATGGAGGATTTATTCCGTGGGATGACGATTTGGATTTTTTTATGCCGAGAGAGGATTATGAGAAATTTGTCTCTCTCTGGAATATGTATGACAAGGGAAGCCGGTATCTTTTGTCCGATACGACGGAGGATTATATCGACCGGAATAATTTTGCCACGCTCCGGGACAGTATGACGACACAGGTCAAACCTTATCAGGAGGGGCTTCCGATCCCTCACGGGGTGGCGCTGGATGTTATTCCGTTAGATGGGTATCCGGATGGGAAATGGCAGAGAAAATGGCAGTGCATGTGGGCGCTCATCTATTCTTTGTTCCGGGCGCAGACAGTGCCGGAAAAGCATGGGGGCCTGATGGCGGCAGGAAGCCGGATGCTGCTCGGGATATTCCGGGGAAAGCGGATTCGATACCGCATCTGGAATCTTGCCAAGAGAAAGATGACAAAATATCCGATCCGCAGCTGTCACTATATTACAGAGCTTTGTTCGGGGCCTTATTACATGGAGAAAAAATATAAAAAAGAGTGGTTTGAAAAGGCTGTCTTTGTGGATTTTGAGGGAAAGAAGATGCCCATCCCTGTCGGATATGACGGATATCTGAGGGAGGCTTTTGGGAATTATATGGAACTTCCGCCAAAAGAGAAACAGAAAGCACATCACGACTGTGTGTGTCTGGACCTGACGAAACCATGTGTGAATGGAGGAAATGATGAGCCGGATATCAAATGAAAAAAAGGCATGTGACCTAAAGGAACTTCAGGCAAAGTGTCTTGAGATCACACTTGTATTTAAGGAGTTTTGCGACCGGCACGGTCTGTTGTTTTATCTCTGTGGAGGGTGTTGTATCGGGGCTCTGAGGCATAAGGGTTTTATTCCGTGGGATGACGATATCGATGTATTTATGCCGAGAGACGATTATGAGAAATTGTGCCGCCTGTGGAAAGAAGAGATGGATGAGAGCAAATACCGGCTGAGCCGGACAAGTGAAACGGAGTTTTTGCGCTCCCAGCTCACAGCGATCACCGATGAGGAGACGACATTTATCAAAGAACGGCAGATGGATCTTGATATGGCTCACGGAGTGAGGCTTGAGGTTTTGCCGTTAGATGGCTGCCCCTCCTCACGTTTTAAACGAAAGATGCAGCTTTTATGGGGGCTTGCCTATCAGATTTATATCAATCAGGAAGCGCCTACGAGTAAAGGAAAGTTTTTGTACCTGATCGGTAAATGTATGCTTGCGCTTGCACCGGGATGGAAGATGCGCTATAAGATGGCCTGTCTATGTGAACGGCATATGTCGAAATATCCCATTCGTGAATGCGATCATATCACGGAGCTTTGTGTCCGTTATAATTACATGGTAAATGAGTATCCGAAAGAGATTTTTGAATCTGCGGTGTATAAAGAATTTGAGGGATATCAGATGCCGCTGCCGGTCGGTTATGACACCTATCTCAAAATGGCATTTGGAGACTATATGGAGTTGCCGCCGAAGGAGGATCAGATCCCCTCTCATGACGGTGTGTGCGTAGATGTTCACAACAGCTATAAAAAATACCGTGGGAAATATTATCCCGTCAAACGGCAGGAAACGTGAAAACAGGAGACAGATCCAATGAAAGATGCAATGATATCCATTATCATACCGGTTTACAATTCAAAGGACAGGCTTGCCGAATGTCTGGAGAGTGTGGTATCCCAAAGTTATAAAAACCTTGAGGTGGTCATCGTGGATGACTGCTCTACGGACGGGAGCCTGGAAATCTGCAGGGAATATGAGAAGAAATATTCGTTTGTGCATGTGTATACGAAAGAAAATGAGGGTGTTTCTGCGGCGAGAAATTTTGGGCTGTCAAAGGCCGGGGGACAGTATATACAATTTGCAGACAGTGACGACCTGCTTTACCCGGATGCCTGCCGCATGCTGGCAGAGCGTATGGAAAAGGATAATAGCGACCTTGTTATCGGCGGTTATTATAATGAAAAGGAACAGGAAAAAATTCTTTATGGCGAGAGGAGTTTTCGGGAACGATCTGAATTTATGAAGGAATTTCCGGAGCTTTTTTCACGATTCTTTATCCATGTCCCATGGAATAAGTTGTACCGGAAAAGTATATTGAAGACGGGATTCCCGGAGGATCTTGATAAGGGAGAGGATCTGGTTTTTAACCTGAGAGCATTGGAGCAGGCAGAAAAAATAAGTGTGCTGAATGAGGTGCTGTATTTTTATCACAATATAAATGAGAATTCGCTTTCATTCCGGTTCCGGGAAAATGCGATGGAGATTGAGGAGCGCCTCTATAAAGAGGTGTCTGCCTTTTATGCAAAATATGAAAAGGAAAAGGAACCGGTATTTTTATATCATTATTATCTGACAGCAGTAAAAAATAAATTTTATGCATTGGCTGGGAAATCTGGCCTGGACGGAAAAACATGCCGGAAATATATGAGGGACTGGTGTGAAAAAAGCAGTGTACGAAATCTGTATTTGAAGCGGAAATATTTTGGGAAAAAGGATCGGTTATTGCTGTGTCTGATGCATGGGAAATTTGTATTTTTGTTGTATTTTTATTACAGGAAATGATCCGGGCATCAAAAGTTTTTGTTTTTTTGATGTGTTGGCAATATGCACAAAAAACAATATCTTCGCAGCGGATGCACGAACCACTCCGCTGAGCCTCATTTCGTGGGAATCGTGTTCAGAAAGGACTTCCACGATTCCCTGAGTCTCAGCTCCATCGTGCATAAAGCTGCTCATCTTATTGTTTTTTGTGCATATTGCCAAGTCCTTCAAAATGAAAGGGCTTTTGACGCCCGGATCACAAAATAAAGAGAAAAGAGAGCGGTACTATGATAAAAATAGGTTTTGTGGATTTTGATATGAGTATACGGGGGGGAGGCCAGCAGGTGCTTTGTAATATCGCCAATGCACTAGCTGCCGAAGACACTGGAGGAGAAGAATATGAGATTTATGTTATAAGCCTGATCCACGAGAAAGCGGAATGTGCTTATGCGTTGGATGAGGGGATCCATTATTATAATATACTTCCGTACAAGGCGAGGATCCGGGATGTGATGTTAAAAGCGGGAAAGGACTTTCGCAGGTACTGTCTGGAGCATGAAATCCGGTTTTTATTTTATATAGGCGTTTATGCGGGATTCCTTGCAGGGGTTTTGGGAAGAAGACTGAACATACCGAAAGTGTTCTGTGATCACGGAGCACTTATGAACCAGTGGGATGATAAAGTCGTGCGTTTTATGCGCCGGATGGGAGCCCGGTATTCGGACCGGACAGTCGTTCTCACCAGACAGAGTGAGAATGCCTACTATGAAAAGTTCCATTGTAAACCGGGAAGGGTTATGACGATCTATAACTGGATCGATGATACGATCCAGTATCATGCGGGAAGCTATGATGCGGATTCCCGGAAACTGCTTACAGCGGGACGGTTTTCAAAAGAAAAGGGAATGGATCTTCTCGTTGAAGTGGCAGCGGCGCTGCGGAAAAAAGACAAAGATTTTGTGTGGGAAGTATACGGTGAGGGAGAGCTGTTTGAGGAGACAAAACAACGTATCCACCAGAGGGGATTAGAAAAAAACGTGAAACTCATGGGGCTTGCTGACGGTATGGAAACGTGTTATCAGGGGCATTGTATGTATGTGCTGACCTCATACCGCGAGGGGCTTCCCCTTGCGCTTTTAGAGGCAAAAGCAAATCATCTGCCCCTTGTCAGTTTTGATATCGTTTCGGGGCCCGCGGAAATCATCGAGGACGGAAAGGACGGTGTCCTGATACCGCCTTATGATACAGAATATATGGCAGATCAAATCTATGAACTGCTTATGGACAGGGAAAGAAGAATCCGCATGTCAGAACAGTCCTCATGGAATCTGGATGAATTTAAAAAAGAGAAGATACTCCGTCAGTGGAAAGCTCTGATCACTGAGATGATTTCACAGGAAGCTGCCGATTTGACTTGCAGAGGCAGCCAACGCTGATATATAAAAGCATCGTCTCGATATTTACCGTGAAGAAAACATCGTGAAAACACATCAGGAAGATCAGTACCGCTACGATCAATGCGACAGATAAAATGTAGTTAGTGCTGATCTTTTCTTTTTGACGGATCCGTTTCAGGGATTGGATAAAGGTTAGAAGGAAAAATGCCCCCATAACGATAAAGCCGGTAGCTCCTGTTTCGATCAGAAGGGAAATATAGCTGTTGTGGGTGACATACTTTGTCTTTGCCAGATAACTGTCCGGGTATTTCTCTGTTGCATACGGAAGGGCGCTCCGGATGGAAAAACCGAAAACGGGCTTGTCTTTATAGAGAGAAAAGTAGTTTTTCCATATAGTGGAACGGTTATTGGTAATGTTTTCCGTGTTTACATCTTCCCGCACCATGTCATTGACACTCCGCTCCGGTTCCATGAACTGGCCAAACTGGCGCATAGGGAAAAAGATAATGGAGTATACTGCGGCCACACCAAGGATCGCGATCAGGATCCGCTTTCCGGATAAGATAAGAAAAGTTTTTGTATCAGATGCCGGATCTGTTTTCAGGTTATTATAGGTGATCAGAACGATAGCAGTGAACAGAACCCCAAGTGCTGTGATATAGATCGTCCTGGAATTTGACATGATCAGATAACACAGATTGAGAAAGATGCTGATGACGCCATATATTTTTAATGCTTTTATTTTTGTATGCATGATCGTGTAGATCAGGAGAATGATAAGGATAAGGGAGGTAAAAGCGGCAAAATTCGGATCGGAAAATAAGCCAAACAAACGTCCATCGACGATTCCCTGGCGGATTCGGAGATTTTCGGGGCTTATCGTGGTGTAATGGATATTTTTAACGTACTGGTACAGGGAGGAGATACATCCGATCGTCCACAGAAAGGAAGTAAACAGAGCCGTGTATTTGATGCATTTTATGATCTGTGTTTTTGGCATAATGAGGGGAAGAAAGTAAAAAATGATAAGCTGTGAGACAAAGGTGGCCATCCCCAGTATATTTCCGAAAAATTCGTATTTGTAGTTTAGCAGTGTAGAGATACCAAGGATTATGACAAAACCGGCAAGTAAAAAAAGATGGATGCCGGGTTTTATGATATTTTTTAAAAGCCGGAGATAGAAAAGCGATAAAAGTCCGCCGCTGATGATAACGGTTTTGTACAGGATATCCGCCACAGGCCCTTCACAGAGGATGGCAGTGGGCACGAAACGGGTAGATATACTGTATATGGCAAGGAAAATAATATAACAGAAAGTAATTTGGTTTACTACATTTTTCATATTTGTACTCATGTGGTAAGTCTCCATTTCTTGTGTATCATGATGGCAAAATTTTTGTCAACTGAGGGTAGTATACTCTAAAAGATTGATTTTTTCAACATTTTTTTGTATAATATTGTTATTGTTCGTCCATCTTTCAGAAGAATGATCAACCAGCCGGATGACTGGTTGATGGCAATGCGGAGGGAAAACGATGTATCGGTTAAAAAAATATATAGAAAGCGGCAGGCTGTCTATGGTCTACAGGGGCCTGCTTGTTATATGGGATGCCGTGTGCATTAATTTATGTTCTTTTGCGGCCCTGTTTATCCGGTATGAATTAAACTGGGGGAGGTTTATCCGGAGTGGGATCACCGATGACTATCCCAAGGGATATGTGACGACACTTCAGGAGCTTATTATCATAAATACGATCGTTACGCTTATTATATTCATGTTTTTCCGGCTTTATAACAGCCTGTGGCGTTATGCCAGCCTGGGAGAGGTCTTAAACATTGCGATCGCCTGCGGGCTGTCTGCTGTTGTTCATTTCCTCACTGTTTTTGGAACATACCGCAGGCTTCCCCGTTCTTATTTTGTCATCTATCTTCTGCTTTTATTTATCATGACGTTAGTTGTCCGGTTTTCCTACCGGATCATACGGCTTTTGTATAATGAAAATGTACACGGTGTGGGGATGCGGAATACGATGGTGATCGGTGCGGGTGAATCCGGTAATATGGTGATCAACGAGCTGAAGATGAGTAATAAACTGGATAGTAATATATGCTGTATCATTGATGACAATAAATCCAAGCAGAATACGTTTATCAACGGGGTCAAGGTGATCGGCGGAAGAGACAGGATCCTTGATGCGACAAAGTATTATGCGATCAATGAAATCATCGTTGCGATGCCGAGCGCTCCGAAAAAAGATGTGAAAGAGATCCTAGAAATCTGTCAGCAGACGGGGGCTGATCTGAAGATACTTCCCGGTGTTTATCAGTTTGTAAATGGCGAGGCAGCGGTGGAGAAACTGCGTCCGGTCCAGATCGAGGATCTTTTGGGAAGAGAACCGGTAGAGACAAATCTGGAATCGATCGCAGGTTATGTGAAAAACAAAGTTGTTCTCGTTACAGGCGGCGGGGGTTCTATTGGAAGTGAGCTTTGCCGTCAGATCGCCGCTAACCGGCCGAAGATGCTTATCATATTTGATATTTATGAAAATAATGCTTATGATATCCAGCAGGAATTGCGGGCGAAATATCCTCACATGCATCTGGAGGTACTGATCGGCTCGGTCAGAAATACGAACCGCGTGGATCAGGTCTTTGAAAAATACAGGCCGGATATCGTATATCATGCGGCAGCTCACAAACATGTACCACTTATGGAAGACAGTCCGAACGAGGCGATCAAAAACAATGTATTTGGTACGTACAAGACAGCACTTGCCGCGGATAAATACGGAGCCAAAAAATTTGTCCTCATATCGACGGACAAAGCGGTGAATCCGACGAACATCATGGGAGCTTCCAAGCGTATGTGCGAGATGATCGTTCAGGGGCTGAACCGGCATTCTTCCACGGATTTTGTGGCGGTACGCTTTGGAAATGTTCTGGGGAGCAATGGCAGCGTTATCCCTTTGTTTAAAAGGCAGATCGAAGCAGGCGGTCCGGTGACAGTTACGGACAAAAATATCATACGGTATTTTATGACGATACCGGAGGCAGTTTCTCTCGTCCTGCAGGCAGGCGCTTATGCAAAGGGCGGCGAGATCTTTGTTTTGGATATGGGAGAGCCGGTAAAGATCGATGATCTGGCGAGAAACCTGATCAAGCTGTCCGGATATGTTCCGGATGAAGATATCAGAATCGAGTATACAGGGCTTCGCCCCGGAGAGAAATTATATGAAGAGATCCTGATGGATGAGGAGGGGCTCACTGACACGGAAAATGAACTGATCCATATCGGAAAACCGATTGAATTTGATGAGAATACATTTTTTGATAAGCTGGAAAAGCTGTATGAGGAGACAAATAATGAGGTTCCGAATATGAAAGAGATCATTTCGGAACTGGTACCGACTTATCAGATCAGGAAAGAGGAACGCAGACGGGACAAAAAAGTTCTTGATGAGAAATTTACTGATTTTTATGAGTCCAGTAAAAAGATGAATTGAGGGAGAAAATGATCAAAAAATTATTTATTGCATGCATCCGGCTGCTTCCTCTCAGAAAGATCATTTTGTTTGAGAGCCATCCGGATCTTTCGGATAATTCATTTGCATTATATGAGGAATTTCTTCGCCGGGGGATCAATCAACGTTATAAAATTTACTGGATGAAGACATTCCATGATGGAAAGAAATATGAGCTCCCGGAAAATGTATATACCTTTGAAAATGATGCGCATACTGTCAGGGAGATGATCCGGAGAGTTTATGTATTAAATTGCAGTAAATATATCATTGATTGTAATTCATTTATATATAAAAGAAGAAAAAAACAGGTGAGGATCCATCTGGGGCATGGTATGCCGATCAAGATCGATCTCGGGTACAGCCGTAAGTTTGGAGAATGTGATAAATATATGATCCAGTCCGGATTCTGGAGAGACGTCTACAAAGAGAAACTGTATGTCCCGGAACATGTTCTTTGTGATCTGGGATATCCGAGAAATGATGTGCTGGTAAACAGGAGTCCGGCCGGAAAATGGAAAAGCTCGGTGTCTGGTTTTCAGAAAGTGGTTCTTTGGATGCCGACTTACCGGCAGCATCGTCTTCATATGGAACGGGCGATGGAAAATCCGTATCCGTATGGCATGCCCTGTGTGCATGATAAGCAGGAGCTAAAGCAGCTGGGTGATCTTTTAAAAGAGAAGAATATCCTTATTTTGTTCCGGCCGCATCCGGTGCAGGAGCTTTCCGTGTTTGAGAAGGATTCTTTTCCGAATATCATGATTGCAGACGACGCTTATCTGGCAGCCTTTGAGCTGACACTGTATGAACTGCTCGGGAATACCGACGGTCTGATCACGGATTATTCCTCTGTGTATTTTGATTATCTTCTCACCGACAGGCCTGTAGCGCTTACGATCGAAGACAAAGAAGAATATTTCCGCCATTTTACGCTGGCATTCCCGGACTATAAGGAGTATATAAAGGGATTTTATGTCGAGGAGTTTAAAGGGTTGCTGGATTTTGTAGAAGAACTGGCTTCCGGCACGGATTCGGCAAGGCAGGAGAGGATGGAGGCAAAAAAGATGTTCCATACGGACACGGACGGGAGGTCTGCCGTAAAGATAACAGATATGCTTGTTGAAGAATATAATCTGTAAAGGCATCATAAACATAGATAAAAAATGGTGTTTTTGTATGGAAATATATGTGGTACAAAGAGGGGATACGGTAGATGAAATCGCCAGACGCTATGCAGTACCGGTGGAGAGCATCATCTGGAATAACCAGCTTGTGTTTCCTTATCCGCTTGCAGTAGGGCAGGCTCTTTTGATCGGGGAGTATGAAGAGGGAATGGAGCGGGTGATCAATTCGGGTGGATATGCGTACACGTATATCAGCCATTGGGTTCTGGAACAGACGATCCCGTTTTTAACCCGTTTATTTGTATTTTCCTATGGTTTTACAACGGAGGGAGAAGTCGTCTATCCTCCGATGGACGACACATGGATGATACAGATGAGCCTGGAAAACGATACACTTCCGATCCTTACGCTGACCCCTTTCGGGCCAGACGGAAAATTTAATAATAACCTGATTCACCAGGTTGTTACAAATGCGGTCTCCGTAGACAGGCTTTTGTACAATCTGGTGTCTTTGATGCAGGAAAAAGATTACCGGGGAATTGATATTGATTTTGAATATATCCTTGCGGAGGACCGGGATTTTTTTACGGCATTTGTGGAGCGCACAGTGGAGGTAATGCATGAGTATGGATTTTCGGTATCCGTGGCTCTGGCACCAAAGACTTCGGCAGACCAGAAGGGACTTTTATATGAAGGAAAGGATTATGGGGCGATCGGGGGTGTGGCGGATGAGGTTCTTTTGATGACGTATGAGTGGGGGTACCGGTATGGCCCTCCCATGGCAGTAGCTCCCCTGAACATGGTAAGAAGGGTTGTCAATTATGCGATAACCGAAATCGCATCATCGAAGATCAATCTGGGGATCGCCAATTATGGATATGACTGGCCGCTTCCGTTTGTGCGGGGGGAGACGGAGGCGCGGACGATCGGAAATGTCGAAGCTGTCCAAATCGCGATCCGTTACGGAGCAGAGATCCGGTTTGATGAAACAGCCTGGTCGCCATATTTTAATTATGAAGATGAAACAGGTACAGAGCATGTCGTATGGTTTGAGGATGTGCGGAGCATACAGAGGAAATATGGACTTCTTACGGAATACGGTTTACATGGTACAGGGGTATGGCAGATCATGAGGTGGTTTCGGGGCATGTGGCTGGTGTAACGATTTGTATGTCATGCATTTTACGGTGTTGATATTATTTTGTTTCAAAATGTTTACAATTAGGAAATCTAAATAGCATTGACAAATGGATACGGTGTGATATAATTTCCTTGTTAAATTGATAACCATGTTAAATAATTATATAATTGGTTTGGTTGTCAGAAATGTCTTTTGATATCTGGATCGTAATTTAAGGGGGAAATGAAATTGTTATCTAAACTGAGTGTAAGAAAGCCGTATACCGTGCTGGTTGCCGTTGTGCTGATCCTTGTTCTTGGCGTACTGTCTTTCCGTAATATGAGTACGGATCTTCTGCCGGATATGGAACTGCCCTATGCGATCGTCATGACGACTTATCCGGGAGCCAGTCCGGAGGAGGTTGAGACGGCAGTTACAAAACCGGTCGAGCAGGCGATGGCGAGTATCACAAATATGAAAGAAGTGTCGTCTGTTTCGAGCAGCAATGTATCTGTGGTTATTTTAGAGTTTAATGAAAGCACAGATATGAACACGGCCACGATCGATATGAGGGAAAGTCTTGATATGGTTTCGGCTCAGTGGGATGACAGTATCGGAAGTCCTACGATCATGAAGCTGAACCCGGATATGATGCCGATCATGGTTGCAGCGCTGGATTATGATGACCTTGATCGTATACAGGTGACAGATAAGGCGGAGACAGACATCATTCCGGAACTTGAAAGCGTGGAAGGTGTGGCCTCTGTAAATGCATCCGGAGAGGTGTCCAAAAAGGTAGAGGTCATTATCCAGCAGGATAAGATCGATGAGATGAATAAAAAGGTCAAGGATGCGGTCGAAGGAAAACTGGATGATGCCAGTCAGAAGATTTCCGATAATAAAGATAAGATCAAAGAGGGCAAGGACACCCTTGCGAAAAAGCAGGAGGAGACAGCGGAAGAGCTTGCCAAAGGGGAGGCAAAACTTGTAAAATCTTCCCAGAAGATGGAGAAGACATTAAAAACGCTGAACAGTAATCTAAAGACGATCGAGGCCAATGAAAAGAAATTAAAGGAATCAGAAAAACAGGTCAATGCAGGACTTGTGCAGATCAAAGCCCAGAAAGCGAATCTGGAGGCCACAGTGAAAACACTGACCTCGGCTAAGGACGGACTTGTTCAGTTAAAAAGCGGGCTGGATGCTCTGAACGGACAGAAGAGTATGCTAGAGGGGCAGATCGCAGCCGCCGGGGAAACAACAGAATTAAAGACGCAGCTTGAATCGGTTAATGCTCAGATATCTGTTCTTCAGTCAAAACTTTCCGAACAGGGGATCAAAGAGTCCGAGCTGGCAGGCAAGGTAGTCGAGGCAGAGAATGGTCTTTCACAGGCACAGGCAGGGCTTACTGAAATTTCCAAACAGGAAGAGAAACTGAATAAGAGCAAAAAGGAGATTACAAAAGGAAAAAAACAGGTTGCCGCAGGGAAGAAAAAACTGACGGATGCAAAGAAAAAACTGCAAGAGGGTCAGATTTCAGTGGAAGAAGCGACACAGGAGTTAAGCAAACAGAAAGTGCTGGCGGCGATCAAACTCAGCGTGGCCGAGGCAGAAGTGTCCAGTGGAGAGAGTAAGTTAAATGAAGCAGAGGACAATCTGAAAGAGACGTCAAAGACGACGAAAGAAAATACAAATCTTGAAAAGATCATTACAAAAAGTATGGTAGAAAATATCCTCAATGCAGAGAACTTTGATATGCCGGCGGGATATATCACCGATAATGATTCCTCATATCTGGTAAGAGTCGGGGATAAGATCGGGTCCGATGGAGATATCGAAGATCTTGTGATCTGTGACATGGATCTTGATGGTCTGAAGCCGATCCGGCTTTCGGATGTGGCCGATGTCGCAGTTACGGATAATTCCAGCGAAGTCTATGCGATGGTAAACGGAAATCCGGCGGTGGCAGTTGTTATGGAAAAAGCTACCGGATATTCAACCGGAGATGTTACCGACCGCCTGATCGACAGGTTTGGGGAACTTGAAGCTGAGAATGAGGGGCTTCATATCAGTGTGCTGATGAACCAGGGAGTTTATATTGATCTCGTTGTGGATTCTGTCGTACAGAACCTGCTGATCGGATCGCTCCTTTCTATATTGATCCTTTTCTTATTCCTGTGGGATTTAAGGCCGACTATTATTGTGGCATGTTCCATTCCGCTCAGTGTGGTGGCGGCTATTGTGCTCATGTATTTCAGCGGAGTTTCGTTAAATGTTATTTCACTGTCAGGACTGGCGCTCGGGGTAGGAATGCTCGTCGACAACTCAGTCGTCGTGATCGAGAATATTTTCCGTCTCAGAAATGAGGAAGGATATTCGGTAAAAGAGGCGGCAGTACAAGGAGCCAGACAGGTAGCGGGGGCGATACTTGCGTCCACGCTTACGACGGTATGTGTGTTTGCACCTATCATATTTACAGAAGGAATTACGAGGCAGTTGTTTACGGACCTGGCGCTGACACTTGCGTATTCACTTCTTGCCAGTCTGGTGGTCAGCCTTACACTTGTACCTGCCATGTCACAGGGAATGCTCCGCAGGACAAAGGAGCACAGGAGCAGTGTTATTACCAGGGTACAGGATGTTTATGGCCGTCTGCTTGCATTATTATTGAGAAGGAAAATTTTTGTCCTGCTTGGTTCGTTTATTCTTCTTGTTTTGTTTGCGATGCTTGCCGTGTCAAGAGGAACTGCCTTTATGCCGGAGATGGAGAGTACCCAGATGACGATCACACTGGCTCCGCCGGAAGATAATAAAACGTTGTCCGAAGAGGAATTACAGGAAATGTCCACGGAGGCGATGAACCGTATGCTGGAAATTGACGGCATTGAGACGATCGGTGCAATGTCCGGCGGAGGGACGATGTCCATGATGTCCGGCGGAGGGAATGCGGTCTCTATGTATGTCCTGTTAGATGAAGATACAAAGCATACCAATCAGGAATTGAAAAAAGAGATCGAGAGGAAGACAAAGGATATTCCATGTGATATCCAGGTGAGTGCTTCTGCCATGGATATGAGTGCTATGTTTGGTGCGGGGATCACGATCCAGGTCAAAGGAAAAGATCTGGATAAGTTGCAGAGTATCACGGAAGATATTATGACCAGGATCCAGAAAGTGGACGGCATCGAAGAAGTTACAAACGGAATGGAAGAAGGAAATAAAGAATATCGTATCACGGTAGATAAGAAGAAAGCGATGGAGTATTCGCTTACGGTGGCGCAGGTGTTCCAACAGATCAACGCAAAAATAAAAGACGCACAGTCGGCTACGACGATCTCGACAGATACAGAGGAATTAAATGTATATGTCAGTGACGATGAAGATGTGTCTATGGACCGGAAAGATATCCAGAAGATGAAGATCGAGTATACCGATGCGATGACCCAGAAGACGAAGAAAGTGAAGCTCAGTAAAATAGCAGATTTTTCTCTTGCAGATTCGCCCTCTTCGATCAATAGGAATAAGCAGAGCCGTTACATGTCGGTATCCGCTTCCATTGATGATGAACATAATATCGGTCTGGTGAGTAATGAGGTAAGGGATGCACTGAAAGATTATGAAATGCCGGCCGGATATGACATGGAGTTTACGGGTGAGGACGAGAGCATCAATGAGTCCGTAGAACAGGTTGTACTCATGTTTGTTGTGGGAGTGCTTTTCATGTATCTGATCATGGTTGCACAATTTCAGTCGCTCTTGTCGCCTTTTATCATATTGTTTACGATTCCGCTTGCTTTTACCGGTGGATTTATGGGACTTTGGATATCAGGCAGTGAGGTCAGTGTTATTGCAATGATCGGGTTTGTCATGCTCTCTGGTATCATCGTTAATAATGGTATCGTACTTGTGGATTATATCAACCAGCTCAGGGAGAGGGGAATGGAGAAGTTTGAGGCCATTGTGGAAGCCGGCCGGACCAGGCTCCGTCCAATCCTTATGACAGCGGTAACGACGATCCTTGGCCTTGTGCCGATGGTAGTCAGCGGTCAGAGTGGTTCCGATATGGTGAGGCCGATGGCAATCGTTACCATTGGAGGACTGATTTATGGTACGCTGCTTACCTTGTTTGTGGTTCCATGTATTTATGCTGTTTTAAACCGGAAGAAAAATAAGGTTGCACAGGACGGGGAAAAATAATATAATAAAAAGGTCATATGAGTGCCTGAGGCGCTCTGTGTGGCCTTTTTATATTTATCGTTTAGACAGGAGAATGAAAATTTATGGATGCACCGATCGGAGTATTTGATTCGGGAGTGGGTGGCCTTACTGTCGTGAAAGAGATCATGAGGCAGCTTCCGGGTGAAAATCTTGTTTATTTCGGGGATACGGCAAGAGTACCATATGGAAGTAAGTCAAAAAACACAGTTTGTAAATATAGCAGGCAGATCGTGCGCTTTTTGCAGACCAGACAGGTAAAGGCGATCGTCGTTGCCTGTAATACGGCAAGCGCCCTTGCCCTGGATGAAATACAAAAGGAAATCGATATTCCGGTCATTGGGGTTGTAGAGCCCGGTGCAGTCATGGCAGCGGATACGACAAAGACAAATAACATCGGTATCATTGGCACAGAAAGCACGATAAAGAGTGGTATATACAATAAGTTTCTTCACCGGATCAATCCGGAGATCACTGTTGTCAGCAAAGCGTGTCCGCTTTTTGTTCCGCTTGTGGAAGAGGGACTCTGGGAAGACCGTGTGACAGAGGATATTGTAGGGAGATATCTCCATGAAATGAAGGAATATGATATCGATGCCCTGATATTGGGCTGTACCCACTACCCACTGCTGCGCAGGACCATTGGACGGGAGATGGGGGAGGGAGTAAAGCTTGTAAATCCCGCCTATGAGACAGCAAAATCCCTGAAGGCTCTTCTGGCTGAGAAGAATTTGCTCCGTGCGGTAGGCATAGATGTGGAAGAACCCTCATATGATTATTTTGTCAGTGACGGAGTGGATAAATTTATTTCTTTTGCTGATGATGTGCTGTCGTGCCATGTAGAAAAGGCAGAGGTTATCGATATTGAGTCGTATTAAGCATGAAGGGTGGGAGGGTTCCCGGTGGGGAGAAGACCAAAAACGGAAAAAAAAACCAGAGTGAGCAGAAGGTTGAAACTTCTGCTTGCGGTCGTTATTTTTTTGATGGTACCGGTAGAGACGGGGTGGATACTGGGAGGGGCAAAAGCCGATGCTGTTTTGCCGCTTTCGGAGGATATGGAGCAGTTCCGGTGTTTTGATATCAAGGCAGAAGATCTTGCGAACGAGGATCCATTTACAGAGAAATACTATCGGAGACTTGCGAAAAGGCTTCTTTTTGGCGGAGGATATGTGCCGCTGTCCTTTTCTCTCCAGGTTGATGATCAGGTACTTGATTCGTACAGTGATGCCTACGCCACACTTCTCAGTGATATAAGTTGTTTTCCGGTCGCCTTTGACGGAACGGGAGAAGCGACCATTTCCTATGAAAATTCATGGGGAAATGCGAGAAACTACGGTGGCGACAGAAGGCATGAGGGCGTGGATCTGATGACTTCGAATAACGTACCCGGATATTTTCCGGCAGTGAGTGTCTGTGACGGGATCGTGGAGAAGATCGGATGGCTCGAATTAGGGGGATACCGGATCGGCATACGCAGTGAACACGGTATGTATGCATATTATGCACATCTGGATTCTTACAAAGCCGGTCTTGCAGCAGGAGACCGTGTGAGGGCGGGGGATACACTCGGCTATGTAGGGAATACCGGTTATGGGGAAGAGGGAACGAGAGGTAAATTTGATGTGCATCTTCATTTTGGGATGTATATTGATATAGAAGGAAAAGAAGTAAGTATTAATCCATATGAGATCTTAAGATACCTGGAACTTTAAAAAGAAAAGAGGAAATCATGAAAAATTTAAAAGGAACAAAGTGTGAATTTGGATATATCAGCAGCCAGAAGAAATTTCAGGCGCTCATGTTATTGCTCTATGTCGCGATCGGAGCAGGGCTTTTTTTGACAGGTTTTGTGATTACCGGGACGAGGGCGAATCTGTTTACGGTCCTTGGGATCCTTATGGCGCTTCCGGGAGCGAAACGAGTGATCGCGCTAGTTGTTATGGCGCCGCGCCAGTCCGTAAAAAAAGAACGGTATGATAAAATGCGATCAGCACTTTCGGGAAATGGCGCCCTGCTTACGGATTATGTGTTTACCTCTTCAGAGAAGGTCATGAATCTTGATTTTGTGGTTATTTATAAAAAGAATGTGATCGGGATCCTTGGAAGAGACGGACAGGATGTAAAATATATGACGGATTATCTGCAAAAGAAAATCGAAGAAATTGCGTCCGGTTATCATGTCAGGATTTTTTTCTCGGATGAAGATTTTTATGAATTCTATAAAAAAATGCCGGAAAGCGCTGGGGAAGAAGATAATGAGACGAAGCAGGATGAGATCGTAAAGCATCTGAAAATCCTGGCTGTCTGACGGTTTAACGGAAAGGGCTCTGTAATAAAAGAGATTACAAGATGAAAGAAATTACAATAGGAAAGAATCAGTGCAGACAGAGACTGGACAAGTTTCTGGCAAAATATATGAAACAGGCATCAAAGGGATTTCTTTATAAGATGCTTCGTAAAAAAAATATTAAGTTGAATGGAAAAAAGGCAGAGGGCAGGGAAATGCTTTCCGAGGGAGATGTGGTGACACTTTATCTTTCGGAGGAAACGCTTTCTAAATTTATGGGACAGGATAAACGGGAATCCGGAAGATTGGATGGAAACAAGGTCGTTCTTTCCATTCTGTATGAAAATGAACATATTGCCCTGATCGATAAACCGGCGGGGATGCTTTCCCAGAGAGCCGGTTCGGGTGACATGAGCCTGGTAGAATATTTCCGGAGTTATGTGGGAAGTACCGAAGAAGGATTTTCTCCCGGGATCTGTAACCGTCTCGACCGGAACACGAGCGGCATCGTTATTGGCGGCAAGAGCCTTCTTGGACTGCAGACGATATCAGAACTCCTGCGGGAGAGACGGATCGAAAAATATTATATCGCTGTGGTAAAGGGAAGCATAAAAAAGGGGGACACTGCTGAGGGATGGCTCATAAAGGATCCAAGGGCAAATAAAGTGAGGATATCGAACCGGCAGACGCCGGATTCTTCTTATATAAAGACAGGTTATGAGCCACTGGGGACAGACGGGAAGTATACCCTCTTAAAAGTCAGGCTCTTTACAGGAAAACCACATCAGATCCGTAGTTATCTGGCCAGTATTTCCCATCCGGTCGCAGGAGATGCCAAATACGGGGGGCGGATATCAGGAAGCCCGGTCCAAAGGCAGTTACTACATGCCTTTGAACTGCACTTCCCGAAAATGGACGAGCCCTTTTTGGATCTGAGTGGAGCGGTATTTCGTGCCGGACTTCCGGGGGATTTTTACAAGGATGTATCGATCCGGAAATTAATACAACAATATATGAAGGAGGAAGAAAGATGAAAAAGGCTGTTATGCTGTTTGCAGAGGGATTTGAAGAGGTGGAAGCACTGATGACGGTGGACATTCTCATGAGAGGCGGGGTAGACGTGAGGTTAGCCTCGATCACAGAGGAGATGGAAGTATCCGGGTCGCACGGGATCCGGATCGGAATGGATGTTGCGATGGATCAGGTGGATTTTGGTGAGCAGGATGCTGTACTCATTCCGGGTGGGATGCCGGGGACGCTCAATCTGGGAAATAGTCCAAAGGTGACCGGAGTGCTTACGAAAATGAATGAGACGGGAAAGATCGTAGGTGCGATCTGTGCGGCGCCGTCGGTACTTGGCCAGTGTGGTATCCTGAAAGGGAAAAAGGCGACTTGCTATCCGGGCTTTGAGGATAAACTGACAGGTGCAGAGTTCATCAATGAAAAGGTTGTAGTCGATGGAAATGTAGTTACTAGCCGGGGACTTGGGACTTCCATGGAGTTCGGGTTTGCCCTGCTTGAACTGCTCGTCTCAAAGGAAAAGGCAGAAGAGGTCAGGGGACAGATCGTATTCATGTATTAGCATGTTGCAAAAAGGAAACAGTTGTAAAGAAACTGTAATTATTGTGATTTTTTTGTTGAAAATATGTTGAAAATATTAAATTATGATATTTTTATTGCAATATAAACAGGCGGGTGTTATAATGAAATGCGTATGTGGGAACAACCACGAAAAAACGATAAGGAGGAACTTAAGTTATGAAGAAGTTCGCAAAGAAGGCTTTAGCCGGAGCTTTATCATTAGCTATGGTTTTGGGGATGACCGCAGTAGTAAATCCGGAGACTGCATCAGCTAAAAAAGTGAAGGTTAAAAAAGTCACAGTGAAGGCACCATCAGGCAAAACTGCTGAGGTTGCAAAAGGTAAGAAGATCAAACTTACTGCCACTGTAAAGGTTACGCCGAACAAAAAGGCTAACAAAAAGGTAACTTATAAATCAGCTAACAAGAAAATCGCAACAGTAAACAAAAAGGGACAGGTAAAGGGTGTAAAGGTTGGGAAAACCAAGATTACTGTTACTTCTACAAAGAACAAGAAGAAAAAAGCTACGATCAAGGTAGTAGTTAAGAAGGCAGCAGTAAAGAAGGTTACAATCAGCGCTAAGAAAGCAACTCTTGCGGTTGGAGCAAAGAAAACACTCAAGGCAACAGTGACACCGAAGAAGAATGTAAGCAAAAAAATTGCATGGTCTTCTTCCAAGAAAAGCATCGCTACGGTATCCGCAAAGGGTGTTGTAAAAGGTAAAAAAGAGGGTACGGCTACGATCACAGCAAAGGCAGCAGACGGTTCTGGTAAAAAAGCTACCTGTAAAGTGACAGTTGGCGCCGGCATCAAAGATGTAACGGTTCCTGACAGCGGTATCGTGCGCGTGAGCCTGACAAGTGCAAAAGCACTGACAGCAGCAAACTTTACAGTACAGAACAAGAAGACACCGAATGGTGCTTACAATACTTCTGAGGGTGTAGAGAAGATCGTGACAAATGACGGTGGAAAGACATACGATGTGCAGCTTGACAATGTGAGCAGCATCGCATCGTACTCTTATGTTAAGGTTACGGTTTCTGCACTGAAAGTTGACAAGACAAAAGAAATCTATGTTGGACAGATTCCGGGAGAACATTCTTATAGTGTGGCAGATACGATCCAGCGTGTCACAGGAAGAGTAGGAAGAAGTGTTGACGAAGATATGTACTGGGGTGTAGAAGGTGACACCACAGGTGTTGTCAAATATTCTTCCGTAGAGGGACTTCCGGAGGGGCTGAAAGCATATATCAGCAAAGAAGGAACAAGTGTATCGGTAAAAGGTAAGTTCAGAAAGGTTGAGAACGGAACAACTGCTGTTGTTACTGCTGTCGATGAGGCAGGCAAGACCTTCAAGAGAAGTTATGTATTCTATGTCGGCGATGACAATACGATCGTAGGAAACTTCCTTGGTGATACAGTACTCTCTTACACACCGGATGATCCGAACACAAGAGGGATCAATGAGGCATCGGGATATAACTTTGATTATACTTCCATCCGGGCTTTGGGTGATGGTGTGATCGCTGGTGGTTCCGGAAGTTATGAGTATGTGGCTACCGGTCTTCCGGCACAGGTAGATACGATGAGTGTTGAGGGACGTCTTGGACACGCAGAGGATGCAAACGGAAATTATGTAGCAGTACCGGCAGCGACTTATACGGTAAATGTAACAGTAAGGGATGAGTATAACCCGAACATCCAGGCTACGTTCCCATTCACACTTACGATCGTAGATGGTGTGACTTTGACAGGTACGGTAAAAGATGCAGCAGGTGCTCCGGCAAAGAATATCGAAGTACAGGGTTATACAAAACGTGACGCGTATGGTAATTATGACAGCTTCAGTGGATATACAAGGGCGGATGGAACGTATAAGGTAAGAATGATTCCAGGCGAGTATTCCCAGATGGCATACTTTGGTGGCGGATACGATTACACAGTAGGCAATGTATATACAGCAGGTGCCGCTGTGAAGGATTTTGTTCTTCCGCTGTACAAAGTAAACTTTACGGCAGCAGTACCGGGGGCAGTTGCATATAATGACGATATTTCTGATTATGGATATTATAATGCCCTTCCTACTATCGCATATGTATATGATGCAAACGGAGATGCTGCGCCAGTCAAGATCGATCAGGAAGACTATACGATGTTCTCTTACCTGAAAGCAGGAGCTTATGAGTTCTCACCATCATCAGATGACGATGATGATGCAGTATATGCATTCAATCAGGTACAGACAAGTGAATATGGTACAAAATATCTGAATTATGAGAACTGCATCGGTGAGTTCCATCTGTCTGGTGCGTTCAATGTGGCAGGAAATGGTACTGTTCAGCTTGCAGCAGCACCGGTACCTCCACAGGCGTAAGATTTTATAAGTACGGAGTACAGAACAGAAATAAAAGCTTTATAATAAGCTTAAGATATGGGAAGCCCCCTTGGCGGAGAGATCCGCCGGGGGCTTTCTTTCGTTTACAGGGCTTCTTTGGTGTTGCCAAAGCCGGTTATTTTTGGTATGATAGATATTAGTTGTAAATTAGCGCTGTTGAACCAGGAAAAATGACAGAGTAAGGATGAGAAATATGCAGCCTTGGAAACATTTTTGTACGATCACAAAACACAGGCATCAGGTGATAAAACACTGTTTTCGTGCCGGGATACTATGGCAGGGATTGCGGCATGACCTGTCAAAATATTCACCGACGGAGTTTATCCCCGGAGCTAAATACTATCAGGGTGACAGAAGTCCGAATGCGGGGGAGCGTGAGACGATCGGGCATTCCCTTGCATGGATGCACCATCAGGGAAGGAATAAGCACCATTTTGAGTACTGGCAGGATTATGATCCGCATACCCGTCTGAAAGAACCGGTAAAGATGCCGCTAAAATATGTAAAGGAAATGTTCTGCGACCGGGTGGCAGCAAGTAAAATATATAATGGCAGTGATTATACGGAGGATATGCCGCTCAAATATTATCAAAAAGGGAAATACTGCCGCATGATACATCCGGAGACGGGGGAACTGATCGAAGGACTGCTCACGATGCTCAAGGAAAAGGGTGAAAAAGAGACTTTTCGGTATATTAGAAATTTGAAAGAAAAGAAGGGGAAAGAGTGAAGGAGAGAATGATAGAAAATGTAATTGACCTGATCGGGAACACGCCGTTACTCAGTCTGAAAAGGATGACAGGGCTTCCCATCTATGCAAAGGCAGAGTTTTTGAATCCGGGAGGCAGCATCAAGGACCGGGTTGCAAAAAATATGATCGAGCAGGCGGAAAAGAAGGGGGCATTAAAACCGGGGATGACGATCGTGGAGCCAACCAGTGGAAATACGGGCATTGGCCTTTCCCTGGTGGGTGTCAGGAAGGGATACCGGGTTATTATTGTCATGCCCGAGAATATGAGTGAAGAGAGAAAAAAAATCATCCATGCGCTGGGAGCAGAGCTTGTACTCACTCCTCCGGAGGAAAGTATTGATGGTTCTGTCAGGAAGGCAGAGGAGCTTGTGGAGGAGATTGGAAACTGTTTTATGCCACAGCAGTTTACGAATCCGGAAAATCCGGCGGTTCATTATAAAACTACAGCGGTTGAATTATATCAACAGCTTGATGGAAAAGTAGATGTTTTTGTGTCAGGCCTTGGCAGTGGTGGGACGCTGCAGGGAATTGGAACCTATTTGAAGGAAAAGAATCCAGATCTGAAAGTGGTGGCAGTCGAGCCGAAAAATGTATCAGCACTGCTTGGTGATGAGCCGGGGCTCCATAGCATTCAGGGAATTGGAGACGGCTTTATCCCGGATGTACTGGATACTTCGATCATAGATGATATTATTGAGGTTACGGATGAGGATGCGATAAATACAGCTAGGGAGCTGGCCAGTGTGCAGGGGCTCTTATGCGGAACCTCATCAGGGGCAAATGTCTGGGCATGTAAGAAGATTACAGAAAAATATGGGACGGGTAAGGTGATAGCCACGGTACTTGCTGACCGGATGGAGCGTTATTTTAGTACAGGGTTATTCATGTAACGCTTTGTAACCGGCAGGACCTTGCATCCTGACAAGATTTTTATTCTGCCATTTGTTTGTGTATTTTTCATGTATGATAGAAGAGTGGAGAAAGATACGCATAGCCTGCGATAGGCTAAGTTACAATGATACAGAAATGAGGGATAAAATGAGAAGTAGAAGTAAAGTTTATATGGCAGTTCTTTTTTTGGCGGGTCTGTTGTTTTGTTTTGGAAATACAGGGACGGCACATGCCAGGGAGACTCGGGCAGTATGGGTTTCTTTTTTCGAATATGAAGGAGCCGGCCTGAAAGATCAGCCGGAGAGTACATTCCGTATCAATGCGGATAAGATGTTTCGCAATATCCGTGATAACGGCTGTAACACAGTGTTTTTTCATGTGAGGGCGTTTGATGATGCGATATGGCCTTCCGATAATTTTGATTTTAGTTCGTATATGGGGGATGAAGAACCGGATTATGATCCGCTTGCAATCCTCGTGGAAACAGCACATAAGTACAATCTGTCATTTCATGCATGGATGAATCCATACCGGATCACGAAAAAGAAGGTGTATGATCCAGCCGAACAGTCGACAAACAGCAGGATTCTTCTTGCCGTGAGAGAAGTGATCGACCGGTATCCGGTAGATGGTATACATTTTGATGACTATTTTTATCCGTCCAAAGGACATAAGGAGTATTCAAAATATTCTTCTGTTTCCCAAAAGAAGAAGATGGAATATACAAATGCGATGGTCAAGTCTGTGTATCAGACAGTAAAACAAAAGTCGCCTTCGCTCCAGTTTGGGATCAGTCCTGCAGGAAATGTGGAATATTGTGAGTCGATCGGGGCGGATGTGAAGACATGGATGAGTACACAAGGATATATTGATTATATCGTACCACAGATTTATTGGTCTAATTCCTATCTGATGGGTGGCAGACTGACTAAGTTATTTGATCAGAGACTCAGTCAGTGGAAAAGCCTGAATACCGCCGGTATCACGATGTACATCGGGCTTGGATTGTATCGGGGTGGTATGAACGACCGTCTGGACACCGGATGGAAAAAAAGTTCGAAAGTAGTTGCCAGTGAAATCAGTAAGACCAGAAGAAGCAGCAAGGTTTCCGGCTATGCATTATTTAGCTATGAGAGTCTTTATAAGACCAGCTGTCAGAAGGAAGTAAGGAATTTATTGAAACGGATATCTAAAGTGAAGATATCCGGAAATAAAAAGACGTTAAAACGGGGAAGCAGGATGTCCCTGAAGGCATCTGTATGGCCGCTCCGTCTTGGACAGAGTGTGGTATGGCGCTCATCGAATAAAAAGATTGCGACGGTCTCGGGGAGTGGCGTTGTGCGGGCGAAGAAAAAGGGGGTCGTAAGAATACGTGCCATCAAAGGAAGCCGGAAGGTTTCGGTAAAAATCCGCATTAATTAATCTGGAAAGGATAGGAAAAGATTATTGATAGAGGCATTTGATCATGGAATCCTTGAAATTTTTCAGCAGATCCATAATATGCTCCTGACCCAGTTTTTTCACTTTTTTACTGTGATCGGTGAGGCGGGAATGATATGGATCGTGATCGGTATTCTGCTTTTGTTTCAGGAAAAACACCGGAAGTATGGGGCGATCGTTCTGTTGTCTCTTTTGATGTGCCTTCTTTTTGGAAATGGATTGTTAAAAAATCTGATTGCACGTCCCAGACCGTGCTGGCGGCATCCGGAGGTGGAAATGCTCATAGCCGTCCCGAAAGATTTTTCTTTTCCATCGGGACATACGTTTTCATCGTTTGCGGCAACGACATCTCTTTTTTACTGGAAACGCCGGTATGGATGGATCGCTCTTTGTATAGCGCTTCTTATTGCTGCCTCCAGATTGTATTTTTTTGTTCACTATCCGACGGATATATTGGGCGGGATGTTGTTTGGTACAGTGTTTGCACTCGTTAGTATATGGATCATAGAAAAAACTCAGAATCGGAAAAAGGAGGAATCATAGTGGCTGTTATATTAATTGCGATCGGTCTTTTATTTACCGGGATCGATTTCTATGGGATAACTGAAATATCCTATCCGGCATTGGATGTGGTCGGTCCAGTAGGAGAGTATGAACTAAGTGCGTCAATCCGCACATATACGTTGACCAATATTCTTGGCGATCATGTGAGATTGGACTATCTTCCGGATGTGGTCGGTTGTCTTCTTATATTGGTGGGGATATGCCTGCTGGTTCGTTATAACAAACAGTTTTTATTTGCGATTCCGTTTCTCTTTTTGACAGCAGTATGTTCTGTCCTCTTAAGGGCTTGCGGATTTATCGAGCAGGGGCCGGCGCTTGTGATCTGGATCATCATCTTGTATTTTGTCGCTGCTGCTTCCGAACTTCTTATGGAATATTTTGTTGTTTATTCCACGGCAGGAATTACGGATGCCCTTGTAAACCGGTCAACAAACACAAGAATTTTATTTGGGTGGTGGTTAACTGCATTTTGCCGGGTATTTATGACATTCTTAAATTTTGTCGGCCATTTTACGGTAGCCCGTGTTTATCAGGTCGTACTGGTTCTTGCGGTTCTGTTCTACCTGTATCATCTGATCCGTACGAGAAAGTATGTGGGAACTTGTGAGACGGTGAAGATCCGTGTACGGAGGAAAAGAGATTATAAGGAGAAGCTGGAGCCAAAGCAGAAGATGGAAAAATAAAGGGGGATGAGCCCCAAAACCAATAAGACGCCGGGAACAACACGCTCGCGCTCGTAAAATCACGCAGTGGTACAAAGGATGCGAAATACGCATCCCAAGTAGCAGCGGATTCCAGGAAAATAAAGGGGGATGAGCCCCAAAACCAATAAGACGCCGGGAACAACACGCTCGCGCTCGTAAAATCACGCAGTGGTACAAAGGATGCGAAGTACGCATCCCAAGTACCAGCGGATTTTAAAGGTTGTTCCCGGTGTCTTATTGGTTTTGGGGCAGGTCTCCCCTTCTATTTTTCACAGGGTATGTGCTAGGTGAGGTCGCTGGATTTCGTATGGATATTGCCAACATATTATGAAAAAAATCACATAATGAAGAGTATGGGTTTTGGTATCAAATCAGGATTGGTTCCCCCGGGCCGCCTTTAAAATCCGCCAGCACTTAAGACGCGTATTTTGCGTATTTAGTGCTGCTGCGTGATTTTACGAGCGAGAGCGTGCGGCCTCGGGGAACCAATCCTGATTTTATACCCTTCCCCACCTTCCATTATGTAACACCTTACTTAAGACGCATATTTTGCGTATTTAGTGCTGCTGCGTGATTTTACGAGCGAGAGCGTGCGGCCTCGGGGAACCAATCCTGATTTGATACCCTTCCCCACCCTCCATTATGTAACACCTTACTTAAGACGCGTATTTTGCGTTTTTAGTGCTGCTGCGTGATTTTACGAGCGGGAGCGTGCGGCCCGGGGGAATCAATCCTGATTTGATACCCCGACCGTATTCCCCATTTATGTAATACCTTATAAACTTTTCCCTTCATTTTTGTCTAAAAGTGACAATTTACAAAATCAAAAAAGGATGATATGATAGTCCCATTCCACCGAAATTGAATATGGAGGAAGTGATTTTTTGAAAATTGCTTTTTGGAGCAATTCTCCGGGAAAGTCCGGAGTTACGGGAAATATGTCCTGTATCAGTATATTATCGGCTCTGTATGAGCCTTCTGACACGATCTTATTTGAAAATCATTCTAATATCAATAATCTTGGAAGTGTATTTCTAAACCAGAATTCCTATGACATGTTGCAGGAGAAAAATTCATATTTTGTAGAAAATGGCCTGGGAAGGGTACTAAGTTATTGTGATGTAGGGGGCGAGGTCAGTCCGGGCATGATTTACCGGACGTGTCTTTCGGTTTTTGACCAGCAGGTATTTTATCTGCCAACAGGCGGGATGAACAGGGATCTGATGGAATTTCGCCTGAAGCGGCATGCCGGGGAGGTAATGGAACTGTTAGAACAGTTTTACAGTACGGTATGTGTTGATATTTCTTCTTCTCCTCTTGAAAGTTCAAGAGAAATCTTAAAGGAAGCAGATCTGATCGTCGTGAATCTGTGTCAGAACGATCAGCTGTTGTCTCATTTTTTCAGAAATTATTCAGAGATTAAAAAGAAAGCATTTTATGTGATCGGGAATTATGATGTGGATTCGGTGATCACGAAAAGTGATATTATTACCCGGTTTGATCTGCCGGGAAACATGGTGGGTACGATTCCGTATAACAGGAAATTTGCGGATGCCCTGACAAAAGGGAATGTGATTCCGTTTCTTTTGAAAAATTATTCCTGCGGAAACAAAAATGTAAACTATGATTTTATGTGTGCGGCCAAGGAGACGGTATGCCTGTTTGAAGAGATGAAGAGAGACATACTGGAAAAGAGCGGGAAAAAGAAACGACAGGTAAAGGGAGGAAAAGAGAATGAGGATAAGGTGGGGGAAAAAGATCCTGAACGGAGTGATGCTTTTAGCGGTTTTGTGGATGAGCGGAATAATAGGGACGGGGCCGGAATTTAAAGAATCTGCCATGGTGTGCCATGCGGTGGCAAAAAAGACAGTAAGTTCCCAGGCAGAACTTGAGCGTGCATTGGCGGCCCAGGGAGAATTACAGATTATTTTAAAAGGAAATATTACAGTAGACCGGCTTTTGCGTGTGAGAGGGAAAAAGACGATATATGGCGGGAAATACCGGATCCGGAGAAAGGCGGCGTCCGGGAATACTTACAAAGGAACACTGATTTATATGCAGGGAAATTCCCTACGGTTAAGCAGTGTCGTATTGGAAGGGAACGGAAAGAGTGAACGGGTGAGCGGAGATATCAATGGAAAACTGATCGAGGTTGCGGCAGGTACACTGATTCTTGATTCCGGTACAAAGCTTAGCAGTAACTATAATTTTTCTTCTTACACAGATGGAGGAGGGGGGATTACGGTTCATGATAAAGGCCAGGTGATTATGAAACCCGGAAGCGTTATCAGCGACCATCTGTCTATGACTGGTGGAAGCGGAGTCCGCATTGAGCAGGGCGGCGTATTTATCATGGAAGGCGGCACGATAAGGGATAATATTGTCGTTGGCCAACGCAATGATTCCGGGTTTGACGGGAGGGGAGGAGCGATCCACAATCGTGGGACTGTCTGGATAAAAGACGGGGCCATCTGTGGAAACTTTGCCAGAGGTTATGTGAAGAATGGACAGGCTTGCGGCGGATATGGCGGTGCGATCTATAATCAGGGAACTCTCAGGATCACCGGAGGTATGATCCGTGATAATCAGGCGTCTTTCGGAGGAGGAGCTATTTATACGAATGAGAGAGGTAATGTGCTGATCGAAGGCGGAGAGATCAGTTTTAATCAGGCAGAGGGACAGAGAGGAGGAGGGATTTATCTGTCTGCTGCATCTGAAATTGTGATGTCAGGTGGAAGTGTCCGGAACAATACAGCGAGACATGGAACCCAGATTTTTATAGGAAGCATGGCATCCGGGACTCTTTTTATAAATGGCGGAAGCATACAGGGAGAGGCAGATGCGGTATATGCCAATGGAGGACGTGTCGTAGTGTCTGGCGGGGAGGTGAAAGGGGAATGTGCGCTGAGAAACAGGGGAGTGTGTGAAATACGAAATGGGACGCTGGAAGGAACGGAATATGGAATCTGTTACGATGCGGGAACGATATTGATGTCTGGTTCTCCTTCCGTTAACCGCATTTATCTGGGCAGGGGTATGGCCCTCGGAGCAGACAGGGGGATTTCCCTGAAAGCAAAATGTGAGTTGTGTCCGGCAGATTATAAAGAGGGCAGGAGTTTGGTAAAAATAATTTCCGGGGAGTCTGCGGAGGTTGTGAAACGATCATTTTCTCTTAAGAAGAAAAAGCGCTTTACATTGGAGAGTGGCAGGGAAGAACTGCATATCGGAAGGGAGCGTTATGAGATCGAATTTATGCCAAATGGTGGTTCTGGCAGTATGAAAAACCAGACTGTATATGTAGATGAGGAACAAGCACTTACAAAATGCAGCTTCTGGCGGGAAGATTATGGATTTGCAGGGTGGTCGGATCAGCCGGTAAATGCGGTGAAAAAAGAGGATATCCGTTATAAAGAGGAGGCAGTGATCCGGAATCTTGGAGAGCATGGAGACCGGATCCGGCTGTATGCCCTCTGGGTAAAAAAACCGGTATTAAAAAGCCGCTGTGGAATGTTTTCTTTTTATGAAGGCGAGAATGTGACAAGAGAAATCTTACTTTTTGGGATGAGTGCGGAGGATGAACAGGATGGAGATCTGACGGGAGAGATACAGATCAAAAAAGTGTTTCTTCCGGATGGATCGGAATGTGGTACATCAGCCGGACTTCCCACGGGGCAGAAGGATATCGGAAAAGGGAAGATCCATTATCAGGTTACAAACTCCTTTGGTATTTCAGGAACTCTTGTGCAGGATTATGAGATTATGCCAAACCAAAGGCCGGAGCTTATTGTGAATGACCGGTACTTTTTTGTTTCTGATGACCGGGAACAGGAAGAAGAACATGTAAAAGCAGATATTTCTCAAAATGTGGCGGTGGTGGATGACACGGAGTCTGAAATGCAGTTAAAAAAGGAAATGGAAGTTTCGTGGGGAGAACTGGATATTGGAGAGGAAGGATGTTATAAGATCCGTGTCAGTGTACGCGATCAGTATGGAAACCGTTTTTATATGTCGCCGGGTGAAGAGAGGAGATATGGTTCCGGCAAAAGGACAGAGACAGAGTTTACCGTAACAGTAGTGCAGCCTGAAAATAAGAAGGATTCCGAAAGGGGAGGCGGCTATGTACGATTTGTGAGTCGGGATTTTATGGAAATTCTGGAACCGTGTTCGCTATGGCGAACAAAGGAGTTTCAAAACAAACTGGAAGAGTCATTTCAAAAGCAGCCGGAACAGTATGAGGAAATATGGAGGATAAGTGGAGAGGATAAACGAAAAATAAAAGCGTTTGCGCATCATCAGGAGGATCCATTTTCCAAAGAGACAAATGATTTGTTTTTAGAGAGGTTCGGATATTTAAAGAAAAGGGGGTGATGAATGTGACAGAATTTTTACAGGAGTATGGAAAAATTGTCGTGGCGGTACTGGTTGTCATGGCACTGGTGGCAGTAGTGGTCTTGTTTCGGGAACCGGTCACAGAAATGTTTCAGGGAATGTTTGAAAGCTTTTTTAAAAGCATGGGAGAAGATTCCGGACTTACGCTGCCGGAATTTAACCCGGGAGGGAGGGGATGAGTATGGAAGAGTTTGAAAAAAGATTTCTTTTAAAGAGGCAGGATTATGGTCTTTTATATCCATATATCGTGTCGGAGGATGTGACGGACATAAACTGGAACGGAAGACAGCTCTGGATCGATGACTTGAACAAAGGACGTTATCAGGCCGGCGAAGTACTTACCGATCAATTTGTCGGGCGTTTTGCATCACTTGTATCCAGTGTAGTCAGTATACCGTTCAATAAAATGAATCCTGTGTTAGAGACGGAGACAGAGGAACTGAGGATCAGCATTGTCCATGAATGTGTCACCAGCGCCGGGGTGACGATTTCTCTTCGCAAGATTCCGGCTGTAAGGCGCTTACAGAAAGAAAAAATGCTGGCGGAGGGATATTGCGACGAACGTGTCGCAGCATTTCTTGAAGAGTGTATACTGTCCCACTGTAACATAGCTATATGCGGTATGCCGGGAGCAGGAAAGACAGAGCTTTTAAAATATCTTACCCGTTTTATCCCTGACTGTGAGAGAGTGATCACGATCGAGGATACGCTGGAGATCCATTATGCAAAGATAAATCCGAGCAAGGATTGTGTGGAGATGAAGGTGGCAGAAAATTTTACATATACAGCAGCGATCAAGGCAAGCCTGCGCCAGCTTCCACGCTGGATCATTCTTTCAGAGGCGCGGTCAGAAGAAGTGAGATATCTTCTGGAGTCATTTAGTACCGGAACATACGGATTAACGACACTTCACACAGATGATGTGAGAAATATTCCGGACCGTATTAAAAATATGGCGGGAGGGAGGATGGACTCAGAGAGGATCCTAAATGATACCTACCGTTTTATCAATATTGGCATTCTTGTAAAGAGCGTAGTCTGCGCAGAGGGAAGCATAAGGCGCAGGATCGAGCAGATTGGTGCCTTTGACAGAACCGGTGATAATTATATAAAAAGCAGGAACCAGACGGTACTGCTTGTTGATCACGGGGAGTGGACAGGAGAGAAGCTGCCCGTAAATCTGGCCAGAAGATTTAGAGAAAGAGGGAGCGGATCCGTATTTTTACAGGAGGTAGGAGTTTGAAAAAGAAGAGAGTATGGGGGATATATCTGTTTCTGTTTTTGACCGTGGCTGTTTTGGTGTGGGTTTATGAACTATGGATCATTTTTGCCGTACCATTGTGTGTGACGGCATGGATATCGGTGGGGCGGATCAAAAAATGTAGTCAGGAGGAGAAGGACCATGAAAAAAGATATCATCAGGTTACGACATATCTGGAACAGCTTTTATGTTCTTACAGGAGACTGGGGCATGCTGGAAAAGCAATGGAAGACTGCTGCACGATCTTTGAGAGTGGTTCGGAGATGGGAAGGGCGCTTAAAAGAGCAGTGCATGTCCTCCTGACCGGAGAGGGTGTCGCCGATGGAATGATACTGGAGGCGGCCTTTCATGAAGTCGGAAGGGAATTTAACAGCAGAAGGATGCAGATCATCCACCGTTTTATCTGTCGTGTGGAGAGAACGGGCGGAGAGTGCGGGTGTGCTGTGGATATTCTGCTTGAGGATCTGGAATTGTGGAAGAACAGGATGAAATTGTACCAGAATAAAAAACGTTTTATCCGTTTGGAGTGCGGTATTGCTACTGTACTGGCTGTGATCCTGTGTTATGTCTCCCGGTTACTTACGCCGGACGAGCTTGGATTATGCATATCAGATAGTGCAGTATATCAGATCTCGACAGTGATCGTTTTGATGATATTGTTTTATATTGTTTCCTGTATTTACCGCAAACTTTCGGGGAACTGGCTGGATGGGAAAGAAGGGCAGGATGAAAAGACGAAACAGAGGCTGGAAAAGCTGTATTGTATCGTCTGCGGTGAATCAGAAAAGAGTTCTACTCTTTCAAAGCATATGGCAAAAAAGATCGTGGGAAGGCATGTGAAAAATGAGTTTCCTTACTGGCTTTTGCTTATTACCTTATATCTTCAGACAGAGAGCAGTTATCAGGCGTTTCGATATTCCATGGATGAGACAGGCGGAATTTTTTACAGGGAACTTGAAAAGCTTACACAGGCAATTTATGATTCTCCCAGAGATCTGGAACCGTATCTGGATTTTTTTCAGGGGCTGGAATTGCCGGAGGTTCAGACGGGGATGAAGATTTTGTATTCTGTCAATGCCAATGGTTATGAAGATTCCAAAAGACAGCTTGATTTTCTGGTGGCGCAGAATAACCGGCTGATGGATAAGAGCGAGAGGTATAAAAATGCAAATAAAATGGCAGGTATGTCACTGTTAAAACAGCTTCCGATGGTTGTTTCCTGTCTTAAGCTTCTTATTGATCTGATCAATCTGTTAGCGCTTACGATGGGGAGTTTCCAGGCAGTTTCTTTTTGAAATTTTAGTGCTTTGAAAGGATTGGGGTTAGAAATGGATGAATTTATTGAAGAATTTGGAGAAACGGTCATTGCTGTTCTTTTTGGGATGATCATGATATATGTGTTTACTTTTATACTGGAGATGATTACTTGAGCGAATGGATCAAAGAATATGGAAGGATTTTTCTGGCTGTGGCTGAGTGTTTTATTGTCGCAGGAGTTATTGCTGTGTTATGCATGCGGATCGCTGCATATATGGAGTATTTTGCAGACAGGATGATGGGAGGATAGGATGTGAGGATATGGATCGAAGAGTATGGACGTATTACAGTGTCAGTTTTGTGCTGCCTCTGTTTATGTGTCATTTTATTTTCCGGCTTCCTTTTTCGGTGGAGGGAAGCAGGCGGGGTCAAAGACAGTATAAAAACAAACTTTAACTCCAGTGAACCGAAAAGGACGCCCCCGGTTCTCCATATAACAGATTTTAAAGTACAAAAGGGAACAGATGTTAATTTTACACAGTACGTTTCTGCCATAGATTTTGATGGGAAAGATATCACCGGACAAATCGAGATTTTTGAGGAAGAAAAACAGGAATTGTACCAAAACATGGTAACAGGATGGGAAGGAAAGATATGGGATAAGCAGGGGGTTTTTCGTTTTACGCTGCGGGTAAAGAGTGCGGTGACAGGAAAATCCACAAAAGGGAAATTGATCGTTCTGGTTGATTTTTCGGGGAATCATGAGGGGAGGGATATGTAGTGAGACTGCTGATCGAACATTTTATAACCTTTTTGCTTTTACTGATCTTTATCTGGATCGGAGTTGCCTATATTATACAAAATATCACGTATTCCAGTGCGAGGGAGTTTCATGGAAGTGTAGTGACCCAGTTAGAGAACAGTTATTTTGATGCAGCTGTGATCGAAGATTGTAAGGAAAAGGCGGAGAGGGCGGGATATGAGCTGGATATTATGGTGTATGGGGAGGAGAACCGGAAAGATGCCAGAGTGACGCTTGGATTCCGTTATATTATACCGCTTGCCGGAATTGAAAAGAAATATGAGATTGAGGGGTATTCAAGATGAAACAGGTCATTATATCCGCTGTTTGTGTTAGTGCCATTTTGTCTGTATTGGCGATACAGTCTGTGGTCGATGGAAAGGCGTTGTATATACAGGAATTGGAAGATGCTTTATCAGTCTCTGTTTCGCAGACGATGAAAGAAGTAATGGAACAGGAAAGTTTTGGGATAGAGAACCGGAATGAATTTGTGGCGGCGTTTTTACAGGCGCTTGTCATGAGGACAAATTCCGATGTGGACATGACTGTGTATGTCATTTCCGCAGATATTGAGCGGGGACTTTTGGATATCGAGGTAAAAGAAAGATTCAATTTTTTGAACATGGGTGAACAGGAAATTTCCCTCAGAAGAACGGTTATTTTTGAGAGAGCGCCGTTGGTCAGCCTAGAAAATAGCGGGCCCCAATGAAAAATCAACACAAGCGGGCTTGAGAAAAATTTTCGTTGGGGCTCATCGTATCATCTTACTATATTATTCGGTTTCTTCTTCAGGCTGTGGTTTTATCAATACATGAACTTTGTCGATCCGGTTCTTTTCTGTTTCTAATACTGTGTAAACAGCAAAATCGTCTTCTGTGTGTTCACCGGGGGCAGGAAAATGTTCGAGTAGTTTGATGATGTGCCCGGCGATGGAATCGTATTCATCGGATTCTAAAGGTATACCGAGAAGTTCATTGATATCGTCCAGTGGCGTTGAACCAAGGAGGATATATTCGTTTTCGGAAATATGCTGGATTTCATCTTCTTCGTCCTCATCATATTCGTCCCGAATCTCTCCCACGATTTCTTCTACAAGATCTTCCATCGTGATCAGTCCGGAAAGAGCGCCATATTCATCCAGGACAATGGTCATAGGGATGGAATCTTTGCGCATTTCCATAAAGAGTTCGGATACATTTTTGTATTCGTAAGTGACATGGGCTTCCCGGATCAGTTCCCTGAGCCGGAAATCTTTTTTGTCACCGCTGTAAAAAACAAAATCTTTGAGGTTGATGATACCTACGATGTTGTCGATCGTCTCATCGTAAACCGGCATACGGGCAAATTTATTTTCCGTAAATTGGGAGAGCAGATCGTCATAGGTGGTAGAAATTTCTACCATGCATATATCCAGTCTGGGGATCATGACATCCTTTGCGATGGAATCACCAAAATCAACGATGTTTGTTATCATTTTCCGTTCTTCACTTTCGATGACGCCCTCTTCGTGGCTTACGTCCACGAACGTACGCAGTTCATCTTCCGTGATCCCTTTATCTTTTCCGCTGGTATCGACACGGAGGATAAAAAGGATAAACTGTGTGATCTTGTCAATGATAAAAATAACCGGGGTGAGCAGCCTTGTGATCAATAAGATCGGGCTGCTGTAGATCAAAGCCATTTTTTCGGAATTAATGGTGGCTGATGTCTTTGGTGTGATCTCACCAAAGATCAGGATCAGTATCGTCAGTATACCGGTAGCGATACCGGCAGCAAGACTGGTATTTTTTTCAAATCCAAGCCGTGTGCAGAGCGAAAATGCAAAGGCAGTCGAAATGGACGATGCAGAGAGGTTCACCACATTGTTACAGATGAGGATGGCACTCAGCATCTTAGAAGGATTGTCGTGCAGTTTGAGTACACGACGTGCAGATTTGTTCTTATCCTCTGCCAATGCACGCATCCGGAATTTATTTACTGTTGTAAGTGCCGTTTCTGCAGATGAAAAAAACGCTGATAATAATAGTAACACAAGAATAATCAATATATTTATCGCGTCACCGGGTTCCAAAAAAAATCACTCCTATCCTAAGTTGTTATTATAAATTGTATTTTAAAATATCATATTTGTCAAATCAGCTTAACGCCTGACGTTTTCTCGCCATTTCATCACTGTCCAGATACTCATCGTAGGTAGAGACTTTATCGATCATTCCGTTTGGCGTGAACTCGATGATCCGATTGGCGATCGTCTGGATGAACTGATGATCCTGCGAGGTAAAAAGTACGATGCCCGGGAATTTGATCAGTCCGTTATTGACGGATGTGATCGATTCCATATCCAGATGGTTCGTCGGCTCGTCCATGATCAGTGCATTTGCCCCCAGCATCATCATTTTTGAGAGCATGACGCGGACTTTTTCCCCGCCGGAGAGAACATTTACTTTTTTTAGTCCGTCATCTCCGGAAAAAAGCATACGTCCGAGAAAACCTCTTACATAAGTAGCATCCTTTTCAGGAGAAAATGGCATGAGCCAGTCTACGATCGTGTCAGTACCCGCAAAATCCTTTGTGTTATCTTTTGGAAAATATGCCTGGCTCGTCGTGATGCCCCATTTGTAATCTCCCTCGTCTGGTTCTATTTCGCCAGCCAGAATCTGAAAAAGAGTAGTGGCAGCGATTCCATAGGAGCCGACAAAAGCAATCTTATCGTCGTGGCCGACGGTAAAGGAAATATTATCGAGGACTTTTTCACCGTCGATCGTTTTTGAAAGATTTGATACGGTAAGAACTTCATTTCCGATTTCACGATTTGGTTTAAAGTCCACATAAGGATATTTGCGGCTGGAAGGACGAAGTGTATCTAACTCGATTTTTTCCAGTGCACGCTTACGGGAAGTGGCCTGCTTGGATTTGGAAGCATTGGCGCTGAAACGCTGGATAAATTCCTGAAGTTCTTTGATTTTTTCTTCTTTCTTTTTATTGGCTTCCTTCATTTGCTTGATCATAAGCTGGCTGGATTCATACCAGAAATCATAATTGCCGGCATAGAGCTGCATTTTTGCATAGTCGATATCAACGGTATGTGTACATACTTTATTCAGAAAATACCGGTCATGGGAAACGACGATGATCGTATTGTCAAAATTGATCAGAAATTCCTCCAGCCAGCGGATCGCATCCAGATCCAGGTGGTTGGTCGGCTCGTCGAGAAGAAGGATGTCCGGGTTGCCAAAAAGTGCCCTCGCAAGAAGGACTTTCACTTTTTCATTTCCAGAGAGTTCGCTCATCTGTTTATAGTGGAGCTCGGTATCAATGCTGAGTCCGTTTAAAAGAGTAGCGGCATCGGCTTCTGCTTCCCATCCGTTCATGGAAGCAAAATCCGCCTCCAGTTCGCTGGCGCGGATGCCGTCTTCCTCTGAAAAGTCTTCTTTTGCATAAATAGCATCTTTTTCTTTCATAATATCATACAGGCGCTGGTTGCCCATAATTACTGTATCGAGAACCGCATAGTCATCGTATTTAAAGTGATCCTGTTCCAGGACGGAGAGACGCTCACCTGGTGTGATAATGATCTCACCCTGTGTCGGTTCCAGTTCGCCTGAGAGAATTTTTAAAAATGTAGATTTTCCTGCACCGTTGGCCCCGATGATGCCATAGCAGTTTCCCTCAGTAAATTTTATGTTTACATCTTCAAAAAGCGCTTTTTTCCCAAAACGCAGTGTAACATTACTTGCCTGAATCATATTTTTTACCTCCATTGCATTAACACTCACTATTTTACTAGAAAAATGGGAATTTGCAAGGGTTTTTCAAATATTTTCCTTCTTTTATTACAATTTTTTTGGTCTGTTGGAATTTCTTGTGGTATCAGGTGCGAATGAAAGGACGGATCTGTCTGGAAGAACAGATTGGAAACTCAAGGATTTCCGTGATCAGGGATTATTTTGACTTGTGATTGAAAACTAACTATGCTAAAATAATATTGACAGAAAAAATTATACTTACTTATTTGAGGATGACAAATTGATGAAAACGATTGAAAACGGACAAATTGCGGTAAAAAAAGGAACTACACTGCGAGAAGGCGTCTTTGTGTCTGACTCACGTGAGATGGCTGAGATAACGATTTGGTGCCGGGATGCAAAAATATGTAAGTTGTGTTTGTATGCCGACAGAAAACTTATGTATAAAATTCCGATGTTTTCGATGGAAGATGAGGGAGCAGCGGATCTTTTCAGTATAAGATTTGAAGGAAAAGGACTGGATGAGGTCTTAAAAAAGTACGAATATACATTTGAGGCCGACCGGCGTATGGTGAATGATCCCTATATGAAAGCGACAGCCGGGAGAGATCAGTTCGGACACAAAGGAAACCGGCTGCGGGGGCGTTTTTACCTTGACCGGTTTGATTGGAACGGGGAAAACCGGATACGGATCCCATATGAGGATATGATCTTATACCAGTGCCACCTCCGGGGATATACAAAGCACGCCAGCTCAGGTGTAGCGAATCCAGGGACATATGACGGATTTTGTGAAAAACTGGAATATATACGGGGACTTGGTGTGAACACGATCCTGTTCCTGCCTCTTTATGATTTCAATGAGATAATGGATACGGTGGAGAAGAAGGTGAATTACTGGGGATACACAGCAGATGCCTGTTATTTTGCACCGAAAGCATCTTATGCGTCTGACGGTCTGACTGCGGTCAATGAAATGAAACAGATGGTAAAACAGATTCATCAGAATGGGATGAATATTTTTCTTGATATGCATTTTGTGGCCCGGTCTCCGGAATTTATGATCCGATGTCTGAAATATTATGTAACGGAGTATCATATTGATGGTTTTCTTGTAAATCCGGATGTGGTATCAAAGCAGTGGATCGATGCCGATCCGGTATTACGCCAGTGTTATTTTCTCGGAGGCAGCTGGCAGGGAGCTATGCGGGTCGGCGGCCAGAAAAAATTTGCACAGTTTAACGATCAGTTTTTAAATGCTGCGAGAAGATATCTGAAAAGTGATGAGGGACAGGTCGAAGCGTTTTTTCGTTGTTTTAAGGAAGATGACGGAGAAATGGGTATCATTCACTATATCACACAGAAAAACGGTTTTACGCTCCGAGACATGGTTTCTTATGATGTAAAGCACAATGAAATGAATGGGGAAAAGAATACGGATGGTACCGAATTTAACTATAGCTGGAATTGTGGCCAGGAGGGGACAAGCCGTAAAAAGACAGTAAATAATATGCGGACCAGACAGATGAAAAATGCCTTATGCATGTTGTTTCTCGGGCTTGCCACACCGATGCTCTTAGCGGGGGATGAGGCTGGAAGAACGCAAAAGGGGAATAATAATGCGTACTGTCAGGACAATGCTCTCACGTGGATGGACTGGAGATTATTGGAAAAGAACCGGGAGATATATGATTTTACCAGAATGCTGATCCAATTCCGGAAAGACAGGAGGCTGTATCACCGAAAAGAAGTGCTGGGTGGGATGGATACAAAAGGAGTTGGGGCTCCCGGGGTGTCCGGCCACGGAGTCGAGCCGTGGGAGGCAGATTTTTCTTATTATAGCAGAGAGATCGGGATTTTATTTTATGGTGCGTATTATGGAGGGAGATCGCTTTATATCGCATTTAATTTTCATTGGGATGCCCATGAATTTTATCTTCCGGTTGTAAACAGCACAAAAAAATGGAATGTGGTATTGGATACGGCTGTATCGTCTGAGGGATCCGGGAAGAAAACCGGACTGAAAAAATATATATTATCTCCGAGATCGGTCGTTGTTTTTGAAAGTGAGAAAGATGAAAAGGACTTCTAACTTTTCGAAAGACGAAAGGTTAGAAGCCCTGCGGTTTTGCCTGAGAAAAATGCGGAAGCAGCATTTTTCATGGGGATTTAGAAATTGTGATCGGCAGCGATCGGATCGAATAAATCCAGTTTGCAGTGTTTGTCATCTGCAAAGTGTTTACATGTTGTGCAGGAAACATCTGCATCTCCGGATTTATTTGTGCATTTACAGCAGTCTTTCGGCGAATAGGCACTGCAGTTTTTTGCTACGTTTTTATAAGTTGATTCACTTGCTCTCATCGTAAGATCTCCTTTCCGTGATAAAATAAGTTCTGACGAACTTATCAACGAGTTTTTGCAAAACTCGGGATGCACAGAAACCGTGTGCAGAAATTATGATAAAATCATAAATGGTTCGTCATTTGTGAAGGTTACATGATTATTATTTGCACAGATGAGAATATTATTCAGGTAAAATGAGGTGTCTGGTTCATGAAAATGTTTAAGATCGAAGACATAAAAGAATTTATGGAGCTTCTTTTTTTAAAGGAAATTTTTGATGAATTTTGTGTCAGTACGATGGAGGTAAAGACTTTTGTCTCTATTTCCGTAAAGGGAAGTCTTTTGTCGGAGTGGCTTGAAGAAAAGGATCGGGAGCTGTACGGAGATAGTGAATATGTTCCGTGGAAATTGTTCCGGCCGCTGGCATTTTCTATGATCCGTGGGAAGCAGGTGCCACAGGTCTTGCGGATCCAGTTTGTTCATTATATGGAGAACGGTGACTGTGGCGGATTCCGGGTTCAGTTTGAAAATAATGAGCTTGTTTGTATCAGTTCCTATACTCCGCTTAATTTTACGCTGGATAAGGCAAATGAGCAAATATGGGATGAAAATTGTGCCGGATTTCTAAGGAAAAATGAAATTGTCAGCACTCAACACTAACGAGTGCTAAAAATTTCTTGACATCTATCCTGTTCTGTACTAAGATAAGATTTAGGATGTATTTTTGATTTTATTTTTAGTTAAGAAGGAATAGGAGAGTGACAAAAATGAACAAGGAACAGGGAAGTTTAGCGATTGATTCTGAAAATATTTTTCCGATCATTAAAAAGTGGTTGTATTCGGATCACGATATTTTTATCCGGGAGCTTGTAAGCAACGGGTGTGATGCCATCACGAAATTGAAAAAACTCGATATGATCGGGGAGGCGTCGCTGCCGGACGATTACAAAGAGAAGATTGAAGTTTTTATCAACGCAGAGGAAAAGACGATACGATTTGTAGATAATGGGCTTGGTATGTCTGCGGACGAGGTAAAAGAGTACATCAATCAGATCGCATTTTCAGGAGCGGCAGATTTCCTTGAAAAGTATAAAGATAAATCCAGTGAGGAGCAGATCATCGGTCATTTCGGACTTGGATTTTATTCTGCGTTCATGGTGGCAGACCATGTGGAGATCAACACAAAGTCCTATCGAGAGGGCGAGGAAAGCGTTCACTGGGAGTCTGACTGTGGCACGGAATTTGAGATGAGTGACGGAACAAAAGAGGAGACCGGTACGGAGATCATCCTGCATCTGAACGAAGACAGCTATGAGTTTGCCAATGAATACCGGGTACGGGAAGTATTGGAGAAATACTGTTCGTTTATGCCGGTTGAGATTTTTCTGACAAATGAAAATGCAGAACCGGAGTACGAGACGATCCCAAGCGATGAAGTGACTGAAAAAGATACGGTCATTGAAGAAATTGTTGAAGAGCCAAAGAAAGATACAGCGGATAAGGCTTCTGAGGATACGGATGAAGAAAATAAGGAAGACAAAGAACCGGTGAAAAAGACAAAGATCCTGAAACGTCCGGTTTCGATCAGTGACACGTCTCCGCTTTGGACAAAGCATCCGAACGAATGCTCTGAAGAGGATTATAAGGAGTTTTACCGGAAGGTGTTCCGGGATTACAAGGAGCCGCTTTTCTGGATCCATCTGAATATGGATTATCCGTTTAACCTGAAAGGTATCCTGTATTTTCCAAAAGTAAATCTGGAGTATGAGAATGCAGAAGGTGTGATCAAGCTTTATAATAATCAGGTCTTTATCGCAGACAATATTAAGGAAGTGATCCCTGAGTTCCTCCTTCTTTTGAAAGGTGTGATCGACTGTCCGGATCTTCCGCTGAATGTGTCGAGAAGTGCGTTACAGAATGATGGTTTTGTTACAAAGATTTCAGAATATATTACAAAGAAAGTTGCCGATAAACTGAGCGGTATGTGCAAGACAGACCGTGAAAATTATGAGAAGTATTGGGATGATATCAGTCCGTTTATCAAATATGGATGTCTGAAAGACCAGAAATTCCAGGAAAAGATGAAGGAATACATTCTTTTCAAGGATCTGGATGATAAGTTTATGACGATGAAGGAATATCTCGATACAGTAGATGCGCCGGAGGCAGAGGTTGTGGAGCCGGGTGAGGAGGAAAAAACGGAAGAACCACAGGAACCGCCGAAGACTACGATCTATTATGTTACGGATATGCAGCAGCAGAGCCAGTATATCAATCTGTTCCGTGAACAGAATAAGAATGCGTTTGTACTCACACATAGTATCGACCAGCCGTTTATTTCATCTCTGGAAGCTGGTGATGACAATGTAAAATTCCAGCGGATCGATGCAGAAGTGACGGAAGATTTCAAAGAAGAGGCCGGAGAGGATGAACTGAAAGAAGAGACCGAGATCCTCACCGAACTTTTCCAGAAAGCACTCGGGAAGGAAAAGCTGGAGGTAAAGGTAGAGAAATTAAAGAATGAAAAGGTTTCCTCCATGATCACTCTTTCCGAAGAGACAAGGCGTATGCAGGATATGATGAAAATGTATGCTATGAATGGAATGGGAGGTATGGGAGATTTCGGAGGGGAAACTCTCGTGCTGAATGCCAATCATGAACTTGTGAAATATCTTGTGGAAAATAAAGAGGGAGACCATGCGGAGATTTTCTGCAAGCAGCTTTATGATCTGGCGATGATAAGCCATAAACCGCTGGAGCCGGCTGCGATGACAGAGTTCATCCAGAGGAGCAACGAGATCATGCAGCTTCTCGCAGAAGAGAAGTAAGAGGGAGTTCCGTAACATGTTGGCAATATGCCAAAAAAGATTTTTGATACTTGGATTTTGTGAGATAGAGAAAAAACAGGGCCGTCCATGAGGGCGGCCTTGTTTTCGTAAAAGGAGTTTATAATTAACTATATAAAGAAACCAGCAATAAGAATGGCACACATAAGTGCGGCTAAGATAAAATAAATAATGGCATATACGATCCGCTCCGGGATAAATTTGATACCACATATAATAAATAAAAGAAGGAGCAGGATAAGGTCGATCGTGTTTGTCAGGCCGATCGGGACAATACCACGCAGTCCCAGTATTGCTGTTACCAGTATTGCGGCTGCAAATAGCATTTGCAGCACCCATATGATTTTTTCTTTTACACTAAGATGACTGAAGATATAGGAAAGACGGTTTTTAGTAGAATTTGTATGATCACTCATTTATTTTGCCTCCAGAAACATATCAAACACTGGATTTTGATCCAGTGTCTTTATTATAGCGTACTTTGTCCTCAAATAAAATGTTTAGAAAAGAAAAAGTTTATAAAAAAAATATAATATTCTATAAATTGTACTTTACAAAATGAGATAAGTTGGTTATAATATTCTAGGTTAGAAAAATTATGCTTCGATAGCTCAGTCGGTAGAGCACTTCACTCGTAATGAAGGGTGCTATGATTAACAAACAACGAATAATCGCTGGTTACAAGCCCTTAATAAAATTTCTACCCTGTTTTCCTACCCCAGTTCTCCACAGACTACATAACAAAAGAGAGGTGTTGAGTAGTATGAAAAGAAGAAAGAATGGTGAAGGTTCATGGGGTACAAAAACAGTTAAAGGAGTTACTTATCAATATTTTCGTGACAATCAAAATAAATACACCTATGGTAAGACAATAAACGAAATAAAGGAAAAGATAAAAAGGAAAAAGAAGCAAAATAATTTAATCCATCAATCTAATGTTCAAACAATCGAAGAATATATGCTTGAGTGGTTATCTACAACTCGGCAAAAAAAACTTAAACAGCAAACATATGATTCTTATGAATTAATTATCACAAAATATCTCAATGTAAACGGTTATGATTTCGGAAATAAAAATATAAAAGTACTAAATTATGAATTAGTCCAAGAGTATATAGACTCGTTGGCAGAAAAGTATTCTATTGGAACAATCAGAAAGGTTTGGTCTATTATTCGTCAATGCTTAAAATATGGTATGGCAAAAGAGGAATTACCATATTTTGATCTTTCATTAGTCCAGATACCTTCGGAAGACAGAGTTGCTGTGAAAACCAAAGAGGTGCCTTTTGCTACAATTGAAGATGTTGAAGCACTTTATCAAGAAGCATTTAGAAAAAAAGAATACTCAAACAGCGAATATATGTATGGAAACAATGCGAGAGCAATTATTATTATTATGTATACTGGTTTAAGAATATCAGAACTATGTGCTTTAAAGTGGGAAAATGTAGATATGCAAAATAGAACAATAACTGTGAAATATACACACGCTACAGCGAGAAATAGGGACAAAGATGCGGCAACTAAAACAAAGACTATTGTTAGTCTTCCAAAAACATATAGACAGCGTACAATACCTTTGTCAAAACGTGCATTTGAACAAATTGATTACTTTCACAAATTTAATAAAGACCACAGTGACAACGATTATGTATGTGTTACAAAAAATTTGACACCTATGGTTAGACGTAATATTTTCAGAACATTGAAACATATGCTTAGTAGATGTGATGCAAATGATAAATTGACACCACACGCATTACGTCACGGATTTGGTAGCATATTATTAAAAAATGGAGTGGAAATAAAAACTATTTCAAACTCTCTTCAATAACATAAATAATCTTAGATGATGAATCGATCTAATATATAAATGTGAACATCAAAAAAGCAACCTCCATAAGTGGTTGCTGATTTGATTTTCTTTAGTTCTTTTCTTTTTGAGACATTAACTTTGCTATTTCTATAATTACTTCCCGTTCTTGGTAGGTAAGATAGGAGCATTCCTGTAATTCAGAAATAATGCCAATTGAATAAAAGAAAACCTCGAAGTACAATAAAGGTGTTCATCTTGGCCGGATGAATAAAACATCTTTATAAATACTGGAGG
>JAETQR010000017.1 GCA_021770615.1 Lachnospiraceae bacterium | reverse complement strand
TGGGTGTCTCCTTTGAATGATGATTTGTCAACCGGCCAGTTAACAATCATTATTCTAGGGCAGGCACTCATTTTTTGCAAATCTGCTATTTGTTACTTAACAGGAATGCTCCTCGTATCATGTTAAGAACTCACTGTGTTCGTTTACACTCACAGATCATGCATAAGCACTCGTGTCATATACTGCATGAGTGCTTATACACGTGCGCTTATGTTCTTATTCCGCATAAGCACTCACTCCGAAACCTACGGTTTCTCCGTGTTCGTTGACACTCACATAGACTTCTTAAGAATACAATTTGTCTGCAAGCAGACATCGTATTCTTAAAAAGTCTGCGCTCATGCTCTATGCGTTCATTATATCACAATATAGTGACATTTCAACGTCTTTTTATACAATATGTAGTTTTTCTTTCACCAGATACCGGACATACTGCGTGGCGATATCAATCTCCGGCGCGCATTGGTATAACATTCTTGCCCCCACGACGTCCTCAATCTCATTTAGCACCATCTTTCCTTCTTTGTCCAGTATAAAATCAATACCCGCCATCCCGAAATCAAATTTCCTTATCACACGGCGCACGATCTCCTTTTGGCCGGTGTCTAAAGGATGCAGCGATACTTCTGCCCCTCTGGAGTAATTTGCCCGGAAATCCCCGGCAGAACTGCGCATAACAGCCGCTATGATCTCCTGCCCGATCACATAGACCCTCAGATCCCTGCCCGGACTTCCCGTCTGCACCATCGGCTGAAGCACAAACTCCTGCCCCTGCATCTCTTTCATGATCCTGTCTCTTTCATGAAAAAGCGAAAACACCTGGCTTCCTCCATGACCGGTTACAGATTTTAAAACAAAATCGTCTGCCTGCGTAATAAGGCGGCGCTCTTGTTCTTCATGTGTAGAATACTCAAAATACTCCAAAAAATACGTGCGCAAGCCCTCCTTATCCTGTCCACAAATATAAGAAAGATCTAAACAGCAAAAAGATAATGATGGAACACAAAAAACAGTCTCTTTCAGATAAGTAAGCGTCTTTCCCTTATCGTTACAGATCTGACTTACCAGATAAGAATTAAACACAGGTATCTTCTTCTGCTCAAAAAACCGGTTCACTTCCGGGTTGATCGTCCGCACAAGCGCAAATACCGGCGTTTCACCGCCGGTAATCCGTTTTTTTACACAATCGTCATAAACTGCCTCTACCTCGATTCCATACGGGGCACAGGCGGTTTCATACAATGTAACATAATCTTTATTTCTTGCCAGCCCTTCCCTGTCATATATCATCCACATCTTCATGCGCTATCCCCGTTTCTGCGATGAAATGTATTTCATAATATGTTCCGCTGTATTTACTCCGGTGCAGTCATACAGGTTTTTAAAATGGGCATTAGAATTTACTTCACAAACTACAAACCCATTTTCGGCAAATAAAAGATCCACACCGCCAAAATCACAACCAACTGCCCGGCACGCCCGGACCGCCAGTTCACATGCCTTTTCATCCGGCTCATACTGCTCTTTACTGCCGCCATATGTAATATTCGCCCGGAAATCCTTATCCGAAAAACGCCGCATTGCCGCAATGACCTGGTCTCCGACCACCTGGATCCGGATATCCTGCCCATGGCTGGTACTGATATATTTCTGAAAAAGAAATGGCGTATGCTGGAGATCGCTTACGATCTTTTTCATCTGTTTGCGGTTATCCACTTTATAAACCTGTTCCCCAAAGGAGCCAAAAGCTTCTTTAATGATCATCGGATACCCGAGCCCTGCCTCAAACCGCTTGACAAATTCAAGCGACGGAAAACCGATATTTTCATATGTCATCGGTGCCGAAACCGTCTGCGGGATCGGAAGTCCCGCTTCGAAAAGAGCTATATATGTCTTTCTCTTATCATCACAGATTTCAATCGCCTTACTGCTGTTATATACGGGAATCCCTGATAACTCAAGGTATCTGGCAAGAATGACATCCTTATCCCAAAAAAGCACAAAATCCGGCTTTTTAACTGTCTTATTCATTTCAAAAATCCCCGTATAGATTTCTGAATTAAACACTACATTCAACTGAATGTTGTATTTTACTGCTGCTTCGGTAAACATACTGGTAAGCTCTGAAAACTTATTTGTATACAAAAACCCATTTACTATGATCCATCCGTTCATACTCATCCCTCGCTCTCCAAATAATTTTCAAACTGCTCCATCGACATCAGTATCGTTCTTGGCTTTGTCCCCTCCTCGGGGCCGACCACTCCCGCCTCACAGAGCTGGTCCATGATCCTGGCCGCCCGGTTAAAACCGATGCGGAACACCCTCTGCAACATTCCAATCGATGCCTTGTCTTTCTCGATGATAAACCGTCCCACTTCAACAAACAACTCATCCCGGTCATTGCCTCCCGGTGCATTTCCCGCAGCACCCGATTTATTTCCGACCGGGTTTGCCTCAATATGTTTTGTCACCTCTTCATTGTAGGAAGGCTCCGTCTGCTGCTGTTTTAAAAAGGCTACGACCCCGTCCCTCTCCTCATCCGAAACAAAGGCTCCCTGAATGCGGACCGGTTTCGGATAATCCTGAGGTGCAAAAAGCATATCCCCATTCCCCAGAAGCTTCTCCGCACCGGCGCTGTCGATGATCGTCCGGGAATCGATCGCAGAAGAAACCGAGAGCGCGATCCTCGATGGGATATTGGCCTTGATCAGTCCGGTAATGACATTGACAGACGGTCGCTGTGTCGCTAACACAAGGTGGATCCCCGCCGCTCTGGCAAGCTGTGCGAGACGGCACACCGCATCCTCAACTTCGCCCGGCGCCACCATCATAAGATCGGCAAACTCATCAACGATAATGACGATCTGACACATCTTCTCATAAACCTGATCCTCATTGTGTTTCAACCCTTTTATTTTTTTATTATAGCTCTTAATATCCCTGACCCCGAGTTCTGCAAATTTATTGTAACGCACAGTCATTTCCTGGACCGCCCAGTTTAAGGCCGCCGATGCTTTTTTGGGATCTGTGACGACCGGAATCATCAAATGTGGGATATCTGCATATGCTGTGAGCTCAACCATTTTGGGATCCACCATGATAAACTTCACCTCATTCGGATCCGCTTTATACAAAATACTCATGATCAGCGTATTGATGCAGACAGATTTTCCCGATCCCGTCGCCCCCGCCACAAGCAGATGCGGCATTTTAGCAATGTCCGTCACGATCGTTTTTCCGCTGATATCCTTTCCTACTGCAAAAGACACATTCGATTTTGCACTCTGAAATTCCCTGCTCTCAAGAAGTTCCCGTAACGTGACCATGTTCCTCGTCGCATTCGGGACTTCGATACCCACTGCCGCTTTTCCGGGGATCGGAGCTTCGATCCGGATATCCGAAGCAGCCAGGCTAAGTTTAATATCATCCGCCAGCCTTGTAATACTGCTCACCTTCACGCCCTGTTCCGGTACCAGTTCATATCTTGTCACGCTCGGCCCGCAGCTCACATCTCCCATCTTCACCCTGACTCCAAAACTCTCAAGCGTATCCTGTAGTTTCGCTGCTGTCTCCAGAAGGTCTGTATCACTGAGTCCCTTCCCTCCTGATTTTGGCTTCGAGAGAAGATCAAGGGACGGAAATACATATGTATTTTCTTTTTGATCTGTCTTTTTTGACGGTTTTTGTATTTCTGCCTGGATCTGACTTACTTCTTTTTCAATCTGCCCGCTGTCCTTCTTTTTACTGGCAGGTTTTATCTCTTCTTCTTTCTTCTCTCCGAATTTGGTCTGGATCTCTTCCTGATAGACCGGTGGCTCTGCAGAAACAGGTTTGTCATTCCGGATAATGGAAATATTAGGAACATCCTCTGCTGTCTTTTCCTTTCCGGCTCTCTTCTTTTCCTGCTTTTCTTTCTTTGCCGCCTTCTTTTTCTCAAAGGTATGCACCTTCATCTGACGTTCCGTCACATCCGCCCCATCTTCTTCATATGGTTCATACTCTACGTATTCTCTGGAAGATGATTTCTTTTCCTCATACAAATCCCGGATTGCTGCAAAAATCAGCTTTTTCGTGATCAGCATGACGAACAAAAGTGTAAGTCCGAGAATGATCACAAAAGAGCCTGCTCGTCCTGCGACCAGCGTAAGCAGATAGGAAAGCACACCTCCAAAAAATCCGCCGCCGATGCGCTCGCTGCTACAGACTTTGAAAACTTCGATCAAGCCGTCTGCTTTGCTGTCGATCACCCATTGGAATATCCCGCATATGCATATGTATAGTGCCGAACTGTAAATGATCTTTCTTCTCAATTCTATGTTTTCCGGATTGGATATAAATAATCCGCTCGCAATGAGAAGACAAACCGGAAACACATAAGAAGCCGCCCCAAATAGTCCAAACAAAAGTCTGCTCAGGAGTTTTCCCCCCTCACCGCACAGATCAAACAGACTGAGCAGCGACAAGATGGAAAGAACGATGATCACTAAAAGAATGATCTCTCTCGAAAGCGGAGACGCCTCCTGAACCTTTTTTACCGGTCTTGGTCTTCTTTTTTTCTTTGCCATTTTCCCATCAAACCTTTCTATAACTAACATATCTTATTTTTCAGATAAGCAAGTGCTGAAGAAATATTACCTACTTCATTGACCAGTTTCTCCTCCACTGCCTCCTGCCCTACGAGCACGGTTCCAAGATCTTTGGACAACATGCAGGTATTCATCATAAGCTCCTCGATCCGCTCTTTCTCTGCTCCGCTATTGCGGACGATAAAATCAATGATCCGGTCCTGGATCTGCTGAAACTGCCCATACGTCTGAGGTGCACCGATCACCATCCCGCTCATGCGCACCGGATGAATGATCATCGTGGCACTCGGCACGATAAAGGAATAGTCTGTAGCTGTTGCCAATGGAACACCGATCGAATGGCTGTCCCCGATGATGAGTGATACGGTCGGCTTACTTAAACCTGCGATCATTTCTGCCAGAGCCAGACCGCATGACACATCACCACCCACCGTATTGACCAGAAATAAAATCCCCTTCACTTCCTCATCATCCTCTGCCGATGCAAGAAGCGGAAGCAGATGCTCATATTTTGTAGATTTCGTATTTTCCGAGACGCACTCGTGCCCCTCGATCTCACCAATAATAGAGAGAAGTTGAATTCCCCCAAGCTGGCATTTTCCGTATTCTTTGATATTATCTGTTCCCATGTCACACTCACCTTTTCTGAATATTTCTATTGTTATAGTGTGACAGATTTCAGGAGAATTATACTTCATAAAAGGTACGGTATATGTTTTTTCTCCGGTCTTTTTTCACCGGGAACTCTTTTCTTATTTTTTCCGGAAGTTTGGTATCAATTTCATACAGAATACATTCGTCGCCAAAAGACGTGAAAATCTGCGTCCCATCCAAACGGCGTCCCAGACAGTCAAACACTTCACTGGATGCCTCATATTCAAGGCCGCCGCCTCTTCCTTTCCGGTTCACACCAAGCACGACAGACTGTGTTTCGATCGCTCTTGCCTGAAGCAGACAATGCCAGTGTGTAATCCTCTCCCCGGGCCAGTTTGCGATCACTGCCATGATCTGGTTCTGCTCACTGGAAGCCTGAAAAATCTCAGGAAATCTCAGGTCATAGCACACAAACAATCCGATCCCGGTGCCATCAATCTCCACAGAAACCAGTTTGTCCCCGGCTTCATAAAAACAGGATTCTTCTCCGTAAGTAAACGGATGCATTTTTTCATAATCGCCAATTATTCTACCACTGTCGACTACCACGAAATGATTCTTTCCTTTTTCGTTTTCATTGCTAATATAACCAAATCCGACCGCCATCTCATATTCACTGGATTTTTCGGCAAAATAAGCGATCGTCTCCGTAAGGCCATGTTCATCTGCCTTTTCGCCAAACTGTCTTACCTCCATCGTAAATCCGGTAAGTGTCATTTCTGGAAAAAGGATAAGGCGAGCCCCAAAATCCGAAGCCCGCTTTATCAGTTCCGCACATTTTTCCCGGTTTACAGACGGTTCCGTCTGACGGATGTCCATATTGGTAAGTGCTATTTTCATCGTATCCATTAATTGTTCTCGTTTACATCTTTCATGCTAAAGGAAATTCTTCCCATCTTATCTTTTCCGAGACAAACAACTTTTACTTTGTCACCCAGGGTAAGTTCATCCTCCACATGATTGATCCTTCTTCGGCAGATATTGGAAATGTGCACCATTCCCTCCTTGCCCGGAGCAAATTCAATGAAAGCACCAAAATCTTTTATGCTGACAACGGTTCCTTCAAAAATCTGTCCCTTCTCAAAATCGGTCGTGATGATCTCGATCAGACGGATCGCCTCATCCATCATCACTTTATCCGTACCGCAGACAGATACTGCACCGTCATCCGTGATATCGATCTTAACACCAGTGCGCTCGATCAGCGTATTGATCGTCTTTCCACGCTGGCCTACCACATCGCCGATCTTCGCCGGATCGATCATGATCTGTTTGATCTTTGGTGCATATTCATTTACTTCCTTACGCGGCTCTGCGATCGCCTTTGCCATTACTTCATCCAGAATATAAGTTCTGGCCTCTTTCGTACGACGGATCGCACCCTCTACGATCTCACGGGTCAGTCCGTGGATCTTAATATCCATCTGGATCGCTGTGATTCCTTTATGTGTACCGGCTACTTTAAAGTCCATATCGCCGAAGAAATCTTCCAGTCCCTGTATATCTGTAAGGATCAGATAATCGTCATCGGTATCACCTGTCACAAGGCCTACTGAGATACCTGCTACAGGAGCTTTGATCGGTACGCCGGCAGCCATGAGGGAAAGCGTCGAAGCACAGATACTTCCCTGTGAAGTAGAACCATTCGACTCCATGATCTCCGATACTGTACGAATCGTATATGGAAATTCTTCCTCTGTCGGAAGCACCGGAACAAGGGCTCTCTCTGCCAGGGCTCCATGACCGATCTCACGACGTCCCGGCCCTCTGCTCGGTCTCGTCTCTCCCACCGAATAGGATGGAAAATTATAATGATGAATATACCGTTTGGAGGTTATATGTTCATCCAGTCCATCCAGTTTCTGTCTCTCCGCAAGCGGCGCAAGTGTCGTTACATTAAGAACCTGTGTCTGTCCTCTGGAGAACAGACCGGAACCATGAACGGTAGGAAGTACATCAACTTCCGCCGCAAGTGGGCGGATCTGTGTGATCTCACGTCCGTCCGGACGCTTGTGGTCTTTCAGGATCATCTTCCGGACCGTCTTTTTCTGGAATTTATATACTGCTTCATCGATCAGTTCAAGCCAGTCCGGATGCTCCTCTTCATACCGCTCCTCGAGCTTGTCCTTGATCTGGCGGATATTCTCCTCACGCACCTGTTTTACATCGGTAAATACAGCCTCTTCCATCGCCTCCGGCGTAATAAAGGAAACCATATCATCATACATTTCTTCCGGTGTATCGCAATGTTCATATTCATGCTTCTCTTTTCCGCACTCCGCAACGATCTTATCAAAAAATTCGATGATCTGTCCATTTACTTCATGTGCCTTATAGATCGCCTCGATCATTTTATCCTCCGGCACTTCATTTGCGCCTGCCTCGATCATGATGACTTTTTCTCTCGTCGATGCAACGGTAAGCGCCAGGTCAGAAACCAGTCTCTGCTCCGAAGTCGGGTTTACCACAAGTTCACCATCCACCAGACCGATCTGTGTCGCTGCTGTCGGCCCGTCAAACGGAATATCAGAAATACATGTAGCCAGCGCAGAACCAAGCATTGCTGTAAGTTCCGGACTGCAGTCCTGATCAACACACATAACGAGATTCTCAAGCGTCACATCATTTCTGTAATCTTTTGGGAAAAGCGGTCTCATCGGCCGGTCGATCACACGGCACGTAAGGATCGCATTATCCGACGGCTTTCCCTCTCTTCTTGTAAATCCTCCGGGAATCTTTCCCACAGAGTACATCTTTTCATTATACTCTACGCTGAGCGGGAAGAAATCAATTCCCTCCCTCGGTTTTTCAGAAGCAGTAGCCGTCGATAAAACAACGGTATTTCCGTAGTGCATAAATACAGCACCATTTGCCTGTGCCGCCACACGTCCGATATCGATCGAAAGCGTTCTGCCGGCCAGTTCCATTGAAAATGTCTTGTACATATCTTTTCTCCTTTAAACTTATTTGGAGATTCCGAAACAACTGAAAAACACACCATTTTTCACATAGCACAATTTGTGTCATACACAGCTGAAAAGCAGAGAATGATGTACTTTTCAGAAGTCTCGGACAAATCTCCATATTTACTTTTACACATACATATTAATTATAACACAATTTTCTCCCGATGGGAAATGTTTTTTTATTCTCTTTCCTTCTCCTCACCGGATTCCCCCTTCTCAGGATAGCTGATATCCTCTCCGTTCCATGATAATACCTCATCATGGAACAACGGCACTCTCATGAGACCGGCTCCAAAAAGGTACGCCCGGTCCCTCTCCGGAATTTCATCCATGCGCAGCCACTTCACACCTGTGATCGTCTGCTCATTTTCAGAAAGCTCCGGATCGATCCCTTTCGTCGCTTCCGCATCGTCCGGTATTTCTACAAGAAACGTATACACCCGGCTTTCCATATCCGGTTTATATTCCACAGCCAAAGGTCTGACAACCGTGCCCTTTACATTACACTCCTCGCAAAGTTCCCGGATGGCCGCCTCCTCCGGCACCTCTCCTTCTTCGACTCCTCCTCCCGGCAGATTATAAAAATCCCGCCCAAACATTTTGTGTTCAACAAGAAGGATACGGTTGCCACGGATGACCATGGACTGGCTTCTGTCTCTCTTCATATTTCACTCCTTTTATATAGCTAAAAATGATAGTAAAACCTTAGCATACACATCCGGTTCTACTATCATTCTCATCTGCTGCCCACAGAGGGCACGATCTTTACTTTCTCAATCCAAGTTTAGCGATCAAAGCACGGTATCCTTCCAGATCCGTTCTCTTCAGATAGTCAAGAAGTCCACGTCTTTTACCAACCATCTTTAAAAGTCCGCGTCTGGAATGATGGTCTTTTTTATTGTCCCTCAGATGCTCTGTCAGAACGTTGATCCTCTCTGTCAGAAGAGCAACTTGAACCTCAGGTGAACCTGTGTCATTCGGAGTTCTTCCATATTCTTTGATAATCTCTGCTTTTCTCTCTGTCGTCATCATTTTGATGTACCTCCATTTTTTTATAATTGCCAACTACCAAGAACCGGTTGGAGTATTCCAGATTCTGAGTATTGGTTTTCTAACTTGCTTATCTTATCATAAAAAAAGTATTCTGTAAAGTTTTTTATTTCAACACCTCTTTTATTTATTCGGGTTTTCGTGTATACTATATTGGAAAAACATCTAAAAGGAGGCCAGACACAGCCATGTTTGACAAATGGTTTTATAAGATCAGTCCTACCCGCATCATTGCAATCAGCTTCATTCTCGTTATCTTTCTTGGAACGGTTTTATTGACACTCCCGATCTCGGCCAGGAACGGGCAGTGGAGCGACCCGCTCGACGCTTTGTTTACATCCACGAGTGCTACATGTGTGACAGGACTGGTCATAGCAGATACATACACAAACTGGTCCATATTCGGACAGATTGTCATATTAGTCATGATCCAGATCGGTGGCATCGGCCTCATGAGTGTCATCTCAATGATCTTTATTTTCATGAAACGCAAACTCAGCATGCAGGAACGAGTCGTCTTAATGCAGGCTGCCGGAAATGTTCAGGTGGGCGGAATGGTACGTCTTATCAAAAGGATACTTATGGGAACTGCGATCATCGAAGGATGCGGAGCCCTTCTCCTGTCAACCCGCTTTATCCCCAAAATGGGGATCGGACAAGGGATCTATTACTCTGTCTTCCATTCCATCTCGGCCTTTTGCAATGCAGGATTTGACCTGATGGGAAAATATGAGCCTTTTTCTTCCTTTACTGCCTGGCAGGGGGACTGGGTCATAAACCTCACCTTGTCTTTTCTTATCATCCTCGGCGGAATCGGCTTTCTTGTATGGGAAGATATTTTGCGTCACAAACTGAGATTCAGCCGCTATTCCCTGCACGCAAAACTGATCCTTATCACAGCCGGTATTCTTCTTATAGCCGGCACAGCGGGATATTTTATTTTTGAAGCCGGCTACACAATGAAGGGGGACTCCGTTCCCATCCGCCTCCTAAAATCATTCTTTGCCTCCACAACAATGCGCACTGCCGGTTTTAATACCATTGACTACAGCCAGATGTCTCCTTCCGCAGTTCTTCTCTCCAATGCACTTATGATGATCGGGGGAAGCCCCGGCTCTACCGCAGGAGGGATCAAAACAACGACCATCGCTGTCATTTTCATCGCTATGGCTTCCATGTCCCGGGGAAATTCCGATATTACGATATTTAAAAAACGCCTCGGCAAAGATCTTGTCAAACAGGCTGCCGTGATCGTTGTCGTGTATCTGACCTATGTCATCATCGGAACACTCCTCATATGCCATATCGAAGGAATCGACTTGTCGGCAGCACAATTTGAGGTGATATCCGCTGTGTGCACGGTAGGTGTGACAATGGGAATCACACCACATCTTGGGATCCTGTCACACCTGATCCTGATCGTGCTCATGTATGGCGGACGTATCGGAGGTTTCTCCCTGATGCTCGTTTTCGGGGAACTGACAAAAAAACCGCCGCTTAAGCGGCCGAAGGAAAAAATATTAATTGGATAAAAAGGAGAAGATCAATATGAAATCAATCTTAGTCATCGGAATGGGAATCCTTGGCCAGTGTCTGGCCCATAAAATGCAGGAACTTGGAAATGATGTCATGATCATTGACAAGAATGAAGAAAAGATACAAGAGTTATCAACGATATTTGGAGATGCGGTCACGGGCGACTGCACGAACCCTGCCGTATTAAAAAGCATCGGCGTCAATAATTTTGACTACTGTTTTGTCGCCATCGGCGAAGACTTTTATTCCTCCCTGGAGATCACTTCCATTTTAAAAGAACAAGGGGCAAAATATGTGATCTCCAAAGCGAAACGGGCGCGTCAGGCAGACTTTTTGAAAAAGATCGGTGCCGATGAAGTATTTTTCCCGGAAAGGGAAATCGCCGAAAAGCTTGCCGTCCGTTATAACGCCACAAATATTTTCGACTACATCGAACTCACCTCAGACTGTTCTATTTTTGAGATACCGATCATTCCGGACTGGATCGGACATACGATCATCGAAATCAATGTACGCCAGAAGTACAATGTAAATATCATCGCCATCAAAAACCAGACATTTATCGATCCGATGCCACTTGGCGATTATATATTTAAAAAGGATGATCATATCATCGTGATCGGAAAATCCAGTGATGTCTTCCGGTTGTCGGCGATGACGAATTAGTCTTATTATACTTTTCCCGTTAAAAATCAAAAACATCATTATGGCTTACAACACTTTAAAGAACCATTCAACTGGATATTACCCCGTTGAACGGTTCTTCTGTTTTTCTCCACTATTACTATAAATATGGCCGTATCTGAAACTCCGTCACTTCCCCCTTTTTCTTACTTACCAGTTCAAACAGATTCTCCTTTGTAGTAAACAAATTTCCAGGATTACGCCCTATGATCAAATACTGATTATTCCCATCGATTGAAATATATTTTCTTGTTTCATCATCCAATAAAATATCTGCATTATCAATTACGATCAGCTTTCCTTTTTCATGTATAAGTATTTCTTTAATATCCTTCTGATAATCCAGATAATTCAAACAAACAATATTCGGATTCACAGCCATACTTTCCCTGATAAACGAAAAGGAGGCAGTCTTTCCGTTCGCAGATGGCCCAGTAAGCAATGTAAGATTATTCGTAAATGTAATATTTATTATAAATGAAGTATGAACTGTAAAAAAATGATCCATTACGACCGGTTTACTTTTCATCTGTCCACCACTCCTTTAACTCTTCATAATCATTAATTGTTCTAATTTCCTGACCGACAGACACATTGACCCTCTCCATATCAAAAGGTATCATCGCATAATCACTATAAACAGAACCATTCTCCAAACCATATAATATTTCTAACGCATTATCTCCACACTCTTTCAGACAAAAAACTTTATCTGGAAAATACAGTACATTTAAAACCGTCTTACATCCGGTAGACAAATGGTCAACATCCAGAATAACATGATTGAACCTGGACTCAATTTTATATTTACTACATAATTTTGCTTCATCGATCTGCTCTACGATCTGTTTCGCATAATCATCCAATCTGGCTGCTGTATTTTGATTAAAAAATACATCATTCAACTCTATATATTCCATATCCTGGGGGATGTCATTTTTATTTTTATATATTGTAATCATAATGCCACCTCCAAACCAACTTCCGCAAATTCTCTGTTCAGTGAAGTTCCACTGTAAATACTTTTCATTTTATCTGCAATGGATAGTTTATCATGCTCCAAACCACAAATATCATCTTTCTGACGTTTGCTCCAATCACAGCATGACTTGATCCAACATTCCCCAATTTTCCCTTTAGACACCTCAAATCCTGTATTTCTCGTCAAGTCATATAATAGTTTGGCAGACAACTGTTCTATATTATGATTTTCAAGATTATTGTCATATATTATAATTTCCCGAATCATCTTATAATTCAGTTCTCCCGATCGAATTGCCGCAACCAACATTTCTTTCGCACGAATCGCATCTGCCCGTTTCACTAAAAATTCATCGTTTGGTGCATAAATCCAATCAATAAGCTTATTAAATTCTAAGAGAACATATTCAAAGCATATGATATCCATCCGTAGTACATTACTTTTCATATCGGCATATTTTTTTAATCGCTTTTGTTCCTGATATACCTGTAAATTATCAAAAGCATTATCAAACACAATAATGTATTTATTCTCCTTGTCTGTTAAGGCTTTTACCGCCTTAACAAGCTCACTATTATTCTTCTTACTTTCAACAATTACATTCGGGCACAGCTTTTGCATCAATGTTTCCCAAAATATATAACTCGCCTTACCTTTTCGATCCTCTATCCATAAATATACCTTAGTTGACATTTTGCACCCACTTTCAAATTTGTATCTGTATCGAACTATTATACCTGTTTTTCTATAATAGTTCAACAAATCACTCCTATTTCCTGATTTTCGGTGCAGTTTCCCTTCTCTACCGCCCCTCGATCGTCGCAATATCCACAAGAGACATTTTTGTATTGTCAACATTTTCCAGGCTTGTAAGCAGCGCATTGGCCGTATCCAGTGAAGTCAGACAGGTAACGCCGGTCTCGATCGATGTACGCCGGATCAAAAATCCATCGTGGGAATGCTCTCCCTGTTTCGGAATATCGATCACAAGATCGATCTCATGGCCGAGGAGGAGATCCATCAGTGTCGGCGGCTCCTGCTCGATCTTATTGACCCCGATCACTTCCACGCCCGCCTTCGCGAGAGCTTTCTGGGTTCCTCTCGTAGCATAGATCTCATAACCAAGATCAATAAACCGCCTTGCCACAGATACCGCTTCCTCCTGTGCCTGCGTCTTGACTGTAAGTATCACCTTCTTATGTTTCGGAAGATTGATCCCTGCACCGAGAAATGCCTTTGACAACGCCTCATTAAATGTCTTTGCGATCCCGAGACACTCTCCGGTCGATTTCATCTCCGGGCCGAGGCTGATCTCTGCTCCCCTGAGTTTCTCAAAGGAAAATACCGGCATCTTGATCGCGATATAATCTGCCTTTTTCGCCAAACCTGTCTCGTATCCCAAATCTTTTAATTTCTTCCCGAGAATGACCTGTGAGGCAAGTTTTACGATTGGGATTCCTGTTACCTTGCTGATATATGGTACGGTCCGGGAAGAACGGGGATTGACTTCGATGACAAATACCTCATCGTTATAGACGATAAACTGGATGTTGATCAGGCCGATGACATGCAGCGATCTCGCAAGTTTCCTCGTATAATCCACGAGCACATCCTGTACCTCCGGCTTGATGCTCTGCGCCGGATAGACTGAAATGCTGTCGCCGGAGTGGATTCCTGCCCTCTCAATATGTTCCATGATGCCAGGGATCAGAATCTCCTCACCGTCACATACGGCATCGACTTCTACTTCCTTTCCCATGAGATATTTATCCACAAGGATCGGATGTTCCTGCACATGCCGGTTGATCACAGACATAAACTCGACGATATCATCATCGTTGATCGCAATCTGCATCCCCTGTCCCCCAAGTACATAAGACGGACGGACGAGCACCGGATAACCAAGCTCATTTGCTGCCGCCAGTGCTTCTTCCGTTGTAAACACGGTCTGTCCTTTCGGCCTTGGGATCTGACACTCCTCTAAGATCGCATCAAACAATTCTCTATCCTCTGCGGCATCTACATTTTCCGCACTTGTTCCAAAAATCGGAACTCCCATCTCACGGAGCGCCTCCGTCAGTTTGATCGCTGTCTGTCCGCCAAACTGGACAACTGCCCCGTCCGGCTTTTCCAATGCCACGATATTTTCTACGTCTTCCGGTGTGAGAGGTTCAAAATAAAGTTTGTTCGCCACGTCAAAATCCGTGCTGACCGTCTCCGGGTTGTTGTTGACAATGATCGTCTCAAACCCACTTTTTTCCAGTGACCATGCACTGTGCACCGAACAAAAGTCAAATTCGATCCCCTGACCGATGCGGATCGGCCCGGAGCCAAGCACCATGACCTTCTTTTTCGTCCTCGTGGCATCCACCTCACACTCACTGCCAAAACAACTGTAATAATATGGTGTGGCAGCGTCAAACTCACCCGCACACGTATCTACCATTTTAAAAGCGGCCGTAATTCCATTGGCGATCCGCATATCATGGACTTCTCTCTCTGTCATCCCTGTATACCGTGCGATAACATTGTCCGGAAACTCGATCCGCTTCGCCTCAGCTAAAAGCTCCGGCGTAAGCGTTTCCGTCTTTAACCGCTGCTCCATCCGGACCAGAATGGCAATCTTATCGATAAACCATTTATCAATCTTTGTAATACCGTGGATCTCATCATACGAAGCTCCCTTGCGAAGCAGTTCTGCAATGACATAGATCCTCCGGTCATCTACGATCTCGACACGCTCTAAAAGTTCTTCTTTTGAACGGTCGGTATATCTTCCAATATCAAGGCTGTCAATATGCTGCTCCAGGGAACGGAGCGCCTTCATAAGAGCCCCTTCAAAATTCGTACAGATGCTCATGACCTCCCCCGTCGCCTTCATCTGGGTCGTGAGTGTTCTCTTCGCCTTGATAAATTTATCAAACGGAAGTCTCGGAATCTTTACGACACAATAATCCAGTGTCGGTTCAAAACTGGCAAACGTCTTTCCGGTGATGGCATTCGGGATCTCATCTAATGTATAACCAAGTGCGATCTTTGCTGCCACTTTTGCGATCGGGTATCCCGTCGCCTTGGAGGCGAGCGCCGATGAGCGGCTCACCCGGGGATTGACTTCGATGACACAGTACTCAAAGGACTCTGGATGAAGAGCAAACTGTACGTTACAACCACCCGTAATATTCAGTTCGGTAATAATATTCAGCGCCGATGAACGGAGCATCTGATATTCTTTATCGGAAAGCGTCTGGGATGGAGCTACCACAATACTATCTCCGGTATGCACACCAACCGGATCCAGATTCTCCATATTACAGACCGTGATACAGTTCCCGCCGGCGTCCCGCATAACCTCATATTCAATCTCTTTCCAACCGGCGATACAGCGCTCGATCAGGCACTGCCCCACACGGGAAAGACGCAGTCCATTGGAACATATTTCCCGTAATTCTTCCTCATCCTGAGCGATCCCGCCGCCACTTCCGCCAAGCGTGTAGGCCGGACGGATCACAACCGGATAACCGATCGTATTTGTGAATGCCACCGCATCCTCCACGGTCTCCACGACTTCACTGGCAGCGATCGGCTCTCCGATCTTCTCCATCGTATTTTTAAATTCAAGACGGTCTTCTGCTTTTTTTATCGTAAGCGAGGTTGTCCCAATGAGGCGTACCCCCTGCTCACTCAGAAAACCGCATTCTTCTAACTCCATCGCAATATTTAATGCTGCCTGCCCCCCCAAAGTCGGCAGTACGCTGTCAGGTCGCTCTTTCCTGATAAGATTTTTTACGACATCTACGGTAAGGGGCTCGATATATACTTTATCTGCAATGTCCTTATCGGTCATGATCGTGGCAGGGTTGGAATTGATGAGGACGACCTCCATTCCCTCTTCCTTCAGGGAACGGCATGCCTGTGTTCCCGCATAGTCAAACTCTGCCGCCTGACCGATAACGATCGGTCCGGAACCGATCACCAGCACTTTTTGTATTCCGTTTATTTTTGGCATTCTGTCTTTCCTCCTTACCTCTCCATCATCTTCATGAACCGGTCAAATAACACTCCGGAATCTTTCGGCCCGGCACAGGCCTCCGGATGAAATTGCACAGTAAATACCGGACGGTTGGTATATTTCAGTCCCTCTACCGTGCCGTCATTTACATTGATAAACGAGACCTCGGCCACATCTTTTGGAACGGTATCTGCTTTCACGACATACCCGTGGTTCTGGGATGAAATATAAACCCTTCCGGTCTCCAAATCCTTCACCGGATGATTGGCCCCGCGGTGTCCGTATTTCATCTTTTCCGTGTCTGCTCCATTTGCCAGCGCCATGAGCTGGTGACCAAGACAGATTGCAAAAACAGGGATCCCGGACGCATAGATCTCTTTCAAATTCTCGATGATCTCCGTACATTCTTTCGGATCTCCCGGACCATTTGTGATCATGATCCCATCCGGCTTCCGGGAAAGGATATCTTCCGCCTCTGTTCCTGCCGGATAGATTGTCACTTCACAGCCCCGCTCCAAAAGACATCTTGCAATATTAAATTTCGTCCCAACGTCAAGAATAGCAACCTTCTTCGTGATCGGAATGCTGCTATCGGTATCAAAATCCCCCGGCCGGCAGGTAAGGATCTCTTTCGTCGTCACCCTGTCTACCACACCGCGGACACGGTATTCTTTTAATCGTTTTATCACGGTATCCAAATCCTGATTCTCATTCGTCGTGATCATACCGTTCATCGTACCCTTTTCCCTGAGCCTCTTTGTGAGAGCTCTGGTATCGATCCCCTCGATCCCCGGGATATTCTGCTCCAGAAGGAACTCCTGTATGCTCTGTTCTGACCTGAAATTACTGCCGAGACGGGACAATTCACGAACGATAAAACCATCTGTACTGGATGACTTCGATTCCATATCCTTCCGGCAGATCCCATAATTACCGATCAGTGGATAGGTCATGGCCACCGCCTGTCCCGCATAACTTGGATCAGTCAGTACTTCAAGATATCCCGTCATTGACGTATTAAATACGATCTCACTTATTATTTCCCTTGTGCTTCCGATACTCGTTCCGGTAAACACAGTTCCATCTTCCAGAATCAAAAAAGCTTTCATATCCTAATTCCTTTCCACTACTCAAATGCCAAAATCATCTCAGCGGTTTCAACGAGATTATTCCCACTGTCCATACTGAGTTTCTGAATGTATTTGTGCGCCTCATCTTCCGTCATCTGATTGCGCTCCATAAGAAGCGCTTTTGCCATTTCAATCGTCCTTTGCTCTTCCTCAGTCCGTTTTTTTGGCAGTCTTTTGTTCCTGCGTGCGATCTCTTTCCGGAGATCCAGCGTCATCATATGTATCGTATTTATAAATTCACGGGTGTGAAGGGGCATGGAAAGACAGACGATCTCACTGCTGTAACAGTCCTGAAATTTTGCCGGGCTCGCCACAAGGAGCATGGAAAACTCTCTCGGGAGATAGCCAAACAACTCACTATAGTGCATATCTGTCAGCTTATAACCGCACACCACCACACCGGCATCGGTCTCATTTGCCGCACCGATGACCTGGGACGCACTGTTACATGCCAGTATATCATCAAATCCATTCCGGTTCAAAACATTTTTTAAATTTTTCGCATCGTCTAGTTTGGGAAATGCCACAATGATACGCATAACAGACATTCACCTCCTAAACCAGACCTAAATGCGGTCCAGATATTTTTCTACCTCCCAGGCTGTGACCTGGCTCGAAAATTCTTCCCACTCTTCTGTCTTCTCACGGATAATGATATCCGAAAGTGTTTTGCCAAATACATCCTGTAAAAATGTATCCTCCTCAAAGGCCCGTACTGCCTCTCTCAACGTCCGTGGCAGTATATCAAATTTTATCATACTGTCACGGGATGCATCATCCATACTGACCGGTGGCTCCATCTTCTCACGGATCCCCTGAAGTCCGGCCGCCAGACATCCGGCGAGGACAAGATACGGATTGCTCGCTCCGTCCGGGCTCCTCAAAACAACCCTCGAACCGATCGAGCCCATATTTGTGATCCGGATGAGCGGCGTGCGGTTCGTTCTTGACCATGTGATATCTACCGGGGCATTATAGCCTGGTACCAGTCTTTTATAGGAATTGATCAGCGGGTTATTGATCAGCGTCAGTCCCTTTATATGACGGATGATCCCCGCCATAAAATGATACGCCGTTTTGCTTAATCCATCCGGCGCCGATCCATCTTCAAAAATATTTTTCCCATCTTTTGATAAATACATATTGAGCATCATGGCAGAACCCTTCCTGCCATATGTTGGCTTTGGCATAAATGTCGCGTGAAGGCCGTGCCTTCTCGCCACCGTGCGGACGGTAAGCTTAAATGTCATAATATCATCTGCTGTTTTCAGCCCCTCTGCAGCCATGAGCTCGATGCAGTGCTGCGCAACCTCATTGGAATGATAGGAACTCTCCACGACAAACCCCATCTCCTCGAGAGACAGAACCATGTCGCGTCTTGCATTTTCCCCGGAATCGAGAGGCCCGATATCAAAAAAGCCCCCCTTTTCATTTGACATCGTGGTCGGCTCGCCATTTTCATCCGTATCAAAAAGAAAGAACTGGTTCTCCGGGCCGGCATGAAATGTATAACCGTCCTTTCCGGCATCCGCCAGCACACTCTTTAAAATGTGTCTCGGATCCGCTTCATATGGCGTCCCATCGGGATTCAGCACATCACAGATAAACCTTGCCACCCGCCCCCTCTGGGGCCGCCACGGAAAGATCGCAAAGGTATCCAGATCCGGTGCGAGGATGAATTCCGATAATTCCTTTGTATCATATCCCTGGATCGCAGCACCGTCAAACATACACTGGTTATTTAAGATCCTCTCCAGATGATTGCTCGTCATCGCCACATTTTTTAATGCGCCAAAACTGTCTGCAAACTGCAGACGGATGAATCCGACATCCTCTTCTTCCACCATCCTCATAATATCCTGTTTCGTATCATTTGCCATCCTGATCTCCATTTCTGCACGGTGAATGCCGTTTGCCTGACTTATTCACCTTTGCCTTACATGCCACTGACGGCAATGAACACTGCCGCCAGTCCCACACATTCTATGATTCACTGTACTAATGCACGCCATACCGATAACACCCGGCTGTACTAGTTCAGATTTGAATACCCCATCAGATCCTGATCTACTTCCTTTGCGACCTCTCTTCCCTCACGGATCGCCCAGACGACAAGGGACTGCCCTCTGTGCATATCACCCGCTGCAAATACCCGGTCTGTACTCGTCCGGTATCCTCCTGCTTGTGTGTGCACATTGGTCCGATCCGTCAGTTTCAGATCAAAATCTTTGGCGATATATTCCTGTGTTCCGAGAAATCCGGCTGCGATAAATACAAGTTCCGCATCAATCACATATTCGCTGCCCGGGATTTCACTCATATTCATACGCCCTGTTTTCTCATCCTTTGACCACGCAAGTTTTACCGCTTTTACCTGTTTCAAATTCCCCTCGCTGTCTTTTATAAATTCTTTGACAGTCGTCTCGTAAATGCGGGGATCGTTTCCAAAGACAGCGATCGCTTCCTGCTGGCCATAATCGGTCTTTAAAACTTTTGGCCACTCCGGCCACGGATTGTTTTCGGTTCTTTCTTCCGGCGGTTTTGGCATCATCTCTAACTGTACCACGCCCTCTGCTCCCTGACGGATCGCTGAGCCCACACAGTCATTTCCGGTATCTCCGCCACCGATAACCAGTACGTGTTTTCCTTTCGCATCGATAAAATCCTTATATTCCGGATCCAGTACATGCTTTGTCACCCCGGTCAGATAATCGACTGCAAAATAAATCCCGTTTGCATCCCTTCCGGGCGCACCGATATCTCTTGGGTTGGAAGAACCGCAGGTAAGGATCACCCGGTCAAACTCATTTAATAATTCCTCTGATTTTATATCCACACCTACATTGATGCCGGTCTTAAATACGATGCCCTCTTCTTCCAGCACCTTGATCTTGCGCTCGATGACATCTTTCTCCAGTTTCATATTCGGAATCCCATACATCAAAAGCCCGCCCGGCCGATCGGAACGCTCAAACACGGTCACGCTGTGTCCCCGCTTATTTAACTGGTCGGCAGCTGCTAAGCCGGAAGGACCGGAACCGACGATCGCTACTTTCTTTCCCGTTCTCACTTTCGGCGGTTTCGCCTCCATCAGACCATTTTCATACCCCGCCTCGATGATCGCATGTTCATTTTCCTTAATGGAAACGGGCGTATCATTTAAACCACATGTACAGGCCGCCTCACATGGGGCCGGACATACACGGGAAGTAAATTCCGGGAAGTTATTTGTCTTTAAAAGCCTGCCAAGCGCTTCGGTATAGTTGTCAAGATAGACAAGATCATTCCATTCAGGACACATGTTATTCAGCGGACATCCGGACGCCATGCCGCCAATCATCATTCCTGACTGGCAAAACGGAACCCCACAGTCCATACATCTGGCTGCCTGTTTTTTTCTCTCATCTTTTGGCATCGGAATATGAAATTCCTGAAAATTTTTGATTCGCTCAAGCGGCTCGATTTCGGTATTTCCTTTGCGTTCATATTCTAAAAATCCGGTTGGTTTTCCCATTGCGTTTCAACCCTTTCTTAATTATAGATTATTTGTATTTATAATGCAACTCAAAATCGTCAGAACTTATTTTATCAGGAAATTTCCTTTTGTGTCTCATAAAACGCCTCGATCAAAGCCTGCTCGTTACTGAGGCCCTTCTCTTCCATGACGGCCACTTTCTGCATCATCTTCTGATAATCATGAGGGATGATCTTCTTAAACTTCGGAAGATAATCCTTGAAGTTTTCCAGAATCTCTTTTCCTTTCAGAGACCCCGTAGCCTCCACATGTGCTGTGATCATTTCCTTTAACTGCATCACGTCATACTTGTTTGTAACTGCCTCTGAGGAGACAAGTTCTTTATTCAGTTTCAGATAGAGATCGCTGTTCTCATCCAGAACATAAGCGATACCACCGCTCATGCCCGCCGCAAAGTTTTTCCCGGTAGCCCCGAGGATCACCACACAGCCTCCGGTCATATATTCACAGCCATGGTCGCCGACTCCTTCTACAACTGCATGGACGCCGGAGTTTCTTACACAGAAACGCTCTCCCGCCACACCGTTGATATAAGCGGTTCCACTTGTCGCTCCGTACAATGCGACATTTCCGATGACAATATTATCTTCCGGCCGGTACTGGATCTTTTCCGGTGGATAGACAATGAGTTTTCCACCCGACAATCCTTTTCCAAAATAGTCGTTGCTGTCACCGGTAAGCTCCAAGGTAAGCCCTTTCGGAATAAACGCACCAAAACTCTGTCCGCCGCTTCCCGTGCATTTTACGGTAAAAGTATCGTCCTCCAGATCATCTCCGAGCTTTCTTGTAATCTCTGAACCCAAGATCGTCCCCAGAGAACGGTCCGTATTCGTAATCTTTGCAGAAATAGTCTTCTTCTCCCCGGTTTCAAGATTTTCTGCAAATTTCTTTAAGAAAATCTTCTCATCGATTGTTTTATTCAACTTAAAGTCATAGATATCTCTGCTGTTAAACTTACTCTTCTTTTCTTTGATAAACGGATTGTGGATAATTGCCGACAGATCAAGCTTCCCGGCTCTTTCGTTGTCGATCGATTCCCTTATCTTCAAAAGATCAGACCGTCCGACGAGCTCATCCAGTGTCCGGACGCCAAATTTTGCCATGAGTTCTCTTACTTCTTCAGCGATAAATCTCATAAAGTTTTCCACATATTCCGGCTTTCCGGTAAAGCGTTTTCTGAGCTCCGGATTCTGTGTAGCCACGCCGACCGGACATGTATCCAGATTGCACACGCGCATCATGACACAGCCCATCGTCACAAGCGGAGCCGTGGCAAATCCAAACTCCTCAGCACCAAGAAGCGCTGCGATCATAACATCCCGTCCGGTCATCAGCTTCCCGTCTGTCTCGATGACGACTTTGGAACGCAGTCCGTTCATTAAAAGCGTCTGATGTGTCTCAGCCAGTCCGAGTTCCCACGGAAGCCCGGCATTATGGATCGAACTTCCCGGCGCCGCACCCGTTCCTCCATCATAACCGGAGATCAGGATAACACCGGCACCAGCCTTTGCCACACCGGCAGCTACTGTTCCAACTCCGGCCTCTGATACGAGTTTTACGGAAATGCGGGCATCTTTATTTGAATTCTTCAGATCATAGATCAGCTGGGCCAGATCTTCGATCGAGTAAATGTCATGATGAGGCGGTGGCGAGATCAGAGAAACTCCCGGTGTGGAGTGTCTCGTCTTTGCGACCCACGGATAGACCTTTTTCCCCGGCAGATGACCACCTTCGCCTGGTTTTGCCCCCTGTGCCATCTTGATCTGGATCTCCTTTGCGCTCACCAGATACCGGGAGGTAACTCCAAACCGCCCGGAAGCGACCTGTTTGATCGCCGAACACCGGTTTTTACCATCCTTTCCTACAGTCAGCCTCTCAAGGCTCTCCCCACCCTCACCACTATTTGATTTTCCATGAAGATGGTTCATCGCAATGGCAAGCGTTTCATGTGCTTCCTGTGAAATGGAACCATAAGACATCGCCCCGGTCTTAAAGCGTTTTACGATCTCATCGACACTTTCTACCTTGGAGAGTGCAATTCCTTTTTTCGGGAAATTAAAGTCTAAAAGACTTCTTAAGTTCACGTAAAGATCCTCGCGGTCGATTTCCGCTGAATACTGCTTAAACAGTTTATAGTCTCCCGTTCTTGTGGACTGCTGTAACAAATGGATCGTCTTCGGATTATACAGATGTTCTTCTTTCCCACTCCTGCTCTTATGGTTTCCAATACTGTCAAGCGTAATATCCGTGCCAAGTTCCAACGGATCAAATGCTTTGTCATGCAGTTTTTCCACCTGGTTCTGGATATCTTCAATATCAAGTCCGCCGATCCGGGACACTGTTCCTGTAAAATATTTACCAATAAATGCTTTGGATAATCCAATCGCCTCAAAGATTTTTGCCCCCTGATAGGACTGTATCGTAGAAATCCCCATTTTCGAAGCAATTTTCACGATTCCGTGAAGCACAGCGCTATTATAGTCATCCACTGCCACATAATAGTCTTTGTCAAGCATCCCATTCTCAATAAGTCCATGGATCGTATCAAGTGCCAGATAGGGATTGACTGCTGTCGCACCGAAACCAAGCAATGTTGCAAAATGATGTACCTCTCTCGGCTCCGCACTCTCTAAGATCATCGAAAGCGACGTTCGTTTTTTGGTATTAACAAGGTGCTGCTGCATAGCAGATACTGCAAGAAGCGCCGGGATCGCCACATGGTTCTCATCCACTCCCCGGTCGGAAAGAATGAGGATATTGGCACCATCTTTATAAGCTCTGTCTGCTTCCAGATACAACCGGTCAATCGCTTTTTCCAAAGACGTATTTTTATAATAGGTGATCGGAATGACTGCCACTTTAAATCCCTTTACATCCATGGATTTGATCTTAAGCAGATCTGTATTCGTCAAAATCGGGTTCTCAATCTTTAAGGAATGGCAATTCTCTGCCCTTTCCTCCAACAGATTTCCGGCATCCCCGATATATACCGTCGTCGATGTGACGACCTCCTCTCGGATGGCGTCAATCGGCGGGTTCGTAACCTGCGCAAAACGCTGTTTAAAATAATTGTAAAGAGGCTGCGGCTGTGCGCTGAGTGCAGCAAGCGGCGTATCGTGTCCCATAGCAGCAATCGGTTCTGATCCGTTTTTTGCCATCGGCAGGATCGACGCCTTAACCTCCTCATAAGTGTATCCAAACGCTTTCTGCAGACGCAGGCTTTCCTCCTGATCATAGGAATCGATTCGTTTATTCGGGATTGTAAGATCTTTCAAACGGATCAGGTTCGTATCCAGCCACTCGCCATAAGGCTGTTTGGATGCATATTTTTCTTTTAATTCATCGTCATCGATCAATTCCCCACGGACTGTATCGACAAGAAGCATTTTTCCCGGACGGAGCCTGTCTTTTTTTACCACATGCTCTTCTTTGATGGGCATAACCCCAACCTCGGAAGACAGGATCAACTGATCGTCATCGGTGATATAATAACGTGATGGCCGGAGTCCGTTCCGGTCAAGTACTGCTCCCATGATATCTCCATCCGAAAACAGGATTGAGGCCGGCCCATCCCATGGTTCCATCATCGTCGCATAATACTGATAAAAATCTTTTTTCTTATCGCTGATATAACGGTTATTCGCCCATGGCTCAGGAATCGTGATCATGACGGCAAGCGGAAGCTCCATTCCACTCATCACAAGAAATTCTAATGTATTATCAAGCATTGCCGAGTCAGATCCTTCTGTATTTACGACCGGAAGCACCTTGTGAAGTTCTCCCGTCAAATGATCGGATTCCATCGTCTCCTCACGGGCAAGCATCTTATCTGCATTACCACGGATCGTGTTGATCTCACCATTGTGAACGATCAAACGGTTTGGATGGGCGCGCTGCCAACTCGGCTGTGTATTCGTACTAAACCGGGAATGAACGACTGCGATTGCCGATTCATAATCCTCATCCTGCAGGTCATCAAAGAAAAGTCTCAGCTGGGATACAAGAAACATTCCCTTATATACGATCGTCCGGCTCGAAAGAGATACCACATACGTATTCTCATTGGACTGCTCAAATACACGACGTGCAATATAGAGCCTTCTGTCAAACTCAAGCCCTTTCTCCACATCATCCGGCTTCTTTATAAAACACTGCATGATATATGGCATACATTCCACAGCAGCTTTTCCAAGGATATCCGGAGCGATCGGCGCTTTACGCCATCCGAGGAACTCAAGCCCCTCTTTGTCCACGATCGTCTCAAACATCTTCTTTGCCTGGTTTCTTTTCAATTCATCCTGCGGAAAGAAAAACATACCAACTCCGTATTCTCTCTCCCCACCAATCTCAATCCCCATCTCAGCCGCAGCTTTCTGAAAAAACTTGTGGGAAATCTGAAGCAGGATACCGACACCATCTCCTGTCTTTCCCTCTCCGTCTTTTCCGGCACGATGCTCTAAATGTGCCACGATCTCAAGGGCATTTTTTACCGTATCATGTGTCTTTTTTCCTTTTATATTTACGATTGCCCCGATTCCGCAGTTGTCATGTTCAAAAGCGGGATCATACATACCGACTGCTTTCCGTTTTACTTCCTCTTTATAGATACCACTCATAGTAATCCTCCATTCCTGCGCATTTTGGTCATTGTTCGCAAAAAAAGATGCCAGAAAGAGACACCTTGGATCCGGTGTTCTTCTCTGACATCTTTGTCTGAAAGCATTATATAATAATTTAAAGGATAGGTCAAGGGTTATTTTGCTTTTTTAATAATTTTTAGGAAAAACTTAATAAAATAAAGTTTGTCGCTCTGTTTTCTTTTGTGTTATCACTCCATTCTAAATCCATGAGACCGCTTCCCTATTCATTCCAATAAACATCTTTCCTGAATCATTAGAAAAGGTAACTTTCATTGATGTTCCATCTTATAATTAAGAACCAACACATCTTCAATTTGTACTGCTATATAATAGTATTTTATTCCACCATATGAATAACACCATCATTTGTTAACCAAGTTAAATTTAAATCTTTTGTAAAGCCATACTCTTTAACATTATTCGCAACACAAATTAATACTCCTGTATTTGCATCCCGTCTCCACAAATTTCCATTAGATAAAATAACATCCCCTAACATTTCTTCTACATGCTTGTCTTTAGTATTAATCAACTCTAAAATAGCAGAATGTAAATAATCATTATATTCCTTTTCATTATGCGTTAATTTCGTAGTTTTAGCGTTTTTGTAATTTACTTCTATCCTCGAAGCATCTTGCTCTAATGATGCCTTTATATCTACACTTGGCAATTTTGAAATCTCTTTTAATTGTTTCATAGTATTTATGTAGTTGCGTCCTGAACCATCCTCAATTAAATCATCATCAACTATTGTATATATCTTATTACAAGCGTTTTCTTTATAATCATCATAATGCAAAACAAAACAAGGATTAATGCTATACTTTGTACTAACAAACCCATCTAAATGAATCAAATTTATGTATTTTTCAATAAAGCAATCTAATTCAGATTGCTTATCATCCTTTACATAAAATGAACCATCAGAATTTCTATAGTAATAATTATTATAGTAACCCGACATTTCCAATGTTATATCAATATCTTTCTTTTGTTCTTTATTATAAAACGAAAAAGATATATACATTACAGGATAAATTGTTGCATTACTAATTGCGCCACCTAAATTACTTATTTTCCATATAAATAAACCATTCTCATCCACTTCTGTATTTTTCTCCAAAGAAAAACGTGGTGTCAAGATGAGTTCATTTTTATGCTCTTCTTTTATTGTAATACCGACAGTTATTATAGAAACAATTAGTGATACCACAGAAATAATAATAGGAACAATATTAATAACAAACTTAGTCTTTTTTTCTTTTCTTTTATTGTTTTTTTTACTCATAATTATTTCATCCCCTAAAATTCAATCTATAAAATCAATTTTTTATTTTATTTCGTCACGATCCAATCTCTTCCTGCACTGTCACCGCAAAAATATGTATCTTTTCGCCTTGTGGCATGACTATTTTTTCAACGACCTGATTCTTTTCAAAAGAAAATCCGAATTGAACAACTTTGGCCCGGCAGTCATCCACACCCTCGGCCGTAGACTTAAACGTTGTTTCCCATACGATTTCCTCCTCCAGATATTCCTTTTCATTCCAATCAGAAACAAAAACCCTTCTTATTTCTTTATGACCATCCTCAAAATAAACTTCAAATTCCCCAACCTGATTCCCCCATAAAGCACATCCGAGAAAATATATACTTTTTGCCATATAGCCGACCGCTATTTCCTGACCATGAACAGTCATAACATTATTTCCGCTTTCGTCTGGCGGCTGGATTTTAAAACTACAGTTTGATGTCTCTATTCTCCTTCCCGTTTTAAATACATCCAAAGGTTCATGATCCTCCAGCTCCAGGCCGCATAAATGGCTTCTCACATCAAATGATAAAATCATGTAACGGCAAACAATCTGTTTTTTATTTCCTCTCCTATTACTTTTCCCTTTTAAAACATAAGTTAGTCCGGAGAAAAGATCCTTTTCTGCATTTAAAATCCCTGCTAAAGTTTCGATGATCTGTCTCTTATAATCAGGTGCATTCTGAACTTTCTGCACATGATCTTTGTGCATTTTCATGATCCAAAGACAGATCGCATGCCATTGTCCCCCCACGACATTCAAATCATCTGCAAGCATCAGCATTTCTGGCCGCATCGCCGCTTTCCCGTATGTTCTTAAAAACTGTGCAAACCTCACGTGTGCACTATACACTTTAGATAACTCTGCATATAAGGGAATATACCAGATATTTGTTTCATTCTCAAATTCTTTTTCTGGCGAAAAATCCTTCATCGCATCCATAAACGAAACAATATCAGCCAACCGGAAATTCTTTTTTACCGACCGATAGATTTGCTTATCCGATATAGCATTCGTTCTGCTTCTTTTTCCGCCGGCATGTACCGGCTCGATCAAATGCAGAAACCCCTTTCTCAAATTCTCCAGAGGAATCCGTATATCTACTCTTTTAAACCCCGGATCGGCACAAACTAATTCCTGCCCGCATATGTCAGTAATAATAAGGGTATGAATATTATGTCGTCTTTTGTAATCATTTGCCCACTGACACCAAAAAATATCAATGCCCAATATCAATAATTCTTTTGCTTTTAACTTTTTTTCAATATAATGCCTGATTTCCTGCGAATAAGAACGATACCGGACAACAAACTCCAATCCATATCTTTCCCGTACATTTTCTAAAACAGAATAACTATTTTCTTTAAATCCCTTTCCGATGTGGATTTCTTTTCCATGATTGAAACCAAATCGAAAAACATTCCAAAACGCCTCACAATAATCATGAAAATAGAAATTACAGACTGTCAATACCACATCATCATTACAGGAAAATCCATCTACTTTAACAAGATCTATCTTTTGTCCCATGACCATATTTTCTCCAAACACGTACCCCTGTACAATCTTTTTAAGAATACAAAACACTCCCGTTAAGGGTAACACCATAATGCCCCGCTGCTTCAACAAACCAACTTTTGTAGCTTTTAAAACTTCTTTTTGGCACAGTAACCTTTCCCTCGGGTACCAGTGAATTTATCTGCCCTTCTTTCATGCCTCTCTCTGGCGGAACCGGACTTTTAAAGATAGTCTCTGTACTATCGGAAGACCAGATGCCATTGTACCAGTCTCTTTGTATATACTTTACGCTGGCGGGAATTATTATTTTTTTTACCTGCCCTCCGCCCCACGACACTCCTTCGACAAGCTTCTTCACCTTGGAGGGGATTTCTACGACTCCAAATTTAGCTTCTGCTACTGTAAGGGCTCCCGTTTTTTTATTATAGACACAATTTCCCGCTTTTGCGAATGTTTTATTCTTTCCTGATATGGTTATTTCCGATGGTGCTCTTTGATAGCAATTCAAAGCTCCCGCCTCGACTTTAACCACACTTCCTGAAAGATGCACTTTATTAAGTGAGAAAAATCGGGATGCCTGCTTTTTAATTACTTTAACACCTTCCGGTACCTTGTACAGATTACATTTTCTCGCCCATGTATATAATTTTGTCCCGTCTTTTGAAAGAAGTGCTCCATCTTTTACCTTGTATTCTTTATTTTTCTTTGATACCTTGATCCATTTAAATGACTCACACCCGGAAAATGCTTCAAAGTCTATTTTGGTAGTCTTCGCAGGTATCTTTACTCCTTTCAGTTTTTTACACTCTGCAAAGACTTCCTTTGTTAATTCTTTCAGGTTTTTCGGAAGATTTATCTCTTCCAGGTTTGCCATGCCGCCAAACGTGATATGCAAAATTTCATCAATGGAATCTGGAAGGATGATCTGTTTTACACTTTTTGTGTTTGGCTCAAACTGTTCCCCGGTCCCCTCATCATCTGCATAAAACGTTGCCCCAAAAATATTACACCATCTGTCAGCGCCAGCGATACGGTTAGGAGGACCAATCCGTGTCACTTTCGCTCCTTTGATCACACCCGGGATCTTCAGCACGGATGTATCCGCCTTTTTCGGGTGCAGCTTGATCTGACGGATCCAGCACTCCGTATCATCATAAGAATAACATACCGTATAGTCAGCCTCTTTCTGTTCATAAGTTTCGATGTAGCGCTGATCCCAGCCCAGCTGGGTCGCCGCTTTGGTCTGGGCACAGGAAAACAGGATGGCAAAGAAACTGATTGCAAATAATATTAAACCGTTTCTTTTCATAGCAGGTATCCTCCATTTAACTTTGACCCATTCCCTACGCTTCCTGCTTCTTCCATCCACTTCCGGTACTGTTTATAGCTTTTCTTCGGCACTACATAGTCGCATTGGGCAGGAAGACATGCATGCGGATACTTCCCAATCAGTTCAGGAGGTTTCGTTCCCTTAAATTGTATCGTTAGAATTTCTGTACAATATATCCCCCAGATCCAGTCCTGCCCCAGATACTTCACGGAAGACGGGATGATCACCTTATGGGTTCTGCCTCCCCGCCATGATATATCTGCTGTCAGCCTTGTGACCTTATCCGGAATCTTTAAAACTCCCCTTTCTGCAAACGCCACAACCAATTTCCCCGTCTTTTTTTCATAAATACATTTTCCTGCCTTTGCATAATTTTTATTTCTATCTGACAGGCTTACTTCTGTCTCTAATGAGTTCGTACAACTCAGTGCCGCCCTCTCGATCTTCGATACACGGGAAGAAATATACACCTTTTTCAGTGGATAAAGATAACCTGTCTCTTCCTTGATCGTCCTAACACCTTCCGGGACTTTATAATAATCCCGTTTTTTATCCCATGTATACAACTCCTTCCCGTCCTTTGAGAGAAGCGCCCCGGCTTTTATCTTATAATTCTTGTTTTTCTTTGCGACCCGGATCCATTCAAAGGATTCACAGCCTGAAAATGCCTCGAAATCGATTTTTTCGGTCTTCGCAGGAATCTTCACTCCTTTCAGCTTTTTGCACCCCTGAAAAACACCTTTATTTAATTCAATCAAATTTTCAGGGAGGTTTATTTTCTCCAGATTCACCATGCCGCCAAATGCCAGATACAAAATTTCATCTATGGAATCCGGAAGGATAACCTGCTTTACGCTTTTTGTATTTGGTGTAAACCATTCCCCCTCCTCATCACCCGTATAGGATGTTCCAAAAACATTGTACCAATTCACGTCATCCTCTGCATTCCGGCTTCCGATCCGTGTCACTTTCGCTCCTTTGATCACACCCGGGATCTTCAGCACGGATGTATCCGCCTTTTTCGGATGCAGCTTGATCTGACGGATCCAGCACTCCGTATCATCATAAGAATAACATACCGTATAGTCAGCCTCTTTCTGTTCATAGGTCTCGATATAGCGCTGATCCCAGCCCAGCTGGGTCGCCGCTTTAGTCTGGGCACAGGAAAACAGGATGGCAAAGAAACCAATCGTACATAAAATAATATATCTTTTTTTCAATTTGATTTACTCCTTTACTTAAAAATATCTACCGGATACTCCGATGCCAGCGAATACATATTTAACATAAAACCATCTGACTCTCCGGCATATAACATATAATCCACAAAATAATAAAGTCGGTATGTTGCATCTGTATTCCGATTATCTAATGTATATTTTGTAAGATATGTATTATAATATTTTCTCCGCGTCCCCTCTGTATAAGGAGAATCGATTGCAAAATCCCGGATGATATTTACACTGGAACGCTCATTGTTAAAACGTGACACAATATTTTTCAAAACCGCTTTTGCCGATTCAAATCTCCTTGGAACACAATCTGTTCTGTCTGTATAAAGCTTATGATCTGGATCAGGTACCTTTTCTCCGTTAACTATTTTTTGCTCATGCTTAATATAATTCCATTTATACCCATTATATCGATAAGAAGAGTGTGCATATGCATCTGTAGCACCATGCGATGCCAAACCAAACACAAAAGCTTCTTTCTGGCGCTTTGTCTTACCATATAAAATTGGTGCTATATATGTACACAAATCACTTTTTAATCCTTCATAGACACCACCTGCATATTTCGCCTGTGCAGTCGGTTTTAAATTCCCATATTGACAAACATTCATTCCATCGACTGCACCCACGCTTTTTATTTTAGATCGGATCGAAGCGATACTGGCCGACTCTCCCAGATCATTTACAGCCCTTGCCACTTTATTTAAATACCGATAAATTGCCACATAATTACAAAATCTTCCTCCATGCCATGCATGATTATTGTTTAATCCTTTTAATCCGGCATTGGAATCCGGCTCTCTGGCACCGTATTGAAAATTTTTAACATCGGTATACCAACTGGCTGTCTTCGCATGATCTGCCCATTTTCCCTCTACATAATTATTCTCTTTAAATACAATAAGAGGGGATTTATTCTCCGGAATATCCGTGTACCCCGCCTCCACTGATCCGGTCTCTACACCAGCTGTGGTCACAACATCTTTATATTCAGCTTTAAATTCATCGTAAATCTCCAAAGCATATTCATAATCGATCAATCCGTTTCCATAGTTTTCTTTATCCCCATACCCATTTGCACTGGCATTAAGCAGATTCCGTATAAATTCATTGGAAACCGATAAATCTTTTTCCCAGAGGAGTGATGCCACACCAACGACATGAGGGGCAGATAAGCTTGTTCCTGAAACTACTACGGAACCTCCCAATAATGCAGAAGACTTTACCTTTTCCCCTGGTGCTACCAGTTCAAGTTCATCACCACCTGCACTATCCGCACTCTTATTTCCTTCACAGTCCACAGCCCCCACTGCGACTACTTCTTCATAGGCAGCCGGATATTCTACGTTTTCATCATTTCCGGCGGCCGCCACGATAAGGATTCCCGCTTTATATGCGTCATTTATTGCCTTCTTTAAAAGCTGGGAGTCTTCTGGCGTCGAAAAGCTGATATTGATTATATTCACCCTTTTATCAATCGCCCAATAGATTCCCTCTACTACTCTGCTGACAGGCGCTGTATCGTCATGAAGAACTCTTGCCGAATACAACTCAATCTTATCATTTATCCCCGTGATTCCCTCGTCGTTATCCTCTGCCGCGATAATTCCTGCGACACTTGTGCCATGGCCGGTATCATCCATAAAGAAAGGAGACATCTCTTCCTCACCGGGAACCAGATTAATACTGTCTGTAATGATAATATCATTATCATAATCAATTCCCGAATCCAATACGGCAACTTTCACTTTCTTCTGATCCTGAGTCTCATTTTCACTTTCTTTTTCCACTGTATCTGCTTTTATAGCCTGTATATTCCACTCTCTCTTATTTTTCCCTTTGGTTCTGATTTTTCTAAATATCTTTTTTCTATATTCATTGCGGGAACAGGCATTCACAGATATATCCTCTTCTACCAATAACACATCTTTTCGTTTTTGCAGGTCATTTGCTTCTTTTCCTGTCATATTTAATGAAATTGTATTTTCCTCAGACAATCGTTCCTCACATGTACTTTCTTCTGAACTCTTGTACTCCTTTTCCAAATCGTGTACACTTTTATCAGAAGTTGTAACGACAATATAATCTTTATCTATATTATCTCTTTTAATACTTTTTTCAGTGAATTTTGGAACCACCTTACTCTTCGCTGTTACTGTTGAAACAGCCTCTATCTTATCTGCCCATACTCCATTTACTCCGCAGATCATAATTGCAAATGCCATTAAAACACTTAATAATTTTTTCAACATATCAAAATTCCTCCCGTATAAAATATTTTAATTTTCCTATTTGGTCATCCGGAAATAAATGATCAAAAAAATTGAATTCATATTGTGCATCATCAAGCTCTTTTTGCAACACATTATCTTTAAAAATCTTTTGGATCATCTCTTTCTCTCTCATTTCTGTTACAACTAAATTTACAACAAATTTATCATACCCCCTCTGTCTGATCGAGAATTGTTTGACCGCCTGTTCCAGGCACCGGTTTACTGCATTGATCGCTCTCACAAATACATATGAGTTTATATTTTCTCCTTCTCTTGTGAGTATATAATCATTTACTCTTCCTGTGGTCAACTCCAATACCTTTTCATGCAAACCACATTTACATTCTTCAAACTTTAAAATCCGTCCTTTGTCACCGACCCGGTAACGTATGAACGGCATTGCAAAGTTTTCAAGTGTCGTAATACAAATATCCCCCTCTTCACCATCGGGAAGCCTTCTGCCATCCGGATCAATAATCTCTGTATATGTACTATTTGTCAAATGCATTTTTCCGAATGGACATTCATAAGCAATCGTATTTACTTCCATTGCTCCATAATGGTTTGCGACGGAACAGTGAAATGCATCTTTAATCTCCATTCTGATATTCTCAAACAACATCTCTCCTGTTAGTTCTATATACTTTAGATCAGATATATCCGGAAGAGAATATTTTTTCTTGATCTGCGCCAGAAGTAAGATCACTGAGGGCTGTCCCATGATCCAACGAGGCTGGAAGTCAACCATTGTTCCGTAAATTTCCTTCAATCTCTCTTCATTCAATCCGCATTTAGAAAATCCAAGATTCCCTGAACGTTTTTCTGTCAGTGTCTCTTCTTTTCCCAGTTTTCTTGATGTGAAAAAATAACATAATCGATCCCCTGGTGAAATACCATAATATTGTCTCCGTCTAATATATAGCGGAAGCAGGGAACGCTGATAATCTGCTTTTTTCCAATACACCTCCATATATTTTCCTGTCGAACCAGACGTATTTTCCATGTGAAGTCTATTCTGCAGCATAAGTGGTATACACTCATTGGAAAGAAATTCATTATTTCTTAGCACAGCTTCATCCTTCTCAAGTACCGGAATTATTTTTATTGTCTCAAAAATCTCCTTTTCTGAGTGTTCTATGATATTTTTATCATAGTCAGAATAATATGAAACTTCTCTGAAGGCATAATCAATGACATCCCGTAATTTTCTCTGCAATAACTTATTCTCCAATCGTCTCCCCTCCCCTGAGACATCTTTCTTCAACAAACCGGATCAAATTTCCGACATTCAAAAGTGCCTCATACATATCATCATATATCATACAATTAATTCCAAACCTTCTCTCAATTTCTTCAAACAGAGAAATAATACATAAGGAATCATATTCCAAATCGTCAATGAGCCGTGTATCCTCTGATATTTGCGGGACCTCCGCAAGAGGTGTATGCTCTCTGACAAACCCGATGATCAAATCTTTCATTTCCACTCCAATCTTAATCGCCCGCCTGCACGATCTCATCCTGCCATCTTTTTCCAATATCCGACACTTTGATTATACCCTATCCCCCATGATATAACAACAAAAATCGTTCGACATATTTCGACAAAAACACCGAAAACACGCTATTTACAGGCCATTCCGCAGAAAACCTTTTTAGAAAAAATTTAAATCGTACTATTGACAAATCCATACTTCTCCCCATCCGATTATTATATCAGGCATCTCCCTTAAATAGTGTCTGCTGATTAAGTAGATATTTGCAAATTCCATCTTTTGCATTCAGACAATCTGTGCAAAAATTGGATCAGATGTAAAAAAGCGCAAAGTATTCGTTTCTGAATCTTAAACAGATTCGTCACGAATACAGATAATGCTTCAAACGATATTTTTTCGATACGGCCATATCCTTCACTGTCCAGGCTCAGGTCAAATTTTGCACCAAATTCAACAAGCGCTTTGGTTTTCCCCCTGACAATTGGGAGAAGCCATGGCTGTGAAATGCTTACAATACGGTGTTCCACAGAGTGTGTTTTGTTATCATACATATATTGCTGCTGTTCATACAGCGTAATGATAGTCAGGTACAGACTGGTTTCCCTTTCTGTCATCGCATATCCATCGCCCATGAACCGGTCCAGATACCGGATGTCCCTTGCAACATAGCCAAGCTGTTTGCGGAGCGCTTTCCGGATTTTCTTTGCACTGCGTTTTTTACTTTTGGCAAATGCCAGATAGTCTTTCCTGGCACGTCTCCTGTAACGTCTTGGCAGCGGCAGGCCATAAGACTTGCAAAAACGGCAAATGATTGTTTCCATTTTTTCCCTTGCTTCATTCAACGGTGAAACATCCTGGGGATAACGGATATTTGCCGGTGCGCAGGCTACATCCAATGTAAGCGTCCCCTCATTTTTATCTTCTTTTGGTGCGTCATTACCGCCGGAATCTTCTGAAGAGGACGGCGTGCTATTATTGTCATCATCTTTGTTGGCAAGAAGGTACTCATTCAGCTCCATCAGCATTTCAGCAGAAATGCGTTTGCGGAAAAGAACCAGCGTGCTTGCATCAAACGGGGTTTCTTCCTGATAGCCGGGAAGCCTGATAAAGTATTGCAGGTATGGGTTCTCTGTAATCTGTTCCACAAGTTCACGGTCAGCAAACTGGAACTTTGTCTGGATAACCAGGGCTCCAGGTGCCATGCGGAGTGGTTTGGCAACATTACCGGTATCACTTGGAAACAATTTGGCATATTTTACTTCAAACTCATCCCATGGAATGCGGTCAGCCATTTTAATCCAGCGGTTATTTGGATTCATGTGAAACCCCATTGGCTGATTGAAATCAAGGAAAGAATGCTGTAGTTTATCAATTGGTTTGTATATAATTTTAACCCCTTTACTCGTGAAATTCATCAAAAATCTGCAAAGAAAATGATTTCATTTTATTGAAACCCTTGCAGATACTATATCAAATTTCAAGACAAAAGTCAGTAAAATAATGGGTTTTAGTATTAATCAGCAGATACTAATTAGTGTTTATAATATTACTCTCTTTATTCTCGACATATAGCTTCATTTGTTCATCACATACTCTAATTCATACACTGTAAATTTCCTTTTCTGTTCTTTCACCCCAAAACAGTTTCAACCTTCTCTTGAAATTGTCTCTCATCTATCTCCATTTTTCTTATTAATTTCCTCCTCTCACCGCCCTGCATCTCGACCTGTTTCTTATAAATCGTTCCCATCTCTTTATCATATGTAAACTGTCCAAAACAAGAAGTACCTACAATATAATAATCCGCACCCTCATTTTCATCTGACCTACCCAGACAAAGCGCCAGTTCATCACCCTCCTGAATATTAGGAACCCCTTCATATATAGACTCCATATATTCATCACCGTGAAGTGCGATCTCCTTTTCAAACTCCTCTTCAGAACTGTTTGCCACAAGGAATTCTTTCTCATGTTCTGCATATTCTGCAAATTTTACTTTTCCACCGATCGTAAAGACGGTTATGATATCTCCCGGTTTCACCTTACCATCACTGGCAGTTTCAACCTGAAACCGAAAATTGCTTATGATACGGGTATCTTTCATATACGACTTGATTTTTTGCACTGTTCCTGTCACAACAAACTCCGATGCAGCGATCACATCATCATAGGAGTCAAAATTCACTGACAGATCAGCATTATCTATAATCGTATGATATACATGATCTGGAGCATCCTCGATCCAGCTTTCCTCTTCATTTTTCTGCGTTTCTGAATCACTATTTACATTTTTTAAAACATTACTTTGATTCTGTTTTTGAACGCCACAACCAACCAGACTTATTCCAATCAGACCTGATATAAAAATAACTGCTATGTTTGATCTTCTCATTGTAATCCCCCTTACTTAGTTCCATATTTATATATACTATTCACTCCATTAATATCATCTCTCTGAGGATATGTAACCGTTCTCCCACGATCTGTAGTGGTCATCAGAACATTTCCATCTGCATGATCCAATCCTATCGCATGCCCTATTTCATGACCTGCTACTCCAATATCTACGTCAGCTAAAGTGCTTTGTAAATAAAATTTATTTAAGTAAATATTAGCCCCTTTCCAATCATTTTCTTTGCTTCCATCATATATATAGGTTGTATATCCATTTGCAAAATCTGTCGTATTATAATATGTGTTGCAGTATATTATTCCTTTCGTTGATGAAGTGGTTTTAGAGAAACTAAAACTGGTACTTGTATTCGTCCATCTTTGAAACCCTGCCACAAAAACATTTGACCAATAAACATCATCTTTGACAGACGATTTCAAATAATAGTTTCTTCCATTTATTCCACCTTTAAGTTTGTGATTCATAACATTATAGGCTTCTACCTCAACAGGGCTCATCAAAAATATAATAATGATACTAACGACTATTAAACTTATAATTCTATTTTTCACTTCTGGCACCTCCTATCGTTATCGATCTCATCCTGCCATCTTTTTCCAATATCCGACACTTTGATTATACCCTATCCCCCATGATACAACAACAAAAATCGTTCGACACATTTCGACAAAAGCACCGAAAACACGCTATTTACAGGCCATTCCGCCAAAAACCTTTTTTAAAAAATTTCTAATCATACTATTGACAAATCCATACTTCTCCCCATCCGCATATTATATCAGGCATCTCCCTTAAATACAGTTCATCAAATGTAAATCTATCAACCAGCTCAACGGTACCAATTTGAGCTACACACCCCTTCATCTTTTTCCTAAATCTGCCGATATATATTTTGAGTTATGCACTATAATGGCAAAATAATATACAAAAACTGGTGGTGAATGGATTGATCAAACGATTTTATGTACGTGTGAGTTCCCTGAAAGAGGGAATGAAAATTGGACAGACAATAAAAGACCGGATGGACCGGACGCTCATCGCACGGGGAACTCCTCTCGATGAGTTCCTCATTGATGGACTTAAAAAGCGAGGTCTGACAGGTGTTTACATACAGGAGGGTGAGGAAGATCCGGAACCGGAAAAGACAGAAGAAGCTCCTCTTCCTGCTTTCGTGCAAAAAAACATCGAAAAATATAAAACTGAAGACCCCGCTAAGGTTAAGCTCTCCGAAAGTGTGAAAAAGCGCATTTCTGAGGGAATCCAGTATCTTTATAATAATTCTGATTCGGAACAGTTTGCCGATACTACAAATAAGATTACAACGGATCTTATGAAAGCCATCGATGATAATGCCGCTCTGGCTGTAGATATCAGCGTCCTGAAGACCAGTGACGAATACACATTTAAACACAGTGTGGACGTGGCTACTATGTCAATGATCATCGCCAGAAACCAGGGACTTCCCCAAAAAGATGTATATAATATCGGAATCGCCGGTCTGCTCCACGACATGGGAAAATCAAAGATTCCGTTAGAAATCCTGAATAAACCAGCCAGACTAAATGACGAAGAATTTGCCATCATGAAACAGCACTCGACACTTGGATACGAAATTCTGAAAGAAAAGAAAGAATTCTCAAACGCTATTTCATTTGCAGTCCTGCAGCACCATGAAAAAATGAATGGAAAGGGCTACCCTCTTGGCTGCACCTCCGACAAGATCGTTCCTTATGCCAAAATCCTCTCTGTCACAGACGTGTACGATGCTCTTGTGACAGAGCGTCCTTATAAAAAATCATTTTCGCAGCGCACTGCTGTGGAAATGATCATGTCCATGACGGAAGAACTCGATATCTCTGCCATGAAAAGTTTCATGGAAAGTGTTATCCTTTATCCGGTAAACACCACCGTAACACTCAGCAATGGGGAAGATGCCCGTGTTGTAAAAAATAACAAAAACTCGGTTTTGAGGCCTACTGTAGTAGGTCTCAAAACCGGCAACGTATATGATCTGGCTAATGATCTGGAATGCGCTAATATCGTTATCCAGTAAAAATTATACTCATCCCTGCATTGTCTCCCGTGTAAATACATAATACCATGGTGGCTGATGATTATAAAAATAGTCTCCGGATTTAAACTGTGCAAACAAATACTCGGTTCCATTGATCACTCTCCGCTCATATTTCTGCGACAGCCCTCTCTTCACATCCCGGATCACTCCTTTGGACCAGTTCACATCCGGCGTCTGCAAAATCTCCTCTCCATACTGCACTTCACAGTCACCATTTTCGCGGAAATCAATTCTCCGGAAAAACATCTTATCTTTTGGAAATCCTGCATTGTATTCTCCTTCCCGGAAAAGATCCGGATCTCTTACAAAATCGCACACTTTCCATCTCCCAGCGACAATTTCATCCTCCTCAAACTCCTCTGTCAATTCATCGCGGATACGGATTTCTTCTTTTTTATATTTTTTGGAATCCATTTTTTCCAAAATAAGAAGATCCGGCAATGCACCACGATAAAAATAGTTACGGTCTTTAAACCAAAGATACATATACTTTTTACCATCTATCGTTCGGATCTGATAGGGATTCAATCCTCTCATATCCGACACTCCAAACCGGGAGATTACATACCCCTTTGTCCATGAAAAACACCAGTACTTCTCTCCCTCCGGTAAAAAATACAGATCTGTGATATCCCCGTCAAGCGGCTGCCAGTTCATCCGGTCTGGCCGGAAAGCGTCCTGTGAATTCGGAAGACAACACTTTACTGTTTTCCAATGACCGATCACTTCAGGATCATCCTCAAAAGAAATCGATACATCATCGTTACATGACTCTTCCGTTTTCACATGAAGTTTGTGAACCGGAAACAAAAGCTCGATCGTATCCTTATCTACGTACCTTTCACACGCTTCCCCGATCACCTGGTATTCATCTGCTTCTTTTAAATATCTGGTCAGATAGGCATAGGCATCATCCAGTGTCTCTCTCTCACAGATGAGACTGGCCACTTTCTGAAAACCAGATTTTTCCTCCTCCGAACTCTTATATCCCGGTATATTGACTCCGGCAAACAATTCTTTCTCTCCCTGCGGGTCGGGAAAGGAAACCTCCAGATCCAGATCTGTCTCCTTCCACTCATTTTCGTAATTGACAACAATCGCTCCTTTCTTTTTTCTTAACATTTCCCACAGTTCATCCCTGCTGCCAAAAATCTGACGAACTGCTTTTACCCTCATACACTCCTGTTCCCTCATAACTACATGAAACATCCGATCATCCTCCCTGTCCAGTAATGATTTTGAAATCTCCAGCTGCTTGAGATGCCTGTTCAGCTTTTCGATCTGTAATGTGATCTCTCTTTGCTTCTTTTCGATCACACACAGCGCATCCTCCTTAAACTCCCGGATTTCCTCCAGTGAAAATCCCATCTGCTTTAAAGCCTGTATCCTCACTGCATCTTTGAGCTGCCCGGGAGAATAAAAACGATAGCCGGTAAATTCGTCGGTGTATTCCGGTACGAGAATACCCGTATCTGCATAAAACCTCAGTGTCTTAACTGTCATTTTCGATAATTTTGAAAATTCTCCGATCTTATACATCGTTCATCTCCTTTTTGCTGTTTTCCGTCAGGGGCGCCTCCGACTTACCTATGTTATATCATTACTGTCAGGGGGAGAGTCAATAAGAAAAATGCAGAATCCCGAAAAACTTCCGGATATTCTGCATTTATAATATTTTTTCACCTGTCTGGTTCGGCAGATCATTCGTACTCCACAAGCACACTTTCCAGTATCTCTGTCATTTCATCAACATGGCTGGCCTCAATGACAAGCGGCGGCACAAAACGAACGACGTCTGTTCCTGCACTTAAGACGATCAACCCGCGCTCCAGCGCCTTGCTGCAGATTTCTCCGACCGGGGCGTCACACACCAGACCACGAAGAAGCCCAAGCCCCCTCACTTCTCTTGCCACTGCGCACTTCTTCACGAGCTCGTTCAGTTTCTGCTCCAGATATGCGCCCGTCTCATTTACATTTTTTAGAATGTTCCGCTTTTCAAATAACTCAATCGTCTTGGCGACTGCCGTACTGGCAAGCGGATTGCCGCCAAACGTCGTTCCGTGGTCTCCCGGCACAAGGGATTTCCCGATTTCTTTTGTTGTAGCGATCGCTCCCACGACGATGCCGCTCCCGATCCCTTTGGCAAGTGTCACGATATCCGGACGGATTCCATACTGCTCATACCCAAACATTTTGCCGGTCCGCCCCATCCCACACTGCACTTCATCACAGATCATCATGATATCGTGCTTTGTACACAGTTCGCGGATTCCCTGCAGGAACTCCTTTGTCGCCGGATAAACACCGCCCTCGCCCTGTACTGCCTCTACGATGATCGCATACGTCTTTTCATTGATCTTCTCTTCGACGCTGTGCAGATCATTATATGTGGCAAAACTCACGCCGGAAATAAGCGGTTCAAACGGCTCCCTGTATTTTTTCGTTCCGGTGACAGACAAAGCGCCCATGCTCCTCCCGTGAAATCCCTTTTCCATCGAAATAATTTCTGACCGCTCCGTATGCCCTTTCATCAACGCATATTTTCTCGCTAATTTGAGTGCACCCTCATTTGCCTCGGTTCCACTGTTTGCCATAAAGACTTCTTCCATCCCGGTGATCTTGGCAAGTCCTTTTGCCGCATCCAAAAGCGGCTCCGAATAAAAATAATTGGACACATGTGTCATTTTATCGATCTGTGCTTTCAGGGCATCCTTAAATTCTTCATCGCTGTACCCAAGTGCATTTACAGCGATCCCGGCACCAAAATCCAGATATTTTTTACCTTCTGTATCATAAAGATACACACCCTCGCCATGCTCCATCACGACCGGGTAACGGTTATACGAGTGAACAAGATACTGCTCGGATTGTTCGATCGTCTGGTTCATTGTTCCGCTCATTTTTTTCCTCCTTCTTCTACTTCATGCTGGTACAGTGTCTCTTCATCTCCGATAAAAGCGGTTCCGATTCCCTTTTTCGTATAGAACTCAAGCAACAGGCAATGCTCCCTGCGCCCGTCCAAAATATGTACCCGGTTCACACCGCCCTCAACGGCATCGATACAGTTCTTAAGTTTCGGGATCATACCGCCACCGATAAATCCATCTTCGATCATCTGGTTTGCCTGCGCCAAAGTAAGTACAGAAATCAAAGTTGACGGGTCATTTGCATCCTTACACACACCTTCGATATCTGTCATAAACACAAGTTTTTCAGCCTTCATGGATTTGGCGATGGCACATGCCGCATCATCCGCATTGATATTGTAGGATTTAAAGTCATCCCCAAGGCCGATCGGTGCGATGATCGGCACAAAATCATTTTCAATGAGTGTATCGATCAGTTCGGGATTTACTTCTCTTACATCCCCCACATATCCGATATCTTTTCCGTTTACTGTCTTCTTATCACAGATGATCGTCCCTCCGTCTTTCCCGCTGATCCCGGCCGCGCGGACGCCGAGCTTTTCCATCATCTGAACAAGATGTTTATTGACTTTATTCAACACCATTTCTGCCACTTCCATCGTGTCCTCGTCGGTCACGCGAAGTCCCTCGACAAACTCAGGCTCTTTTCCCATCAGGCGGACCCATTTGCTGATCTCCTTGCCGCCACCGTGCACGATGATCGGCTTCATGCCAACCAGTTTCAAAAGCGCCACGTCTTTGATGACGCTCTGCTGGAGTTTCTCATCTAACATTGCGCTTCCACCATATTTTACGATAACACGTTTTTCACTAAAATCCCTGATGTATGGAAGAGCCTCGATCAGTGTCTCCGCCTTGATCAGTACTTCCTTCATATATTCATCCATTGTTTTAAATCCTTTCCTTATCTATCATATCCGGGGCAATCACCTAAGACCGGTAATCTCCGTTGATCTTCACATAATCATACGTCAGATCACAGCCCCATGCCGTTGCCGATGCGTCGCCCTGTTTCATATCGCAGAGTACGGTTACCGCATCCTGCCTGAGTATCTCACTCGCCTCGTCTTCACTGTAATCCGTCGCCACACCATCCTTCACAAGGATAAGACGCCCTGTTCCTCCTTTTCCCTGTGACGATATCGTGAGGTCGACAACTTCCGGGTCAAAATCGACACCGGCATAACCAAGTGCACACAAAATCCTTCCCCAGTTGGCATCACTGCCATAGACCGCTGTCTTCACAAGATTCGAGGTGATGACCGACTTACTCAAAAGCTTCGCCTCTTCTACCGTATTTGCATGCTCCACCGTAACCTCAAGAAGTCTTGTGCAGCCTTCGCCATCGCCAGCCATCTGTTTTGCCAGATCACGTGCCACAAACCACACCGCCTCCTTAAATGACTGGTACGCCTCACTGCCCGCTTCGATCGTAACGCCGGACTCACCATTTGCCAGGAGCAGACAGGTATCGTTTGTTGAAGTGTCCCGGTCCACAGAAATCATGTTAAAAGAATCGCTTACCACGCCACCAAGCACTTCCTGAAGCAATGACTGCCCGATTTTCGCATCGGTGGTAATGACACTGAGCATCGTCGCCATATTCGGGTGGATCATGCCGGATCCCTTACTCATGCCGCCCACCGATACGGTCTTTCCATCCACTTCAAATGTCACAGCGCACTCCTTGGATCTTGTGTCCGTCGTCATGATCGCCTCTGCCGCCGCTTTCGCCGCCTCCCTTGTGTCCGCCAACGCATTTTTCAACGCCTTGGCACCCTTTTTGACGGGCTCCATGCGAAGCTGCATTCCGATGACGCCGGTTGATGCGGTAAGTACTTCTTCGGTTCTTACAGAACAAGCCTGCGCCACTGCAGACGCCATTTCAAGATTATATGTTTTTCCTTCTTCCCCGGTACACGCATTGGCGATTCCACTGTTTAATACAACCGCATGAACCGGCTTTCCGGATTCTACTAATTGTTTATCCCAGAGAACCGGAGCCGCCTTTACTACATTTGTAGTAAAAGTTCCTGCTGCTGTCGCTGGTGTAGCGGTAAACACAAGTGCCATATCTTTCCTGTTTTCATATTTGATTCCGGTTGCCACTCCGGCCGCCTGATATCCTTTCGCGGCTGTTACGCCGCCATCGATCTGTTTCATATTTTCCTCATTTCTGCAAAGTGAACTTTGCTCACCTTTGCTTTATTACGCACAATACATCGTGATCCTATTTACTCTGTTATGGAAATACCGGAACCAGTCTGAGTCCCTCTGCCTCGTCAAATCCAAACAAAAGATTCATATTCTGGACTGCCTGTCCGGCCGCCCCTTTTGTAACATTATCCATAGCTCCCATCATGATCACACGGCCGGTCCGCTCGTCAACCTTCGGGCACACATCGACAAAATTACTTCCCTCGACCCATCTCGTCTCCGGACAAGTTCCCTCCTTGAGAACACGGACAAAATATTCATCCTGATACGCTTCTATGTAAGCATCGTAAACCATTTCTTTTGTTATTCCCGGTTTCAGATTCGCATATGCCGTGATCAGAATACCACGGTTCATCGGGATCAGATGCGGTGTAAAATTCAGCATAACCGGTTCTCCGGCAGCATAAGAAAGCTGCTCCTCGATCTCCGGCGTATGCCGGTGCGAAGCCACGCCGTACGCCTTGATGTTTTCATTGACCTCACAGTAAAGATTCGGAACCTTTGCCCCTCTTCCCGCTCCACTCGTACCGGATTTGGCATCGATGATGAGCGTCTTGGTATCGATATATTTCCTCTTTACCATCGGGTAGATGGCAAGAGTAGAGCAGGTCGGATAACATCCCGGATTGGCGATCAGTCTCGCCCCCCTGATCTGGTCTCTGTTCAGCTCACACAGCCCATAGACAGCCTCCCCGATAAACTGTCTGCTCTTGTGCTCGATGCCATACCATTTTTCATAAACATCTACGTCCTTGATACGGAAATCCGCACTCAGATCGATCACTTTACAGTTTGACAGGATCTCTTCATCAAGCACCGATGCCAGGTATCCCTGCGGTGTCGCCGTGAAAATGACATCTGCCTCCCTGCACAGCGCGTGCAGGTCGTCTCCCTTGCACAGGTTCTCTACGATCTGAAACATATTTCCAAACACAGAACTGAACTTTTCATCAACATAGCTTTTTGAGCCATACCATATGATCTCCACCTCTTTATGCTGCAGCAAAAGTCTCACAAGCTCCTGCCCTGCATAACCAGTCGATCCAATAATACCAGCCTTTATCATAACTTCCCTCCAATTCTCAGCCGCACCTTTTATCTTTATAGAAAGCTTCTCCATTTGCGGAGCAAAGTTTGCCTTTGGCAAACTTGAGAGGTGCGCGGTTCTCAGCCGCACCTTTTTATACAAAATACCCTGCGTTATTTCATAATATCATGTATAATCAGGTAAATTATGCATAAAACATTGAATAATTTATGATTTTTATGCAAAATATTCAAAAACAATATTATTATACACCCCATTGAAATATAACGCAAGTATAAATTATTAAAAGAATCGTACAAATTGAAAAACTTTTATTTTCTCTTGCATATTATGCATTTTTGTTGTATATTTAGAAAAGAGGTTTGGTAAAAACCTGTTATACATAACAAAGAAAAGGAGATCATCATGAAAGAAAAAGTTATACTCGCTTATTCCGGCGGTCTGGACACGACAGCGATCATTCCATGGCTCAAGGAAAATTTTGATTATGAAGTAATTTGTGTATGTATTGACTGCGGTCAGGAAGAAGAACTTGACGGTCTGGAAGAAAGAGCAAAATTCTGCGGTGCTTCCAAGCTTTACATAGAGGATGTCATCGATGAGTTCTGTGATGAATATATCGTTCCCTGTGTACAGGGGCATGCTGTCTATGAGAACAAATATCTTCTCGGCACATCCATGGCACGCCCGGTCATTGCAAAGCGTCTTGTTGAGATTGCCCGCAAAGAAGGTGCGACTGCGATCTGCCACGGTGCGACAGGAAAGGGAAATGACCAGATCCGTTTTGAGCTCGGTATCAAGGCGCTGGCTCCTGACTTAAAGATCATCGCTGCATGGAGAAGTGATAAATGGACGATGGATTCCCGTGAATCTGAAATCGAATACTGCAAAGCACACGGAATCGACCTTCCGTTTTCTGCTGATTCCAGTTACAGCCGTGACCGAAACCTGTGGCACATCAGCCATGAAGGACTTGAATTGGAAGATCCTGCGAACGAGCCGGACTTCGATCATCTCCTTGTCCTCGGCGTGACGCCTGAAAAAGCTCCGGAAGAGGGAGAATACGTCACTATGACCTTTGAGAAAGGTGTTCCAAAATCGATCAATGGAAAAGAAATGAAAGTTTCCGATATTATCCGTGAGCTCAACCGCCTCGGCGGCAAACATGGTATCGGTATCGTCGATATCGTAGAAAACCGTGTTGTCGGAATGAAATCCCGCGGTGTGTATGAGACACCGGGCGGAACGATCCTCTATGAGGCGCATCAGCAGCTCGAGGAACTCATCCTTGACCGTGACACTTATGCACAGAAAATGGATATGGGCAACAAACTTGCACAGATCGTATATGAAGGAAAATGGTTCAGTCCTCTTCGTGAGGCAGTTCAGGCGTTCATTGAATCCACCCAGAAATATGTGACCGGTGAAGTTAAGTTTAAGCTTTACAAAGGAAATATCATCAAAGCCGGAACGACTTCTCCATACTCACTGTACAACGAAAGCATCGCCTCCTTTACGACCGGTGATCTCTATGATCACCATGACGCCGAAGGATTTATCAATCTGTTTGGCCTTTCCACAAAAGTACGTGCGATGAAATTACAGGAGATTGAAGGCAAATAAAGGACTGCGGTTCTTTGCCCCGCAATATGAGAAAACCCCATACCCGCAGGATAAGGTATTCCTGGCCCTGCGGGTATTTTACTGTCAAAAGGAGAATTACTTTTATGAATGATACGGATTTCGGAAAAAAATACACACCCTCTCCCCTTTTATGTGCCATGGGCATATTGATCCGGGGATTGCTTCTTTTCGTCCTCATCTGGGCTATCAAAGATTTTCTTCAATTTATGCTGTCAGGAAGCAGTATATATGACGGTATTTACTGTCTACTCACTTTTCCGGCTGACCTCATCCTCTCACTGCTTTTCACTTTTCTTTTCTATACACCACGCATAACATATGTCTGGGTAGGAAGAAAGCATGTCCGCGTCAAACGCTGGTTTCAAAAACCACATACCTATCCTCTCTCTTCGAACCAGTTTACCTTTACAAAAAAAATCGGGAACAAATCAATAAAAAATGAACTCTTATATATGGAAGTAACAGAAATATATGATCAAAAACCGGGTCAAAAGAAACGGTTCCGGCTTGCCTTTTTCCGCAAAGCTGATTTCACTGCCCTCTCTTCCGCCATTCATGCCGCGGTCGCAAATGAGGTGCCGGTGGAAGTCCGCTCCGAAACAGCCTACAATGACATGCAGGCAGGTGAAACCGAATTCCCTTTCCCCAGACAGGCGATCATCCGGTCTGCATGGAAAGAATTTGCAATTTCCTCTGTGATTATTCTGGCTGCGGTCACTGCTGCTTTTCTCGTGCGCTCTTTCTTTGTCCCACTATACTGGTATTTCCTTGTGATCGTCAGCATTTTTCTGCTTCTTGGCATACCGGTAAATGCAATCCGTATTCTTTCCTACCAGAAAAAATGCCCGCATAAAATAAGCAGGCATGGTACATTTCTTTTTTTGGATGATACCCATTTTTCCGTCAGTGAAATACAGACGATACGGATGACTGCCGCAAACGCTGTTCCAAATTCCATTTTCCCAAAAGCACGAACAATAACGATCACAGCCAGAGGTAAAAAACATCACTATTGGGTCGGCAGCACAAGAAACCTGTCCCGGGCAGAATATGAAAAACTCTGCAAATGGATCGAGCGTGCCTTTATCCACACCGCCTCAAAAGTTATCTATGACCAGAAATAAAATTTCATTTTCCCGAGGGCAGCCATACGGTGATCCTCGTCCCGAGTCCCTCTCTGGAAAGGATCTCAAAATGCCCTCTGTGCTTATCCACGATCCATTTAGCGATCGATAAGCCGAGGCCGGTCCCCCCTGTCTCTTTATTCCTCGCCTCATCCGAGCGGTAAAACCGCTCAAACATATGGGCGATATCCTGTTCTCTCATTCCCACCCCGCTGTCCTGCACATAGAAGAAAACCTCTGTCCCCGATCTTCCAAACGCAAAGATGATCTCCTCCTTCTCATTCGCATACTTCATCGCATTATCTGCGAGGATACGGATCGTCTGCTTGAGCATCGTAGAATCTCCTGATATCATGACCTCGTCCTCTGCCAGTTTCCTGAGCAGATAACAGTGCTTCTCATCGATCATCACCGACTCCTCATATGCCTCTTTTACTAACTTTGCAAGAGAAAGCGTTTCCATTACCATTTCATTTTTTCCACTGTCAGACCGGGCAAGAAACAATAATTGTTCTACAAGAGTAGACATATGCTCCGACTCATGACGGATCGCCTCGATCCCCTCTTCCAAAACCGTCTCATCTTCTTTTCCCCAACGGTCTAACATATTCGCATATCCCTGAATAACAGAAATTGGCGTCCGGAGTTCATGAGAGGCGTCCGAAACGAAACGGGACTGCTGCCGGTAAGATTCCCTCATACGGTCGATCAGATTATTTACCGCCAGTTCAAGTCCCTGAAGATCTTTGTCCCCAATCTTTAAATGCTCGTTCCCGTCTCCGGGATTCACATGGGAGATCGCATCCTCCAGAAGCTGGAACTTACTCTCGTCAAATGCAATGCTGCTGATCTCTTCTGCCTTCCTGGCCATCTCATTCAGCGGATGAAGCCGGTAACGCACATCTCTCGTGCCAAATATCAAGTGGTGCAAAAGGGACAGGATCTGCAATACGACAATTCCAACCGAACAAAACAGGATCATCTCAAACAGCAGTCCGGCGTCCCGGCGCATTGTCCGGCCCGTTTCCCCCACAACATATACAATGCTCCAGATCCCATCCTGTATTTCAAAGAAACGCTCGCTCCTGTTCCAGTGGAAACTCCCAAAAAAGTTAATTTCTGCCACATAACACCAGCCTGCAATGATCAGGGCGACGACGATAATATCCATCCACAGATAAGAAAAAAACTGTCTGCGCACCCAGATCCCATTGATCCTTCTTGCGATGGATGATGTTCTGGCTGTTTCTTTTTTCTTCATAATTTCCTTCACTCTTTCAAACATGCCGCCGGAGGCGGCACAAACAATCGGTGAAGAACGCTGTTTTTGCGTTCTTCCGGTGTGACGAGAGTTCCGATTTGCGGAACGAGAAAATGATTGGTGAGGTTTTTACGAACCATCATTTTCCTTCACACTTCTTCCCTGATCACATAACCGACGCCCCGGACAGTCTGGATCATCTTCACGCCAAACCGCTCATCAATCTTGCTCCTGAGATACCGGATATACACATCGATCACATTCGTTTCACCCACATAATCGTAACCGCACACCTGGTTTAACAGAATCTCCCTTGTCATAACCCGGTTCTTATTTTCCAGAAGGATTTTCAAAAGTTCAAATTCCCGGTTCGTCAGACTGATACTTTCCCCATCAAAAAAGACTTCATACCGGCTCTCATCCAACTTCAATTTACCATAAGAGAGACAATTTTCCTCTCTCGCAGCATGCAAAGACAAGCCAGCCGATTTTTTCAGGGCAAGGCGGATCCTGGCCAGCAGTTCTTCAATAGCAAAAGGTTTCGTGATATAATCATCTGCCCCGCCATCGAGCCCTGCCACCTTATCCATCACCTCATCCCTCGCTGTAAGCAGGATGACCGGTAAAGAGGAACGGTTTCTTAACCTCCTGAGAACCTCAAATCCATTCAGGCCCGGAAGCATGATATCCAAAAGCATAAGGTCATAGTCTCCTGACAACGCCTCCTCCAATCCGTCCCTGCCATCGGATCGTTTCGTCACCTCATACCCTTCATGTTTTAATTCAAGTTCGATAAAACGTGCGATCTTATCTTCATCTTCTACGATCAAAATCCGCTCTGACATCTTCGCCTCCACCTGAAAACTTATTTGTCCTGTTTCGTATCCGTATCCGAGAAACCATTTTTGATCTTCTCAGCCGCATCCGCCGCATGATCCATCGCTTTATTCACGTCCACTTCAACCTTTCCCACTCCCTCAAAGGAATAGCGGCAGCCCACAAACAATCCGATCACCATAATGCAGAACACCGCCCAAAAGAAAAAAATACATATAATGACAAATACGGTAACCGGAACACGGATGATATTCTTGTCATCCCGGTCTACTTTAAACATCGTCTCATTTCCCTTTTGGATCATTTTCCGGCACCACTCAAAAAAGCGGTTCAACATATCTCCGATTCCATTCGGATTTTTTGTGGCGCTTGCGGCCTCATGGATCTTTTCCGGCTCCTCATACCGGGTCGTATAACTCGACTGCCCCGGTTTCTTTACCTTTCCATGCTTTTCCAGATAAACCATGGCTTCCAATAGATCGCCGCCACATTCCTCCAATGCTTTTTTGGCCTCTTCATAGCTCACATCTGCCCGTTCTCTCAGACGCTCAACCTTTTCCAGTTCATCCATAATATTCCTTCCTTTCTCCCTCTTTCAAAGGAAACTTTATTTTGTTTACAACCCTATCATACCTCAGGCTCATTAAAATGAAATTGAGCAAACATTAAAATCAGATTAAAAATGAAGGATCAGGATTCATTCACAAGGTTATTCAGCCAGACGCCCCGGATCAAAAGGATAAAACCGATCACTGCTTTCATCACGTCTACCCCGCAGCAGATAAAATACAGAGGTAAGATCGGAATCCCCGTATATCTTGACAGGCACCAGGCTACCGGGATCGAGACAAGCCACACAAAACCACTGTCAAAGAAAAACGTAATGATCGTTTTGCCCCCGGAACGTATCGTAAAATAAGTGGCATGTAAAAAAGCATTCACGGGCATGTATATCGCCAGGACCACGATAAACCCTGTCGCCAGATCTTTTATGTTCTGTGTCGTTTCATACACACCCGGGAACACAAAAGCAGCTCCCGCAAGCATCATGGCAATGCCGACACAGACCACGGTCGAGCAGAAGATCGTCCGGTAAGCGCTTTTTTTTGCCTCTTCCATTTTTCCTGCCCCGAGAAGCTGTCCGACGATGATCGCCACACTGTTTCCGATCGACAGAAATACGACATTAAACAGATTATTAAGCGTATTTGAAATATTCATCGCAGCCACGACGTCGAGCCCGCGCACCGAATAGCATTGCATCAGCATCGCCATCCCTGCTGCCCAGAGTCCCTCATTTAATAAAAGCGGCAATCCTTTGATCACGATATTTTTTACAAGGGCTCCCGGAATCTTTAAACTGCGGTACAATCCTTTGATAAAGAGATTTCGTTCCGAATTCCGGTGTGTCCATATAACGATAATGAGCATCTCTACCACTCTGGCCACCACAGTGCCAACTGCAGCCCCTCTGGCACCAAGAGCCGGTGCTCCAAATTTTCCATAGATGAGAATATAATTTAAGATCAGATTTACAAATACAGAAATAAGCCCTGCTTTCATCGGTACAAGTGTCTCTCCGGTCTCTTTTAGCGTCCCGGCATAGACCTGTACGATCGCAAACGGCACAAAACTAAACATCACAATATGCAGATATTCAAGACCATACCTGAGTGTATCCGCGACACTTCCCGTGCTTCCCTCCTGATGCAGATAAAACTGGATCAAATGGTTTCCCAGTGTTCCCATAACGATCAGGCCGGCCACCGTGATCACAAAACAGCATATGATCTTAAAACGTACCGTATGCCGCACTCCTTCATGATTTCTCTGCCCGAAATACTGTGCGGTGAAAATCCCCGGGCCGGATACCGCCCCAAACACGAGCAGATTATATACAAAAATGAGCTGGTTTGCGATCGCAACCCCTGTCATCTGTTCCGTTCCTACCTGTCCCACCATGATATTGTCGAGCATACTGGCAAAATTAGTAATGCCCATCTGGATCATCATCGGTACTGCGATGCCAAACAAATGCCGGTAAAATCTTTTATCTCCGATCAACTTTTCCCTCATTGTTTCAACTCAATCCCTTCTGAGGTCCACACCTCATTTTGTTCGTCAATTAAAATAAGTTTAATATCTTCGTTCGCTTTATCAAATTCAACCGCTTTTTCTTTCCCCATTACAAACAGCGCTGTAGCCAGACTGTCCGCGCTCTCTCCCACATCCGATATGACTGTCACACTCTTTAAGTCACTATCCGCCGGAGCCCCTGTCCGCTTATCCATGATATGATGGTAAACCACTCCGTCTTTTTCAAAATAGCGCTGATAAGAACCCGAAGTAATGACCGCCTTTTCCCCGACTTCGATCGTACCAAGGATTCCTGCTCCATCCGCCGGATCGGTGATCCCCACTGTAAATAATGTCCCATCTGGTTTTTCCCCATATGTCTGGACATTTCCCCCAAGGGATACTACCGCTGCTTTGGCGTTTTTCTCCCGGAACAATTCAATCAGTTTCTGGGAAACATACCCCTTTGCGATACCTCCCAGATCGATCTGCATCTCTTCCGGAATACGGACTGCATTGTCCGCACCCAGTTCAATGCGGGTGTAATCTATATTTTTCAATATCATTTCCCGCTCCTTCTGATCCGGCACCCGGTACTCTTCTGTCGTAAATCCCCATGCCCTGACAAGAGGATACACGGATATATCAAACAATCCCTCCGTGCGCTCTGAAATTTCGATCCCTTTCCGGATCAGCTCATATGTCTCAGGAGACACCTGTACCAGAGCACCTCCGGCACGGTTTAATTTTGCCACATCACTTGTCTCTATATTGACAGAAAAGAGATTCTCATAATTCTGGATCTGTTTTCCTGCTTCCGTCAGTATTTCAGACGGTTCTTCGGCATACACGGTCAGATCAATGATCGTATCCATCGCAAAGATCTCCGTCGATTCTTTTTTTATCTCTTTCTTCTCTTCTCCGCCATCCGCAGACTGGCAGCCGGCACATAAAAATATGGTGCCTAAGAGCACCAGCGAAAAAATCAGTCTTTTCTTCATTTGCATTCACCCTGTCCTCTCTGTCTGGCAGCCTCTCTGGAATAAATACATCCACAGTAGTTCTGCCGGTAAAGGCCGTATTCTCTTGACAACTCAATACTTCTCTTATATCCGTTTTTCTTCTTAAAATCCGATGGCAGATAAGCGATCCCATACGTTTCCCCGAGGCGCTCCCCGATCTGCATGAGCCAGTCCGCATTTTTGTGCGGGCTGATCGACAATGTCGTGCAAAAATAATCCGCTCCTGTCTTCACGGCCATCTCTGCCGTTTTTTGAAGCCGCATCTCATAGCATTTCAAACAGCGTTTTCCACACTCCGGCTCCCGTTCAAGCCCCTTCGCCATCTCGAAAAAGAGATCCCTGTCATAATCGGCATCTACAAACCGGATGCTGTGAGTATATACATTTTCCTGAACCAGACGCTTCAGTTCCTTCTTTCTCTTCTCATATTCATTCTCCTCTGTAATATTCGGATTATAAAAATAGAGAACAAGATCCATATACTCCGAGAGATACTCCAGCACATAACTGCTGCACGGCGCACAACAGCAATGCAGAAATAAGGTTCTGCCACCGCCCTCTTCTGTTATCTGTTTTAATATCTCATCCAGTTCCTTCTGGTAATTTCTCTGGTTCATCCCGTCACACCTTACCTGTAAAAATATGTGTACTGTTACGACAGCCCGATCACAGCGGCCAGATTTCCTCTCTTTCCGTTTGTATAACGATGGGAAAACAAAAGTTCCGGATGACAGCAGGTACACACTTCACTCACACAAATATGCTCTTCCTTCACTCCTGCCTGCATGAGTAAAATCTTATTTGCCTGCCAGAGATCCAGCTGATAGTGCCCGTCCGGCTTCTTATAATATATGTCATCCCGGTATCTCCGGTCAATTATTTTTTGAAACTCCTTAATAACCTCTTCGCTCACCTCATAACAGGACTGGCAGATCGACGGGCCGATCACTACGAGAAGATCCCCGGGCTCAGAACCAAATTCCGCTTTCATCCTCTCTGTCATCTTCTGCCCCATCCTTTTTACTGTCCCACGCCATCCGGAATGCGCATTACCGACTGCACGCTTCACCGGATCATAAAACAGAAGGGGAACACAGTCTGCAAAAAATGTCATGAGCATAACGCCCGGTTCATCGGTCACAAGCCCGTCGGTACCCCGGATACTGCGTTTTTCACAGAACACCTCTCCCGCATCTTCTTTTCCCACCCGGCGGATTTTTGTATCGTGAACCTGATCTGTCAGGACAAGCTCCTCCGGTTTACACCCAACCGCCCTTGCAAAAAGCCGGTAGTTTTCCTCCACATCTTCTCTCCGGTCTCCCCGTGTAAAACTCAGGTTCATGGAAGCGTAGTCACCACTGCTCACTCCTCCGAGACGGGTTGAAAACCCATGTATGACCGGGTGCTCCTCCAAAATGGGAAAGCGTAAAAAGGGAACACCGTCTCTTTCTAAATAATGAATCTTTTCGCTGGAATCTAACATATCGTCTCCATTCTCAATTTAATTTTGTATTGAATAAGTTTGACTGAATATAGTATACTACATTTATATAAGAATTAACAGAGGTGATTTTATGCCGTCAATCTATGCACATAGTTCATTTGGCAAAGACATTTACAAAAAACTTCCAACGGAATTGAAAAAAATCGTCCACAAGTACCCAAAAGCATTCAATGCCGGGTTGCAGGGACCGGATTTTCTGTTTTTTTACCGCCCGTTTATCCGCTGCAAACCAAATAAGCTCGGATATTCCCAGCACCGTCAGCCCTTCTCTGACTTTCTGGACAAGATCCGTCCGGTTATCCAGAAAAAGGGAAAAGACTGTGGGGAATATGCCTATATGCTCGGTGTCATCTGCCACTTTATGCTGGACAGCGAGAGTCATTCCTATGTAATCAGAAAGTCAGAAGAACCCGGCTACAACCACCTCGTTATGGAGATTGAATTTGACCGTTATCTCATGAAAAAAGACGGCAGAAACCCGTTCCTTTACCCTGTGTGGAAACACATCCGCTGGGACCGGGAAACATTGGACGCCGTTCACGGGATTTACCAGGCATTTGAAATCTCCCGGGAGAAAATAGAAAAATCATTGAGATCCATGTCCTTCACGAAATGGTTCCTCACTACAGGCAGAACGTTCCGAAGGCTGTTTATCCGTGCCGCAATGGTATTATCGTGTCACTACAAAAAACTGGAGGGACACATGATGGATCTCATTCCAAAACGCACTGCTCCTGAGACAAACCGTGTTCTGGAAAAAATATATCACGAAAGCATTGGCAAATGTATCGACCTCATCAAAGAATTTGATCAGGTCATTTTGACTGACAAGCCATTTCATGAACGTTTTGAATGTACATTTAAAGACAACGTAGCTACAACCAGCCAGACAGCATCCGTTTGAGCCAGCCTGAAGGCGCCTCCCGGCTATCAAAACAGACGACGCAGTACACGGGTCCAGCCATCTCCCTTTTCGATCAGATCTTTCGAGCGGAGATAGACGATCAGAAGGATGAGGGGAACCGCAACGATCGCAGCAATCGTTAGTTCCCTCATCTTTTTGTAAGAGATATCGTTTACAATTCGGTTCTCTCCCTCTTCCCTGTCATAACGGATCTCCACCGTATTTCCCACCGTCAGGTTTCCGTCATTTGTGATGAGCACATCCTCACAGAGCCCTTCATTCGTAGAAAACCGGATCATATATTTATAATAGATCCGTTGCGTCCGATCCCCATAAAAGCCAATCTTTTTCTCTCCCAGACACTCAAAGACCATCCCCCGGCATCTTTTTGCCTTCTGGTATCGTTTTGCTTCTTTGATATCATGACGGACGATAAAAAAATATACCATCAAAAACAGCACGATTACAAATATGATCGCTAAAATATGTTGTAACATATCACAACCTCCAAACCATCGCTCTTAAGTTATTATCCTGCATGGTAAGAAACATCTTCCCGCACATCCATTGACAGATCATCTACCGCCATATATTTCACACCCTGGTCAATCCGTTCCTGAAGAAGTTCCACTCTGTGTTTTAATGCCAGACACAACCGGTCTCTTCTTATCTCATCGATAAATTCCGAATCTTTCACAATTTCCCGAAACTCTTCTTCAATTCCCCGGAGTTTCGTGATATCCAGCCAGTCATACGACTGTACCAGTTTGATCTGTTCGTCATGATACTTCTTAAACGGTTTGCAGACCACCCTTTGCATATTTCCAATACGAACCGTAGGTGTATCCCACCAAAAGGATGTCCCGCTGTCAAAGACCGGGGCGGCCCCTGTATACTCCAGTGTTTTTGCATCACGTATGACGCCAAAATTATTCTGGTGACGATCCTCATTTAAGATCAGGTAGTCTAAAACCATCATCTGGTCGACAGCCTCCCGGATACCCGGCACCTCATGTGTTTCACAGCAGTTTATATAATGCCGGTAAACGGATTCATGATTTTGTTTTCTCTTTGTCTGCATCAGATACCATGCAGTCACAAGCTCTGTTCCGGAAGTGATAAAATCCTCACAGATACTATACGGATATCCGTCCTCATCACATGTACCATATGACACATGCGGAATGTGTAAACGTTCCATGATCCGGCTCGCTAAAACTTCATTATATGGCTCCTGCTGTGCAAGACCGCTTCCCCCTTTTAAGAGACATCTTCTGCCATCTACGATCTTCCATTTTTTCTTCAGCCATCCGTCTGACGTATTATCCGGAGACATCAGACTGAGATTCTTCCCCGTCACCGGCTTGCCAAATAAAATATTTCCGACATCCTCTGAAAATGGATTGTCAAAAAAGTTCACTTTAGACCATTCCAGACGAGATCCTTCCGGACAGATCCAGTACTGGTCAGACAAGCTGAGCCCATAACATTTCTCTGCCAGAAGCTCTGTCGTAGATATTCCCAGCGTATCCAATATGCCATAAAAAGCATCACGACTTGCCGGGATTCCTCTTCCCCGCCACCATGCATTTAATCCGCTTCTGTCAATCTTTCCATTTTTTACAGAGATTCCAACCGGTACGTGTTGTACTTCATAGATCTCTCCGATTTTCCGGATCTCCCCGGTCTCACTATCCAGCCGGATCTGCGCCACCGGAATTTCCCGATGCATCAAAATATAATTTCTTCCCCGCTTTTCCATCCTGTCACCTCGGATTCACTTGATGGTAAAACATTTACTGCCAACCCATTTGCGTTTATATTAGAAATGTTGTTTATTATATAGTATAATCCGCAAAAACAAAAAATACAAGAGCAATTTAGTTCTCTATTGACGATTTTTAAAACAGGGAGTATGATAAAAGGCAGGAAGGAGAGATGTATATGAATAGCAGACAATTAGCATTTACGGTTATTTCTTCTATACAGAGAGAAATAATCGGAGCAAACATCATGTATCTTGACGGTGGAAACGCATACACCCGGACGCAGGCAAAAGCACATGATATCATTCACGATTACCTTACCATCGTGAAATGTAATTCCGGAGATGCTTTGATCGCTGCCAAGAAATTTGTCAATTCAGAAAATTCTGAACTAATTGTTATCGATTCACTTCATGAATCTGATTTAGCTAAAAACATGAGCGACCATGAAATATCCGATTTTTTGGATAGCATTCTGAAAGATGCCAAGAAATCAAAGGTTGCCGTGTTGGTCATTTAATCTCATCTATTTTATTATGTATTTCATTTACATAGGACAGTGGCACTAAATCTTTTTTTAGTGCCATTGACTTTATTATGGATCATGTATCCCAATTACGGAGGGAGAACTTATGTGGATCGCAGCCGCAATATTATCTGCTTTCTTTGCAGGCCTTACCGCCATTTTTGCAAAATGCGGGATCAAAAAAACAGATTCTGATATAGTAACTGCACTGCGCACTGTCGTTGTCCTTTTCTTTGCGTGGGGAATCGTATTTTTGACAGGCTCCATGCAGAACATGAAAAACATTGAACCAAATTCTCTTTTCTTCTTAATTCTTTCCGGGCTCGCTACCGGTGCATCCTGGCTGTGCTATTTCAAAGCATTGTCCACAGGCGATGTAAATAAGGTTGTCCCCATTGATAAATCAAGTACGGTTCTTGTCGTTTTGACTGCCATCGCCATATTTCACGAAACCGATCATCTGACAGTGAAACTGGCCGGAACTTCTCTGCTTGCCATCGGAATCTGGCAGATGCTCCCGAAACAAACCCCTGCTGTTCCGGATAAATCCCCTGACCAAAACAGATCCTGGATCATCTATGCTGTCCTTTCTGCTGTCTTTGCCGCCCTTACTTCCATTCTGGCTAAAATCGGTGTTACAGGGATTCATTCAAATCTTGCCACCGCCATCCGGACAGGCGTCGTTCTTGTCATGGCATTCGTACTCCTCATTGTAAAAGGCAAACTGCCACAACGAAAAAACATCCATCGGAAAGAACTTCTTTTTATCGTTCTTTCCGGGCTCACAACGGGAATCTCCTGGCTCTGTTATTATTATGCGATCCAGAATGGCATCGTGAGTGTTGTCGTGCCAATCGACAAACTGAGTATCGTAGTAACCATCTCATTTTCCTGCCTCGTATTAAAAGAAAAACTGGAACGGCGGGCTTGGGCCGGACTTTTTCTTATGGTGTGCGGCACTCTTATGATGGCAGTTTGGGGATAGGGGATTTTATTTACCGCATAGGGCGTCATTACAGAAATTAATTTCGGGTGATTGCAATTTATAAAAACAGTGACATTTGTACAGCAGTGGGAATATTTCCTGATTCGGACCCGCTTGCGCTTAAAATAAACATGTAGCGGTACAAAGGCTGCAAGGTGCACAGCACCTTATACGCAGCCTAAGGACCGACACGTTTATATGATCCTCATCAGGAAATATTCCCACTGCTGTACGAAGCTTTGTCAGCTTTCCATAAATTGCAATCACCCAAAATTAATTTTCATGGGGTGCCAGCTGGCTGACTTGACATCTGCCCCAAAAACATTTATACTATTTATATTACATATGTAAGATTTAGAGGGAGCTTAGTACGCAAAAAACAGCTCAGAAATGAGGAATTTTTATGCCAAAATTACCACAAATTTCGGAAGCAGAATTTGAAGTCATGAAGATCATATGGGCCTGTGCCCCCATCAGTACAAATGAAATTACAGAACGACTTACAAAAACGACCGAATGGAGCCCCAAAACGATCCAGACGATGATCAAACGTCTTGTGACCAAGGGCGCTATTACCTATGAGAAACAAGGCCGGGTCTTTGTCTATACTCCTCTCATAAAAGAAAATGAATATCTGGACCAGAAAAGCCATTCTTTTTTAAAACGTTATTATAATGGGGCGATCACAAATATGCTTTCTGCTTACATTGAAAATGACAAGTTGTCTAAAACAGAAATTGATACGCTTCGCTCCCTTCTTACAGAAACATCTGAAAAAGGAGGACATTGATGTGACCGACTTTATGATCTGTTTCCTATTTTGTAATTTTCTTATCAGCGCTATTTTGGGGATTTTTCTTGTTTTTAAACGGGTGCTGCAAAAACATCTGACCGGCCGCATACAATATCGTTTATGGTTTTTATTTCTCGGTTTTCTTACACTTCCTTTTATGCCACTGCGCCCGGCAAGTCCTCTTTCTCTCTTTTCATGGTTGGAACAATTAAAAAACACGTTCTCTTTCAACACAAATACGATAACTGCCCCATCTTCGTCTGCACAAGCTGTCTCCTCTGAATGGATGATGGACTTTGCCTTATCTGTAAGCCGGGAAACGCCATCTGTCACAGGACGGATCCTTCCTGTCATCTGGCTTTCCGGTATTTTTGTGATGCTCATATTGTCAGGAAGGGCTGCGTTCCGTTTGCATACTTTAAAAAAATGCTCACTGCCCCTGCAAAATAAAGAAATCCATCTGTTATATCAAAATTGTCTGCAAGAAATGAACCTGACTAAAAACATCCCTGTCTACAGCACTGCGTTTTTGCAATCTCCTATTATCACGGGACTTTTCAAACCTGCCATTTATCTGCCTCTCCATCTTATTTCGGACTACCGCATTACCAGTATGCGTTACATGCTGCTGCATGAGCTGCAGCACTACAAACACTACGACATGATCATAAATTATTGGATGAATGCGATCCGGATCGTTTACTGGTTCAATCCTTTTATCTGGTATGCACTTCGTGAAATGAAAAACGACCGGGAAATCGCCTGTGACTCCTCTGTTTTGGAAATGCTGGATAAATCGGACTACAAATCCTATGGAAATACCCTGATCGACCTTTCTGAAAAAATATCTGACGATTTGTTTTCGTTTTCTGCTGAAATTGGCGGAACGATAAAACAGTTGGAGCGTCGTATCAGCAATATCGCCTCCTTCCAGAAACCAACTTTTCAAAAAAGGCGAAAAGCACTTCTTTTCTTTTTCCTATTTGCTATTTTTTTATGGACAGTCACACCTCTTTTATCTCTATATGCTGCCGACCGGGATCATTATCATTGGGAGCGGAATACAGAAAACATTTCCACACTGGAGCTATCACGGTCTTTTAAAAATTATGATGGAAGTTTTGTACTCTATGACTCAAAAAAGGATACCTGGTACGTTTATAATATGGAAGATGCCCTATTTCGCTCTTCTCCTGATTCCACTTATAAGATTTATAATGCGTTGTTTGGATTGGAAGAGGGCGTGATCACTGCGGAGGATTCTTATATGAAATGGGATAACCAGCATTATCCTTTTGAAGAATGGAACCACGGACAGACGCTGCGTTCAGCCATGCAGTTGTCTGTAAACTGGTACTTCCAGTCGATCGACCGTCAACTCGGGAATACCACGATCGACCAGTATATTCAAACGATCGGATACGGAAATGAGAATACAAACGGAACCCCTGATTCTTACTGGCTCGAATCTTCCCTGAAAATCTCTCCGGCCGAACAGGTCCAACTTTTAAAAAGTCTGTACCACAACGACTTTCACTTCGCCCCGGCACATATCGATGCGGTAAAAGATTCCCTTCTTCTTTCCTCCTCAGATCATGGTTCTCTTTATGGAAAGACAGGAACCGGGCGTGTCAATGACCATGACATAAATGGATGGTTTATTGGATATACGGAAATTGATGGAAATACCTGCTTCTTTGCCCTGCGTCTGCGTGCACAGGACGGCGCATCAGGAAGCCTTGCCAGAGAAATGACGATGTCCATCCTCTCTGATCTTGGTTTCTGGTGACCGGATGCCGCCCGTTTGATCCCTCGTCCCATCCCGCACCAGCCTGGCATTATCCTTCCGTGTCTTTTACCCGGTACTGGTACTTCGGAATTGACTTCATGCCATCGCCTAAAATGTGATTTCCCAGATATTGAAAGCCTCCATTTTCTAACGTGCGTATGGTCAGTTCATGCGTTATAACCGCATCATCACACAAGATCATCTCACACACGGCATCTACTGTCAAAGTCATCGTTCCATCTTTATTTTTTCTGATCTGTGTGACTTCCGGGACCGATGTTCTAAAAGAATGAAGTTCATAGTTAAAACAACCTAATCTCACCCATGCATAGGTCTGTTTTTCCTCGTCAAACACTGCCTGTTTCCTTATCTCTTCTGCCGTTACCGGTAAATACTCCATGATCAGTCTCTCGAAGTCCGTTTTCGGTATTCCCTCCGGGTGATCCGTGACATTGAACTTTTTCTGATACTTCATTTCATACAAATATTCGTATAGCCCGTTATAATCAAGCCGCCCCATATGTTCGGTATCCCAGTTTGAACACAGCAGATTATTTCCCTGATATCCAAGACCAGATACGTATTTCTCTGACGCTCTTCTCTTCGCTCTACTCAGGGGTTTTACCCGGAACATAACTCCTCCGTCCACCATCTCGCTCACCTCTGGCGGTTCCGGCACACACATCTGGCAGATAAACCAGCCCTTATCTGTAAATTTCCATTCTTTCGCCCTTGCACAAGATATACCGGTAATGATCGGATGGCCCTCACTGTCCCACCCTGCATTTCCTGATAAAATATACAGATCTGTTCCGTCAAAAACGTATTTTTTCCGCCCAACTCCACCATCGGAATGTATTTCATATATAACTGCTGAACCGTTTTTTCCACTCTTTGATAAATTTAAAAATTCTTCAAAATTTTTGTAATTTTTCATGTTATCATATGTCTCCGCTGCAACAACAGTATATCCCTTTTCCTTTAGTCTTTGTGCCATCTGGCGGAGTGTACGGTCCGGGATCACGACATTGACTGAATTTCCCTTATCTGCTTTTATATATAAATCCGATATGATTTCCATTATATTGCGGCAGTCTGTCTCTGCCTCTTTTTTATCCTCCTCACTGACCGGAAGATCATAGCCTTTCTCCCACTGTTTTGTTTCATCACTCCCCTCTTCTGTATCGCCATCTTCCCAAATGTTATCTTCCGGCAGCTCACACTCAATATCTGTTTCGCCGGAAGTATCCTGATATACCTGTGCACACCCTGTCAGCCAGAACAGTATGACCGCCATAAGAACAAAACAGCCCCTTCTTATCCCTCTATTTCTCTGTTTTAAACCAATTCTGCAAAACCATCTTATCTTTTCCCACAACATAACCGCTTCCCCCTCTTCTTTTCACATCTTCCACCATACTGATCATAAGGATCGGCTGCTTTTCTGCTTTATCTGTTGTAAAGACCGCAAACCATCCGAGCTCTGTGCCCGAATCGTCCTCCTTCGATGCCTTGATTTCCGCTGTTCCCGTCTTTCCTGCCAGGCTGATGTCGTTCCGGTGTGCTGCGTATCCCGTTCCATGTGGATCGTTTACGACCTTTTTAAGTCCAGCCAGTATGTCTTCCGCTGTTTCCCGGGAAAATCCGCCCGGGATCCAATACTCTTTCTTTTCTTCTTTCTGATATAAAAGATATGGTTTTATAATATTTCCCTCGTTACAAAAAGCGGAATAGATACACGCCATATGCAATGGATTCACGAGGATCTGACCCTGCCCGTACCCGCTGTCCGCCAGTTGTATCTCTGTCTCAATATGCTCCGTGTTTGAAAAGCGGGACTGCGCCATCTTAATCTCAAATGGCAGCTCCTCAGCAAATCCAAGACTTTTAAGAGAGGTTTCCAGCCGTTCGGAACCAATCTTTAATGCTGCCTTTGCAAAATAAATATTATCCGAATAAATCAGTGCATTTTGCAGAACGACCGGCTTATATGTATGAAGTGTCGTGATGTAATAAGAACCCCAGGAGGAATCCTTCTGCCATTTGAGGCCCTCACTTCCATAATCCTCTTCCGGATCTACCGCCTCTGTATGTAAACCGATTGCCGCCGTGATCGGTTTAAATGTGGAACCGGGACAAAAGACCTGCCGGAACCGGTTGTATAAAGGCTTTTTCTCATCTTCATTCAATGCGGTCCATTTCTCACTGGATAATCCCATGATAAAGTCATTGCTGTCATAAGACGGCGTGCTGACAAGAGCAAGAACTTCTCCGGTGTATGGATTCATCGCAACAGAACAACTCTTGTCTTTTTTAAACTGCTCATACAAGGCGCGCTGAAGGTCGGCATCGATCGTCAGCTTTATATTTTGCCCATGCTGCACCGCTGTGCCGGCTAGTTCCTTTTTCTCTTTTCCCTCATTATCCTCGATATAGATCCTGCTCCCGTTTACTCCCTTTAGCTCCTTTTCAAATAAACTTTCTATCCCGCTTCTTCCGATCAGGCTGTCCGAAGTATATCCCTCTCCCTCGTGTTTTTGCAGATCTTCTGCCGTCACACTCTGGACATAACCAGTCAAATGCGCTGTCGCCTGCGCATAAGGATATTCCCGGATCTCTACATCCGAAATCATGACGCCCGGTATTTTCAATAATTTTTCGTGCCGCTTCTGTTCCCTCTTTAATTTTTTATCCGAATCAAAATCCAGCATCATCTCCGGCACTTTGGGAATCGTTTTAACCGGAACAAAGGAGTCCTCCCTGACCCACCCGGCCGACAACTTTTTTTCAATCTCTTCTTTTCCAATCCCCAGGATCGATGCGATCTTTTGGATCGCATTCTCTCTGTTTTCAAGCTTTTCCGGAATGATCCCGACAGAGGAAGCCAACCCTTTTCCCGCAAGGATCCGTCCTTCTCTGTCCTGAATTTCCCCTCGTCTGGCCTTTTGGACAGAGACCCTGACCTTATCGGTCGAAAGCAGTCCCGGAAAAATCAATGCATCCTCCCAAATGAGCCGGTATCCCTCTTTCCCTTCTGAAAAATAAGCTTTATTTTCAAATTGGATCTTTCCGGCCACCGTATCCATGGACGTCCGGTAACTCACCTTCTGTTCTTCTTTCTCATATGACAATATCTCTACTGTCACATTCTGTGCCTCCACTCCCTCATAAATCGCTGAATTTCTTTTTACAAACTCCTCTCTGCCCAGATCCCCTGACGCCTTCACATCAATCATCTCATACATTTTCTCATATTCTTTTTCCGTAATACAAGCCATGTATTTAAGCAGAAGCTTATCCGGTTGTTGCCATCCGCTCTTCTTTTTTATCCCAACTACATATAGCGTTGCACCTGCTGCGGCAACCATAGTAAAAATAACACAAAATAAGCCAATCCTGCGTCTCCTTTTTCTTTTTTTCTCTTTCATAAACAACCTCCTGATATTACATTTGTAAGAATTCCGTGCAAAAAAATATTCTGCAACCTATTCTCATGAAAAAAATTCATGTTGTTTAAATATTACATCTGTAAGAGTTAAAAGTCAAGGGAAATTTTTAACAATCCTAAGATCAGGATATCAAAAGCCTTCCAACAACATTGGCAACCACTTCCAGACTTCTCTTCAAATCATTTTGTACCTCCATCCGGTGTCCCACATCTGCCTCGATATCGTAAGGTATCCCTTCCTTCTTACAGGCATCCTGTAAAACTCCCGTATCCAGATACCGGTCACGGTCTCCCGCTGCGACAAGGAGGATCTCGTTGTCCTTACGGATATATGGCAATGTCTCTTCCAAAGGAGTGTATAAAACCAATGCTGCCGGAATGCCAAGTTCCTCTTTTAGCCGGCACGCAATCACCGTCCCCATACTCTTTGCGATAAAAACGATCTCCTCATATTCCCCCAAATCCAGACTCCTGATCTTCTTTTTCGCCGCTTCATATAAAGCTTCACCATCTTCCACTTTTGCCTGTGGATGACCGATAAAAACTTTTTCGTATCCCTGATCCTCATAAACTTTTGATCCAAAATACAACAATGGAATCTCTGTTCCCCGGATGCCCGGAAAAGAAATAACGATTTTTTTACTCATAAATCAATTCCCCCTTATTTTTCTTTTGACGGCCTATATCCATCGATGATCTCCATAACATCGGATTCATAGATATTTCCGTTCAAAACACCTCCATCCGGCCCGATACAGATTGCATGTATATCTCTCTCATCCTCATCATACGGACTGACATACGGGATACTGAGATCAAAATATTCATTCAGGTATTTGAGCGCATTCCCCGCTGGAAAGATGATATTTCCTTCCGATGGCATAATCTCCATCCGGGCAAATTCATCAAGGATTTCCTGCGTCTTTCTATTATACGGATTGTCTGCCGCCTCCCCTGACAGCCATGCCGGATGGGTACGGATCCAAATCTGTTCTCTCTTTACCGCCTTAGCAAATGCTTTTACTACTTCGATCGGTATCGTTTCCTGATGAAAGGCATCCACTGACAGTAAAATAGCATTTACCCCGCTTTTGGCAAGCTGTCCGGCCACCTGCTCGATCCTCTCGTTGTCCTTACTAAAAAAACCATTCGTGATCAGTTGTCTTTTCGGGATGCCAGCCATTTCCCCAGCTGCGTGGATCTTGCAGACCTCATCCGCATATAACAAAGGTTCTCCGCCAAATGTCATGAGCGAATCGATTTTGTATTTCTGTGATACTTTACGGACAGCTTCGGCTGCCGCATCACCGTCAAGATGTTCGCCTTTTGCCGCGTGTTCTCCCTCGGAACAGTGCTTACATTTTCCTGTACAGGCAAATGTAACAAGAAACTCCAGACGGTTCAGGTTTTTTATGTATGGGTTCATAGGGTTCTCCTCTAAATGTTAAGTTCTCTCAACGCTTCCAAGTATTATGCATCACATAACTGAAAATTCTTCATTTGAAGTATCATATCAAATCTTTGCCACCTCATTCGCTACTTAATTTAATCCTGGCAATCCCTAAAATATTGCGAGAAGATATATACATAAAATTATTTTCTATATATGTGCACCCTGACAACTTTAATGGAACATTGATTACTTTTATCTTTTCTAATGTATCTTTATTCCAAAAAGCGATTTCCGAGCAAGGATAAGAAACTGTTACCAACATATTCTCATATATACCTGCACAAACAAACATTTTTTTGTGCACATTCTTTATTGAAGTCTTGATCTCAAAGTTTTCCATACTAATTTTAAAAAGTTTTCCATCATGACTTGCAACATATAAGTCTTCTCCATCAATATATAAGCTGCCGATATTTTTCTTCCCTAAAACAAGTTTTTTTTCAATGGAAAGAGTAACTCTATCCAACAGCAACAAACTTCCGTCTACTGTTCCACAAACTAAGTATGAATCATATATTTTGATGCTCCACATACTACTTTCGTAAACAATAAACTCCTTTATTAGATACGACTGTCTGTCAAGGGTAATAATCTTTCCATTTCGGATGGAACAATAAATAGTATCACTATCAACTGCCATTCCGCATATATCAGAACTCAAATCATTGCCTAATTGCCATTTACCAATTAACTCATAATTCTTTTGGCTTAATATATAAAGTGTACAAAAATCATATACAAAAATCTGTTCATTATCTACAGTTAGTTTTCTTGATAATCCTTCTTTCTCAAAAACTGTCTTTGAATAGATAATGTCACCAGAGTATTTGTCGATTTTAACTAAATTTTTTCCACACATACAGTCAATATACTGCCCTGTAATATTGAAACCTGTTACGATTCTGCCCAACTCTGTTATATGTTCCATACTTTCACCTCATAAAATATATATTTTTAAGAACTATTTCTCCCTATTTTATATTTGTTTCAGATAAAAATACTCTTCATCCATTAATGAATCCTAAACTCATCCAAAATAACTGCTGCATATTCATAATTTAAATCAATATTTCAGTATAAATTCTTTGCAATACTTATATCTTTCAGTAGAGGAAAATCACCTGAAAAACTCTTCAATATCCCATAAAAGCTGACTTCATTCGCACGCTCATAGATAACCTCTACTGCTGTATATCCGTCCATGCGCTATATATGCAACTTATTTTGTACTATTTTAAAAAATACAACTGATCCACTGCTCTTTAGATCACAATCAATATCACTATTTCCAGTACAACGTTCTTATAAATATCTTTATCAAATAATATTATTGCAAATCATCATTTGTTATTACATATTCATTGATTTCATCCTCATCGATTGTTTCTCTGATACACCAAAAAGGCGAATAGGTGCTCTCTCCATCCCCTTCAGCAAAAACAGCTTTTACATTTACTTTATGCCCTTTATCCGACAATTTGTCCCAGTCCCTTTCAAATCTACGCCATGCACCATATCTATTAGTGTGTTTATGCTGCTCCATTGCAATACTGGGATGTTGGCCAAGTGCTATCCCAAAATGTCCTGCATCCATATCCGGACGTGTTGCCGCTTTTCCTCCAATAGATCTATACTCTGGATGCTGTTTTCTTATCTGTCCCGCATTTTCTGTATGCTGCATATCACAATCAAAATAAGAGATATTTCCATTTTCATCCGTAATATACAGATTTGTATTATAAACAAGAGCACTATTTTCAGGTAAATTTGATGGGGCCAATTTGTCACTAACAGATAGATTGATAACCTGATCCACTTGTAAATAATCCGGATAATATTTTTTCATACCAGACAGTTCTATACAATTTGACAATATAACACCCGGAAACATAATGTCTTCAAAAATAAGTTCTTCCATAATTTATGACTCCCTTTGTTATAAGGCCTCTCAACACTTCCAAATACTATGGTTTGTAAGTGTTCTTTTCTACAATATCATAAGATTAGCTTTTCAAAACAGAAATATCCCCACTACAATATGCAATACCAGTATCATAGGCATCCCGATCACAAAATACCAATGCTTTGTCTTATGCCGGAACAAGTACATTCCCACCCAGGTTCCTACACTGCCACCTAAAATACTGACGCCAAACAACGCTTTCTCTGAAATCCTCCAAGCGTGTCTTCTTGCCTTAGCCTTATCGATGCCCATGACAGCCAGTCCAACAACATTCATAATCACCAGATAGCCAATAAAAAGCCATAATAAATCATCCGTCACTCGATACACACCCCCATCATCCATTTTTTCTACAAACCATTTCTGTATATATCACTTATCACAGCCTGTGCATATTCTGTCTCATGTTTCCTGGCGAGCTCATCTCTGTCACTTAAAATAGCAAGCATTTCATCTACTACCATTTCAAGTTTCGGTTCAGATATTCTGTATAAATATCCCATCATCCGTGTAGCCGTATAATCCGTATTCAAATTCTTATATACCACTTCCTTACAAAAAGGTTCAGGATACCCTTTTTCAAGCATTAGTTTGTATAATTCATCTGGTTTTGAAAATGCCATGTGATCACCTGCCTAATATTTATCCGCTAATTAATATATTATCATAACTCCTCCATCATCTTTCCGCCAATTCCTAAATTACAATAATCTTTTAATATCACAAAAGCAACCTCTGCCCTATGACGATATCTAGCATTCCTTCGAACCAAGCCAACTGAGCATTGACCTACTACTTTATTGTCATATTCAGCAACATACCACTCAACATCATTATCGTTTAAAACATTGACAATGATTTCTTTTTCCCTCTCAACTGTAGTACAGAACTCGCCTGGATTTCTTGCCAGGAAAAGAGTCTCCGTATCCGCAGCCGTCATAAGATCAACAATTGCTTTCGCATCTTCTTCATTGGGTTGGCGTATCATAACTTGTTTTCCATTTTTTAATATGTATTGCATTTATTTATGCTCCTTCTTGGTTTCTAACTGCAATAATCATCATCTTAGCCAGAATAATCACCTGTTATGTCCACCATACAATCTGATAATTTTTCCAGCATGTCTTCTGGCATATTCTTTAATGACGGAATATGAATAAATATTGCTTTTCCCTCTGACTTTTGTAACATATAAAAATAGGCAGCATTACACAAATATTTCGTCGGAACACACGAAACAAGGCATTTCAGCTCATTTTCATCCATACACTGTATGATTTTTTCAACATTCACTTTTGTTGTCTTTCCTAGTCCATTATATTCAGCAACAGTTTCAATTCGGACGCTATTTTTTAATGTTTTATCCAAACCAAACATTACAACTAAATCGTATGTACCAGAATTATCATCAATATCCTTTTTTAAACCAACAAAGGAATTTGTCAAATATAACTTTTCTCCAGAAATTTGGGATAGCAATTGATAAGAAGAGTTACTTTCACCTTTGAAACCTGTATATAAAATTCGCATCTAATCACCTGAAACTTCATTATCGTTTAGAACTATGTATTGCATTTAAATAAACTTCTTTTTCTCCTATCATAGGTTTTGATTTCTCTTCTAATCTTAGCAGATTATTCAGGCTTACCGTTTCTAATGTCTGCAACTGCTGTACTGCTAACTGCCGAAGTAATTCCATGCGTTCTTTCTGTTTCTTTCTTTGATTCAACAGGACAGCATTATAACTTTCCAAATTTGCAAGTACCAATAACTGGTTCAGTGTTGCCTCATCCCTCATATTTCCCTTTACAGTTGGATTTTCATCTTTCCACTGTTTTGCTGTTTTACCAAATAAAACTACATTTAACATATCGGCTTCATCGGCATAAGTGCAAGCCACTTGTGCGGGTGTCAATTCTGTTGGAAGCAAATTTTCTTTAATTGCGTCAGTATGTATCCTATAGTTTATCTTAGAAATCTCTCTGTTCAAATTCCAATTCAAAGATAATCGGCTATTTTCATCCGTTTTTAGCCTCCTATAATCTTTCATGATATACAACTGAAATTCAGGAGAAATCCAAGTTGCAAAAGACATGGCAATATCACTGTGGGCATATGTTCCGCCATAACGACCTGCTTTTGAAACAATACCAATTGCATCCGTAGCTTCTATCCACTTCTTGGGTGACATTGTAAATGCATTTGCCCCTGCCTGTTTTCTAAACCCCTCGAATTCGAGGGGGTTAAAATCTGGATTATGCAGTCTTTCCCACAACCCCAAAAATTCTATCACGTCCCGATTCCTCATCCAATTTTGAATAACCGCTGTTGGATCATCACTTTTGTATCGAGCTATATCTGTCAGCGAAATAAATTCATTTTCAAAATCCTGTGTATATATTCCAATATCTATCCCATTTGCATGGATTGTGTCCTTAACTATTTTACTCATTATCCCTCCTATAATCATATCACAAAATTTATCAAGTTTTTTAACAACATGTCAGTCCTTATCCAAGTTTAGAAAACAACACCACCGTCTCCACCCCTCTCGTCCACGGAAACAGATCCACGCATACCGCCCGCTCCGGTACATACCCATTTTCAAGAAACATCTCCAGATCCCGGACGAGGCTGGTCGGCTTGCAGGAAATATATACGATCTTGTCTACCCCATAATTGATGATCTTTTTCAACGCCTTCGGGTGAACTCCCTCCCTCGGCGGATCGAGTACGATAAAATCCGGCTTTTCCTCAATCTTATCGATCACCTTCAGTACATCCCCGGCGATAAACTCACAGTTAGAAAGTCCATTCCGCTCTGCATTTGCCCGGGCTGCCAGAACCGCCTCTTCCACGATCTCGACGCCCACTACTTTTTTGGCAACGGGAGCAAGTACCTGAGCGATCGTCCCCGTTCCGCTGTACAGATCAAAAATCACCTTTCCTTCGACGTCCCCGGTATACTCTCTCGCTGTTTCATAAAGTACTTCCGCGCCGGCAGAGTTGGTCTGAAAAAAAGAAAACGGAGAAATCTTGAATCTTAATCCCAGTATTTCCTCATCAAAAAAATCCTGCCCATAAAGGATTTCGATCGAATCTGCTTTCACCACATCCGCAAATCCGTCATTTACCATATGTAAAATGCCTGCAATCTTCCCGGCATATTTCTCTGCCAGAAGAAGATCCCGGTATTCACTGAGATCCATCGGATCCTGCGACGTCGTCACAAGACACACGAGAATTTCTCCTGTTCTGGCCGCACTGCGGACAAGAAGATGCCTAAGGTACCCTTCATGCGAAATCTTATGAAAAAAAGCAGTTCCCTTTTTCCGGAAATATTCCGTTGTGACCGTCAGGATCCGGCGGATATCTTCTGTGACGATCTGGCACTTTTCCACCGGAACGATATCATAAAAACTGTTTCTCTTATGCAGACCAAGCGTAAGCACACCACCCTTTTCTTCATCCCCAAAGGAAAACTCCATCTTATTCCGGTATTCCCACACAGCCGGACTGGCAATACACGCTTCGAGCGGAAATTCCGGACAGACATGTTCAAAAAGAGCTTTTACCTGCTCAAGTTTCAGATCCTTTTGCGCTTCATAATCCATCATCTGATAGGCACAGCCCCCACAGTGCTCAAAATGCGGGCAGGGCGGGATTTCAGTCTCCAACTCCGATTTTTCCAGTACCTCCAACAGACGCCCTTCCTTTTTACTTGCTCTGTTTTTGGTTAACTGGAAACTGATCCTCTGTCCGGGAAGCGTATTTTTCACCTGAACCGTTTCTTCTTCCCCTTCTACTTTTACAATCCCTTTATTCGGAAATTTCAGACGGAGTACTTCGCCCTCGTATTTTTCATTCTTTTTCATTGCTCCAAACCTTTCACATTTTTAGATAATTCCTTCCATACCACACAGATCATCGTAATAAAGCAAGCCAGTCCGCCGACGGCATTCGATACCGGCTCAGCCAGATAAACCCCATCTACGCCAAGCCCCCACATCCTTGGGAGCAATATCGTGAGCGGAACGACAATGATCACTTTCCGGAACAGTGAAAAGAACACAGAATACCTGGACTTTCCTAATGCTACAAATGTAGACTGTCCGGCAAACTGGAATGACATAAAGAAAAATCCAAAGAAATATAACTTTAACGCCTCTTTTCCCGGCGCCACCATGGCAGGACTGTCACTGAACATACGGATAAAAAATCCCGGTTCAAGCATGACGACTGCCCACACTGTCGTCGTATACAAAAATCCAATGAGCGACGTAAATAAGATTGCCTTCTTCACCCTCTTATACTCCCCTGCCCCGTAATTAAATCCGAGCACCGGCTGGGCTCCACTCGTAATGCCAACGATCGCAATATTCGCAATCTCCCTCACCGAATTTAATATCGTCATAACTCCGATATACAGGTCTCCCCCATAAGCTTTCAGCGTAACATTACAGATGATCTGCACGAAGCTGTTTGTGACCGCCATAATAAATCCGGATGTGCCAAGAGCTGCTATCTTTTTCACAAGCTCCGGTATGAGTTTCATCTCCGCCGGAATCAGATGGAATTGCGTCCGATTTCCCATAAAAAATTTCATCACAAAAACAGCAGAGACAAACTGCGAGATCACGGTCGCCACCGCTGCTCCACGGATTCCCATATGAAATACAAAAATAAACAGCGGATCCAGCGCGATATTGAGTACCGCTCCACTTATGACGACTGCCATGCCTGTCTTCGGAAATCCCTGCGCATTGATAAACTGGTTCATACCCGTTCCCACCATAAGGAAAAATGTACCGAGAAGATAAATTGTCAGGTATTCACTTGCATAGTGATATGTCACCTCACTCGCCCCAAACAGATACAAGATCGGTTTCTGGAACACATAACAGATCACCATGAGCAAAACCGCCGTGATCCCGAGCAGGGAACATGTGTTATTCATGATCCTCGATGCCTTCTTTTCATCTCCGGCGCCCCTTGCGATTGAAAATAACGGAGCACCTCCCATGGCAAAAAGATTGGTAAAGGCCGAAATGATCGAAACGATCGGAAATACCAGACCGATCCCGGTCAGCGCCTCTCCATGCGTCCCCGGAAGATGCCCGATATACATCCTGTCCACCACATTATAAAGAAGCTGGATCAGCTGTGCGATCGTCAGCGGAATTGCCTGATATAAAATATGTCTGCATACACTTCCTTTTGAAAAATCATTTTCCACTCAAACCACAGCTTTCTGAAAATCAAAAATTCGTTCCATTCCATCCCCATTCGGAAATGCCCTGATATTTCACATAGATCCGGTTCTTTGGAATTCCCAGCTCGCCCTCAAAGATCCGGCAGATCTCCCCGGTCAGCGCTTCACATGCAGCCGGCGATGTATTTCCATATATACTCACTTCGACAAAAGCGCTCTCCCCATCCTTATTTCCCTGAAAATAAAGATCATAACTATCCTCAAATCCTACCATAAGCCAGTTTTCTGATTTGCCCGGGATCAGGGAAATCGCCTCCCCCAGTTTTGCTTTAACCGCTTCCTTTTTCTCCTCCGTCATTTTTACCGTTACTTTTGAATCAATAAATGGCATAATATTGTCTCCTTCCAAATAATTTGTTGTACCTTAGTATAGCATAAGTTAAAATTTTTGTACACATTGCATTTTTTATGGAAATAGGTTATACTGTTCAATACATACATAAGGGATTTTTTCACGGAAACGAGGGGAATCATGAAAAAGAGCAACGAAGAAAGCATTATGGACATTATAAATAAATTACGGGAGATTGATTACATAGATCCGGCAGATATACCTAATATTGATCTGTATATGGACCAGGTCACTACATTTATGGACGCACATCTCGAGGCATGTAAACGGACAGATGAGGACAAGATCCTCACAAAGACCATGATCAATAATTACACAAAAAACAATCTTCTCCCGCCGCCGGATAAAAAGAAATATTCAAAAGAGCATATGTATCTTCTCATATTTCTCTACTATTTCAAAAATGTACTTTCCATCAGCGATATCCAAAAAATATTTGCTCCGCTGACACGCATGTTTTTTGACAATGCCTCGAAAGACATTTCACTCGAAAAAATTTATAAAGAAATCTTTAAAATGGAAAAAGAACAGACGAATAACCTGACAAAAGATGTGGTCCGCCGGTTCAAAAGTTCACAGGAGATTTTTACTGATGCGACTGACGAAGCAGAGGCAGATTACCTGTCCCGTTTTGCCTATATCTGTATGCTCAGTTTCGACGTGTATATGAAAAAACAGATCATCGAACGCATCATTGATGAGACGCTTAATAATGAACCAAGAAAAAAATAACGGATATCTCACACCCTTCACCTTTATTTTCTTTCCATTTTCTTATCTTACTTTCCTTGTGAATACAATGCATCATTTCTGGATAAAAGATACAAGCAATATTGGTTCATGCTAATTCCCTCTCTCTTGGAGTGTTCCGAAAGCTGACGGTGGAGACTTTTAGGAATCCGCAACTTAAATTGACCAGAATAATCGTTTAACGTATCTGGTTTTGCGATTTCGATTCCTTCCTCCAATGCTGCCTCTAGCCATGCCCTTTTTGCATCCGATGCATTACCAACTGCTGCCTCCAAGGTTTCACCACAGGTAATACACCCAGGCAGATCTGGAAATGTTACAACATAACCTCCCTCTTCTACATCAGGCACGATTTCCATTCGATAAGATAATTTCATATATTCATCCAACGTCATCTGTATCCACCTCACTCTCGATTATTTCTTTTACCATTTCCACATATATTTTCTTAATTGGTTCATGCTTTGGAATTGTAATCGGAATACACCCATCTTTACGAAATGTACAATGACTGCTTCCTCCCTTGGGTTGCTTCATCCGATATCCGTAACTTTCCAACACTTTCCGCAGTTCATTAAATCGCATATCCTTTGACAAAGAGCATATTCTTTCTAACAGTTTATCCCATTTTGACATCCGCATACCTCCTATCACCATTATAATTGGTGTCATATCTGGTGTCAATAGGAATTAACCCTTCTTAAGCATCCCTCTCAGCTTCTCCACCGACGTATTCGCAATCAGTTCCACCGGAAAATCCACTTCTTCCAAAAGCGCATCCGCATATTCAAAATTCAGGATATCCTCTTCCGTGTGCGCATCGCTCCCAACGACGATCGGGACACTGTATTCCCGGCAGAGATCTAAAATCGTAAGATCCGCCTCTCTCGCGTTTTTCCGGAAACTCTTCGGCGACAGCGACGAATTGTTCAGTTCAACGAGAATCCCCTGCTCTTTTGCCTCCCGTATCACTTTCTCATAATCGACCGGATAGCGGACATCATCCGGATGCCCGATGATATGCACATACGGATTACGCATCGCCCCAACATAAGCATTCGTATTCTCTTCCACTGTTCCCGGCTTTATACAACGGATATGCAGGCTGGCTATGACGACATCCATTTCTTCCAAAACTTTATCCGGCAGATCCAGTTTGCCCTCATGATCTACTATATTGACCTCCGTGCCAAGCATTAATGGCAGACCGTATTTTTCCCTCCTCGCCACTTTCAGGTTCAGAAAATGTAACAGACTCGCAGAGCCTGTCATCGCCGGTGCATGATCTGTGATCCCAAGTAACGCAAGACCTTTATTTTTCGCTGCAAGAGCCATTTCATTCATCGTATTGTAAGCGTGTCCGCTGGCATAGGTATGTGTATGAAGATCCAGTTGATAAATATCTCTCATCTTCTTTTCCGTCCTTTCCTATTTCATCATCCTGTAAGACTTCCATTGTCTATGTCAGCATAATGCCTTCATAATTTGTTCTCTTGCCATTCGTTCTCATCTATCAGCAATTCCCAATGTCCATTGTGGATAGTCCCTACTCTATTTATGATTCGCTGTGTTTTCATTTTCCGCAAATAGTATTTCACCCTATCTACTTTCCATCCAAGCTCCAATGCATATTCTTTCTGTGTCATAGTTGGCTTATCATGTATCATTTCGAGAATTGCCCTATCATCTTCCGATAATTTCAGAGTGTTCGTTTGGGGAGTTTGGGTAGTAGTTTGGGTAGTTTGGGTAGTCTTACCGTTGACACCAAACTCCCCTTTTGCTTTTCGATACATATTCACTCTAAAATCACCCTCAAAGTCAATCAACTCTGGTTCCGGAAGTTCATATTCCTTACATTCTCTAAAAATCCTCGGAATACCCGTCCCCCACTTTTCAATAATCTTCATATAGGTAAATGCTCTTGCAATAGCAGGATTTCTCAGTTTAGAATATCCTTCTTTCATCTTTTGGATCGATACATTATTTAATAGCATTCCCGGCGAAGTCACTTCCAAACGATCGTCAAAAATCGCCACTTGAATACTTCCCGGCTCTAAATAACTGCGGTGTGCAACAGCATTTGCAATCAGCTCTCTCACGCTATCTGCCGGAAGTTCATACACATCCTGTCTGTAAATGCCCTGAATCTTCATACCTAAATTAATTTTCTCTAATACATATTGAAATGCAGCGTCTACCTGTTCCTGAATAGATCCTCCAAACTCTCGCCTGTCCACGAAATAAGCTCTATCTGTTCCCTTAAATATGCCGCACTGAATAGTCGGTTGCATGTGCATGGTTCCGGTAAGGAGAGCATATGCATTAGTTGGAACCACTTTTCCATCTTCTTCTGCAAGTATTCCCCATGAAATCAGGGTATTTTTTGTAATATCCCTGATTTTTGCTTTCTCGCTGTCCTGCCATGTATTTTTTAATGCAATTTCCTTCATACTTTTACAAAGTTTGTCGATTTCCGCATCTGTTACAGGCACTACACTATATGGTTCATTGTCATAATACTGATTTTGCCCTTCTAAAATCAGTTCTTTCAACATATATCCATCTACTGGTCTGGTCGTTCCAGATATTCTCACATATGTACCTTTTGTCATGCCTTTTGACTTAATATAATAGGGACGCAGTGCACCAGGTAAAATTTCCACAACAATGATCGTCTTATCCTCTACCGTCTGCAATGTTACTTCCGGCCTAATGCGCGGTTCGCATGCATCAGAAATCGCATTTGTTACGGCATCCATTGTTTTGAAAATATTCTCCGGATCCATACCAATAACCTCTAATGTTTTATCATCTACGCCAAAAACAAGCCTGCCACCATTGCCATTGGCAAAAGCCACCACTGTTTTCATATATTTCTCACTTTTATCCGGTACTGTTACCTTGTATTCAACATTCTTTGATTCGCCGAAAAATATAGTATCTTTAGCCACTGAGTTACCTCCCAGTCTTTTGAAACATCTATTTTTGTATTATAATACCCTCTTGTTGCCATGTTTTCGTTTCAAAATTATATTTATTACCTTGAGCATCATACATTTCATTCACAATCGATACTAACTCTTTTACAGAATCCGGGTGCGTAGCTGCCAACAAAATGCCTTTGCTCGGAGTAATCCCATCATAAACAAGTCCATCCCAATACATACGTAATTGATACACATCTTTACTTGTTGTTGTATCCTTTTTACCCTCGTAGATTGTAACACCATATGAATTTTTGTAATACAGGTCAACCCGCACCCTATCCTTACTATTTCCTGTGCTTACAAATACATCCTGCTCAGTTTTAACGATTTTATTGGGGTCCGAATCATACTGATACATTCTATCACGCAACACCTCAAACAAATCCGTTTCATGATCAGAAAGAGTAAGATCCTTTTCCGGTTCAACCAAATTACTTTTTATCCATTCATATAATTTTTCTAGTTTCTCGTCCCCCTCTCTTAATCCGTTCTTTGATGTTCTTGTCTTCGGTAATGCTTCCCTGTTTTTAGATTTCAAATTAACAGTAATCAACAAATAATTATATGAATTATGCTTTTCAATACCCCAAATTTCCTTAAATAAGTTATAACATAACACCCTTCCGTTAATCCTAATCTCCACTCCTGACGTAGACATACTTTTTTGATAATATTTCTGCGCCGTTGCATTATCAAATTCTTCTCTTTTTGGCTTTTTATTTATTTTCCCAAATTGATATTCTATGGCAACCTCACCATTTCCCAAATCAACTTTCTCAGTTCCTGATCCCGGCTTAATATACCCTTCCCAATCCGGTTTTACTGCACCTACTGTCCTATTTATGTGATCTCCATTTGCATCAACTATATCTAATGTGATACTTGCTCTGTTTTCTTCTATAATCCCCGAATAAACGAAACCAATATCCTCACACAAATAATCTGCAATTGCTCGGAAATTAGACAGATTTGCTTTTCCCTGAACACCTCTGACAATCGTTTTATACATTTGCTTTTTACATATAAACCGAATAATCGTCCCTGTTCCATTCAATTTGCCAGGCCATTTTTTGTTTGTACATATTTTTGCAGAAAAATTTTCTATTTTATATGGTGCCTCTATTTCTTTAAACTGTTCTGCATCCATATCTTCATGAGTTCTTGTATATATAACCCATGAATCATTCTTCGGATTAGCAGACGCCAAAGCATGCTTTAATCCAAACCCATGTTCATTAAGCGGAGATTCTGCCGCCCCACAAGAACCTAAAGTAAATGCCTGATCCAATTTCTTGATTCCAGTTCCAGAATCTTCAATTGATATTTCGATATCCCCATTCTTTACAGTTTCAACAAGACTGATAATGATATTTCGCGTCATCGTATCATTTCCAGTAAAATTTGAAATACTATTATCAATAAACTCATTTAATATTTGGCCCAAAGAATCGAAATGTCCTCCAATTCCCGCCCATAGCTCATCCGCATGCGGTTTATTATTAATAGCCATACTCCTCTCCATAAAAAAGTCCTCCTACTAGTATATTCATAACTTTCAATCATATCCTTAACATAAAATTATTCTATCACATAAGATCAAACAAGTCTATTATGATTTTAACCGAGACGTTCACTCAATGCAAATCGCATTTTCTCCCACAGAACCAAATTCGATTCTATCCGTAGCTCTTATATCACATCGCTTTCCTTCCGCCCGTATATCTTTCGCCCATATCCATAGCCTGGCAGTACACCAGCCAGGCAACAAAATTTCTGGTCAAATCCCCCCGGCTATGCTACAATAACCTTTATAAGAATACCATACCTCCAACGATAACGAATGCACAGATAAGGAGTTTCCTTTATGAAGAAGCTATATAGAATGAAGAAAGAGCTGATTTCCATCACCTGCCTCGTCGCAGTTATTATAGCTGTGTTGATTGAAAACCCGCCGATGTATAACTCCCGGGATCCTTCTGCCGAAAATGATCCGGGAATATCAGAAGAAGATCGATCAGAGGCGGATACAGACACGGCATCGATTCCCATCACCGAACAGATCAATGTCATCCTGTCACATAAGGAGGTCTGGTTAAAGGAAGAGGTTCGTATGGAGATCGATGCGATCGACGATAAACCTTACGCAGATGGGCCGTATTATTCCCTGATGGATCTCGATCAGGACGGTTATCTCGAACTGATCGCATACAATGAGACCGGCCGCCCCTATCCTTCCTTTTATGAGGTGACAGGGGATAAATGTTTAAAACGCTGGACGATAGAAGGCGATATTCCACAGGCAGAAGATAGTTGCATTTTTGATACGACCTGCAAAGCAGACTGTTATTATGACTCCTCCCAAAACAAATATTATTATATCGTAATGGATAACATCCTTTTGGATCATGACGATGCCAATGTATCTTATCTTGCGATGACTCCGTCAGATGGCCGCGTCATATTTAAAAAAATCGGAAAATACACGTTTGATGCCAGCACAGATGGCGAATTTCATTATTATGATTCCAGAGGGAAAAAATGCACGGAAGCCGAAATCACAAAATATTATTTACCGCTGACGAAAAAAACGATGTATTATGCTGACAGGGCCATTTCCAAAAAAGAGGCAGAAACCCTGACCGCAGAGGACATGGCAGAGAGTCTGTGGGATCGTTTTATCCTTCGCGATGATTAAGCTGACAGAGGAAATTTTGCATGAGTTTGCTCTTCTCTCAATCTTAATGAACGAAGAGGGCTTAATTGAAAAAGTAAATTCCAGTGCAGAAGTAAATTCTACCACCCTTTAAAAATTGTTGGTTTTTTCATATTTTTTAACCCATAACGAAGAAGAATGGATTATAATATAATCA
>JAETQR010000072.1 GCA_021770615.1 Lachnospiraceae bacterium | reverse complement strand
GCGGCATGGTAACTCCAACGAGTGAAACCCTTGCCCCGGCCACAGGAAATGCCGTAGGCTCAGTGGCAGAAGAACTGCCTGGCTACCATTTCGTAAAATGGACCAATGCAGAAGGGAAAGTAGTCAGCAATGACCTGAACTATGTACCGGCCAAGGTAAACGGACTGAATGTTGAGGCAACCTATACAGCCCATTTTGAAGAAAATGAAGCAGTGACAGTTAAATATGTGGCTGATATAGGCGGAACCGTTAACAGGGGAGAAGAAACCCTTGCCCCGGCAACCGGGAAACCGGAAGGATCCAAAGCAGTTGCTAAAGATGGATATGTATTTACCCATTGGACAGATGCGGCTGATGCAAAGGTAGGCGTAGATGCAACCTTTATTCCGAAAAAGAATCCTGAAACCCAGGTATTTGAAGCAGATACCTATACAGCGCATTTTGCCATAAGGGGCGACCTGAGTTATAAGGTTGAATACTACTATGATGGAGTGCTGGGGGAAGTTGATTCCAAAGATAATGTTGCATTTGGAACAGACATTCCATTTACCACCGTACCAAGGGATTTTAATGGCAGGAATTATATTTTCGAAAGCGCCAATGGTCCTAAGACAGTAGGTTCTGACAGCAATGCCAATCTTGTAAAGGTATACTATGTATTAGATGAAATTGGTGTGGAGATTCCTCAGAATCCGGATGGGATACCTGATAAATATCAGATAACCTTCACTTTTGTATCTGGCAGTTATGGAACTGTAAGCGGAACAACAAGTGAGGTCCACACCATCCAGGAGATAACCAGGAATCCGGAAACCAATGAAATCATCAAGGTCGGCAGCGTGACACCGGCCCACCCAAGGGCGGACGTCACGGCGGTAGCCAACAGCGGTTATACGTTCAGCAGCTGGAGCATTGACGGAAATGCAGGTAAAACGTACAATGACACTGATGCAATCCAGGCAGATGCATTTGTGCATGACACCACATTTATAGCAAACTTCAGAACCGCTGGCGGAAGCGGCGGCAATGGCGGGGGTGGAGGCGGAAGCAACTCCGGCGGTCCAGGACGTTTTTCACAGTCCGATAACAGCGGTCCGGGAGCAGTGAACATTGCACCCCAGGATGTACCGTTAGCGCCGCTGCCTGAGACACCGTTTGACACTACCTTGATTAATGATGATGAAATACCTTTGGCGCCACTGCCAAAGACTGGTCAGGGTTCAGTCAAGTCAACCTTAACCATGGTGATGTCCGGTATATTACTGATGCTGACCGGTATGAGCAAGAAGCGGAAAGATGAGGATGCCTGAATCAGCTATAACTGAATCAGTCATAACTGAAAGAACCAATCTAAAAGGAATCAATCCAAAAGGCAGCGCCTGATAGCTGGAATACAGCTGGAAGGCGCTGCCTTCCTTTTTGTCTTAACAGGAAGATTGCAATGGAAAAACCCGCCTCATCTTTATGACATTTGTCAGGAACGTTGACAATTTTCCCCACAATGAAGTCATTGGAGAAATAAAGCCAGTATTTATGCGGGTTTGCGGACTTTGAGGCCGTAGGGTACGACAAGAGTACGACAAATTAAACTCTCTTAACGGGTGAAAATAAGCGATAATAAAATAAACTCGTGTCAGTTCAACTGAATATTTTGTACGATAAGGACACTTTTCTAAGAGCGATTTTAGGAAAGTGTCCTTTTTGTTATGGTCATAAATCAAAAAATAATTTAGTTGGAGGAAACGAAGATGACAGACACAGCGACAAGAGCAGGGAAGAAAGATTCACATACAATTATTTTCAAGAACAGGGAACATGAAAAATTTTATAAGGAGTATCTACAGAAGTGTAGATACCAGGATGTATATCATATGGCATTGGTGTATTGTCTTGGAATCGACCGGGATACAAGAGATCATATAAAGCAGATTTATGATTTCAAAACAGGAAATGTGAGACCAGAGTGCTTACGGGAAGGATGGCAGACCAGCGGCAGTGTGAAGATTGTGCGGATGGCGTTCAACCTGTACTGCAATGGAACGCCGAGTGTTTATAATTATGATGATTCGGATATGGAGAGGCAGTTGCATGAAATGAGCTGCTATACAGTGGAGGATTTATTCTGCTGCGGCTATGCCCGGTACTTTTGGGAAGCGATTAAAATCCGGTATCCGGAGTATTGTTTCTACGTGGATTGGGAGGATATGTATGTTGAAAATTAGGATGCAGGGAACAGTTCAGGATATCCAGTGGTTTAAGGGACTGATGGAACGGCATAAAGAAATCCGGGTGCTGGGGACATCCAAACCGTTCGCCAATAAGGGGACAAACAGATATTTTCGTGCTTATGCAGAGATAGAGAACGAATCGGAAAAACAGAAAGAACAGAGGGAGGGTACGGCAGATGCAGTAACTACAGTTTGAATACTTCCGGGGTATGGAAGCGGAACAATATCATTTTTACCGGGTACCGAAGGTGCTGTTTACGGCGGAGTGCTTCAAATCCCTCTCCTGCGAAGCAAAGGTTTTATACGGTCTGATGCTGGACCGTATGAGCCTGAGCGTAAAGAACCGCTGGTTTGACGAAGAGGACAGGGTATACATCATCTTCACTGTGGAGGAGATCATGGAACTGCTCGGCTGTGCGAGACAGAAAGCGATCCGAAACATTGCGGAGCTTGATACGGAGAAGGGGATCGGGCTGATTGAAAAGAAACGGCTGGGACTTGGGAAACCAAACGTGATTTATGTGAAAAATTTTATGCTTATGGACTGCTCGGAGCCGGAAAAAGAAGAAAAAAAGCCGGAAAATGCAATTTGCGCCGGCCAGCGGCCACTGATGCGTTGTCCAGCGGCTGCCCGGCGGAGCCTAACGGCCACCCTTATTAAGGCGTTTCGATAGGCTGAATGACAACAATGTGGTGCTTCGTTGCCCTCTTCATAATAGCGTTGGCTGATACCTCATCGTTCATGATCATTGCCTTCCAGCTATTAGGCTCTCGCTGAGAGCAAACAATGGTACTTTTTGATGTTTCAATGCGTTTTTCAAGGATTTCCATCAGTACCTTAACTTCCCGTCCATCCATGATTGTTTTTAGCAAAAAATCATCCAAAATTAGGAGCTGGAAGCCAAGAATCTTTTTTATTTCACGCAGATATTTTGCATAATCTGCAGATTTCGTGGCAACAAGGCGTTCCAACAATTCGCCGCAGTGACAATAATTAACCCGGTATTTTTCACAAGCAGCTACACCAAGGCTTTTGGCAAGGAATGTCTTACCGCTGTCCGATGGGCCAAGGATACAGACATTTAGACCGTCTTCAATAAACTGAAGCGTTGACAATACTTTAGGTGCATGGGTCGGCTCATATCTCCGTTGTGAAGAGTCCCTGCACTGCGAGATGTCACAAGGTGTACCGATCAGATGAGCAGTGCGAAGCCGATTGTTAAAGCGCTTGGTCGTTTTATCTTCGTATTCCGGTTTCAGAAGCGACGATACCATTTCCAGCCGGTCCATGGTAAGAAAATCCGATGACCGGTAAAGTTCATCCAACTTGAGTGCCATCCGTGGGAGGCCGATCATGTTCATCTGTTCTTCCAGATCCATGACCAGGGAATTAGTCGTTTTCATCACGATGCCCTCCCTTCTGTGCCTGTTCTACAAGGGACTGGCTTTTAGCCAGAAGACGGTTAATATCAGCAGACGAGGGATTCATGACATAAGCGCCTTTATTCTTATCCTCATTCCTGTGCGAAACATCAGCGCTGTCAATCGATTCTTCAGCAACCGCAGGGATAGAGTTCTTAATAAAGGTATAGGTAACTTTATTCAGTTCAAGCGCCTGCCGGCAGCATTCTTCCAGTACTTTTTTCCCGTATTTCTTAACAAATCCAAGTACGCCAACGCACTGCCGATATGTCTGTACCTCATATTTCCGGCTGGAGAGGATACGTTTTATCACCTCAACAGTATTGGGGCCAACCGTCATCGCTTTCTGGGTAAAATATGGGCCATTCCATTCGGACATTTCCCGGCTGTTCCCAGGCAAATGCTCCGGATTGGTAAGCCGCTGGCCTTTATAGTTTGCCCTGGGCCATTCACAAAGGTTTTCGCCAGATAATGCGCTGATCCGGATCTCTGTCGCAGTCGCTTTGACAAGTACCCGTTTATGTACGTATTGCCGGGGGACACTATAATACGCATTATCAAAACGCACATGAAAATCGCTTGATACTTTGGCCTCTTCCCGTTCCATGTAGTGATAAAACGTAGAAGGAAGCGGCATCAATTCGTTTTTTTCTTCCTGCCAGCGCTCATAACGGCTATAGTCACGGTTTTTCAGGCTCTGTCCGTTCCGTTCAGTTCATCCAGCTTCTCCCATAAATCTGAGTTAAACTGTTCAAGGCTGAAGTACTGCCGCTCCTCCAGGCCATGAAAAAAGCCTTTTTAAAGAATGCCTACGGAGTTCTCGACTGAGCTTTTAAATTTGGGCTTCCGGACTTTGGCTGGAAGGATCACCGTACCATTATGTTCTGCCCACTCAGCGTAATCCTTGTTAAGCTCTGGTTCAATCCAGTCTTTATTCACCGCCACAGCCTGTTTACAATTATCACAAACGACAATGGCAGGAACGCCACCGAAAAAGCGCAATGTATGACTGTTTACCTCAATCCATTGGGGTTCCTTAGTAGAAAGCATTCCTTCTGCGTATATGTACTGAGAATAAGGGAGCACTGCCACAAATACGACGATTGTACTGATTTCGCCGGTTATGCGGCTGATCATAGAGAATGTTTTCCCGGCAAAATCCACCTCCATTTTTTCGCCGATTACTGCATGGAAATGCAGTGTTTCATAGTTCTCTTTGTGCCAGGACATGTAACGGTCACAGAATTGACGGTAGGAATAGAACTTCTTCTCCTCTGCCATGCAGCGGTTCTTATACCGTCCCCAAAGAAATACCAGTGTCATGTTTTTCCGACTGCTCATTTGCTTTTCCACTTCTGAAAAGTCGGGAAGTTCAAAACTTAAATCTCTGCCATTTACTCCTTCAGGAGTTCTGCCATAGACCAGCTCTGCTATACCGTAGTTCGTGATTCCGGCAGGCAACGGATACGACAGTGCTTCACACTGGTCAGATGCTTTCAGGAAATCGTTGACTCCTGATTTACTCGCACCAATAGCTTCTGCAATCTGCCTGCCAGACATGTGCAGAGCGTAGTGCTTGATAATGATGTCCTTGTAATCGAGCATACATTACCTCCTCATAATGATGTATTTACCGCACTGGCGGCATTCTTTCATTATGGGTGATAAGTGCTCGTTAAATCAAAGGGAGACCTGGCCGCTCAGCTCCGCATCGCGGCCGTTTTGCTCCGCAAAACCGACCGTCGCAGGCCGCCATTTGCAGGAAAACGCCGGAAGTACGCAGAAGTATGAAAATCAAACTTCAAGAAGTATAAAAACCGAACTTCAGGAAGTTCCAAAATCAAATTTCCAGAAGTATGAAAATCGAACTTCTGGAAGTATGAAAACCGAATTTCAAGAAGTTCCAAAATCATACTCTAATAAGACTGAATACAGCGAGACTGATTACAGTGATACAGAGTTTAATGAGACTAATCTGAGTGAGACTGAGAAAATCTTATCCAATCCAATCTTATCTGCAGAAGTAGATGGACATCCGGATTGGATGGATACGATAGGGAAAATGGACGCTTACCGGGAATTGATCCGGGAGCGTATCGAGTACCCGTGTCACAAGAGCAAAGAGGTGGATGAGCTTGTGGAGTTGGTCGTGGAAGTCCTGATGATGCCGGATGACAGCACCCTGCGGATTGCCGGTGTGGAGAAGCCAGTGCTGCTTGTCAAGAGCCGCTTTATGAAGCTGGATTATTCACACATCGAGTATGTGCTGTTCAGTTTGCAGAGGAATACGGCAAAAGTGGGGAACATCAAGGCGTATCTGCTGACAACGCTTTATAATGCCACAATGACGATGAACCATTATTACCAGGCAGAAGTGAACCATGACCTGTATGGAGGTGGCTGATATGAGGACGAGAGGATTTTTGAGAAAAGTGATAGTTCCTGCTGCGGTGGCGGTATTCCTGGCGGCGTTGTTCCATCCACTTTGTGTGGAAAATGGAGTCCGCGATTATCTGAAATTGTGGGTACTCATGGGGATTCCATTTGGCGTACACCGGATGTTTGTGTGGGTAATCCCGAAAGGGTTTGATCTCGGCGGTACGGTAGGAACACTGGTAATAAATTTGCTGGTTGGCGGCGTGATCGGCGGCATGATTATGGCATGGCGATTGGTTATGGCAGCCGCTTATCTGGTGCGGTATGTGTGTACAGGCATCTTTCGGTTAGTCGGGAAGAGTAAGAAAATACTTTCAGAATGACCGTTTCAGTAACGGCAGAAAGAATAAAAAGTGAATAGAAATTCCTGAAAAGCAGCGAAACTCTCCGGTTTGGCTGTTTTTTCGTTGCCAAGCATCCGGAGGAAGCTGCCGGTGGCAGGTCTGTAGGTGGGAAAGAAAAGTTTTCGGAGTGTGCTTTGCGCCATATATGCCGCGAAGCAATGGAAAATATCACAGGGAAGGGGGGGATGTATTGAGCAGTCGGGTGGCTTCACAGGGGTTAATGGATATAGGGGAACGTATAAGGAAACGCAGGCAGGAGCTTCACTGGTCGCAGGAAGAGTTTGCGGAAGAAGCCGACATCAGTGTAAATACGGTTATCCGCATTGAGGGCGGGCAGTCTGCAACGTCTATTGAGGTTTTTGAAAAAATCGCAGAGGTATTAAGGACAGACGCTAATACGCTGTTGGGAAAAACGGCGGCAGTATCTCCGGAAGAAAAACAGCTTTATCACATGGCCTGCCGCATACGGAGACTGGATAAAAACGGGCAGGAAATTGTGATGCGGACAATGGACGTTTTGATCGACGAGATCAGGAAAAACTCAAAATTCTAGTGGAGATTACATAGGCAGGAGGTATTGGAGTGGGAAATCGTGTCGTTTCACAGCGGTTGATGGAGATGGGAGAACGTATAAGGAACCGCAGGCAGACGCTTCGCTGGTCGCAGGAAAAACTGGCGGAGATGGCGGATGTCAGCCTGAACACAGTGAGCCGGATAGAAGGCGGACAGAGTGATATGTCCATTGAGGTATTCCGGCGGCTGGCAGAAGCGTTGGGAATGAGCGCCAGCGAACTGGTGGGTGATATGGAGGTCATGGAGGGGGACGGGCATATGCAGAGAATGTCTGTAAGAATGCGGAGACTACAGCAGAAGGACAGGGAGGTTGTTTTCCGTACAGTGGATGCACTGGTAGATGCACTTTCGGATGATATATCGGAGGAAGCATAAAAAGTTTGAGATAGTGGTTGAAAAGTAGGATGTCATCACTTATAATGACTTCAACACATTAATTTATAAAAGTAAAGCTGGAGGGCTGAAGATGGAACTGACATATTATCGAAAAGGAGACTACCTGTTTCCAAACCTGACAATAGAAAGCAGTGAAAACCCCATAGGGAAATACGGGATGCTGCGGAGGACGTTTCTGAAAGAACACCGGGGAAACTGGTATCAGAGCATGATGCTGACTGGAAAACTGGACAGGCATCTTCTGGAGATTGAGAAAACGGCACAGGAACGGATGGAGATTTTAGTGGCGGGACTGCTGCAGGAGCATACGGCACCGGATAAAGAAGCTGATCCGTTTGCGTGGGCGGCGCATATGAATATGCTGACAGCGATGGTAGAGGAATGCGTGATAAACGACATAGTGTACAGATAATGAAAATCAAATTTAAAATCTTATAATGAAAAAAATGGTGGTTGACGCCCGGGAAAATCTGATTTAGAATAAAACTAAAGAAAGGGCAATGAAGCAAATGATATGGTTTATTGTCTTTTCAGCATATACTATTATAAGCCATTTGGAGAAGGAGGTGCTATTATGGCTACATCGAGTATTTTTGCAAAAGTCCGTATTGACGATCCGAAGCAGGCGGAAGCCTTTATAGATGCGCTGGCTGCTTCTGAGAATAAACCTAAGAGAAAGCCGTCTGCACCAGTAAAACCGCTGTTGACAGATTATGATGCGATCCGGCGGCTGATGGCAAAGGGAGAAACGGATAAATGAGACAGTTCGATACAATAAATATTTTAGATATGCTGGGAGCAATCGGAGAGGCGGAACTGCAAAAGTGTCTTTCCGATTTTTCCTGTCCGGTCAATCCAGAAATTGAGCAGTTCGTAGTAAATAATGCAATCGAGTTTGCGAAGAAGAAACTGTCAGTTACATATTTTGTAGTAAATGAACATGGTAAGATAGCGGCGGTTTTTACACTGGCGCATAAAGCGGTTGAGATTGGCAGCGCAAACCTGTCCAATTCTAAACAGAAAAAAATAAGCAGATATGCAATACTGGATTCAGAATCAGACAGCTATACGGTATCTGCTTTTCTGATTGCGCAGTTTGGGAAAAATTATGCTGTGGATGGAGGAAAGGGCATCAATGGAAATGAATTGATGGATTTGACATTTGAAATTCTGGAGAAGGTTCAGCATGATATTGGCGGAGGAATTGTATTTTTGGAATGTGAGGATAAGGTAAAGCTATTGAATTTCTACCAGAGTGAAAAGAATGGCTTTATGCCATTTAATGAAAGATATTCGGTAAATGATAATATGAAATATATCCAGTTGTTTAATTTCTTTTAGTGTTTGAAGAGGAGACCGGAAAGTGATTGTTGGGACTTTCCGGTCTCCTCTTTAGCGTGAAGATTTTTGGACAAGAGATTCCAGTTTGTTTGTGTTAAATATTGGAATAGCATCTAATGTACCATCGAATAGAGCAGCATATACTTTTTTATCAGCACGTAGTTGATATTTCTCCAACGGATTAATAATCGAAGAGCCGCTAGGGGTTTTTAAAATAAAATTAATTTCGTCATTTCTTAACAAATCGTCAGCAAGTAGCCTTGATTCATGACTGGTGATTATCAGTTGAGTATTTCTATATTCAGCCATTTTTAAAAATAGTTCGATAATCTTTTCTGTCATGATAGGATGCAGACACCTGTCAATTTCATCAATAACAAATGTATGATTATCAGATACTTTGAAGAGGATTTCGATTAGGTCTAGTAATCGGGCAGTACCATCTGATTCCTCTTTCAAGTTAAAAAATATCGAAGAATCTTCGTGACTGAATTCTATTGTTTTAATATTAATAATATCATTTTGATCAATTTCAAAAGTATAAAACTCTTTAGGACCACGAATCATTCCAGAAGGTGAGCGGTATTCTTTGCTCTTTTTGGCTTTTACATTTTGCTTTTCAAGATCTGCAGTTATTTTAATATATAATTTTTCTGGAATCTTATTTTTTACAATTTCTTTAGGTACATCTACAAACTTCAAGTCACTTATGCCGGTTCCGAGAGCATTTAACAATTCTGCAATTTCGTTTAGATTTGAATCAGAAAAGTAGGGATAACCTGTAAGTATTGTAGAAGGGTTACTAATAGTTAATCTAAAAACAAACCAAGTGAAAATATCTCTGAAAATTTTTAATTCAATATTTTCGGTGAACATTTTTGATTTGTTTGTATTAATTATATTTAAAAATAATATTTCACTATCGTCTAAGCTGTCTTTTCCATATGTTTCAATTTTTAATATTGCTTCTTTGTCTTTAAAATACTCACCTGTAATAAATTCTTTTTTCAAAATATTTCGCTGGAAAATAAGTTTGTTTATTCCTGTTGTGGAAATTTCATATAGCCATTCATATATAAGCCGATTGGAAAGAATATATGGATAACAGAGAAAAGCGCTTTTAACAAAATCGTTGGATTTTCCGTGATAGATAGAATTATGCTGCGACTGTTTTTAACAGAGGCCAATTTTGCACATTTGAAAAATGTGCGTTGTCCGAGGGTATGGGGAGCGGAATCCCCATCAAGATTGCCGGTATGCAGAAATCCCCAAATGGGGTTTCTGTAATACACGGCGAATCTTGCCCTAATTGTGCCAGAGGTTTTGCAGAATATAAAATTCCTTTTTGAAACAAACAGAAATAAAAAGCGGAGCCGCTAAATATAGGAAAGCTATCCTCTGAGAAAACATTTTTGCTCCAATGCAGGCTTGGAAAAAGTATGATTTCCAACAAAAAGTTCTGTTTCTATTACGAACTGTATATCATCTTCTGATACATACGGCGTACACCAGTTCCAGACCTGCGGGATTCCGATATAGAAGATGTAAAAACTTATGTAGAGAATTTGAGATTGTCGGAGCAAGAAAAAAGGCGGTCAATGCAGGCCGCCTTTCTTACTTTATAGGAAATTCCTTTTAAATCATGAATTATGTAAACAAATAGCCCTGCAAAAGCAGGGCACAGAAAACAGACGATCAAGATTAGAAGATATAAAAACCTTCTTCTCCAAAATCGTCATCGTCGATATCGTCAAATTCATGTAAAAAGTAATCCATATCCAAAAGGTCCTCATCACTCATGTCGCGGACTTCATCAGAGGTCATCCCTTCCGGTGGGGTTTGGATATATTGTATCCGCAGTTCCTTTGCAAGTTCTTCTTCCGTTATACGTTTGATTGTAACCGCCTCCATTTCATATCAGATACACTAATTGTATCATGAGAAGGCCGGATGT
>JAETQR010000071.1 GCA_021770615.1 Lachnospiraceae bacterium | reverse complement strand
TCAAGGTTGATGGTTTCATCGAGTATGGAAAGAAACTCATATTTATCGTTATCAAATGTATTTTGGCAATCGGTAAAAATATCTGCCAAAGAGAGCTGTTTATGTGTTATCATATAAATACGACTCCTTTACTGGTGGATATGGATAATTGTTACTGGACATTTCAATTATACCACAGACCAGTGAGGAGTTGTTTTATTTTGTAACAAAGAGAATCCCGTATTTATGCGGGTTCTGGCGTTTCGCAAGCGCCTATTAAACATATTTTGAAAGGAGAGCGCAGAATGAACGGGCTTGGTTATGTGCCAATCTGCAGCAGCAGCGCGGCGTCGAAAACATGCAATAATTCCAGTTCACGGGATTACTGCGCCTATTTTCAGGCACTTACCAGGAAGTTTTCGCCTTTGTAATCTGATGATCGGCGGAACTTTTGTAAAGCGCCTTTCTATGTTCAGGTTAAAAATACAGTAATCCTCAAGACAGTTTGACAAACCAATCGTTGTGTCAGGCTGTTTTTCTATTGTCAGTTATTATGGAAAACGAGAGGAATTACACATGGACTTAAAATTAGAAAAAAAATTGAAAAGAAATCTTCCTTTAGACTATATCAGCGCCTTTCTCACCAATCTGAATATGCAGAGCGTGGTCTGGGTGCTGTATCTTTCCTACTGCGGGCTGAATCTGGCTGAAATCGGCGTCATTGAAGGCATCTATCACGCAACCAGCATTCTGTGCGAAATCCCTTCCGGTGCAGCGGCGGATTTGCTGGGCAGAAAAAGAAGCATGATTTTAAGCAGGATCTGTACCGCCTGCTCCTGCGTGATTATGCTGTTTTCGAAAAGTTTCGGGCTGTTTGCGGTAAGTTTTGCGATACAGGCATTGGGGAATAACCTGAATTCCGGGTCAGAAGAAGCTCTGGTGTATGACAGTATGCGGTCTATCGGCCAGGAAGAGCAGTATCTGAAAGTGTATGGAAAATTGAATATCATCATAGAGGTGTCCCAGGGACTGGCCACAGTGCTGGGAGGCGTACTGGCAGACTATTCTTACTTCTGGTGTTACAGCGCCTGCCTGGTGATTGCGGTTTCATCGCTGCTGCCGGTGCTTTTGATGTCAGAGCCTCCCTGCACTGGCGCGGCAAAGCGTCAGGAAAGTATCCGCCATATGATCTGCCTGCATTTTAAGGCCAGTTTCGGAATTTTGAAATCGGATTCCCGGATTATGAAAATTATTGTATACTATTCGGTGGTTTTTGCAGCGGAAACATTATTATTTTTCTACAGCCAGCAGTATTATTTTGAATTAGGATACAATAAAACTTCCATCAGCCTGATTTTACTGGCGGTGAGTCTTGTATCCTGTCTGGGCGCGGCAATGAGCGAAAAGATTTACCGGAAATTCAGAAAGCGTACAAAAAACGTTGCGGCTTTTGCCATAGGCACTGCGATTTTGTGTTATGGATTTCAGAATGCATTGCTGTCTGCGCCGGCCTTTGCGGCGGCAGGATTTTTTAATTCGGCTCTTTATCCCATACAATCGGAAGCGCTGAATCAGTTAATCCCTTCCGAACAGCGGGCGACCCTGATTTCTGTGGACAGTATGTTCTTTTCCGTTGCCATGATTCTTATGTTTCCCCTGGCTGGTTTTCTGGCGGATCTCTGGGGGTTGGCAATGGTATTTACAGGAATCGGCCTGACGCTTCTGCTGTTTGTAATGGTCTGGAATATACTGCTTGAATTTTAGCGGGACAAGTGGTATATTCAATTAAAAATGAAGTATGAGGTGGTATCGATGGACTGGATGCTGGAAGGGTTATTGCAGGGAACTCAGTTTCAAACATTATATAACCGGAAAATCGAAACATTGCGTGAAGAATATCATCTGCGGAAAATCGATATTGATATTCTGTATTTTCTTTACAAGTCCGGGGAGCGCAATACGTCAAAGGATATCTGCAGCCTGAACTTATTTAACAAAGGGCATATTTCCCAGTCGGTGGATCGGATGGTGAAGCAGGATCTGATCCATACCGTTCAGGATGAAGAGGATCGGCGGTGTGTGCATCTTGTACTGACGGAACAGGCGATTGAAATTATCGCACAGGCAACGGAGCTGCGAAACCAGATGTATAACATGATTTTAGAGGGAGTCACCGAAGAGGAACGGAAGGTGCTGTTTCAGGTTTCCCAAAAAGTAAATCAAAATATCAGAAACGCCCTGCGTAATTCCTGACAGAACACCATGTCTGCGCAGCATTTATGAGTTTTCCTGGATTATTGTTCAGGTAAACTCATAAATGTTATCAAAAATTCTTAAATCTTTCTAAAATCAGTTGGCAGAGTATTTATTTTATGATAATATAGTTTAAAATTAAACAATCAACCATGTTTCAGGACAGAAGGATTCTGCTGTGAAACTATTGATATTTCAGGCTTAGGAGGGATGAAATCTATGAGAAATGAAAATGAATTGATGAATTATGCCATGAAGCAGGAATCAGTCTGCAGAAAGAATGACAGCATTTCGGATGCATTATTCGAAGAATACGGGGTAAACCGCGGACTTCGTGACATGAACGGGAAAGGCGTCCTGACTGGGCTTACAACAATTTCTAAAATTGTTTCTTTTGAAGATGTGAACGGCGTAAAGACGCCCTGCGACGGCCAGTTGTGGTACCGCGGCTACAATGTGCAGAATCTGGTGCGGCAGATGGGCGAAAATGGGTTCGGTTTTGAGAAAACAGCATACCTTCTGCTGTTTGGAGAAATGCCGAAGGAAGAAGAACTCTGTGAATTCTGCAAAATTATGGCTAATTGCAGGACACTTCCCACCAATTTTACCAGGGATGTCATCATGAAAGCGCCCACCAGGGATATTATGAATTCGATGACAAGAAGTATTCTGACACTGGCTTCTTATGACGGTCAGATGAATTCACCGGATGTAATCAGCAACAGTCTGCGGCAGTGTATCGAGTTAATCAGTATTTTCCCCATGCTTGCGGTATATGGATACCATGCGTACAACCACTATGAAAATGATGACAGTATGTACATACACAGGCCGGAGCCGGAGCTCTCCACCGCAGAGAATCTTTTGATGATGCTGCGCCCGGATAAACAGTACAGCAAACTGGAGGCAAAGGTTCTGGACGTAGCTTTGCTTCTGCATATGGAGCACGGCGGAGGAAATAACTCTACTTTTACCACCAGGGTGGTGACTTCTTCCGGTTCAGACACTTACTCTTCCATTGCTGCTGCCATGTCCTCCCTGAAAGGGCCAAAGCACGGCGGCGCAAACATCAAAGTAATGGAGATGATGGCGAATATCCGGGAGAATATTAAGGATGTTCATGACAAGGATGAAATAGAAGCATACCTCGCCAAAATTCTTGCAGGAGAAACCTTTGACCATAAAGGATTGATTTATGGTATGGGCCATGCGGTATACTCTCTTTCCGATCCCAGGGAACGGGTTTTTAAAAGCTACGTGGAAAAACTGGCCGGAGCAAAAGGACGTGGAGACGATATGTTCTTATATAACAGCATTGAAGAACTGGCTCCCAAACTGATTGCCGGCAAACGGAAGATTTTTAAAGGCGTCAGCCCCAATGTGGACTTCTACAGCGGATTTGTATACGAGATGCTGGGCATTCCCCAGGAACTGTACACTGCAATTTTTGCCATTGCCCGGATTGTGGGATGGAGCGCCCACCGGATGGAAGAACTGATCGGAATGAATAAGATTATCCGTCCTGCTTATATGAGCGTGATGGAGGAAAAAGAGTAGCTGCCCTATTTGTATTACTCCGTCGATATTTAACCGCTGGAGTAATATGCTCCACTTAGCAGGAGATTTGTGACAAATGAAGAGCGCATAGCAGGCTATATAACCTGAATTTGGCGCAAATATCACACTAAGTGGGGGATACAGATGGCGGGAATGATTTTTCAAACACGCTCTAAGGTTACAAAATGAACCAGTTTTCCAGAGGAATTGCAGGAAGAATAACTGTAAAGACTGTATTTCCTCTGGAAATTTAGTACAATAACAGATTTTTCTAAATTTTGTAACATTGAGTCATTGACAAACTATAAAAATTATGTTATTATGCCATAGTAATGTCGATGCGTGGCTCAGCTTGGTAGAGCGCTGCGTTCGGGACGCAGAGGTCGCAGGTTCAAATCCTGTCGCATCGATTAACGGAAAGCCAGTAAAACCAAGGCTTGTGGCAAAAGTGAAGCACTCCTTCATGGAGTGCTTTTCTTATCTTTGACTAACATTTGACTAACATTTGACTAACACTGTTTTTGTGCTTCTAGGGCGAACAATTCGCCTAAGGATTCTGCGGCAAGTTCATCTTGCTTTTGCAGGGCATGTGCGTAAATGTCCATGGTGGTGGAAGTTTCCGAATGCCCCAGACGGCTGGATACGGTTTTTACATCCACATTTTGGGCAATCAGAAGTGTCGCGGATGTGTGCCGCAGACCATGCAGTGTGATTTCCGGCAATTTATCCTCATGTGTTTCGTTGTATATGCGGATAACTTTCTTAAAAACTTTGTTTGGAGTGGATATATCCATTTGCTTGCCATCATCCTGTATGAACAGATAATTGCTGCCTTTCCAGTAGGTACCCAGGGATAGGCGGTATCTCTGCTGTTCTGCTTTATATTTCCGTATGAGATTTATTGTGTGAGCTGGAAGAGTCACTGTTCTGTTAGAGGAAAAGGTTTTGGGGGCTTTTGTGATGATGCCGTCTTTTGTCCGGGCAGATGCTTTAGTGACTGTGACAGTATGGCTTTGGAAGTCAATGTCATCCCAGGTTAAGGCAATCAGTTCCCCGCGCCGGAATCCGCCAAAGATTGCAAGATGGAAAAGCGCTTTGAACTGCAGGGGGATCTCTTTGGTTTCATAATGCTTCTTGCTTTCAGAACCATCCTTTTTTGTTCGTCCCCAATGCGCAACGGTATATGGTGTATCCAGTTGGTTAAGGAAGGCTTGTGTCTGCTCCAGGGTAAAGTGTTTTACATCTGCCTGTTTTTCGACTTTCGGAGGCTTTACGCGCTGGCAGGGGTTACTTTCTATTAATTGCCAGTATACGGCGGTATTCAGGCTGCTGCTAATGATTTGGTGGATGCGCTTAATCGTCCTTGCGCTGTAAGGCTTTTGTTTTCCGTTTTGGGTATAGCCATGTTCGGCAAGTTCACTGTATAGTTTGGTTAAGTGTAATGGCTGTATCTCTGAAAGCCTTAAATGCCCGATTGCTGGCAGGATAATGTTATTCAGGGAGTTTTCACACCGCTCAATGGAAGTGCGTTCCATTTGCTTTTCCGCATATTCAGAGAGCCATAATGCAGAATATTCCTGATAGGTCATTTTTTCGCCTTTTAGGTATTTGCCGCTTTTTACCTTATCCTCAAAGTCTATGGCGAACCGTTCTAATGCTTTCTGGTTCTGTTTCTCTGTTTTATTGGGGTTCGGTGTCCATGTGGCAGTCTCCAATATCTGCTTATCATGAATGTCTCTGCCGTTGCTCACGGTTATCTGGTAGCTTTTCCCTCTTTTCCTGATGCTGGCCATAATATTATCAATCCTTTCTTAAAATTGGGTACATTTAATAAAGGATTGTGATATACTGGCTTTGATGAAATGTGGCATATCATAATCCCTTATGGTATCTATCTGAAATGCGCTGGCATTGGTGTGCCGGGGTTTTTTCATTTTGGGGTTGAAATTCCTGCATGGATGGCTTATAATATGCTTAACAAGGTAGCCGATACGATAGTTCACACCTATCCGTTTCCGGCGAAAATATTAGTGAAAATAGCACCTTTACTTTGTCAGAGCGGGGGTGCTATTTTTTATGTTCAACATAGTCCAAAATGGCAACAATAAGAATCGCAAATGTGAGCAATACCATGAATTCTTCATATGTAGTCATAAAAACGCCTCCTTCCGTCCAAGGCTCGGAACGGAGGTATTCACACCCTATCGGCTCCCCGGTTAAGCATATTATATTGTCATGGTGCTTGTTTGCCCTGTGACGTTCCCAGCCGTCCATATGAGGGCATAATGGCTATTGATGGTTATTTCCACCAAATGGCATATAAAACACTTGTATGGGGCAGATAGAGCGGTTATGGCTGTACTGTCGACCACAGCCATTTGTCCTATAGCTGACTTTCCATTTCGGTATGTCAGGTAACCTTGAATTGGGGATGCCCTAATCTGAGGCACCGTTCTGATGCCGGAGAAGGGCATTTTCCCTTTACCTCTGCCCGTAATTACCAGCACCCCTGCCGCTGATTAGATGCACCCATTTGGGATTCTCCGTTAGGAGAAGGGAAAATTCCCTTCTGTTGGACGAAGCCTAAAGTGGTTTGGTTATTCCTGGGATGGTTCGGGTGGGTTCTTTTGGTATTCAGGTATCTTGGTGAGCATTTCTATTTGATCTATTGCTCTGTTTATTTGTGTGTGTGCCTTTCTTTGTCCTTCTTTATTTAGCATAGAAAAAAGAGATTCAAAAATAGCCCCCACTGTCTTTACAGATTTATCTAAATAATTATGCCACCATTCGATTTCATCAGGTGCTAATTTTTCTCCATTTTTTATCTTTTTCTTTATGCGGTCAAAATATATGTCATCTTGTTGGGAATCGGTCATAATGTCGGAGTAACGCAACTCTTCAATACGTTTAACCGCCATTTTTCTTCCCGTATCATTCAATTCGTTATATGTGTTCAATATATCCCTTAATTGAACGGCAATAACTTCTTGCTCTTGGGTCATTATCCAGTCTTCATTAAGCAATGAATGAAATAAGTCATAGGCTTCTGTTTGGGCGTGTGACCTGCTAGCAGTTGTGAATTTAGGTGCTTTTTCGGCTTTTATCTTGTTTCCCTTTTCGTCATAAGCAGTAAATTTAGGTGCGTTTTTGGCAGCTTCTTCTTTTTGCTGTTGTTCATGATATTTATCAAATTCTTCTTCTGAGCTGGCAAATGAATGTGAGTGCATATAGGATATATAATCGTAGGCCTTTTGAGCAATCTGTTTTATATATTCTTTTTCTTGTTTGAACTGCTCTGATTCAACATATTCTGTAATTGCATCTTCTTCTTCGTATGTTAATTTTTCGTTATTCTGAAATTTTTGTATAGCAATGTCGAAAGGTCGTTGTTTCCTTCCATTAACCCGAATGCTACCGTCAAATCCCATTAATTCATAAAGAGGTACATTAAGAGCATTTGCTATTTTTTGCAATTGTTCTCGATTAGGTTCTCGATTATTATTTTCATAATTGGAATAGGTTGAGTATGGTATTTCAGCACGTAAAGCTATTTCTTTTTGGGTAAATCCTTTGGATTTTCTGTATTCTTTAATTCTTTTTCCTATTTGAACAACTTCATTTATTCCCATATTTTCACCTCTGAAAATATTATAACATAAAATATTCAAAAATGAAAATATTTTCTTGACATATTCATTATAGAATAGTATCATAAAGCTGTCAAGAAAAATATTCATAAACGAATATAGAAAGGAGAACAGCATGAAACTTAAACTCGACACAAAGAAAATCTACTTTGCAATGGCTGAACGTGGCATAACTGCTACAGAGATAGCCAGACAAGGCGGAGTAAGCCAACAGGCAGTATCCAATGCCTTGAATGGAAACAGAGTGGGAAAAACAAAAGTGGTTCCGGCAATCTGCAAGGCATTGGATTTTTCTGCCAAAGACATTGTAATCATTGAGGACTAAGAAAGGAGAAAACAGGAAATGTCAAAAGTATTCAGAGATTATGCAGAAGTAAGCGAAAGCATGATGGAAGGTTCCACAGTAACAAAGGTATCTACTGGAATCAATGCAGAGGGTAGCGGCATGATGTTGGAATTGGAGAGGCAGATTGATAATGTAACTATCGGTGTTGATGTGATTTACAATCCCGACTATGAGGATGGCGAAACACCGTTCATGGTATCAGAGGAATATGTAAAGCATATCTGCCAGTAAAGCGAGGGGATTCTTATGTTATCACAGGAAGAACTTGCGGCAATGATGACAGTAGAAGAAAAGTGTCTTGGAGTTGGCAGTAAGGAGTTCATGCAACACCACAATGAGATTATGTATATGATTGACGAAGCGCGGCAGAATGGAGGGAAATCAGATGGGACAGACCGTACAGATGGTGACGCTTAAAGAAGCATCCAGCCGGACAGGCATTTCTTATGACAGGCTGCGGAAGATGTGCATTAACCGCCAAATTGTCTATATTAAGGCAGGGAGTAAGTTTTTGATTAACTGGGATAAGTTGGTGGATTACCTGAATGTTGGGGATAAGGAGGGCGGTAAGAGAGGATAAAATCTAAAATGGCTGACAATAAAAAATATTATTACATAAGACTTAAAGAAAATTTTTTTGATTCTGAAAACATTATTTTTATAGAAAATATGAAAAATGGAATTAATTTTTCTAACATTCTTTTGAAACTTTATTTAAAAAGTTTAAAGACAAATGGACGTTTAATGGTTAATGATATCATTCCTTATGATACAAAAATGATAGCAATAATCACCAGGCAAAAGGAAAAAATTGTGAAAGAAGCATTGGAAGTATTTAAGGAGTATGGACTAATTGAAGTGCTTGAAAATGGGGCTATATATATGTGCGACATACAAAATCTCATAGGGAAAAGCACAACGGAGGCGGACAGGAAAAGGGCGTATGACAGAAGGATGACTTCGGAAAAGAAATCTTTGAAAAATGTTGGAGAAATCTCCGAGAAATGCATACCAGAGATTATAGATAAGAGATTAGAGATTAAAGATAATAAAAGAGATAAAAGAGAAAATGCGGATTATCAGCAGATAGCTGATATGTATAACGAGATTTGTATCTCGTTCCCCCGCTTAACTAAACTATCCGATTCCAGAAAGAAGGCAATCAAGGCAAGATTGAAGCAGTATACCATTGAGGACTTTAAAAGGCTTTTCACAATGGCAGAGGAAAGCAACTTTCTAAAAGGGCAGAATAACCGGGACTGGTCCGCAAACTTCGACTGGCTTGTTAAGGATGCAAACATGGCAAAGGTCCTTGACGGCAATTATGCGGACAGGCAGCCAGCACAGCAGGAACCGGAGGAAGGAGGGAGGACACAGTATAGGAGCTATGAAGAATTTGAAAGGGAACTTAGGGAATCGCTTGGAGAAGAAGGAGCTGTCTAGGGAGAAAGTGGAGCTTGTGGATGGGAGCCTGTGCGACCTTGTGGGGTATGAGGTGGACCTATTTCTTGTGGCTTTTTGCCCGCACTTTAAATTTTGTTTTTTTGTTACGCTGACGTCAGTATCAGGTAATAAGAGTTTTTATGGAAATTATTACCTTGCGATTATAGAATAGCACAAATAAAGTGGTACGTTAATAGGACAGGAGAACAGGCTTTTGTACCACTTTTGTTGTGCATAGAAATTCTTTGTGGTATTATTAAATTGAATAACAAAGACGGTAATTATATAATTTAGGTTTATTTCTTTATACATGGAATAAGGAGAGGATATAATGTTTGAGAAAATAATAGAGGATTTTTATAAATCACTTGCTGGTTCAATACGCAATAGGAAAAAACAATTAAAAATTAGCAGGGACAAAATTTTAAATGACCCGAAACGTGTGTCAAACATAACACAAGCAATACGAAATAACCATCATCCTTATTTGATTGGTAAAAGTGAATATGCATACTTATATTATTTATATCTATTTGAAGATAAGGATTCCTTCTTGAAGGAATGTATAGTGGACACCAAAGTAGACGTACATATAAAGAAAAACGGTACGAATTATGACAGGATGCTTTGGGGACATATTGATTGGGACAAAATGTTTAAAGATACGATTACAGAACTATCAGGATTAGATTTTTCAGAAGGTTTTGGAAATCTTTTTGAATCTACTTTAATTGATTATGTTCCATATGCTGTAATCAAATATGATGGACTTCATCCTGAATATGGAAAAGAGTATATTTTTCCGGAGGAGAGGGAAAGAGAGAGAAAGAATGCAGTCTGTTGGGTACATTTGCGACATGGGAGTGAACTTTTTAGAAAATCCTTTTTAGAAAGATTTGAGGGAAAAACTTTATCTGGATTTGATGAAAAATTTCGTGAATTTGTAGAAGATTATTTAGAACAAAGAAAGCCCAATCCATATTCACTTGGTTTACAGGCATATAGCTTTCACAAGAATATTAGTGGATTTGCAGCTTATTGGCAATCATTTGCTGAGGTTCAATATAGCGATATGTATGATGAAAAGTCAAAAATAGTAAAACTGCTTGATGAATACCTTGAAAATGGCAGGAAACAAATACAAGAATTTAAAAAGTACCAACAATACTTTGATGATTTTAATGTGGATATTAAATAAAATTTGCTGTATGAAAAATAAAATGTACGTCCTACATTTGTGGAGTGAAAAAAAGGGGCTGTCGCTTTAACGAATGAAAATTCGTGAAGCGGCAGCCCCTTTCCCTGTGCATGTCAATCGTCTTTTGGTTTCGGTTCACCTGCTTTTGTCATTCCGCATCCGCAGGTGTAATGGTCTACATACTTTACTTTCTGATATTCATAGGCGTACCAAAAGTTAGTTTTTTCACCGTTGAGTAGATGCTGGTCTATATGGGCATATCGTTTACAGCAACAATAGCCGTAATCTGCACATGTATAATTATTTCTCTTACAAATATCACAATCTTTCTTTTCATCTTCTGGCAATATCGCACCACAGTTACAGTGAATAACTTCTTTTCTCACTGTCACGGTCTTCTTGTGTGCCTTCCAGTTGTGCTTATGGTTCATGTTGACCCTGACTTTCAGTTTCAGTGCCTTGCCGCCATATTTTACTGTGAGCGTAGACGTCCCGTTCTTCTTTGCGGTGACTACGCCTTTCCCGCTTACGGAAACCACTTTCTTGTTGCTGGTCTTGTATTTGGCTTTCGCTGTCACATCCTTAACCACGGTCTTTTTCCCTGTCTTTGTAACCGGGCTTTTTACAGCCAGCTTTACAGAAGTTTTCGCAAGGATATTGAGCGTCTTGCCGGATATTGCCGCCTTTTTCTTCTGGCTTGCCACTTTCACCGTCATTTTCTTCGCTGCCGCCTGCGCGGGCATTGGGTTTGCTGCTGTCATAGATACTGCCATGAGGAGTGCCAAGGCGAACGCCAGGCTTTTTGTCCAAGTTCTTTTCATGAATACCGCCGTCCTTTCATTGGTGTTAGTATATAAGTGTGGACAGGAAAAGTTGAACAACCTATACTATCAAATGAAAGAGCAAAGGAGATGAAAGGCATGGCGAAAAATCAAAAATCTTACACTCCGGAATT
>JAETQR010000070.1 GCA_021770615.1 Lachnospiraceae bacterium | reverse complement strand
TTCTTCTCGCCTGCACCTCACGATGCAAACCTTGAGAGTCGCTATAAAGTTCGTCGGTAGCTACGCCTAAGTGGACTTTCACCACAGAACACAGGCATGCCCGTCATACTTAAAAAAGAGCCTCCTCCCAACCGGGAACAAGCTCTCCTCCTATACGTCCTTCCACCTTTTCATGCAGCTGACAGGACTTGAACCTGCACGGGAATGCCCACCAGAACCTAAATCTGGCGCGTCTGCCAATTCCGCCACAGCTGCTCACACTTCTCATATCCTACCATTATATAAGAAGATTGTCAAACCTTTTTCCAAATATCCCGGCTTTACAAAATCACTTTTTAATATATCCGATTCCAAGACAGTTCGGACCGATATGGGTTCCGACCACAGGCCCAATGCATGTAATAAAAATCTCATTTGTGATCCCCGCTTCAATCAGCTGCTGCCTAAACATTTCAGCACGCTCTGGCGCATTCGAGTGCCCGATCACCAATTTATAATCCGTGTCTGGTTTCTGTTCTTTAAGCTTATTGATGAGCCATGTATTGCAGGATTTTTTTCCCTTTACCTTATCAATCGGTTTTGCCCCGTCTGCAACGACCTGAAGTACAGGATGCAACCGCATTAATCCTCCGATCAAAGCAGCACTTTGAGAGATACGGCCTCCCCGCTTAAGATATTCCATCGTATCAATAACGATATACGTCATCGTTTTAGGTAAAAGCGCAGTAATCTTTTTCACTATCTCATCTGCACTCATTCCCTGTTCCCGCATAGACACCGCCGTCTCTATAAGAAGAGCCTGACCCATCGCGCCATTCTCGCAATCGATCAAATGAAGCCTGTCCGAATCAATACTGTCTGCTGCGATCACCGCTGATTGAAAGGTTGCACTCATATGTTTTGAAAACAAAATCGCTACGACATCATCGCCTGCATCAATATATTTCCGAAACACCTCTTCAAATTCATATGGGTTTACTGCCGCAGTGGACGGCGCTTCCTGGTTCGTCTCCAATTTTTCATAAAACGCTTCATTACTCAATTCAATTCCACACTTATACTGCTCTTTCCCAAAGCAAACAAGCAAAGGAAGAATATCAATATCCAGTTCCTTTGCCTGAGCCATCGTCAGATCACACAAACTATCTGTGATAATACGTACCATCGTAATCCTCCATTCCGTGTCCCCGGCCCGATGACCCGCCGGACCTGCCCAATACTACCATTAGACTCATTATAGTTCTAAAAACTTCCGGATCCTTTTCATATTTTCTTTCGCCATACGATATCCATGCCAATATGCCTTTTCCAGCTTCTGTACACTTTCTTCAAAACTGTTGATCGCATAATTGGGTCGCAGGATCATGATCTTTCCCTCTTTTTCGAGTGCCTCACATCTTTTTATCGTCTCATTATAACGATCCGGTCTGGATAAGATCGCTTCTCTCATGGCCGGATACTTTCTGGCAAGAACCCTCGCACCGATCCTGTCGTATTTACCCAACCGTTTTACAAATCCTTTTGGCTGTGTCAGTATGACAAGAAGCTTTTCACACCCATCCTCAAATGCTTTATCTACCGGGATCGGGCTGGCGATACCACCATCATAATATTTTTCTCCCTCTATTTCGATCGCAGGGAAAAACAAAGGCATCGCACATGTAGCTCTCAACATCGTATATTTATCATCCATATCTTTCCCATCCAGAAACTCCGCTTCTCCGGTAACAGCGTTCGTCACCCCTACCCTGCATTTTCCCTCATATCGCAAAAATTCCTCTTTATCAAATGGTATCAGTTCATTCGGAATGTCCCCAAAAACAAAATCCAGTCCAAACAGGCTCCTGCATTTGCGAAAATTCGACTTTCCCATATATCTCTTATCATTTCTGTACTTTTGAACAATCTCAAGATTTCTGCCTTTCTGTCTTGAAAGATATGAAACACCATCGGATATCCCGGCTGAAACTCCGACACAATATGGCATCATGATCTCTTCTGACAACAGCGCATCCATTACCCCCGAACTGAAAATCGGACGAAAAGTTCCGCCCTCCAATACTAAACCCTGCATATGATTCCTCATTTCCTTTCAAAGCAGCCTGACGGCATCAATATTATAGTATGAGCGTATCATAAAATCACAAACAAGTCAACACCGAAACTTCATGATGTGGTTTTGAAAACTACATTAAAAAAACCTGCTCCGCAATAGAAAACTTTCCTGATTACAACAAAAAGACAGGCCGGGAACTCCCGGTCTGTCTGAAATCCATAACATGTGCCATTGATCTAACAATACGAATTAAAAAGCATTCCTGTAAAAATTGATGTAGCATAAGCATATCCGACATTTCCCTGACGAAGATGTGCATAACTGAAAACCTTCTTTTCCACATACTCCATCGGATTCATACTCATATATTCGCATTTATCCCTGAGTCCCTTCATAAACTTTTCAGGAACTTGGAACTCTTTCTCCTCTCCAATACTCAGAAAACCATCTTCATCCACAGAAAACCCTGCTGTCCGGAGTTCATCTTCATGCTCCGACACAAGGTTCCTCAACTCGCAGCCGGGACGTGAAGGTTTGTTCTTCAACATTCCATATTCATCACTGCGCTCAAGAAGCCGGTTAAACAACTTCACAGTGTCTTCTGCATATGCTTTTGCATCTTCCGGTTTTCCATCCAACGTATTTTGCGCCGCCTCACCCATCTCCATAGATATCTCCTTGACATCCAGTGCATAGATCTGGGTATCCGGCGAAAGCTTGATCATGGCCAAAGGATTCGCATTATTCAAGCTCACAATGCTCTTATATTTATCTTTTAGTTCGCGCCGATTGTGTACATTTGTTTTCGGAGATACCTTGGGAAGATATCCTCCTATAAAGTAATTGTACGCTTCAACCATGAAATCACCACCTTTACCTCCATGTAAAGAAGTACAAAAATGCATAATATTATAGACCTATTATACTATGGAAGCTTCATTTTTGCAACATAAACTATGCACAAATTTTTTTCCATAAATCTATGTGCTTTTTATTGATTTTTTCCACATTATGCTTTAAAATAGAATTACTGATTTTGATTAAATTTTAACAGAATAAATCTGAGTCTCTCTCTGTAAACAGAAGAAAAGCTTTAGTAGAAGCTTATGCAAAAAAGTATGATGCATCTGACATCTATGAGTGTCCGGTATGCATCGTCGAGAGCGAAATCCATATGGTACAGGCTTTGGAGGACATCAAAAAGGCTGGTTGTAATGCACTTTGCGTATATCTTGGTAATTTCGGTCCTGAAATCTCCGAGACTCTTCTCGCAAAACATTTTGACGGACCTAAAATGTTCATTGCGGCTGCCGAGGAATCCGGAAACAGTCTGATGGATGGCCGTGGAGATGCTTACTGCGGTATGCTCAATGCAAGTTACAATCTGAAGCTCCGCAATGTAAAAGCATACATACCGGAATATCCGGTAGGAACAGCGGAGGGCTGTGCTGATATGATCCATGAGTTCGTTCCTATTGCCCGTGCTGTTTACGCATTGAACAACTTAAAGATCATTAGCTTCGGACCTCGTCCGTTGAACTTCCTTGCCTGCAATGCTCCGATCAAACAGCTTTACAATCTGGGTGTTGAGATTGAAGAAAACTCAGAACTTGATCTTTTTGAAGCATTTAACAAACACGAGGGTGATGCAAGGATTCCTGATGTTGTAAAAGATATGGAAGCTGAACTTGGCACCGGAAACAAAAAACCGGAGATTCTTTCCAAGCTTGCACAATATGAACTCACTCTTCTTGACTGGATCGAGGATCACAAAGGTTACAGAAAATATGTAGCGATCGCCGGCAAATGCTGGCCTGCTTTCCAGACACAGTTTGGTTTTGTACCATGTTATGTAAACAGCCGTCTCACAGCAAAAGGCATTCCTGTTTCCTGTGAAGTAGATATCTATGGTGCGCTTTCTGAATTCATCGGTACGGTAGTAAGCCAGGATACCGTTACTCTGCTCGACATCAATAACTCCGTGCCACAGGATCTGTATGATGAAGATATCAAGGGTAAATATGCAGATTACACACTGAAAGATACTTTTATGGGATTCCACTGCGGAAACACTGCATCCAGCAAGCTTTCCTTCTGCGAGATGAAATACCAGAAGATCATGGCTCGTTCTCTTCCGATCGAGGTTACAAACGGAACTCTCGAGGGAGATATCGTTCCTGGAGACATCACTTTCTTCCGTCTCCAAAGTACGGCAGATGCGAAACTCCGTGCCTATATTGCACACGGTGAAGTACTTCCTGTCGCTACAAGAAGTTTTGGTGCGATCGGTATCTTCGCGATTCCGGAAATGGGCAGATTTTACCGCCATGTACTGATCGAGGGCAATTATCCTCATCACGGTGCAGTTGCATTCGGACATTTCGGAAAGACATTATATGAAGTATTCAAATATATCGGTGTTGATGTAAATGAAATCGGTTACAATCAGCCGGCCGGTGTTCGTTATCCGACGGAAAATCCATTTGCGTAACGTAAATTTACAGATTTAACTACCAGCGGCCCTGGGATCGGCATCACCGCCCTCGCGGGCCGCTGGTTTTCTTTTCTAAAAACAAAAGGAGGACTTTTACATGTATTACATAGGCGTTGACCTCGGTACCTCTGCTGTCAAACTTCTTCTTATGGAGGCAGATGGAACCATTAAAAATATCGTATCGAAAGAATACCCATTATCATTCCCAAACCCGGGATGGTCTGAGCAGAGCCCGGAAGACTGGTGGAATGCTGTAGTTAGCGGCATTAAAGAACTGACAGACGGTTTTGATGCCTCCCAGGTGGCCGGAATCAGCTTTGGCGGACAGATGCACGGTCTCGTTATCCTCGATGAAAACGACAATGTGATCCGCCCGGCGATCCTTTGGAATGACGGACGTACGACCAAAGAGACAAACTATCTGAATGATGTCATCGGCAAGGATAAACTTTCCCAGTACACAGCAAACATCGCTTTTGCCGGATTTACTGCTCCGAAAATCCTCTGGGTAAAGGAAAATGAACCAGACAACTTTGCTAAGATTTCTAAGATCATGCTTCCAAAAGACTATATCGCATACAAAATGACAGGGGTACATAGTTGTGATTACTCCGATGCTTCCGGCATGCTTCTGATGGATGTAAAAAACAAATGCTGGTCAAAGGAAATGATGGAAATCTGTTCCGTAAAAGAAGAGCAGCTGCCAAAATTGTTTGAAAGCTATGAGATCACAGGCCCGCTCACAAGTGAAGCAGCTTCTGAACTCGGTCTCACCACTTCCTGTCAGATCGCAGCCGGTGCAGGAGATAACGCTGCTGCCGCTGTGGGAACCGGAACGGTCGGTGATGGCGGATGTAATATTTCTCTTGGAACTTCGGGAACAATCTTTATCTCCAGCAAAGACTTTGGTGTAGATAAATTTAATGCACTGCACTCTTTTGCACACGCTGACGGAAACTACCATCTCATGGGATGCATGCTGAGCGCCGCTTCCTGCAACAAATGGTGGATGGACGAAATCATCGGCACAAAAGATTATCCGGCAGAGCAGAAACCGATCACCGACGACAAACTCGGCGAAAATAACGTCTACTACCTCCCTTATCTGATGGGTGAGCGTTCTCCTCATAATAATCCGGATGCCCGCGCACTGTTCATCGGAATGTCCATGGACTCCACAAGAGCCGATATGACACAGGCTGTGCTGGAAGGCGTTGCCTTTGCGATCCGCGATTCGTTTGAAGTAGCTAAGGATCTTGGCATCAAGATTACAGAGACAAAAATCTGTGGCGGCGGTGCAAAGAGTCCACTTTGGAGAAAGATCATCGCAAATGTATTAAACATCAAGGTAAATATCATTGAAAGCGAGGAGGGCCCCGGTCTCGGCGGCGCTATGTTAGCCGCTGTCGCATGCGGAGAATACTCTTCTGTTGAGGAGGCCGCCAACAAGATCGTCAAAGTGATCGATTCCGTCGAACCAGATCCTGCACTTGCTGCAAAATACGACACAAAATATGCAAAATTTAAGGAAATCTATCCTACGGTAAAAGGATTGTATGATACGTTAAAAGCATAAGATACGGCAAATAATAGAGCAACATTCTCCAAATCAAAAAAATACAGTTTCTGACAACACGCTCACGCTCGTGGAATCACGCAGTGGTACTGAGGGGCAAAATACGCCCCTCAAGTACCAGCGGATTCCAAAGGTTGTCTGAAACTGTATTTTTTGATTTGGGAATTGGTGCATCGGTCAAAATTAAGCCGCTAAGTAACCCTTATGAGAAAATAATTTTCAATTATTATAATTTATGAGGAACTGGCGAACTCTGTACAGAAACGAGAATATTTCCAGATGCGGGTCCGCATCCGGAAATATTCTCGTTTCTGTACAATTTCTACCAGCCCCATAAATCCCCTCTGTACCATTTGACGAAACCTGCCTGATATAGTATTATATTTATGTATACCAAAATATAAAGGGGCATGAAACATGAAGGCTACGAAAAATCCAGATACTATAAAAAAAGACATACAGGCGCTGCTTCCGGTTTTGATCGCACTTTGTATCATACCACTGATCGTCCTGACCAAAGATTACCAGACAGAATTTACAAAATTTGTGTGGTTTAACAATACAGAAATCGACCAGATTGATTCTTTTGAATACACAAAAGGAATTTTCGTCATTATTATGGGAGCAATCGCAGCTCTTGTGATCATTTTCCATGAATACAGCCAAATACAAAAAAAGAAACGGCTGTTTGAAAATACAGATATAAAAGTATGTATACTATGGACAATATACCTTGTTATGGTGATTCTTTCTTCCGTGCTCAGCGAGCATCCAAACCTCGCCTTTACCGGCGGCGGATACGGACAATGGCAGACAATGTGGGTATTGCTTGGCTATACCATGCTTTTTATGTATGCCTATACATTTATCAATTCCGAATCCCGAGGACTCTTGACTATAAAATTCATGATGATCACGACTGGTATCTTAGCACTTCTCGGAATACTCCAGACCGCCGGGCATAATCCCCTCGGATGGGACTGGCTCCAGAAGATCATCACAAGCCAGAGTACGACTGAGGGCATTGATTTCAAAGAAGGTGTTTCAAATGTTATTCTCACTTTCAACAACCCGAACTATGTAGGCCCGTATGTGGCTCTGGTACTACCGGTTACTGTCTCTTTCATTGCAATTCGGGCATCCGAAGATAAAATAAAGACAATCGCGTGCCGGATCGCCGGAGTGCTGATCGCCGTGGGACTGATCATATCTCTCGCAGGAGCCTCCTCTTCTGCCGGTATGATCTCAGTCGCTGCTGGTATCGTCTTTGCCGGTATCCTTCTTCTGTCCGGACTTTTCTCCCGGGAAAAATCCGTAAAAGATGAAGCAGAGACATCGGACAGGCACGAATATTCAGGGGATGCAGGTGTTAAACCTGCCATGAAACATACGAAAGGTATCATCATTTGTGTTGCCACAGTGCTCATTCTGGCAGGTGCAGGCTTTTTTCTCACAAAAAGCCCTTTTATGGAAACTACCATCAATAAAATCCTTCAGGGTAGCGAGGATACCAGAAATATCGCATCCATCGTAAATAAAAAAGATGAACTCCGGGTCACACTGAGAAATGACACCAAATTTACTCTGGTACCTAAACTGGATGCCGCCGGCAATCTTTCTTTTACTGCATATGATGCGGACAAACAGCCCGTCACCGTACAGTATCAGGCGGATCAAAAATGCTATACGCTGGCAGATGAGCGTTTTCAGATGATCACTCTTGTCAGCAATAAATTCAGTGTCGAAAATAATGTATATTCCGGATTCAAATTTAACGATGCCCCGAACTCTATCTCATGGACATTTATGTATGTAGATGGACAGTGGAAATATTATACCCCATTTGGCAAACTCATGAAATTGCACGAAGTGGAAAGCTTTGGTTTTAAAAACTACCAGAATATCGCTAACCGGCGTGGATTTATCTGGTCCCGGACGATTCCTCTTATGAAAGATTACTGGTTCACGGGAATCGGGCCAAACGCTTTTATCATTGCATTTCCAAATGACGACTTTGTCGGTTCAAAACGTGTGGGGGACACCTCCACGCTGGTTGACAAACCTCATAATGCTTTTTTTCAGACATATATCCAGACAGGCGGTATCTCAGCTATCGCCTATGCCGGTCTCTGGATCCTGTATATGATCGGCGGGATAAGACAATTTTGGAGAAAAAAACACTACACCGATCTTGAAAAAGTAGGTCTTGGCCTGCTCGTTGGAATTTTTTCCTTTGCCGTGGCAGGCATTACGAACGATACTGTTATCGGAACCCAGAATATCTACTGGATCCTTCTTGGCACGGGTTACGCCATAAACCGAATGATCCACCAAAAAAGGAACGACTGAAAAAAACCTTCCTTTGAAATGTTGTAAAACAAAACATTGACACCGGAGGCATCCTCATGAGAAACTATGATCCTTATAAGAAGACCATTCTCTTCTTTTTATCATTGATAAATATCCTTTTGATGACTGCGCTCTTCTCTGTTTTCTGGTATCACTATTTTTCAAAAACAATGTATATTTACACGTTTTACCGGAGAGGAAATTATGCGATCATCGCACTGTATGCCGGCTTTCTCATCTTTTTCACCCGTATGTATGGCGCTATGAAGATTGGGCAGCTCCGGCGGATTGAAGTTATCTTGTCCCAATATCTGTCGATTTTTATATCGAATCTGCTCATGTATATCATCACATCTCTGCTGGCCTTTCGCTTTGTGAATATCGTTCCCTCTATTGTGATGACATTCGGAGATTTTGTGATCACTACGATGTGGACCTTTGGTGCCGGGCATCTGTACGGGCATATTTTTAAATCCTGGAAACTCCTTCTGATCTATGGCGACCGTCCTATGACTGATCTTGTATATAAAGTGGAAGAACGACGAGACAAATATGCGATTCACGATGCCATCAATGTAAATGAGGGAATGGACGCGATCGCAGAGAAAATGAAAGATTTCGAGGCCGTTATCATTGGAGATCTCGCTGCCGAACAACGTAATGATGTATTGAAGTTCTGTTACGGCCATGGGATACGTGCCTATACGATCCCCAAGATTTCTGATATCATTTTGATGGGAAGTGACCGGATCCATATTTTTGACACCCCGTTTCTTCTCACGAAAGGATACTCACTCAGTTTTGACCAGCGTTTTATGAAACGGGCTCTGGATATCCTTCTTTCCATTCCAATGATATTCCTCGCTTTACCATTCATGTTTCTTACAGCGGTGGTTATAAAACTCTATGATCATGGCCATGTATTTTACTGTCAGGAAAGATGTACCCGGAATGGGCGCAGATTTAAAATCATTAAATTCCGAAGCATGGTAGAAAATGCCGAAAGTGATGGGATTGCCAAACTTGCCTCAGCCAATGATACAAGAATCACCCCTGTCGGAAAGATCATCCGTGCCACAAGGATCGATGAACTTCCCCAGCTTTTTAATATTTTAAAGGGAGATATGTCTTTTGTGGGCCCACGCCCCGAGCGACCGGAGATCATACAGCATTATGAAAAAAACATGCCCGAATTTAAATACCGGACAAGAATAAAAGCCGGTCTTACCGGCTTTGCACAGATTTATGGAAAATATAACACAACTCCCCACGACAAACTTAAACTGGATTTGTTTTATATCGAAAACTACTCCCTCTGGTTAGACATCAAGCTCATTCTCATGACGATCAAGATTCTTTTTAAGCGGGAGTCAACAGAGGGGATCGGAGAAGAACAATTAACGGCTGAGAAAAAAACAAATGCCTCAGATATCCGTCAGGTAGTGAAAAAAATCTCAGACCGGTCGTGATCATTTGAGCAGTTCATTGATTGTCTTCACTCCTCTTTCTACAGCATTATTGAAACTATGTCCATAAATATTTGTAGTCGTAGAAACTTTTTTATGGCCTCCCAGCTTGGCTACATCGATCGCACTCATTTTTGTCATAAGAAGACTAAGATTCGTATGTCGGAGATCATGATAACGAATATAGCGAAATCCAATCGAATCGACAAAACGTGCCCACCGTTTTGTCACATTATTCGGATGCCATGGTGTACCATCTTTCTCACAGAGGACAAAACCCAGATTCTGATATTTGGCACCAAGTTCTTTCTGCTCTTTTTTCTGACAGTTCCTTACTCTGCACAAAGTATCATATAATGCATCCGGAATCCCCACCTGACGCACCGTATTATTTTTCGTGTGCTTCATATCCACGATTTCTTTACCTGCTGTCGTCCGGACTTCACAAACAGTGATAATGCGTCTGTGCAGATCGACATTATTCCAGTGAAGCGCACATACTTCTTCTCTGCGAAGCCCACAATATAACGCCAGGCTTACTGCCACCTCTAATCCATGATTATCTCCTTCTTTCAGTTCATTAAGTATCTCACGCGCTTCCTCCGGCTGATAAATATGGTGGATATACTGTTGAAAACGAAGTGGTTTTACTTTTCTGACCGGATTGATCAGCAGGCCATATACCTCATCATTTGCGACCGCATATTCAAACAAGGTCATAAGATGCGTCCGGTGTTTGTTTATCGTATTATGGCTAAAATGTTTTTCTCTTTTCAAAAAAGCCATATACTCCATAATTTTCTTTGGTGTCATATCCTCCAGCCTGAAATCTTTCTTAAAAAAAGAAAAAATATGTTTCTGGATATTCGCCGTAAACGTCCATGTTGTCCTCGTATTCCTCACATAATTTACATTTGTATTCCAATCCTCTGCCAATTCCCCTAATGTACATTTCTTTTCCGTTTCTTTATGTTCTTTCCCCTCTGTATATTGACCAAATGCACCATAGATCACATTCCCGTCTTCATAAATCTGCATAACTTTTCCTCCTATGTAAAGCGGCTATAGAAATCTTTCTATTTCTATAGCCTCGTTTTGACAATATTTTTGTCTCATGTGCCATTATCGCAAAAGCAAGAGAGGATTCACGGTCTCACCCTTCTGCTTTACCTGATAATACAAGTTTGCGCCCTCCACGGAATAATATTTCGTGGGCTTAGCAATTTTTCCGATCACCTGCCCCTCGCTTACTTCATCCCCCTTGGACACTGAAACATCCTTTAGCTGACCATATACAATTCTAAAGTCATCTCCAATGGCTATCGTAACTGTTGTACCTGTTTCATCATTTTTTTCAATACCCTTAACAACCCCATTTGCGCTGGCTTTCACATCCTCGCCAACTTCACTCCCGATGATCAGCGCCGGGTTCGTTTTAAACTGTGAGAGTGTGGGGAAAAACACCACCTTATCGGCACTGTATTCAATCAGAATATCTCCCTCTACAGGCCAGAGTAAACCTGTTTCCTGGTCAAAATGAAGCCTGTCCTCCACACTTGTCCTCTTCATCGTTGTCTTTGCTTTTGGTGTAGGCGCTGGTGTCTTTTTCTCCTTTACCTCCGATTTAACATTGTCTGTCGTCGCCTCTTCCGTCCGGGGCTCCAAAGTAGCTGCCGGTGCCACTGTAACAGCAGGTGCTTGTGTCTGCTCTGCGATCGGAACATTCCCTTGATCGCTTCCATCATCCGAAAACACATTCATACAAATAGCTCCAAAAGCCACAAGACAAATGATTCCACAGATCAACGATATATAAAACCCTTTTTCTTTATAAAACATTTTAATCACCTCAATTCAAGTTTTATTATTATTCTTGCCTGAATTCAGGTGATTATACAAGCGGAACCAGATAAATTATGGTAAATCTTTTCCACTCGCTATCTTTAAAAAAGGTATGACAAAAATTGTCATACCCTGCTTTTCCTTTCATCCGCAGGTGCATTTTTAAAATTAATAAAGAATTTTATCATTTGCCACCTGCATAAGATGCTTGCCATAACTTGATTTTCCATACATTTGTGCTGCCTCGATCAGTCTGTCCTTATCAATCCATCCGTTTCTATATGCAATCTCCTCAACCGCCGAAAGCATAATTCCCTGTCTGCTCTCAATCACCCTGACAAATTCGCTGGCGTCTGCCAACGCATCCATCGTACCTGTATCAAGCCATGCGTAACCACGTCCGAGCGTCACTACATTAAGAGTCCCCTCTTCCAGATACATTCGGTTCAAATCTGTGATCTCAAGTTCTCCCCGGGCAGACGGCTTCACTTTTTTCGCCATTTCTACCACACGATTATCGTAAAAATATAAACCTGTAACACAATAATTCGATTTTGGGTTTTTAGGTTTCTCCTCAATCGAAACAGCCTTTCCATTTTTATCAAATTCTACAATTCCAAAACGCTCCGGATCATCTACATAATATCCAAATACGGTTGCTCCATCTTTTCTTCCGGCTGCCCGCCTGAGATGATTTCCCAAGCCACTCCCATAAAAAATATTGTCTCCAAGCACCATAGCACAAGAATCACCTGCAATGAATTCCTCTCCGATCAAAAATGCCTGTGCCAGTCCGTCCGGGCTTGGCTGGACTTTGTACTCAAGATGAACGCCAAGCTTGGAGCCATCTCCCAGCAAACGCTCAAAATTTGGCAAATCCACCGGTGTGGATATAATAAGGATCTCTCTTATACCCGCCAACATCAACGTCGACAAAGGATAGTAGATCATCGGCTTATCATATACAGGCAGAAGCTGCTTGGACGTAACCATGGTCAACGGATATAACCGTGTTCCGGATCCCCCGGCTAAAATAATACCTTTCATACCATATATCTCCTAATCTTTACTAATACATACAGAATTTCTTATATTTTATAATATTTGGTATGATACGTCAATAATTTCCAGGATAGATTTTACCAAACCACATTCAGATATCTACATCAAAGGCACTCATAAATCTCCTGCGGCTCATCCGATCCGGCCTCTGCTGCAGCCAATAGGATCCTTTCGATCATCACCTCTTCCTCCTCGAGTGCGTCTGCTATATCTTCTACCGTCATTCCCCGGTTACGTTTTTTTATCGTCTGGTTGATCAGACGAAGTAAATCTCCTAATTTCTGACCCTCCCGACGGCCTTCACGCAAACCTTCCTCTCTCCCCTCACGTCTTTCTCTCTCTAATAATTCGCACATACTCTTTGCACCTCCTGCCTCATTCTTCAAATATGCTACCCTCTTTGACAGATTCCTGAATCCATCCCTGGGAATCTCCGGATTATTCGTGTCTTTTATAAACTGCAGCAGTCTTGTTATCTCCTCATCTTCTGCTGGATATTCAAGATTCGCATAAATCTCATGAACACCATTCTCAGCCTGACGGCTCGTCCCTTTTATCATACGCACAATCCTAGTAATGCCCGTCTTCACATGCAGGAAATCTTTGGCTGTGACGAAGATTAGATACAAGTCCGGCAGGTCATCATAGCTCATTCCGGTTCCCAGGCTCCGACTGTCGATCCGGCTCTGAATAAAACGGGAACGTTTCAGATGATCTTCATTCTCAGCAATCTGAATCTCCATATTATAATGCACATTCTGTGAATCTTCTGCCCATACATCCAATACAGAACTACGTCCGTATAAATTCCGATAACTCCTCTGCGGCTCCGCCCGGAGTACTTTCAGGTCTCTGACTCCTGTCAAGATACGGAGTACATCCTGAAGAGCAACGATATCTTCAAAGGTCACAGAAGAAAGCAGGTCACTGGTCAGGTTCAACTTCTTAACCTCTTCCATGCGCCTCCGATAGTTCCGTATCCCTGCTGCTTTTTCCAACGCATCTCCTCCTTCTCATACAGGAAATGCAAAATAAAAAATATCACATTCCACTGCATCTTATTCAAAATTTTTGTGATTGCAGAGGAATTATGAAACACACTTTTTAGTTTATGTACATATACTATCATAGTTGTATTTAGAATTCAAGAAAATTTAAGAAAAGAACTTTTATTATCCTATTTTCCGTCTGCAAAAACAGAATAACATATTTACCGGGAAATGTAAATAACTATTTTTTTTAAGATGTAAAAAAAAATCATTTCAAAGGGTTATAACTCTTAAGACATCGACATCCCCGAAAAAAGCCACTTACCGGAAGTACCGCTGGACCTCCAGCAAGGGTTCCGTGGCAGTCATCCCGGAAGCGAGCAAAGTGGGTACAAGCTGCAAAGTCTCCACGAAAAAGGAAGGGACTGCTACGATCACAGCGACAGCCATGGACGGAAGCGGCAAAAAGGCAAAGGTGAAACTGAAAGTCACCAAATTTGAGAGCGACAAGACGCCGGCGCCGACGGCGACACCTGACCCGAGAAAGTCGACCATGATCGAGGACTTCGAGAGCTATGCGCCGGGAACGGTGTGGACAAAGTATACATCCAGGGGCAAGAACGCCGGGACGATGACCGTCGTACAGGATCCGGAGAATGCGGAGAACAA
>JAETQR010000016.1 GCA_021770615.1 Lachnospiraceae bacterium | reverse complement strand
TTCCTTCAGATTCCACCTCACGATGGACACCCTTGCCTTCGGCTATATCCTTCCCACTACCGGGCGGATTCCGGACTTGCACCGGTTAGAAACGTGCGCCGCCGGGCGCACGATAACAGAGGCTCTATTGGAAATATGCGTCAATAGAGCCTTTTACTAATCTTTACCGTATATATTCTTCGCTGCGTGCCCGATACATAGGTCGGTTCTCCCTTGTACGTTCTTCCGGTTCCATATCCTCCATAAAACTTTCCACCGCCTTTACATACACCTCTGCCTGTTCCAAAGTGCATATCCGGTTCTCTGGTGTAATTTCCTCCCTAATGTCAGAAACCTTTACAGCCTGTTTCGTCTGCACATTCCAGAATCCCGCCAGTTGGTATTCCGTTCCCCGTCCGTTATAATCCTCATACACCGGAACCACTTCCCCTTTGGAAGTCTGCCACGAGGCAACCTCCGGGAACGTAACAAGCCTGTTATACAGGGGGAGTGGGGTACGGTACTCCCTTAACAGCCTGCCGAGAGGGGTATAGCCATACGAGGTGGCTGCCCGTATATCCCTCTTTTCTTCCACAAGCCTTGCAAACTCCCTTACCAGCGGAATCATGGACAGCAGCTTATATAAGAGTGCTTTGAGTTTATCCAGTACGTTGATGAAATCCAGCCGTTTTTCAAACTCCTTATCCAACACACCGATATCTTCTAAAAGTCCCTCTTTTTTTGCCTGTAGCTGTTCTTTTTCGTCTGTTGCTTTCCGGACATCACGCAAAAGACGCTCTTTATCGGAATGCAGAGTAAGCGTATCTATTTTTAAGGACAGATTTTCCTGCTTTATTTCTTCCTGTTCTGCCATTAGTTTTTGTTTCATTTCCCTGCTCTCTGTTTTTATCTGTACCAAATCTTTTTCTGCTTCGGCAATCTTCATCTTTGTATCAGACAAAAGCCTTTCTCCCTCTGAAACCTCTTGTTCCGCCTGTTCCAGACGTTGGCTGGTATCAAAAAGCCTGTCCTGTTTTTCATTGAGGAATCCCGCCACCATTTCCAGCCGCTTTGTTTCCTGCTGTACCTTATATTCCGCAACGGTTAAGTCATGGTTTTTCCCTTTCTGCTTATCTTTTACAAGCACCCCGAAGTGGATAAGCATTTCTATATTTGCCGTTTCCCTCAAGCGGTTCTGTAAGATGTTCTCCAGTGTCTTGGGAGTAAAAACAGAGCGTTTGGAAACTTTTGTCTCCAGCCCACGCTTAAATCCCCTGCCTACGGGGACACCCACCACATGCATGTGCGGGCTCGCCTCGTCAAAATGAACCACCGCATTTGCAACCTTAAAATCCGGCATTTCTTTCTGCAACTGTTCCAGTAAGGTGTCATATACCTTGCAGATGTTTTCTTTATTCTCTTTTTCGTTATCGGTTTCTATAAAGATGTTTTCCCAGAAGTCTTTATCCCCGCACTGGAAAATAATCTCCACTGCCATGTCTTGGTTTTTATCCGATACATGTTCAAAATAATCTTCAATCCGTCGGTCTGCCCTTGTCTGCTTTTGGTTGTACTGTTGTAGTGCCTCTGCAAAAGTGTCCCGGTAGACTTTTTTCACGTCCCTCATAAGGTTTGTACTGCCAAAGAGCAGGACAATGTTCTCCCTGTCATATTCTTTGGAACGGTACTTCCGCAGATTGTGTTTTGCCACACCGGACAGCTTGCCTTTGCTGTTGATGGCACTTTTCCCATTGCTGATATGGGCACTGTATGATACTTCATTCATCACATCCCCCTCTCTGCCGGTGAAAAAATTTTTCTTATTCGTCATTTCTTTTCCGGCTGGTTTCCTTATCAATCATTTTACGTTTCCGGTTTTTCTTCGGGCTGATGGGAATGTGGCGGGCTGGGGTTATCATTTCGGCTCTGCCGATAATGATAACCCCCTAGCATTTTTGTCAAGCCAAAAATGCGGGGGCTCTCCGAGGGCTTATCCAAGCAGGCGTTTGTCATTCCCTTAACCGCCTATTGGTCTGCTTTCTCTGCCTTTTTACCTGTTGAATCAACCACTGACACCCGGTTGCTTTATACTGCCAATAAAATATGGCGAATAATGAAAAGCCCCAGCATGGTGCAAGCATAATGCCTACAGGTGCAGGCAAAGTGCGGGCATGGGTGCAGGCACTTTTCCCATTGTTCCCCCTGTCGTGGTGTGGTTTTGATGTAGGCTTTGCCCCAAAAGATGTAGGAATGGTGTAGGATTTCAAAAAATGATGTAGGAACGGTGTAAAAAAAATCTACACCATTGCTACACCAAAACTACACCATTCCTGCCCTGCGAAAGAAAAATTCCGGTTGATAACCAGAGAAGTCTGTGATACACTTATCTTGCGTGTAGGTATATCAGGACTTCGGTCTGATTGCCAGTGAGGCAGCCATTATGGCTGCCTCTTATCATGTCCGGACAGTTTTCACTTCCGGGCGGTTCCGCAGGTCTTTCCCCTCATTTGCTGCCATAAACCTCTCCAGCACATCCCTGCGTATGATTGCCTTGCGTCCAATCCGCAGCACCGGGATTTTCTCCCATTCCACCAGTTTCCGCATGGTGTTCCTGCCAATGCCCGTATATTCAGACGCTTCCTCTATTGTCATTCCAATCTTAACCTCTGCCATAGAAATATCCTCCCTCTTTTCCTATAACCTGTTTTTCCTGCATTTTCATTTCTGCTCATATCCGTATCCCCCTTTCTTGTTGTTTTACAATATTGCATTACGCAACACTGTAAAATACATAATAAATAATTGTGATGGTTTTGTTAATACTTTTTGCGGTTATTCCTATTTTGCATATTGCAATATCTGTTTTTATGTGTTATCATGGTCATGTAACAAAGAGATATGTTCCCTTTTAACAGCTTATAATAAGCAGGGGGGACACAGTGCAAGGAGGTCACGATGGAGAAGAAAGAACTTCGCAGGACTATCGGTGCGAGGGCGAAACAACGCCGCAAGTCGCTGAAACTCCCCCTCCAGTATGTAGCCGAGCAGATGGATGTGAACAAGACCACCATCCAGCGGTACGAGAACGGGAGCATTGACAACACAAAGAAACTGATTGTCGAGGGACTGGCGGACGCACTCCATGTATCTGCGGCATGGCTCCGGGGCGAAACAGAGGATATGGGGGCGGATATGTCGGACAGCAGGGATTTTAAGATTGAATCCGCCATGAGCCGGATTATGGCAGACTTTCCCCTGGACATGCCAGCGGGGGAAAGCGATTTCTCAAAGGATTTGCTGCTTTTGTTCCTTTATGAGTACCGCATGTTTAACAAATCCCTTGCCCATGCGTCGAAAGAGTATGGTACGGGAGGGGATTTCAACGAGGCGATGTCAAAGGTCATGGGCTTTGAATCCGAGCAGGAATTTAACAACGTCATGTTTCTGCGGGAGGTTATGCGTTTTATTAACAGCACAAGCGAAATCAGCGACATTGTAAGGGTGTATGCCAAAGAGCCGGAGCTTGCGAAAACAAGGCTGAAAAATCTGCTGAGTGAACATTCCTTGTAACAGGGCAACCGGGGTTTTGATATGCCTACACGCATATGCTCATAAATGAGCAATCGCGGGCAGTCGCCAAATGCAAGCAAGCTTGGATTTGGCTCGTTGCTTTCGCGAAAACAAGCATATCTTTTCAGTTCCGATTGCCAACGCAATGACAGATTGCGTCTAGGAAAGGAGATTTTTATTATGGCAAAAGGTTCTGTAAGAAAAAAAGGAAAGAAATGGTACTACCGCTTTTATGTGGAAAATGAGAGTGGAAATCTGGTGCAGAAGGAGTATGCAGGAACAGAGAGCAAGAGCGAGACGGAGAAACTTCTCCGCAAGGCAATGGAGGATTACGAGGAAAAGAAGTTCGTGGCAAAGACGGAGAATATCACGCTGGGGGAAATGCTGGAAATATGGCTGGAGGAAGAAGTCAAGCCCGGCACATTAAGCACTGGGACACTGATTGCCTATACCACAACCGCCAGACAGATTAAGAAACACCCCATCGGACAGCGTAAGCTGAAAAGCATAACTGCCGACCATTTGCAGGAATATATTGACTTTCTGTCTTTTGGAGGAACAAGACCGGACGGAACAGAGGCTCAGCCCATCAGCAAAAACTATATGCTCCAGTTTTCGGCAGTCCTGCGGGGTTCGTTCCGCTTTGCGGTATTCCCGAAACGCTATATTACTTTTAATCCCATGCAGTATGTGCGTATGCGGGTCAAAAAGGAGGAAGTGGAACTGTTTGAGGGAAATGCGGAAAATGAGACAGACATCCCGACCATTACCCATGAGCAGTACACGCAGATAACGGATTATCTCCGTAAAAAGAAAAATCCGGCACTCCTGCCGGTGCAGATAGCCTATTATACCGGGTTACGCATTGGCGAGGTCTGCGGGCTGGCATGGCAGGACATCAGCCTTGAGGAACAGTACCTTACCGTCCGCCGGAGTATGCGTTACAATGCCACCCGCCACAAAATGGAAGTCGGGGCAACCAAGCGGAAAAAAATCCGTACGGTGGACTTCTGCGACACACTGGCAGAGATACTGAAAAAAGCAAGAAAGCAACAGCACAGGGAGCGTTTCCAGTGTGGCGAAATGTATTTCTGCAATTACTACCAAAAAACGATGGAAAAAGGAAGAATACATTATGATTTGTATTCTTTGCAAAGTACCGAGGAAGTACCGGACGATTACGAAGAACTGTCTTTGGTATGTTTACGGCAGGACGGCTCCTATGAGTCAACCACAACCCTCTCCAATGTATGCCGTCTGATACAAAAACGCATAGTGGGGCTTGAAAACTTCCACTTCCACCAGTTGCGGCACACCTATACGAGCAACCTGTTATCTAATGGGGCAGCCCCAAAAGATGTGCAGGAACTTCTGGGACACTCTGATGTAAGTACCACAATGAATGTTTATGCCCATGCCACCAGAGAGGCGAAAAGGACTTCCGCAAGGCTTTTGGATAAGGTAGTTAACAGTTGAAAGAAATTTGCCCTTGTTGGAACACCATAAGGGAAAAAACAAGGGCAAATGGTTGATTTGATGATGTAATGAGTTTGATAGATTGTGTAAAATGGGGATTTTGGTATGGAATGTTAGTTTAAAGTAAATTATACACTAACATGAGACTCCGCCCTGTATGGCCGGTAAATAAGAACATACAACACAGCATTCAAAACAAGCGCACAGATCACATCGGTGACCGAATGCTGTTTTAAAAATACAGTAGACATACATATGAACACACTAAGGATCAAAGACCCATATTTTACACAGTGCTTTTTCCCGAGGTATTCACTCTTTACAACAGCAATATGCAAAGCAACCGTCGAAAACACATGAATACTCGGGCAGACATTCGTCGGCGTATCAAAGTCCTGAAGCAGTTTTACTACACGGGTAAACAAATTATCATGGGGATAAGATGCCGGGCGGAGCGCCTGGGCGTTCGGGAAAATCGTATAGATAAGAAGGCAGGCAGTCAAACCTATGATGAGCGTGACTGCAAATTTCATAAATCCGCTTTTTCTTTCCCGTAAGAAAAACCAGGACAATCCCCCGAACAAATAGGGGAACCATAACAGATACGGCACGATAAAATATTCACAAAACGGGATATAGCGGTCCAGTGGATTTGTCACAAAAAATATATTTTCCGGATTCATCTGCTCCAGCATAAAAAACCAGAGCAGATAAACCGGAAAATATATAAATACAAGCGCCTCCCTGAGCTTTTTCCAGAAAAAACCTGTTTTATTCATCGATTGAACCTTCCTTTTCTTCTACAGCAGATTCGTCTGTAGCAGCTTCATCTGAAACATTCTGCGGCTTTATTTCTTCCTCAGAGCCCTCTTCATTCCAATCTCCCTGCTTAATCTCCGCTCTTCGGATCTTACCGCTTATCGTCTTCGGAAGTTCTTTTGCAAAATCTACGATCTTCGGCCATTTATAAGAGGCAATGTTCTTTTTAAGATATTTGACGATATCATTTTTCATATGCTCGTCGCCCTCACTGCCATCGGCCAGCACGATCGTCGCTTTGATCGCCTGTCCCCTGAGCCGGTCCGGCACAGAGGTCACCGCACACTCGAGCACATACGGAAGTTTCATGATCTCATTCTCAATCTCAAACGGCCCAATACGGTATCCAGCCGATTTGATCACATCATCCACTCTTCCCACATACCACAAATAGCCATCCTCATCCATAAATGCCGTATCACCCGTATGATAATAGCCATCATACCAGACGGAATCTGTCTTCTCCTGATCTCCAAAATACCCTGTAAAAAGACCATTTGGGATACCTTCCGACGTCTTTACCACGATTTCGCCTTCTTCGTGGGGTTCTGCGGTCGTTCCATCCGGACGCATAACAGAAACATCATAAAGCGGACTCGGTTTTCCCATTGAACCCGGCCGCGGCGTCATCCCCTGAATGTTTCCGATGAGCATCGTCGTCTCTGTCTGTCCAAATCCTTCCATGATATCAAATCCTGTTTTTTCTTTAAATTTCTCATAAATCTTCGGATTCAGTGCCTCTCCTGCCGTCGTCACATTCTGCAGAGAGGAAAGATCATAATTCTCCAGTTTCAGATGCACCATTACACGATACACCGTAGGCGGCGCACAGAATGTAGTGATCTGATATTTTTCAATCATCTTAAGGATTTCTTTTGCATCAAAGTCATCAAAATCATACGTAAAGATCGGAGCCTCACAGATCCACTGTCCGTAAATCTTTCCCCAGAGCGCCTTTCCCCAACCGGTATCAGAAATCGCAAAATGGATTCCATCAGGGTCTACCTGATGCCAGTATTTTGCTGTAATATAATGTCCCAAAGGGTATTTATAACTGTGTGTTGTTATCTTTGGATACGAAGTCGTGCCGGATGTAAAAAACATAAGCATCGTATCATCCCCGCCGGGTGCATCCTCCGGTTTTGTAAAATTAGCAGAAAAATATCGTATATCTTTATTAAAACAATGCCAGGACTCTCTGGCCCCACCCACCATGATCTTAGTCTTTAATCTTGAATTTCCCCACGCCGCTTTATCTACTTCACGGGAAACCTCATCATCCGCTGTACAGACAATAGCATCTATCTCCCCCACCTTAAACCGGTATTCAAAATCTTTCTTTGTAAGAAGGTTCGTAGCAGGTATCGCGATCGCCCCGATCTTATGAAGTGCCAGGATTGAAAACCAGAACTGGAAATGCCGTTTTAGCACGAGCATCACCTTATCACCCCGGCGGATTCCAAGATAACTGAAATAATTCGCCGCCATATTGGAATACTTCGCCATATCCCGGAACGAAAAATACCGCTCCCGTCCATCTTTCGCTACATGAAGCATCGCCAGTTTATCAGGACACTTCTTTGCCATTACATCTACCACATCATACGCAAAATTGAACTTTTCATCATTCTTATACGAAATTGCATTCAGGATGCCTTTTTCATCTACTTCTGTATCGATAAAACGGTCCGCAATCCCTACAAGTTCAAACTTCTTTCCATCTGCGCTTCCCATCAAACCAACTTCCTTTCATTGTAATCGCTGTTACCTCATGTAGTTTTCAAAACCACGTGTACCTTTATCATATACCACCACTTTTCCCATGTCAAGAATATCTTTCACAATTTGTTGCAGTTTATCGTTTTTTTGTTTTCCAGACATGTTATTTATGTTATACTTTTAAAAAAACAGAGGAGGAGCCGGATGAAACCCCAAAAAACAGATTTTATTTTTATTCTATTTCTTCTCTTGCTTGGCGTGTTTTTGAGCATTATGATCTATATGCCCCGCACAGCCTCGGGAAATTATGTAGAAGTACGCGCAGACGGAAAAGTTCTCTACACCTACCCTCTCTCCACGAACCGGACAGAACACATCCGGACCGAAAACGGAACAAATACCTTCTATATTAAAGAAGGAACTGTTTATATGAAAGAAGCCGACTGCCACGATAAAGTCTGTGTGAACATGCATGGAATATCAAAAACTGGGGAAACCATTGTATGTCTTCCCCACAAACTCGTGCTGGAGATCGTAAACCAGAATGAGGACAACGGGCTCGATGCCATCACAGGAGGTGGATCATGAGTAATATAAAAAATATTGCCGAATTCTCACTGTATACTGCGCTTGCCTTTATTTTCAGCTACATCGAAAGCCTGATCCCTCTTCCCGTTCCCTTTCCCGGAATGAAACTCGGGCTGGCAAATCTCGTCATTGTCATCGTACTCTACAAAAAAAATTTCCGCTATGCGTTCGGCCTGTCCATGCTCCGCAATGTGCTAAATGCTTTAACATTCGGAAATTTATTTGCACTTTTATATAGTCTGGCCGGCAGCATACTGAGTTTGGTTTTAATGACGCTCACAAAAAAGGTACACCTGAAGATTATGCACTTCTCCATTATTTCCGTAAGTGCACTCGGGGGGATTTTTCACAACATTGGGCAATTCCTTACTGCTGCTTTTCTTGTTGGACTTCATTCTGTCCTTTGGTATCTTCCCATTTTATATTTTAGCGGATTGGTAACCGGGATACTGATCGGATATCTGTCAATGCACATACTCCGCAGGATTCCTGACAAAATCTGATAATATTTTCTATGTTTAGACATTTTAATACATATTTTATATTTTTTAATATTCATTTTATTGACTAAGCAAAAAACAAATGATAATATAAGAACATATCAAGGGTACGTTGATCCATTGAGATACATATTCAAAGGAGATTCAATTATGAAAAACACAGGAATCGTAAGACGATTGGACGAATTAGGTCGTATCACTATTCCGATTGAGCTTAGGCGTTCACTTGGGATCGGAGATAGAGACGCATTAGAAATTTTCACAGAAGATAACCGTATTGTTTTAGAAAAATATGAGCCGACTGATATTTTTACAGGTTCAGAAGAAGATTTGATAGAATATCACGGAAAACTTGTTTCCAAAAAATCTATCAAAGAATTATCTAAGCTAGCTGGTTTAATTTAATCATATATCCCTTTAGTGTGGCAGGAGCCCCCCTAGACTCCTGCCTTTCCTTTTGCTTGTTGCTGGGATTTTTTGGAATTCACCATCAATTCCCGATACACCTGATTTTTGGTCATTCCCCGATCCTTTGCCACCGCTTTCATCGCCTCTTTCCGTTCCATTCCCCGCAACGCATACATCTCCATATGTTCCTCCAGAGAAATCTTTTCCCACTCCTTCTGCTCCTCTTTTTCCAATTCAGAAACGTCCGATCCCTGCAGGACAAATACAAACTCACCCCTTGGCGTGTTTTCCTTAAAATAAGAAAGAGCCTCTGCAAGAGTACACTGCATTACGGTCTCATGTTTTTTAGTCAGTTCCCGGCACACAGCGACCTTTCGTTCTCCCCCTGCCACCCCGGCGATCTGTTCTAATGTCTTTACAAGCCGGTGTGGTGCTTCATAAAATACAGTGGTGTATGCGGAGGTCTTTAAATTTCCCAGTACTCTGTCCCGGTTCTTTTTATCCTGCGGCAAAAAACCTTCAAATGCAAAACTCCTCGTCGGCAATCCAGACAGTGTAAGCGCTGTAATGACCGCAGAAGCTCCCGGCAAAGATGTGACCGGAATTCCCGCCTCATACGCCGCCAGTGCCAGTTCTTCTCCGGGATCTGAAATCGCCGGTGTTCCGGCATCTGTCACCAGGGCAATGTTTTTCCCATCCAGAAGTTCTTTGATAAGCACCGGCGTCTTTTGGTATTTATTGTGTTCATGATAACTCACAAGAGGAGTTTTTATTTCAAAATGATTCAACAGTTTCACCGTCTGTCTCGTATCTTCTGCTGCGATCATATCCACTTCTTTTAAGATCCGGAGTACCCTGAGAGTGATATCTTCCAGATTCCCGATCGGTGTCGCACATAAATATAGCGTTCCCATAACCAGTATCCTCCTAAATATATAAGTGCAGGGTTAGTAAAGTTCCCTCACCTCTTTCGTGTACACATTCACATCCTCATACACGATCAGGGGTTTTTCCACAACCATCCCCTGATTTCCTCCTCTCGTTCCTTCAATAAGAACCATATTGGGTTCCCTGTCCACATACGGATACACCATGCGCATCCTCTTTGGTTCCAATTTATACCGGCACATTGTATTCATGATCTCACTGAGCCGGAAGGGTCTGTGAACCATAAAAAAATGCCCGCCAGGTTTTAAAAGTCTGGCGCTCTCACGAACGACGTCCTCCAGGGAACATAAAAGTTCATGTCTGGCAACCGCCTTATGGCCCGTTTCATTTGTCAATCCATGAGCATTGGTCATGTAAGGCGGATTGGAGGTGATCACATCAAAAGAAGCCGCCTCATAATATGAAGACGCCTCCTTGATATCCCCGGTCATTATATGGATCTGCTTTTCCAGACGGTTAAACTTCACGCTTCGCCTTGCCATATCAGCGATATCCTCCTGGATCTCAAGCCCCTCAAAAACTTCACCCTCCGTTTTTGCTGAGAGCAGGATCGGGATAACGCCATTTCCGCATCCCAGATCAAGCATACGGCTCCCTTTCCCCGCCCGTACAAATGCAGTCAGAAGCACCGCATCCATACCAAAACAGAACCATTCCGGATTCTGGATGATCATAAGGCCGTCCCGCTGCAAGTCATCCAGACGTTCTCCCCGTTTTAAAAGACCACACTCTCTGTATTGTTTCTCCTGTAACATCAGATCTTTGATTTACCTTCCTTTTTCTCCATTGCCTCAAGTGCCTTGAGTTCCTTATCATTCTCGCTGTCGTTACGGTTTCGCCTGCGCTCTCTTTTGAATTTAAGATCTGAGACCTGATACTCCCGTACTTCCTTCTCATCATTATCAAGCGTTACGATAACCTTAACTTTCTGTTTCAGTACACTTACACTCTGAACTTCACCCGGCAGTCCCTCCGGTGTCCTCACCCGGCTTCCCACATTCGGAAGATGGCTGTTTAACTCCTCATAGGCTTCTTCTTCATTTTTCAGACAACACATAAGCCTTCCGCATACACCGGAAATCTTCGTCGGATTAAGTGAAAGATTCTGCTCCTTTGCCATCTTGATCGAAACCGGCGCAAACTCAGAAAGATACGTATGGCAACAGAGCGCCCGCCCGCATATACCGATGCCGCCCCGTAGTTTTGTCTCATCCCTGACCCCGATCTGCCGGAGTTCGATCCTTGTCCGGAATACTGATGCCAGATCCTTCACCAGTTCACGAAAATCAATACGCCCATCCGCAGTAAAATAAAAAAGCAGTTTATTTTTATCAAATGTGTATTCCGCTGCGATCAGTTTCATTTCCAGTCCGTGCTGCGCAATCTTCTCAAGACAGATTCCAAAAGCCTCTTCTTCCTTTTCTCTGTTTTTTTGCTCGCTCTCCTCATCCTCCGGCGTTGCAATGCGTATGATCCCTTTCAGAGGGGATACGATCTTTTCCTCCGGCATCTCCGTAGGCGGAAGGACTACCATGCCGTATTCCACGCCTTTTGCCGTCTCTACGATTACATGTGTCCCCCTTTTTATATCTTCATTGTCGCCCGGATCAAAATAATATATCTTTCCCGCCTGGCGAAAACGTACACCTATGATAGTTTTCAATTTATTTTCCTGCCTTTCTGTCCCTGTCTTTCCATATTATTGCTTCAGCGTGAGCAGCATAAGTTCCATTGCGACCTCAAAATTTACATTTGCTTTCAAACGTAGCTTTGCCTTATCAAACGCACGCAGAATTTCTTCTATCTTTTCGTAATCCCTCTGGTTTGCCTCAGAAGAAATCGCACGAAACTCACTCTGAAAAATAAGGTGGTTCATATTTTTGGTAGCCTTAAATAAAAGCACATCCCGATACCACAAGACCATAAGGTCGATATAATCCTTTACGTTATCCTTATCCTCGCCGATTTCCTTTATGAGCTCTAACATCTCTGACACATCCATTGTCTGGACATTTTTTAAGATCCGAAGCACCTTGTCCTTCTTTTCCTCAAAATCTTCGGACTCAATATACCGGATCGCTTTTCCCAGATTTCCCTGGGCAAAAATAGCACTCGTCCTCGCACGGTAATCAACTACATTGTATTTATCTATAAGATATTTTTCTACCGTCGCTGTAGACAGCGGCCGAAACTCCAGTTTGAGGCACCTGGACTGTATCGTCGGTAACAGAGCGCTGATATTACTTGTCAAAAGGATGATGACACCATATTCCGGCGGCTCCTCTATCGTTTTTAGTAAAGCATTCTGCGCCGCCTCAGTCATGCGGTCTGCCTCCGGCACAATATAAATCTTATACGGACTGGAAAACGGCCGGATCGCAATCGACCCATTTATTTTCTCACGGATATCATCCACACCGATACTTGATAATTCCCGGTTCACCCAGACGATATCCGGCTGATTTCCGGAATCGGTTTGTTTACAGGACGCACAGGTTCCACATGGCCTGTCCCTCTCCTCTGACAGACACTGGAGTCCCGCAGCAAATGTTCTTGCCATGGTCTCTTTGCCACAGCCTACCTCGCCTTGAAAAATATAGGCATGGAATGGCTTGTCTTCCCGAATCGCTGTCTGCAAATGCTCTTTAATATCATCATGCCCCATAATCTCTGAAAATAAAAACATAGTGCCCTCCTTTCTGAAGTATCTGTGCAGAAAACATGAACTCTTCCCGCACACATCTTCCTCTGTCAAGTAAGTATATCCAATAATAATCCCCGGATCTCATCAATTTTCCCAAGTATGGAAAGATGGTCTTTCTCCTCCTGCATCAGCTCCTGCGCCAACTCATCCAACGCCGCATTGACCCGCTTGATCATACCATATACCCTGTGTCTCCCCCGCCTGTCCAGAAAATTCTCACGGCTGAATTTATGGGAGCGGTTCACGATCTCATTCATAAATTCCTGGATCAGTTTACGGTAATGCTTCATATCCCGGACATCCATATGCTTTCCAAGCTTTTTCCCCTGCATCGTGATGTCCTCCATCATGAGCGTAAGGCGGGCCTGAAGGCCATCCTCTTCAAGAGAACTCATAAGGGTGAACTTAAAATCTTCACCGGTACTCTGGGTCTGTTTCGCCGTCGTCGCCGCCTGCGTCTGCTGAATATTATCAATCTTTATGTCCACCACTTATCATCTCCTCTCTGCTTATATACACATTATAGCATTTATTTCTGATTTATTCCAGTACTATCCTTAGTTGCTTCACAAATCAGTTTCTCGATATTTCCCAGTGCCCGCTCCAGATCATCATTCAAAATCCGTGTCTCAATACCGGCCATCTGAAGTTTATCCTCAGAAAAATCCTCCTCATCGGCTAAAAATCTTCGGCACAACTCCGGCACACAGGGACTCTTCTGGCTGCGTTCCCGTTTCACCGCACGTTCCAGCCGCTTAAAATCATCTACTTCAATATAAATAGGAACAATGTTTCCGATTCCAAAAAAGCTCTGAAGTTTTTCATATCCCTCAAGCGTAGAGATCAGGATATAACTTCCTTTTTCAAAATCAATCTGTCCATCGTCCGCAGTAAAATAGAACCATGGCCCAAGTACCGTATCATATTTTCTGCATTCAATGATCTTTCCCTGCTCCTGCATCTCATACATTTCTTCCTTGCTCACAAAAAAATATTCCTTGCCATATGTCTCACCGGCCCGGATCGGTCTCGTCGTATAAGATACGATTTCATGCAGTTCCGGATGTTTCTCTATAACTTTCTGATATAAGGAGTCCTTTCCTGTCGCACTTTTTCCCATGATCACAAATAATTTTCCCATGATTTCCCTCATTTCTGTCAATCCGATGTTTTTACTTTCATCTTACTCAATCATTAACCAGTTATCACCGTTACAAATCCATCGTTCACACCATATACCGTATATCCGGCCTTCTCCCCGTCACGCAGCATCGCTGCCGCCTCTTTTGATATACGTTCTCCCTGGACGACCAGTGGAATTCCCGGCGGATACAGATAAATATCTTCTCCTGCTATGCGTCCTTCTGATTCTTCTACCGGCAAAGACTGCATTTCACAGTCCGCCGCCTCAAAGCTGTACATACAGATTTGGGGCGCCTTCCAGTCGTACCAGTGAGGGGATATATTTTCTTCTGGTATTTGGGGAAGCATACGATCAATCTGTTGCAGCGCTTCTGCAAACCTCAGAAAATTCTCCCGCTCATCGCAAACACTCGTCATTGCAATGCAGTAATTTCCACAACTCATCTCTGTCTCAATCTGATATTTTCCATATAATATATCGGCAAGTTTTTTTCCGGAAATACCTGTCCGGTCTGTCGCTATGACAATTTTAGAAGGTTCTTTACAGGGAGATTCAAAGAGGTAGAGCTTTTTAAGGCCGCTCATTTTCTCCCTGAAATGCTGAAGGTTCTTTACATATATTTCAAAATCCTCTTCCCCCTCTTCTTCAATATATGCAAAACACCGGTCGATGCCAGCCATCAAAAGATAAGACGGGCTGCTCGTCTGAAAGGTGCGCAGACTCCACCGGATCCGATCGGTCTTAACGATCCCCTCCCTGACGTGGAGAAGTCCTGTCTGGGTAAATGAAGGAAGCGTCTTATGGAGGCTTTCTATCACAATATCAGCCCCTTCTGTCAGAGCTGTGTCAGGAAATGCCTCATGCCAGTTAAAATGGGCGCCATGCGCCTCATCGACAATAAGTGGAATCCGCCTGCGATGTGCTGCCTCTGCAATATCCCTGACCGGAGACACGATTCCCTCATAGGTAGGAGATACGATCACCACACAGGATACGTCCTCATACTGCTTTAGTGCAAGTTCCACCGATTCTGCCGTGACCGCTCCGGCGATCCCAAGCCTCTCCCCAGCTCCGCTTTCATATTCCGGATACACATACACCGAGCGAAGTTCCAAAAGGCGAATCGCATGGTACACAGATTTATGGCAGTTTCTGGCCACAACGATCCGGTCACCGTGGTGACAGCAGGCAGCGATCGCCGCCAGGATCCCACCGGTGCTTCCATTGATAAGCAGATAGGAATGATCCGAATGGTACATCCCGGATATCTTCTCCATCAACTGTTTTATGACACCTGTTGGATGATGCAGATCATCCATTCCGGTTACCTCTGTCACATCCAGTTCATACGGATTCCCCATCTGAAATTTTTTATTTCTTTTATGCCCGGGCATATGCATCGGGAGGATATCCTCATGGCAATAATGCAACAGGGCTTCATATAATCTGTCATTCATCTGTTTCTCATCTTTTCTCGTATTGTTATAGCATAATAGTATATGCCGAGGGCAAAACCACCATTGGCGCCGCTAAGCTAAATTAAATTGCTGGGAATAAACAAGTTCCTCTCGTCGATCGGAACAGGTCTGTCGCACATGCACACAATTCCACCGCACCCTCTCGGTATGGACGCCCGGTCAAGCAATTCATATTTTTTAACCTCTTTACGATCGGGCGAAGCTGATTTTTTAATCTCTAACGGATGCACAAAACCATTTACCTCAACAAACACATCAATTTCCTTCGCATTAGAATCGCGATAGTAGCAAAGAGCAGCCTTCGTTTTTCCATAGGCATAATTTTTCAAAAGTTCAATTACCACATAATTTTCAAAGTAGTGACTGCTTGCCGCTCCGTTCATAAGGGTATCTCTTGTAAGCCACATAGAAAGATAAGCACAAAGACCGGTATCACAAAAATATAGTTTCGGAGTTTTTACCAATCTTTTTAGTTCATTGTTTGAGTATGGTGAAAGCAGATAAATAACCCCAAGGCCTTCGAGTAGTCTTACCCATTCCTTTGCCGTAGGCTGTGATATATCTGCTGCCTGGGCGAGCGTTGCGTAGTTCACCTGCTCTCCCGTGAGCGCTGCACAAGCCCTGAGTAATTTCATGAACTTTGCCGAATCAGTAACACCCCCTAATTCTGCCACATCACGCATAAGGTAGGTATCTATATAGGAGCTGTAATACTCCTGGCGCATTTCCTCATCAGCCTCAAGAACCTGCGGCATGCCACCCCTCCATATATGCTCAAACACCTTCGTGATATCATTTGCAGGAAGCCTTTCCTGACGCTCCTTCAAAGTTTCAAAAGAAAAATCAAGAGGTTCATCAAAAAACACACCATCTTTTTCTCTCTGCGACAAACCATAAAGTTGAAGTATACCAATCCTGCCCGCCAATGTTTCCCTGACATGTTTCATCATATTATACTGTTGCGAACCCGTCAACCAAAATTGTCCTGTTTCCTCAGTATTTTCACACATAAGTTTTATCTGCTCAAAAAGCCGGGGTGCATGCTGAACCTCATCGATCAGAATCGGCGGTTTGTAGGTCTGAAAGAACAGTGCCGGATCCGTCTGTGCAAGTTCTCTTGCCATTAAATCATCCAGACTGACATATGTTCTGTTTGTTCCCTCTGTAAGATGCTTAAGCATAGTGGTCTTACCAACCTGTCTTGCTCCTGTAACAAGCACAACCTTAAAAAATGCGTCCATCTGCATAAACTTACGCTCAAGTTCTCTTGTAATATATCGCATAGCATCCTCCTTTTTATGAAAATATAAAGTCCATTTTATTTTATCCTTACTATTTGTTGTTGTCAAGGAAATATACTTCCTGATCAGGGAAATCAATTTGGAGTGCTCTCAATTTATAGAAAGCCAGCAAAGCTTCGTACAGCAGCCAGACGACGCCAAATCAGTCTCTGGTACAAAAAAAGCAGCCAAAATCATTCAAAACACACACAAGAAAACCTGCTAGATGTTTTTTATTGATTTTGACTGCGAAATGGTAATCGCAAATATATGTATCTCCTTGCACTGTGGCAGCTTGATGTACTCACAGATTTTTTCAGGGGAAAGCCTTAACTGTATGGCTGCTATTTTCCCGGTATAATCTTCCTTTTCCGGAGTCTTTCCCTTAAATCCGGCGCTCCACATGACACGCTCGTGATGGAGCGGTTCTTCCGTCCAATCCGATACGCTGAATTCTTTTTTCTCTATACCCCCCTCATATCCAACTTCAAGCTGTTCAAACTGTGCTCCATAGGTAGCATATATGAGAAAACTGATCTCATGCACCCGCTCCCCGATCTTTAATACCTGCCCATCGCAAAACATGCAATTATCTTTTTGTCTTTCTCCCTCCGGCAGCCGAAATTCCAACAACTCTTTTTTCCAAACAATTCCATATGGTATTACATCATCTACAAAGAAATCTTCCGGATCCACCATATGGGTCTTCTCATTGTAGGGGAGGGCAAGAAAAATATTTTCCCCGGCTTTCTCTTCCGCATCACTAGTCCCAAAATCATTTTTTGCTGACTTGATATTTTCATAAGATTTCCGGAAAGAATAAATCGCTTTTTCTTCCATGTCTGCGATCCCCGCGAGTTTTTCGACATACAGCTCTTTGTACTTCGCACATCTTTCCATGCTCAGTTTAGCAGAAAAATACTCTCTATGCATCTTTACGGTAAGAACTTTCAGCGCCTCCCATTCTATCGTAAGAGCCCTGAACTGCGTCAAAAGATACGTGTCTTTAGCAAAAGCAGTTCGTCTCAAATAACTTTCAAACTGAGCATGTCCTCCCATTACCGTCAGGAACAAATTATATAAAGGGATCCTCCAAATGTTTCTTTGCTCGCCAAATTCACGCTGCACCTGAAAGTCCGTGTTTAATTTTTTCCTTAAAAGCCTTACACTTTTTGACTGTACATTTTTTCTTACATGCCTCCAGACCCTATTCATCTTTATCTCATTCTGTTTTCGCAAATCCCGAATGCGAATCAGGCTCACCACACCCCGTCTGGCATCTTCCCATCCAAGCAGGGCATCCTGTCTCGCCGGCATCGTATCGATACAGACGATCCCGCTGTCACTGCTTTTAGTAAACAAAAGAAAATGGACTCCCTGAACATCCTGATTATATGCTTTTGCCCACGGAAATGCATTTGTTTTTATCCCTACGACAAGAAGACCGTCTTCACTCATGTACCGTTCAATAAGCCCCCGGCAATCCCCCCGATCAAAGGCCCCCTGTGGGACAAACTCAATCCCATACAGCTTCCTCACATTTTCCTGAATACGTCCCTGTACGATCCGTAACCCCCGGCCGGCTATATAATCCGGTCTGTACCGGATATCCCATGAGTCCCAGAATGCCTTCTCATATTCTCCGCAAAGACAATTACATACTGTAAGTACCGTATTATCGACACAATCCAGTCCTTCTATGAACACAGGAGTGATTTCCTTTATTATCTTTAACATGTTTGCTCTCCAATGTTCCTTTCGATATAATCCGAAAAACACCCTAACGTTTCTAAATTTTCCAACAATCCGGTCATGTCTGTAAATTCAACCTTATACTTTTCTTCTAATGAAAGTAGTAAATCCACGAGCATCACTGACTCAAATCCCAAATCTTCTATCAGACTCAGCCCCTCCAAGTCGGTTGAAGGATAATCCTCTTTTTTCTTATTACAAATTTCAAAAACCAGATTGATAATCTCATCCCGTTGTATCGTATACTCGTTTAGCAATTTTTTCTCCACCTCGTTTATTACTTTTTCAGGCTAGCGCCTATTATCTCTCAGGCCGGATTCTGTTCTTTCATCAGGGAATCATACAATTCCCCTACATACTTCTCCACTTCTTTCCATCTTTTGCTATAATATCCTCCACTCAACTGGTAACCGATCGTGAAAGAACGTTTCTCCTTCCCCGCACTGTCATATAGCTTTATAGAATACGTCCAACCCGGAGGAACTAATGTGTAAATATCCCCAAATCTGTAATCTGCAGAATTAAATATGTTACATAGTTCTGTCACAGTAGCAGGATCCTTTATTTCTATCGTCCTGCCATATTGCATAATGCCTGCACTGGCAATTCCCTCGGGAATTGCAGGCCATTTCTCTGGCATAGACTTTAATGTAATAATATGCTTACACGTTTTCGTCCGCCCGGTCAGCTTAAATTCTCCCTGCTTCTTTACCTTAACGCTTTTCTTTGTTAACTTGATCTGTGTCTTCTTGGCAGACCAATCCACCTTTTTCCCTTTCAAGGTTTTCTGCCGGGTTCTGTCCTCTTCTTTATCCTTTAATTCAGAAAGAATCTTTGACAATTTATAAGTCTTTCCTTGCTGAACATAGAGTGAATACTCCCTTTTCTCAACCTTCTTCGCCGCTGATGCAGTATCAGCGATAAAAATAAAACTTATCACAGTAAATAATAATAATAAAATTTGTTTTTTCATAATGCCACTCCCTTTAAAACATCTTTCACCACTCCATCGGGGGATCTTGTTCAATAAGTAACTTGGCATATTGCTCCTCGATATACTGATATACATCAACAGGATTTTCCGGCTTATACCAGTAATGGTCTACTATATTTCCTGTGAAACTGCGCTCTAATACACCTTCTTCGGTATAAAGGCAAATACGGTACTCCCATCCAATGAGACGATGATTGGTATGTTTATAATCAAAACAATAATCCGCAGAGTTAAGCAGATTGCAAAAATACCTCACCTCATTTATATCCCGGATCACCACTGTTTTTCCCCGTCTCATAATACTTACACTGGTGATCTCCTCTGGAACCTCCGGCCACTTCCTTGGAACAGACACTAACGTAATTACATATTTATATTTTTTCGTCACTCCGGTTAATTCAAATTCTCCTTGTTTTTTCCCCTTGATCGTTTTCTTTGTCAACTTAATCTGCGATTTCTTTGCTGACCATTTGACCTTTTTCCCCTTCAGGCAGTCTTTTAATGTATCGCCCTCGAGCGGGTCGTTGATATCTGAAAGGATCTTTGACAGTCTATATGTTTTTCCCTGCTCTATATATAGTTTGTGCGTCTTTACCTTTTCGGGTCTCTTTGCCGCTGACACCTCCTGGCCCGAAATCAAAAAGCCCATTATGAATAACAAAAATAAAATACTGCATTTTTTCATAGTCCTCACACTCCTTTAATATTTCCCGACAAAATATAACGTTACCATCTCATCCTGTGAGAAATCGGAACCTACACTGACATTTACATAACGATTTGCAAGGTTGGTCCATCCATCTGCCACACACAGATACCGGCTGTACTTGCTGTCTGTCACAAATTGTTTGGAGGCATATACATATTCCGTATATGCTAATGCCAATACCGCATGATCATGATAACAGTAATGATCACTCATCAAATAAATAAACGGTTCCCCAAAATCTAGCCGGTATTTCATCTCTGTCCAGTTCGTCGAACGTATATCCCAGTGGGACACAACATCTGTCGCTACCCCGATTTCATCAAGATATCTTTCTAACCCTGGTTTAATATTCGAAGGACTTGTTCCTTTTCCTTCCCCCGTCAATGTTTTAAAGTAACTGTATAGCGTAGAATGAGTTTCCGCCCAACTATTTTTCATGAGATTTACTTTCAAAGTCTTCCTCTCATTCCAGTATAACAAAAGGTTTGTTGCTGCCGTTGGACTACAATTATTTTCATACGGAAAATCACCTGTAATAAAATACATCACACGGTCATAATTCATAGCCTCCCCATGATTAACGGATACATAACCGCTCTCATGATTCTGCGGATTTGTTATCTCTCCTCCGGAATTTGGCGGAGTGGAAGAAGCAACATAGGTTAACTGTTCACTTATGTTCTCCCATTCCTCCTCATGCTTTTTTCTCTGTATCTTTTGTTTCACCTTTCTGTACTTCTGCTTCTCGTCATTAATATCCGCAACCACCTCTGATTCTTTCGACGTCTTGTAATACCCAAGCGTTCCATCATACAAAAGATACTCCGAAGCCTTCAATTCTCCGTCATAAAATTTTCCGGATGTCGCATACTCGATCACCGGTGAATATTCCTCATTTGCGCCCACTACGATATAGCCGGCGTCCTCCCCGGAATCCTTTAATTCAAACGCATAGGCACACAATTTTTCCTCCGTGTCATATAAAGGATATGTCTTACTGATCTTAGTTTTATCACTCCACTTATTTCCCTTGGTTCTTTTTCCATCCATATGATCCTCTGCCGCATCAAGATGGAGATTGGCGATTTCTTTTGCCTCACTTTTTTTAATCATATTTTTGTAATCCATTTTCTTTGATTCATCCGGTTTCCCAAGACAGATCACACTGTTCTGAGAAATCCCAAACAGGATAAAAGCAAAGATCATAACCAAGCAAAAAACTCTCTTCGCTGCATTTTGAATTCCTTTCATACTTCTCCTCCATTTCTAACTGGTATCTCCAGTTCTGTTTTAAACCATTTTAACTTCCCTGTATCTGGATCCGGTAAAATACGATCACAAAAGACAATCTCGATCCTGCTCCCCGCTAACCGTCTTTCACAAATATTTTCCGGTATTCCCAGACAAATCTCCCGTTGCATTTCCTCCTCAGCAACCAGCTTATATACAAACCAACTAATATCCTTCTGAATAATCTGAAATTGCTGAATCGGATGATCCCAAACCTTATTCACATTAATGATCGGTCGTAATAAGACGTAAGGATCAATTTTCTCTCCCGATTCTGTAACAATCCATTCTGCCGTCCTCGTCTGTGTCAGGCACAACACCCTGCCTTTTCTTCCACAATTACATTTGGTTTGGCTGATATAGCCCTTATCTCCTATTTTGTATCTTATAAAAGGCATTGTCTGGTTTTGAAGTGAAGTAACATAAATATCTCCCTCCTTTCCATCCTCCACTGAACTTCCTTTTTCATCCAGTATTTCAACAATGACATTTTCCTCCATACAATGTAAGTTTCCCTCATGACAAGCATAGGCGATCGAATTCACCTCATAAGCACCATACTGATCAGCCACTTTGCAATGAAACGTATCCTCTAATCCCTTACGTAATTGTTCACTTAACATCTCCCCTGACATTTCTATATACTTGAGACTCTTCATTTCCGGCAGGGTATACTTCTTTTTCAGGTTTACTAAAAGAACAGCCATTACCGGCTGCAACATAAGCCATGCCGGCTCATACTCACACATCCTCTTATAAATCTCAATCAGACGATTGTCTGTTAGATTATTCCGGTTGAACCCTAACTGGTTTTTCGCTGTCTCAAACTCCCTCTCTTCCTGTCCGATCTTCCTCGCCGAATAAAAGTAACAGTGTTTATCACTTGGGGAAATCCCATACTCTTTTCTGCGATATAACCAAAGTGGCAGCAAGGATCTTTGGCAGTCTCCCATCGACCACAATACATTCAGACAGGTTCCACTCGTACCGGAAGTGAAAACTTCCATTAGTTCTCCCGACAGCATCATCGGGATCTTATCCGGCATGATCGTACTATAACTCCCTGACAAATAATCCTCTTTTGTCACAAGAGGAAGTTCATTCCATTGCGCTCCCACATCCGTCAGGACAAGCCCCTTTTCTTTTAATTTTTCTGAATACAAAGCCACATTCTGATAAACATCTTTTATAAATCTTTCCTGTGTTTTTTCTAAATTCATATGTACTCCCCATGACATGCTTTACACTCTTAACACGAATCATTTACTTGTCTCCATTGTACCATATTTTCCCATAACCCAACAACCACTTTCGTTCGACGCATTCTGACAGGATTCGACAAATATTTGATAAAAAACATTTGCCAAACACCCCAAAGAACGCTATGATAAGAATAGTATGTTAAAATTAAACACAAAGGAATGGAGATCATTATGAACGCATTACTCACAGCTACGAAATTTTCCAGCCAGTCATTGGTCAGCATGATCGTTATCGCCCTGATCTGCACTGCTGTCCCATTTATATTTTTAGGATATTACCGGGCAAAGACCAGGGCAAAATTATCCTCTTTTTTCATCGGCATGGCCTTTTATGTACTTTTTGCCTTCGGTGCAGAGGGACTCCTGAACATGATCCTGTTCAATTTCTTTTCTCTGGCAGACGTTTTTAACCGCTCAACCCACCCGGTCTGGTATGCCCTTTATGGGGCAGTCGCAGCAGGTGTTTTTGAAGAAGTCGGTAAATATGTAGGCCTCAGCCGCTTCATGAAGAACCGTCCCGGCAAACAAAATGCGTTTTTATTCGGAGTGGGGCACGGAGGCTTTGAGACGATCACCTTTGGAAGCTCACTCTTTATGGGAAATATCGTTCTCGCCTTTATGGTAAATTCTCTGGGGATGGATAATTACCTTGCCAAACTGGAGCTCAGCGGAGAAGCCCTTGCAGACTATAAAACAGCGATTGGACAACTGATCGCAGTCCAGCCGATCGAAAATATAGCGGCCGGTGTAGAACGGATCCTTGCCCTGTTTTTCCAGGCAGCCCTTACCGTCCTGATCTATATCGCGATCAATAATAAAAAACGGTCCTATTTCTTTCCGGCAGCTATCATCCTTCACATCATCGGATATATTCCTACCTATCTGACGCAGGTAGGCGTGATAAAAAGCCTGGCGCTCAATATGTGTATTAGCGGTGCGATCATCGTACTTACTGTATGTTATGCATACCGTGCATTCCAGGACACACCGGAGTAAATTTCAAAGAGACCATTTTTCCACCGCTGCTTTGTAGTCAACCTTTCCCGAAGCAGTATAAGGGATTTCCTCTGATCTTATCGTAACGATATTTTTTCTTCCGATCCCGTAACGGTCGCACAATTCCCTGACTCCTGCTCTCTCCTCATCCACGCTTCCGTCGTGGATGAGGACGATATCATCCCTCCGGCCAATACACACTACCTGACATCCCATTTTTCTGCAAAGAGTTCTCTCCACATCATCGAGATTGATCCGTTTCCCATAAATTTTCGTAAAACGGTTGATCCTCCCGGTCACATAAAAATCGCCCTCTTCATCATAATAACCGGTGTCTCCCGTACACAGCTTTCCATGCTGGTTATCTCCCCGCGCCAGTTCACCGGCATCCACTGCATACCCCATCATTACATTTGGCCCCTCATACACGATCTGGCCCTCTTCATATGGACGGTCTATCTCCTGTCCGTCCTCATCTATCACATATAATCTACCTCCCGGTATCGCATTCCCGATACTCCCGGGCTTACTCTTCATCTTTTCCGGTGGCAGATAGCTCATTCTCGCAGTCGCTTCCGTCTGTCCATACATCACAAAAAACCGGCACTTATTTTCATCTGAATACCGGGACAGATACGTCCATTCCTTTTCCTTCAATGCTCCTCCCGCCTGTGTCATAAACCGAAGAGATGGCAGATGCATTTTCCGAAGTCCCATCCGGCAAAATAATTCATATGTATATGGTACTCCCGCCACAGAGGTCACCTGATACTTCCGGAAAGAGTCCCAGAACTTGCGGTCAATAACAGAGCGTTCTGTAAGCAGGATCGATGCTCCCCTGTAAAAATGTGTATTGATCACTGACAGCCCATATGTATAATTTACCGGCAGTGTCGTGACGGCACGATGTGATTCTTCAATTCCCAGATATTCGCAGATACTCTTTGTATTTGATAAAAGATTTGTCTTACTTAACCTTACGGTCTTTAAGTTTCCTGTCGTTCCCGATGTCGTAAGAAGGAGAGCAAGTTCCGGATTCAAAGTGACCTTCTCATAGCTTGTCTTTAAAAGAACATATTTTTTCATCTCAAATATTTTCAAAAAATGCTGTTTACCTGTCAATTCTTTTACCAGTTCCTCTTTCCCCACCCAGACATATCCCGGCCGGTACGCCTCAAGAAATGTGGACAGCATATCCGTGTCTGTATCCGGTCCGAGCAGCAACGGAACATGTGCTCCCATCATACTCCCAATGTAACCAGAAATACATTCTAATGTATTGGAACAGATTATGATCAGAAGGCTCCCCGGAGACATCCTTTCCTGAAATGTGCGGCAATACATATCCAGTTCGCCATAGGAAATCTGCCTGTCATTCTCTGTGATGACTGCAATGTCGTTATTTTTTCCGTTTAACATTTTCATAACGTCACCTACCTGTCATGATTTCTTTTTCCGAAAGCCCTTTAAAAATCCGATCACTCCGCCTTTCTCATCGGAAAATGCAGGATTTTCCTTCAGGGTTCGCAGACGAAGGTATTCATCCCTTCTTTTCCCCTCAAAAAATCCCGATTTTTTCAACAACTCACCGATTTTTTCTTCATACAGAAAAATCCGTGCCTCATCTTCTTCAGCAGTTCCCATAACACAGACCATTTCCTCCTCATACCCATAAATGATCAAACGCTTCCCCCAGTCCTCCCCGATCAGGATATAATATCCGGCATCAATAAAATTTTTAATATCCCGGAATACTTCTTCAAGCGAATCCGTCACATCCTTCCCGCCAAAATAATACTCAAAAAACCCGTGGGAAAACACAGACAGATCTTCGTAAAACGGAATCTCTTTTATGCGTCTCTTTCTGATCTTTTCCGCCATCTCCGAGGATAATACTGCCTTTGTAAGCAGCATAGCTGCATCTGTCGAATCTTTTACTTCTGTATTTATAGAAAGTTTATTCATCAAAAATTCTCCTTAATATCGTTTGCTCTGACTTCATGGCATCCTCTATTTTTTCACTTACTTTATTTACATGGGCTAACTTTCTTATCATTCTGTATTTGACACAACTGCATACGACAGAAAAGATCTGGTCTACGACTTTTTTGTAATCCTGTACATCTTCTTCCGTGCATCCGGTGTTCACTGACGCCATGTACTCAATGCGCCTGAGCATCATCAACTTATGCTCATAAATGATATACACCGACTGGATCGGAAAGTCAGCACCCGCATTCATAGCGCCCGTCATATCGTCAAAAAATCTTTCCGTCGCACTCACACCATAAGAAAGCGCTGCATTTTCTCCCTCACTGCCAAGATAAGCCTGCACCTCCCTTTTTACCGTGTCCAGATCAAAATGAAAATATCTGCTGTCTCTCGGGCGATAAAAATTCACTCCGACATATCCGTTTTTATCCCTGTCTTTATCCGAAAGAACTGCCTGTAAAAACACCTCTTCCTCCACCCGGAACCGATGCCAGTGGCCATCCGCAAGATATCCTTCCACACAGATTTCCCCATTTTCATAACCATAGGCAAAAAAGTAATGCCGGAAAAAACTTTTTTCATAAAACGGCGTATCCGGGATGTAATACTCATCCCAATCACCAAATATGTAATACCCCATGTCTATAAACCGCTTCCACTCTTTTAGCATTTCCATACGCTCTTCCTCTGTTCCCGCCGGAAAACTAAAAAAACCCTTTGTAAATACATTATGTTCTTCCCAGAACCTTTGCTGGGTAAAATCCATAAAAGCATCCGCTGGATTTTCATCGTGATAAACAAGCTGAATATATGTATTGTATACCCAGCCGTTTTTTTCAAATTCTTCCGGAAGAATGCTAAACGGCATGCCGATATGCAGATACGCCTTTAGCAATGGCTCCCGGATCGGTAATATGTGTCCTTCATGCATCTTTTATCCTCTCCTTATGATTACTCCACATTCTTTCTGACAAACTCCACAAAGTTCCTTACGGTTTCAAATGCTTTCAGACTTTCTTCCATGTCCTCCGTCTCAAAATCATATTCTTCCTCCACATCTACTAACAGGCTCATCATCGCAATCGAATCGTATCCAAGATCCTCGAGAAGCCTGGTATCCTCGTTAAGTGGTTCTTCTGGCTCGTTCGGAGCATTTAACAAAATAAGCTCGGTGATTCTTTCGTAAATACTATCCATTTCTCATGAATTCCCTCCTTTTGTTTCTGATATTACTCATCTGCCCTGATTCGGTTTTTGAAAAAACTTCTCTTTCCTGTCTCATCCGGAAAAAGTTCATTCTCAAAACAAAACTCATACCGGGCATCCTGCAAACTGGCATGGCCGATATTTTCCACAAATAACTCCGGGATCCCCTCCACCGGCTCGTCCAGAACGATCCTCACCAGAAAATCGTCATAGTCTCTCTGTATGACCTCGTATTGTAAAATGCTAAAATCCGTCAGATAATTGACTGCCTCGGCCGCACGCATAAATACATAGGGTGTTACTTTTTCCCGGTCTCTTGTAAGAACCCATTCATTCTTTCTTCCGCTCAGCAGGCGGAGTACCTTCCCTCTGCATCCGCATCTGCACTGCGTCGTCTCCAGCACCCCTCTGTCTCCTGTCCCATAACGTATAAAAGGCATAACCCGGTTATGACACGTCGTCACATAAATATTTCCCTCTTTCCCATCCGGCAACACATTTCCGTCCTCATCTAATATCTCAACGACCACATTTTCATCCATGCAGTGGAGATTTCCGTCCGGACACTCATAGGCGATCGAATTCACCTCATTCATCCCATACTGATTTGCCACCGTGCAGTGAAATGTTTTTTTGATCCGGTCTCTCAATTCTTTCGAAAGCATTTCTCCGGTCATTTCGATATAACGCACAGAATCTAACTCCGGTAATCCATACTTTTCCTTTATCAGACACAAGAGTTCCGCGATACAGGGCTGCAGGATCATCCAGACCGGCTCATATTTTTTCATCTCCTTATAAATCCAGACCAGTCTCTCTTCATCCAGGTCAGTTTTACTAAACTCCAATCCATAGGCCCGGTATCTAACCTTTTCCTCCTCCGGCCCCGGTCTGGAAATCGTATAAAACTGGCATCGTTTGTCCCATGTGCAGATACCATAAAATTTTTTTCGGTAAAACCATAATGGGTACAGGGAACGCCTGCAGTCTTCCATACTCCAGTAGATCTCAAGGCACTTCCCGGTCGAGCCGGAAGTGTTTGTCCGAACAAGATTCCCACCATATAAATCTGCCAGATAACGGGGCGGTATCAAACGAAGGACGTCTGCTGCGATTTCCTCCTTTTCCAGAGGAGGAATTTTTTCAAATTCCCCCTCCGGCAGATTCCAGTCAATCTCTGTGCCTCTTAGTCTTTCCGAGAGAAAGGGGATTTCTTCATACGCCCGCTGTATTAATTCTTTTTTCATAGGTAACCTCATCTTTTTATGTGTTGTTATTTTTCCTTTATATGGGCCAAGGTTAGCTTGATATGGTCGGCATCTTCCATATCTGTTATAAGTGCATAAAAGTCTGCATAGTCTATCTGAGCTCCCCGACAAAAGTCTGACATATAAATTGATGTCTCCAAATCACCCATCCTAGAAAGATTCAACTTATCCAGAACTGATGCCGGTACGATATTTTTCAACTCACTGTCTTTATAATAGCCGCCATAAATCCCACCAGTGTTAAGTATGTACAGATTATTTTCCTCATCACATGTATCATATGGAGAATTTATATAGTCATTCGTCCACCCACCTTCTGGTGTCTCGCCCGCACAATACATCTCCCTCTGAACCACATCTCCTGTGTCCATCGTTTTTACTGCATATCCACATTTTCCACCAACCATGGATTGATAGAAATACTCATCTTCGACTGACAATAAATCATATCCTCCCATCAATAAGTCCCCGCCGTATTCAAATTTACCTGTTACGGGATCATACAAGATAACATTTAAGTCTTCCGGCAAAAAGCCCCCATCACTCTTACTCTCTGGGTACACTTTGATACAGATTTTTTCATCACTCCGGATATTATAAGAATCTATCTCCATTTTCTCATCTATAAAGTCCACCGGAATCTGTATATCCTCAATCTTCCCATCTCCCGTCAGTCTGGAAAGAGTTATTTTACTATGACGTTTTAATTTTTCATCCCATCGGTAAAACAAAAAATACCATGTCCCATCTGACGCTTTCCGAAACATAGTGGCAAATCCCTGACGATTAATCTCATCCATTGCTGAAAGTTCCTTTGATTCCGACCACTCCTCGGAAACCATATCATAAGAAATCTCCTCATATCTATGTTTCATTCTACCATTTTCATCCCGTGAGACAAGAATTGACTGCATAAAACAAAGCTCAGAATCCACCACATTAAAAAGGACCCTATCAACAGGAGCCAGTTTGGATGTGTCTACCCACTCTATCTCGTATTCATTTGCCGATGAAATCGAATATTTTCCTGTTGCGTTTGTCTCCTCTATTGATTGCTCTTTTCCACAGGAACAAAAAATTAAAGAGAACATCATAAATAACAAAATAATTCTTTTCATAATTATAACTCAAACCTCCTTTCAGAGTTGCAGAATCGAAATTCTGCAACTCTGAATAACATTATTTTACATTCAATTCCTCAAGTCCTTTAGCATAAAAACTACCTACTGTGTAACCATCTTTTTCATTAGTAGAATAAGGAGATGTTGAAAAGAAAATTCTACCAGTTCCTGTTTGAGACCCCATCGAACAAACTTTATTATCTATAGAACGATTTAGATATCCATAAAGACGATATCTCCCTACATTATATCCGCTTACAGCTGTCCAAAATTCTCTTTTTCCCGATCTAACTCTTGTTTTGACTTCAGCTGAATCTACTCTTGCTTCTGCTTCCATTGCAGGAGAAATCATTCCCAACAACGCTCCTCCGACCATAGCCAGTCCGCATATTCCTTTTACTAATCTTTTCTTAATCATACTCATTTCCTCCATATCTTTGTTTTGTATTGTTCCATATAAACAATCTAAAACCTTTCCTATCAAACACTTTTGTGTTTTACTTTCTCCTTATACCACCTCCTAGTAATCTATTATCAGTCATGAGAAACATTTTAATATACAATGTTTCCCATAACATGACTGACATTCATTATTGTCCCCTATTTTCCCTTTTCTCTATATACGTTAAATCAGTTTGATACGAAAACCATCTAAAACATCTGTATTTAATGCATAAAAATCACATAATTTATCTCTGTTCCCTACCAGGAATCTGCTATATAATTGCTTTTATCCCCATCATGGATTATCTTAAGATTTTGCTCTTTAATGATCCTTTCTCTCATTAAAACATCCTACTCAATACTCAACCGAATCATATATGACCACATTTGGCTCTTCTAAGAAAATTTCATTTTCTTTATTCTATGGGCACACTTCAAATCTCCCGTCTTTCTTAAATCTTTCTATCCTGCTCTTCCAATACCAACTTGCCTTTTTATCCCACTGTAAATTCTGTCCTTATACGCAAGTTATTCCTTAAAAACAAAACCTCTCCATCTTCCCATCTTTTAAAACAAACTCCAAAATGAAGGTTACCTCTGATAACACCATTCTATCCCCACTGTTAATCTCTCAAATGTTCGTATTTCACAAAATATCTACAATCTTTTCAATGTATTGTTCGAACGCCTCTATTGCATCTGTATAATTTAGTATTATATAAAGACTGTCTCTTACACACCTACCGCGAAAAAATATATCTATATTTACTTACTTTCATAAATAATTCCCTTCAAAGTAATCTCAAATAAAACTGACCTAACAACATATTCTCTTATAATTTATTATACAACACTTACAATTTAAATTCTATAGCTATAGCACATTTTTTCGAACTTTCGTTCGACGCATTTCGACAAATTACAACAATATCCAACAAATATCATCCTGTTTTTTCCAACCAATCGACAAAACCCCACAAAAATCCTCCCCCCTATACATTTCCCCAAAATTCTGATACAATAGACCCATGGATATAAACACCGTAAAAATCTCAGTGCGGACACTGGTGGAATTTATCTTTCGGGAAGGAGATATCAACTCTACTGGTTTTGGTGTGAAGAACACAGAAGCTATGGCGCTGGGAAATAAGATCCACAGAAAAATACAGAAACGAATGGGCATCGGTTATGAGGCAGAGGTGCCTTTATTTACGTGCGTCAAACTAAAAAGCAAAGATACGGCCGATACTTTTGAACTAAAAATAGAGGGACGGGCCGATGGGATCCTGCGTGACGGTTCTGAAATCATGGTGGATGAGATAAAAGGGGTATATATGGATATCCATCAGCTGAAAGAGCCCCTTTTTGTCCACAAAGCACAGGCCATGTGCTACGCCTATATGATCTGCGAAAAAGAAAATCCGGCCTTCATTTCCGTACAGGTCACTTACTGCCATCTGGAATCCGAAGAAGAACGTCGTTTTAAAGAAACTTACACGAATCTGGAAATCCGGACCTGGTTTGAAGAACTGATCAACCGCTATGAACCATGGGCTGTCTATGAGTATGACTGGAAACAAAAGCGGAATACCTCCATACAAAATCTGGAATTTCCTTTTGAATACAGGGAAGGGCAGCGCCATCTGGCTGCCTGCGTCTATAAAACGATGGAACGAAAGAAAAAAATATTTATTCAGGCTCCCACTGGTGTCGGAAAAACGATATCTACCGTATTTCCATCCGTAAAAGCAGTCGGCGAGGGACTGGCAGACCGTATTTTTTATCTGACTGCCAAGACGATCACCCGGACGGTCGCACAGGAATGTTTTCAACTGCTTACCGCCCAGAACTTAAATTTTAAATATTTGACGATAACCTCTAAAGAGAAACTTTGTTTTCTGGAGGGAACCCCTGACTGTAATCCCGTCTCCTGCCCTTACGCCAAAGGCCACTATGACCGGGTAAATGACAGCGTATATGACCTGCTCATCCACGAGACAAACATGGACCGGGATACAATCCTTTCCTATGCCGAAAAACATCAGGTATGCCCGTTTGAAATGTGTTTGGATGCCGCGCTTTTTGCCGACAGCATCATTTGCGATTACAATTACGCATTTGATCCAAATGTCTATCTGCGCCGTTTTTTCTCAGATGGGAAAAAAGATTCTTTTTTGTTTCTCATTGATGAAGCACACAATCTGGTAGAGCGTGCCAGAGAAATGTACAGCGCTGTTCTTGTAAAAGAACATTTCCTTGCAGTGAAACGAATCTTAAAAGCGGAATCCCATAAATCCTATCCGCCGGAGGTCCAATACATCATAAAAATATTCATCGCCTCCATCGAAAAATGCAACAAAACCATGCTGGACTGGAAACACCAATGCGATGAATTTGAAGTGATCGACGATATCTCCTCGTTTAGTTTTCAGCTCATGAGAGTCATAAACAGCTATGAATTATTCACGAAAGAAATCCATGATCTGCCAGAGCGGGAAACGATACTGAATTTCTTTTTTGACATTCGCCATTTTCTGAATATTTACGACGTTTTAGACGACAAATACAAGATTTATACAGACTATGATCCTGAAAATAATTTTCGCATTAAACTACAGTGCATGGATCCTTCTGCCCGTCTGGAAGACACACTGGAGCACGCCCGTGGAACTGCTTTCTTTTCCGCCACTCTGCTGCCGGTCCGTTATTACAGGGAACAGCTTTCCACCACAGAGGATGACTACGCCGTTTACGCCAAATCTTCCTTTCAGGAAACACAGCGGGAAGTGATCATTGCCAATGATGTGACAAGCAAATACACCCGGAGAAACGAGCATGAATACAAAAAAATAGCCTCTTATATCGAGGAATTTATCGCCGCCAGACAGGGAAATTATATGGTCTTTTTCCCCTCCTATGCGTTTTTAAACCACGTCCATGCCTGTATGAACGTTCCGGCAGATACAGACATCATCATTCAGAGCCAGTCAATGGATGAGCTGGAAAAAGAGGCTTTTTTAAATGCTTTTGATTCTGAAAACGACCACACCCTTGTCGGACTCTGCGTGATGGGAGGCATTTTCGGTGAGGGAATCGACCTGAAAGAAGACCGCCTGATCGGCACAGCGATCGTGGGAACCGGCCTTCCCCAGGTATGCAATGAACGGGAATTATTTAAACGGTATTACGATGCAAAAAAGGGAAATGGTTTCGATTACGCCTATCTGTATCCCGGTATCAATAAAGTATTTCAGGCGGGCGGCCGGGTAATACGGACCGCCAGTGATAAAGGGGCTATCCTTCTTTTGGATGAACGCTTTACCCAGAGAAGTTACCTTGAACTCTTTCCCAAAGAATGGATCCCCTACCATATTACAAACAAAAAAGGAATGAAAGAAATCCTTCATTCCTTCTGGAACCGTCCAGACTAAATCCATTATTTCTTCCGGATACCATCCGGCCCGATCGCTATCTGTCCCTCTTTCATGAGACGTCCGATCGCCCTCTTAAACGCATTTTTACTCATCTGGAACTCCCTTTTTATGATCTCCGGAGACGTCTTATCGTGAAACGGAAGAAATCCGCCTGCTGCCTCCAGTTTCTCCATTACCGTCTTTGCATCGATCCCCATCTGTACCGGAAGTTTTTCCTGAAGACTAAGCGTAAGTTTCCCATCCTCCCGCACTTCTTTGATCCGGGCTGAAACGACCTCTCCTACCCGGATCTCCCGGTTCATCTCATTGTGGGGGATAAGCGCAGAATATTTATCTTCCACTGCCACAAAAGCGCCAAAAGAATCCGTCAGTTCATACACGCGTCCTGTCACATGATCATTCACCTGAAATTCCCCATCCACGGAAAGATAGTCATACACATGCATCGTGGCGCAGAGGCGGCTGCTTTTGTCGATATAAAGCGCCACAAGCACTTCCTCGCCGTTCTTTACCCGGTGTGTCTGCTCCTTAAACGGAAGAAACAAATCCTTTGCAAGCCCCCAGTCAAGAAATGCACCGATATTTGTTACATCCGTGACCTTAAGCTTGCCGATCCTCCCCAACGTGACAAATGGCTCTGACGTAGTGGCGATCAGACGGTCTTCGGAATCTTTATATAAAAACACAGAAAGGATATCGCCTTTCTCTATATCCTCCGGAACCTGATTATTTGGCAAAAGTACACTGAGTTCCGGATACTCATAAGAGCTCAGATAAACCCCGTTATTTGTCGTTTTGGCTGCATACAGCCTCACCACTCTCCCCAACACCTTTTCTTCTACATTCATTTCTATCCCCTTTTTCCTTCCCGGACTGCAGTTTACCTGAAAGTCAGTTACTCTCCCTGAAAACAGGTGATCACATATGGTGATTTCTCTTTATTTGCCATCACCACATAAAAACAATCCTTCATCCTTTTTGTGTATATGTCCATTTCATCACCGAGCTTTGCTGCAAGGCGGTACTCCACCCGCAGCTCATCTACCTGGTAACCGGTCGGAAGGCAGTTAGCGGCAATACGGATATACTCGCCATTATTGACATGTTCATTCGTATCCATGTGATTCTCACATACCCGGACCGTGTCATAGTACTCCAATTCTTCCGGATATGTCACCTTTCTCGAAGTATATTCCATCGGATACGCCTCTCCCATACCAAAGGGCTCTACTTCCTCCGGCGTCGGTTTGATCGGCTTACCCGTCTTCTGATCAAAGTAAAACCACTGAGAGTCGGCATATACAAGTGTCTCTCCCTCCATGCTCTCCATCAGAAAATTTCTCATTCCAAAAATACCGCGGAATTTATATGGCCATGTTTTTGTGATAAATTCCTCTCCCATAGACGGCCGCCGCTTAAATACAATATGCCACGAATTCACAAGCCATGCGTGCGCATCCTCCTTAAGATCCATACAGGAGCGTCCCACTTCCTCGCTGTGAAACAGACAGCAGTCCTGTAATACATTTACGATCGCATGCACCTTTAGTTTACCTTCTGTGTCGATTCTGCTGTACGACACCCTGTCTTTACACTGATACATGTTATACATCTCCTTACCTTTTCCGTCCGCACCCCATCCTGTCAGAATCTCTGTTTCGAGTCTCCACTGATCCACTTGGACATACCGGAGCCATGATTTCCAAAAGGCCGCTTATGAAACCCAAGCTTGCTGTAAAATTCCTCTTTATTCAGTGCAGACATAAGGTTTACCATGATCGTCTCACCCTCATCGACCTGATCCTCCAACCAGCTAAGAACACGTTCGATCAGTTTTCTCCCAAGTCCTTTCGACTGGTATTCGGGATGTACGATCACATCACAGATAAAAAAAACATATCCGCCGTCTCCGACTACCCGGGCCATCCCGACAGGCGTATCCCCATCTACAGCAATGATCCGGTACAGGGAATTTTCCAGGGCACACTTTGCCCGCTCCGGCGTGATCCGGATAAAATCCACACTTTCCCGGAGCCTGTTATAATCAGCTAGATTTATCTCATGCTGAAACTTAATGTCCTCTATATTCATGTACTTTATATGAACTGGTTTGTCACCTCATCATAATGATAATCAAGACTGCCAAGAGTCTCACGGAGCGTCTCCTCATCAATATCATTTGTCTTGCAAAATTCCTCCAATGTTGCGTATTGGTCACGCAACTGTGTATTGGCATAGCTAAGCAATATAATGGGGTCACCCGGTATGCTCATAATATCCTCCCTTTCTGGTGTAGATCCACCTGCTGATTTCATGCAATATAATTTTAAATGTCTGACGATCGTTTGTCAACCTCAAACACATTTTGTCGTGGAAATCAATTTTTAATTATCGCAATTCGTGCAAAGCTAATGAAGCTTCGTATAGCAGCAGAAATATTTTCTGATAAGGACCGTATAAACGTGTCGGTCCTTAGGCTGCGTATAAGGTGCTTTGCACCTTGCAGCCTTAGTACCGCTACATGTTTATTTTAAGCGGAAGCGGGTCCGGATCAGAAAATATTTCTGCTGTTATACGAAGTTATTGATTCCCAGAGGTTGCGATGATTAAAAATTGATTTTCATAATCATACAAAAGAGGTGCGCCAAAACAGAAGGCACACCTCTGATCATTTTCAGTTTAAATCCTGGATCCACTTCTGCTTGTCAGCCAAGAATATGATTTGTCTTATCGATCACTTCCTGAACCTTTTCAGCGATCATGGATACCTCTGCCATAGAATTCTGGATCTCATCGCTGTTTGCAGAAGACTGATTTACATTTTCTACAGCAGCATCTACAGATTTTACAAGTCCCTTGATCTCGTCATTAAAATTCTGTATGATGTCATTAATACTATTGATCGCCCTGTGGATTCCCTCATCATTTTCCTTCGCACTTCCCACTGCTTCTTTGGAATTTTCCGAAAGATCACGGATATTTGTGGCAACGACTGAGAACCCTCTTCCTGCATCCCCTGCTCTGGCCGCCTCGATTGCAGCATTGAGCGAGAGAAGATTAATTTTCCCGGCGATACTCTCTACATCCTGTGTCATCAGATTATAACGTTCTACATTTTCATTGATATCCTGCATCGATCCCGAAATATTCTGATTCAACTCATTTAATTCACTCATATGTTCAGCCACCGAAGTCATCTCCGTAGAACTTCTCTGCCCGGACTCCTGAATAAGTACGGCCTGTTTCTTAACCTTCTCGATGTTTCTTGTAAGTTCACCAAAAATATCCATTAACTCCTGATTCATAGCAACGACTTCCGCATTTACGCTGTTTACTTTTTTCCGTTCCTTCTTGATGCTCTCTAACATATACTGATGACAATTCTCTTTTTCATTGATACCTTTGGCAAGTGCGATTGCCATCTCCCGACAGGAACTATAACCACAGGCATGGCAGTCAAAATTCTTTTCCACCTCAGTCTGCTTACCGAGTATTTCAAATGCCTTCTGGATCTCCTGTTCTGACACCGTCAGTTTCTTAACCTGACGAGGCCTGTACTCTCTGATATAATCCTCAAGCACAAGCTTGTTGTCAAACTCTGCAAACTGTTTATCCTCATAGCCTTTTCTTGTCTTTTTCGTCCCTTCTTTTCTCTTTTTGTGTGCATAGATCTCCACATCATGCATGATATCATTCATCGCAAAACGCTGATAATCTACTCCGATCGCAGGACCTCCGTTACACCCGGTCTCGCAGTTCAACACATCAAATACATCAGGGAGATATTCTTTCTTCTGATTTACGTACTGATCCAGCTCGCGATATAGCTTCTCCGTTCCCTCCGAAGTTATGACATTCATATCCGGCTCATGAAGCAAAAGGTTACTCATCAGACCACCCGGTTTGGGGTAAATCGCTCCCTCAAGCCCCTGATAATCATCAAACTCAAATTCACTATAGATTTTTATCTCAGGAAGATTCACTCCTTCCCTGTCAAAATATTCTTTCAAATGGACCATCGTCACATTATAATCGATCAGCCCTGTATCGCGGAACTCGTCAATTTTTGCGATACAAGGTGAAATCGCTGCAATTTTTCCCTTAAATCCAAGAACCTTTTTCATATAAACAGCAAGACACAGCATCGGACTGTGGATCGGGGATAAGTTTGAAAGCAGTTCCGGCCTGTGACTCAATATGTAATTTACGACAGCCGCACAAGGCTGGGATATCACTTTGGCCCCCGGATGCTGTTTCATATATCTCAAGTGCGCCCACGTACATATATCTGCCCCGTAAGATACGTCATAAATCTTTTTGATCCCCTGATTACGAAGCCACTGAAGCGCATGCCGCCAGTTGCCATCAAACGCTACCTTGATCGACGGTGCGGCGATCATTGCAATCTCCTCCCCATTTTTTAAGTCAGAAAGGAAGCGATCAATGTCATCCACAAACGATCGCGACCCATGCGAACATGCATGAATACACGCACCACATTTGATACACTTCTCATCATCGATCAAAATCCGGAGTTTACCTTCTTCATCCATCTTTGCGATATTGGCATCTCCAACCGGACACGCTCTTACACATGCGTTACACCCCACACACTTATCCTTATCAACCTGTATAATACTCATCGCTTGCCCCCTCATCTTTTTTCATTTGTTCCTGACATTTATATATTTACAGTATATAAAATTTTTACATAAAAAGCAAGATTTTTCCTCTTTTAACCGCATCTTTCGTATAATTTTATAAATTATGCCAATACTTTACTCTGATAGCATACATGAGAACAAATACAGGAGGTTTCAGGGATGGCAGATACTTTCTCCAAAGATTTTAACAGAAACAAAAAATATATTGATGAACTTTTTCAGATCAATAAAAGCTTTGATCTGATCTACAGGGTGGTGACGATCGGTGGCAGAGCGGCTTGTTTTTATTTTATTGATGGTTTCTGTAAAGATGAAGTTATGGAAAAAATAATGGAATTCATGTACAAGATCACACCGGAACAAATGCCGGAGACAGCCCATGACTTTCTCAAAAACAATCTCCCCTATGGAGAGATCGATCTGATTTCGGATGAAAACAATCTGATCCAAAGACTTCTGTCCGGTGTTCCCGTTTTGATCGTAGATGGCTTTGACCAGTTCCTCGCCATGGACTTTCGTACCTATCCCGCAAGAAGCGTGGATGAGCCTGAAAAAGATAAAGTTATGCGGGGTTCCAAAGATGGCTTTGTAGAAACCGTAGTGTATAACACAGCTCTGATCCGCCGGCGAATCCGCTCTCCCAAACTGGTGATGGAAATGAATACCGTCGGAAAAAGTTCCCGCACAGACGTAGTCATTGCCTATATGTCTGACCGGGTGGAACAAAAAATGTTAAACGACATCAAAAAACGCCTGAGTCAGATCGATGTGGATGCGCTGACTATGAATCAGGAAAGTCTGGCAGAATGTCTCTATCAACACAAATGGTACAATCCATTTCCCAAATTTAAGTTTACAGAACGTCCCGATACGACCGCCGCAAGCATTCTTGAGGGAAGCATCGTCATTCTGGTAGATACTTCTCCCTCTGCGATGATCCTCCCGACCTCGGTATTTGATATCATTGAAGATGCGGATGATTATTACTTCCCACCTGTTACAGGCACATATCTCCGGCTGTCGAGAATCATCATAAATATCCTTGCAGTGCTCCTGACACCAACCTTTTTACTCCTGTTCATGAAACCGGAATGGATCCCCGAATGCCTTTCCTTCATCCAGATCACAGACCCGGTTAATATCCCGATCTTTGTCCAACTCCTGATCCTCGAATTTGCAATTGACGGACTGCGCCTGGCATCCCTGAACACACCAAGCATGTTCAGTACCCCTTTAAGCGTAGTCGCTGGTATCGTATTGGGGGACTACACCGTAAGCTCCGGATGGTTCAATTCGGAAATCATGTTATATATGGCCTTTGTCGCAGTCGCCAATTATACACAAGTCAGCTTTGAATTAGGATATGCATTAAAGTTCATGAGACTTATCCTCATATGCCTGACCGCAGCTTTCCATGTGTACGGATATGCCGCCGGAATCCTGCTTACGATCGTATGTATCGTCTGCAACAAAACGATTTCCGGAAAAAGCTATATTTATCCACTTCTTCCATTTAATTACAAGCAGTTTATGAGAAGATTCTGCCGCATCAGCCTCCCCAGATCAGAGAATGTAAAGAAACAATGAAGTTACAGAAATCAATTTTTGACGCTCGCAATTTATAGAAAGCTGACAAAACTTCGTACAGCAGCGGGAATATTTCCTGATAAGGACCGTATAAACGTGTCGGTCCTTAGGCTGCAAGGTGCAAAAATTGCACCTTGCGGCCTTTGTACCGCTACATGTTTATCCTAAGCGGGAGCGGGTCCGGATCAGGAAATATTCCCGCTGCTGTACAAATGTAACAATTCTTATAAATTGCGAGCGTCAAAAATTAATTTCCGTGCGATAAAGTACTTGTTTCTTGCTTCTATTTGTGCTAAACTTTAATTACTAAAATAGTCATCAAGGAGGGCACATGGAAACATTTTTTACGGATGATGACCTTTTTGATCTATTAGAAGAACTGGATCAGGAAAATGCTGAAATAGAAGTCTTGGAATCAGAGGAAGAGATGGAAGCTTCTAACCGGCGTTTTGAAGAAATCATCCTCAAACATCGTACAGACTAAAGGGCTGTTATATTAAATGAACCCGGAAATAAAAGAAGCTGTAAACCAGCAAAACACAATCCCCCGCATTACGGATAGTTTTTTCTGCTGATTTACAGCTTCTTCTATTCCCAACACCACTATTCAGTCATCTCAATGGTATCAGAGCCCGAGTATATACATATAATACAGCTTCTTAACCCCTCCCAGGCGTGCATAGATCCTATGGCGGATCAGACGATACGCACTTCTGAACTCGATCATCTGTCCCTTATCAAACGATTCGCTGCTAAAGCTCGCACAGAACACCATTGAGACAAATCCATAAACTCCTTCATATTTCATCCCACAGGCTGCTGCAATATCCTCTGCATATTCTGCTACACTCTGTCCCCTGTAACGAACCCCCTCATGATTGAATGCCGGCTCCAAATGACGATAATACAGAAGGATCTGTCTTTTGTACTTTTTCTTTTTCAGACTATTTTTGAACAATAATACCCGTACCCTGCGCTGCACCTCTGCCGCCAGTATAAAAGCAGCAAAAACCGCAACACACCATAACACGATCTTCCACCACGCCATATGTCCTTTCTTCTGGTCACTGTTCTGATCCTTCGCCGACACAGCATCGTCACTAACCGCCTCTGTATCCTCTTCTTCTGTCTCTCTATTGTAATCTTCTGTCTCAATATTCTCAAATGTCATATCTTCTTCCGGCGGCGGAGTCGGCGTCTGTATCGCTGCTTCATCCTGTCCATTTCCATCATTTTGTCCGCCCTGTGGTTCATCTCCGCTTCCATCCTCTTCCGTAACGGATGACTGGTCTGCCTCCTCTTCACCAATTCCCGGCGTAAATTCAACCGGCACAAAACCATAATTATCCTGATAGATTTCCACCCATGCATGAATATCTTTATCTGTAATCTCAAGTTCCCTCATTGAACCATTCAGATCTGCCAGCTTTTCCCTGCTCACATATACACCCTCTGCATACCGCGCAGGGATTCCTACACTTTTCAAAAGCACTGCTGCCGCTGTGGCATAATGCGTACAATACCCTTTTTTGTTTTCTTCCAGAAAATATGTCACCGTATCTTTATCCTTTGGTGTCCTTCCCGGAGAAAGCGTATACTTCGTATCCATCATGATATAATTACGGGTTTCCTCGATCACCTGATAAACAGAAGCTTCTCCCTTTTCAAATTTATCCAACAGTCCATCTCTGGAATTGAGATAGGACTTATATGCATCTACTACACCAGAAACTTCCTGCGGTACATCGAGATAATATTTTTTCACGAAATCAGACAGCCGGTTCCTGTTTTCCTGACTGCCCGTCCAGTATTCATTTCCCGCCAGATTATAAGAATTAGCAGCCAGGCCATTTCTCAATTCGGTATAGAGATAAGGGAAATACTCCGCCTCATATTCTATCCCCGGCACCGTAACCTGCTGCCTGCCTCCTATAGAAGAAAAAGCCGTCGTTGGATAATATGGCACAACATAATTTCCGTATCCAAACGCAAGATTACGTATCGTCAGCTTCCCTGTCGTCCACAGCTTATCATTTCCCGTCGTCTGGCTGTCTCCGATCTGGTTGCGGAGTGTTACATGCCAGTTATCCACTGACAGTCCTGCTGCCGCAAGCTCGTCCCGCTCTTTTGCGTACTGTCCATCCTCATCTTTGCTCTGATACCAGCGGCCATCCGAATAAACCGCCCCGGTATACCCTTTCATATAAAGTCCATGATTCGTATCAAAATCCCCACTCACCTTGAACATCGTCTTTCCTGTACGGTTTACACTGTTTTTTCTTCCTACGCGGCCATACTCCATGGCATCCCCGTTAAAATACTCCCGAAACCATGTGGAAATATCTTCCCTGTCCCATGAAACAAGAGCCAATGCGGAGTTTTTAACCTCAACGATATTATTCAAATTATTATGATAACGCTCTGGTGATATGAACAAATAACTCAGGATTCCTGCGATCACTCCTACACATGTCAAAACCAGGGAAAGTTTCTGCCGCATCCTCTTATCTGTCGTATCCGACCGTAGAAATCTCGTACCCACTACCGCCATAGAAGTAAAAATATAGGTAGCCACATTGGAAAAATATCCAATCTTTCCAACTGTCACCGGTACAAAGAAAAAAAACACGGTAGCTGCAATATAAACCATAGAACGTCTTTTCCTGTAAAAACAGCAGCTGACGATCGCGGTCAGATACACCCCTGTCAAAATAACAACCAATGTGACACAATATCCGACACCTGCCGTTTCCCCCGCAAAACTGTTATTTGACAGGAGAGGGATATTCGTCTGGGTATAGTTCATGACCTCCTTCAGATACGTATTGATAACAGTCACAAAGCCTTTATTCACCACAGTCCTCAAACGTATATACACGATCAGATAAAAAGCTGTAATCCCAAGGATTCCATACAATTTCCCATGAGGAAATGTCTCAAGCACGGTAAACAGGCCATAAAATAAAAAGGCTCCCCCAAGAAGAACGAGCGTCGCCGCCAGACGGTTCACCGGCAACGAAAGACTTAACGCTGCACACATGAGCGCCGAGTACACGCCAAGAAACACCAGAAACACCTGGCTGACTTCTAATATAAAATTTGTTATTTTACTGCTCTTCATGGGACACCTCCCTATTCTTCCCGCAGATCCATAACCTGAAGCTCGCCCACCTCAAGTCCGTCAAAATCCGAAGCATCATGATCTGCCACTGTAAGATAAAGCCCTGCTTCTTTCGGCCTTCCCTCTTCCCACTCAATATAAGCCTCGATCAGTTCATCCGGTATATTTGTCGTTTTACATTTAAACAGATCCTCAAACATCCAAAACAGCTCTTCTTCCTGTTCGATCAGATGCTCCTGGATAATATCATTGATACTGTCATACCATATATAATGCTGGGGAACCCCTTGCTCCATCAATGTCATGGAAATCGAATAAATTCCCTGTACAAGAATATCAGCAGCATGGCTGTCTGCCGTACAAAGATCCACAAAAATATGAATCGCCTTGGCAAGTGGCAGACTCCCGTCTTTTACCATATAATGATCTGTCTTACTACTCAGTTTCCAGTGGATCTGCTGGATCCGGTCTCCATCCTTGAAATCCCTTATGTCAAAAACTTCAGAGGGGTCATCCCCTTTTTTATAGAGAGAAAACCGGTCACTATCCTCGTTGGTCTCATTATACCATCTGTTATCGCCGAGATAAATCTCTTTAAGCGGTGGCATAACAAGAATATCCTGTGTGTCAAAATTTCTTCCTATCGTCGTTGCAAAAAGATTCAGATAATCATATATTTTTACTTTCTCTACCTTGATCGAAACATTTCCACAGTGATGCATCACTACGGGAACACGCCTTCCCCGTCGCTTTCCGGTATCCACAGAAAAGCGGACCTTCATTTTCCCCTTTTCGCCAGAAAAACGGTTCTCATATTTTACCCAGGCGATCCCCTTAGAAACCGGGAGCCATTTTCCTGTATTTTCTACCTCCAGGGAAATCGTCGCCCTCGCCGGCCGTCCCATGGAATCCATCTCTGCCACCGGATTCTTGCACCCAACCTCTGCAGTCGTATGAAAACGCATAATGATCAAAAAAATAAGCATAAAAATGGGTACGATAATAAAAGCCCCCATAACGGCCACCGTGCCGTACTCCAGACAAATAACCGATATGAGAAGCGCAGAAAGCAATATGAATAAATAGATGATCGTCCCAAATGTCATGCAGGCAGCCTCCTATCCGTACATTTCCGGTCTTTTTTATCCCATATGATCCGGGTTTCAAAAGAATGCTTCGCACCTTTCACAGTTTTGGCGCCTGTATTTTCCCAACGATCTCCTCGACGATATCCTCCGCTGTCGCATGGCTCATACGCGCTTTCCCATTTAAAAGAAGGCGGTGTGCAAGAACTGCTTTTGACACTTTTTTTACATCCTCCGGCAGCACATAACCTCTTCCCTGCATAAACGCATGTCCTTTCGCCATGTCAACAAAAGCCAGCGTACCACGCGGACTCACTCCAAGAGAAAGCATCGAATGATTTCTCGTAGCATCTATGATCTTCGAGAGATACTTCAGCACTTTGTCGTCCACGGTAACAGATCGCACCTGTTCCTGCATCGCCAAAAGTTCACGCTTTGTAATGATCTCCCGGATATAATCGATCGGATTGGCCTCCTGACGTTCCTTGATCAAACGCATTTCTTCCTCCATCGTCGGATATCCCATGGATATCCGGATCATGAAACGGTCAAGCTGTGATTCCGGAAGCATCTGGGTACCGGCAGAGCCCACCGGATTCTGCGTCGCAACGACGACAAACGGATTTGGCAGCTGTCTTGTAACACCGTCCACCGTAACCTGCCCTTCCTCCATAACTTCGAGAAGTGCCGACTGGGTTTTCGTCGATGTACGGTTGATTTCATCTGCCAAAAGAAGATTACACAAAATCGCTCCCGGCTTATACTGCATCTCGCCATCTGCATCCAGCATGTTAAACCCAACAACATCACTCGGAAGTACATCCGGTGTAAACTGCAGCCTTCTCTCCGTAAGCTCCATCGCCCTGGAAAACGCAACTGCCAGCGTCGTCTTTCCCACTCCCGGAATATCCTCGATCAAAATATGCCCCTTAGCAAGAATCGCCGTGAGCACAAGACTGATCGCCTCATCCTTACCACGGATGACCTTACCAACCTCATTCAATATCTCCTGTACCTTACCGTCCATTTTTACCTCCGTTCATTTCGTTCCCGCTGCTCTTCCTTTGGTGTTCCGGATGCACATCATTCCGGCATCCGCACCCTCTCAACACAGAACGCCCACTCTTTGAATGGACGTCCATTATATATCATTCTGTTTATCCTACTTTAAGTTTGAACTTTTTCTGTGCCCGCTCATCATCCGCATCAACCTTTTCGATGATCCCTCCCAAGCCTTTCAATTTTTCCTCGAACTTTTCATAGCCCCGCTCAATATACTGTATCTGCTCGACTGTAGTAAAACCTTCCGCCGCGAGCCCGGCAATAACAAGAGCAGCACCGGCTCTGAGATCCGGGGCGCTCACCGTAGCGCCGGTAAATCCCTCGACACCGGTTATGATCGCCACATTTCCCTCTACATTGATATTCGCTCCCATTCTTCTTAACTCACTGATATATTTAAGACGGGTTTCAAATATCGTCTCTGTAACGATACTGACGCCATTCGAAAGCGCAAGAAGCGTCGTCATCTGTGGCTGCATGTCCGTAGGAAATCCGGGATATGGCATCGTCTTTACATTGGCATACCCAAGTGTTCTCTCCGCATAAACCCGGACACAATCGTCGTACTCTTCTACCTTTGCCCCGATTTCGATCAGTTTTGCTGAAATCGCCTCAAGATGTTTTGGAATAACATTGCGGATATACACATCTCCGCCTGTTGCTGCAGCGGCGATCATATACGTTCCGGCCTCAATCTGATCCGGAATGATCGAATACTCACTCCCATGCAGGCTCTCTACCCCTCTTATACGAATGGTATCTGTTCCTGCGCCCTTGATATTGGCACCCATACTATTTAAAAAGTTTGCCACATCTACGATATGCGGCTCCTTCGCCGGATTCTCGATAATTGTCTTTCCATCTGCCAGACAGGCTGCCATCATAATATTGATCGTGGCGCCCACACTCGGACAATCCAGATAAATATGGCTTCCGGAAAGATGCTCTGCACAGGCATCGATCTTTCCATTATGAATCGTCACTTTTGCCCCCAACTGCTCAAAGCCTTTCAAATGCTGGTCGATCGGGCGGCTTCCGATCTGACAGCCACCCGGAAGTGCAACTACCGCCTTCCGGTATTTCCCGAGAAGTGCCCCGACAAGATAATAAGATCCCCTTATTTTACGGATCGTATCATCATCTACATTTACATCATTGATAAGTGCGCCATTGATCCGGACCGTATGCTCATCAAACCGTTCCACAATAGCGCCAATTCCTTCAATCGCATCTAACAGTACTTTTACATCATCTACTTCCGGAAGGTTTTCGATCGTAACCGGTTCATTTGCCATGATTGCCGCTACAATGATCCCCAGCGCCGCATTTTTGGCTCCGCCGATCAGAACCTCTCCTCTTAATGGCTCTCCGCCTTTTATAATATATTGTTTCATAACGATTCTCCAATTTCATATAAATCATGCAACACTAATATAGTATAACACATAAAGCCAATTTGTAAAATGTCATTTTGTTTACTTTTATTAAAAATTTATTATGATTTTTTTACAGAATATCCAAATTTTCCAAGCCTTTCCCCCAAAACAAAGTACTCGCCATGAGAATAAGCCACAAGTTCTGTACTGTTCAGTTCAAATTTTCCACTCTTATCCATATATTTTTCACTCACCTGTACTCCTACAACTTCTGCAATGAACATATGATGCGAACCCAGTTCCTTTATTTCTTTTACTTTGCACTCAAGATTCAGCGGGCTTTCTGCAATGATGGGAGCATATTTCAAATGTTTTGCCTCTGCCGCAGTCAGCTTCATCTCCTGAAATTTATCTACATCGCGACCGGATTTTACACCACACCAGTCTGTCGCTCTCGTGAGTTCTTTCGTTGTAAGATTTATAACAAACTCGCCCGTCTCTTTTATGATATCATAAGAATAACGTTCCGGCCTGACAGAAATAGAAACCATGACCGGATCGGAACAGATCGTCCCCGTCCAGGCCACTGTAACAATATTCGGTTTTTCGTTCTCTCTGCTGCAACTGACCATCACTGCCGGTACCGGATAGAGCATGTTTCCGGGTTTCCATTCCTGTTTTTTCATTCAATCGCCCATCCTTTCTATTCATTACAGTTTAACCTTAAATGTTATCTTTTTTTCAAACTCCTTATGAAAACTCAGGAAACTGTCCATTTCATCATAGCTTCCCTCCAGCATGATCACAAACTGCCCACTGTATTTCTCCATGAGACGGTTCAGGTTTTCCACGCTCTCGCTTGACAGTGACGGCGCATCCATAATGTAGATACATCCTCCGATAAACTCTAAAACCCGCTCCTCAAGATCCACCTCGGCAAGTTTGTCAGCCATTATCTTCAGCATATTTTTTGCCTCAAAATAGTTTATCTTTTTCAGCTCTTTAAAAAGCCTTTTCGCAACTACGAGAGAAATCCCTTCCGTCCCTCCCGTAAGCGCAAAATTAATGATTCCATCATGATTCTGAAGCTTACTGATCGTTCCTTTTAACGTTCCATAGGACAACCCGTTTCTCGAAATATCCTCGTAGTTTTCCGCTGACGATGAATTCCCCAGAGGATGGCTCTTTATGTGTACTTCCCCAAGATTCATCGTGTCCTCTAAATTTATGACCTTTCGGTTCTCTTCCATCTCCTGAAGCTGCTCCTCAAGAGACTGAGGCTCTGTGTGACCAGAAGACGACTGCACCTCCAGAGCCTCCGCTTCTGATGTGGAAACTGTCTCTTCCAAAACCTCTGTCTCGGTTACGGAGGCTGTTTCCGGCACGGAGACTGTTTCCTCCAGTATATCATCCACACCCTCTGCCAGTATCGCTTTTACATTGATCTCTGCCGTAGACTGCTGTTTATATGTATCCAGCTCCTCTGGAAATTCTTCCTCTTCTTCATCAAACTGATCCAAGTCTACCCTGAAATAGTCTACGATGCGATGAAACAGCCCTGGCTTTGCCTCTGGCTCCCCGGCTGCTTCTTCCTCGGCCATCTTATCGTCCGAAACACCTTCCTGAACATCATATGCATCTTCTTCTCCAGACTTGTCTTCCGCAAGATCTGTCTTTTGTTCTTCCGTCTCTTCCGGAAGCATCTCTGCCTCCTGCGTCTGTACCGTCTCCTGTACGGTCTGTACGGATTCGAGGCTTTTCGTCTCCCGGGCAGTCTCGGCTTCCGTATCCTCCTGCCCGCCAGATTCCTGCTCCGGCAAAATTTCCTCTACACGCACAGGGCCATGTGCAAAAGCCGGAATCCTTTCTTCCATATCCGGCAATTCCGGTTCCGGAATTTTTACATCCGTCGGTTTTACCCACGATGGGCTCATGCATCTTTGCTTCAGTTCTCTGGCCTTTTCGACTACTGTTCCCGTACCAAACCATCTCTCAAGGTCTTCACATTCTTCGATGCACTTCTCCCGCATCCCTTCCATTTCATACAGTTTTGCAAGCTGGAACCCCCACTCCTCCGTATATTCATCCTCTTTTAACTGTTCAAGTATCTCAATCAGTTTTGTTCCCGGTTCTCCTTCCGCTTTCGCCAGACGATAACGAAGTTCATAGGTATCAAGCGTAACTCCTGCCACGATCTCATAAGTAAGGTAAAGGTCTTTCGCCTCTTCGACATCCCCCATCCGTATCATCAGCATCAAAAGCCGGTACAAAGCAGGTCTCGACGCTGTCCTGTGGTAGACAGTATAATACAGGTCTTTCGCCACATCCATCTTTTCTGCCCGCAGAAAAATATCAGCAAATAAATACAGATCTGCAATGGAAGGTATTTTTTCAAAATCCATACTTTCGATTTCTTCCATCGCTTTCAAATACTGATTATCCTCGATCAAATTTTTTATCTGTCCGCATTTTACTGCTGTATCATATCTCCGCATAACAACCTCACTCGGGCTCAGCCCCTCAAATACTCAAGCGTATCTTGTAATTCTTCGGGAACATCCATTCCCTCTCTTTCAAATTTGTGTATGACCATTTCTACATTTTTTATCGCCGCACGGTTTTCCCGTATATACTTTTTCGCTGCCTCCGCATAGATTGTCTGTCCTTCGATCGCCTTATACACATCACTGGAAAGCGGACAATATGTGAACATGATATTTCTCGCTACACGACTGAGCTTCATCGCTCCTCTGGACTCCTTCTGGATCCAGTCCATATAGTCCTTTGTAAACACATCTTTATGCCTGTTGTTACACTGTTGCAGCTGGGCTCTGATCTTTGTCTTTCTCTCCTGGGTCAATTCCGGATTCTTCCGGTAAAACTGTAAATAGTCTGAATATTCACTGGTAAGTGACGGATAACGGAAATCGTTCCATCTGCTTCCCATATCCGTACGGCATTTTTCCCAACGAAATGCGGCAAAAAGACGAATCATCTCACTGTCCATGTCCTTCTCCAAAAGAATCGGCATAAAGATCCTTCCCTTTGTACTTCTTCGCTTCCCTGCGATATCCTGCCACATAATACAATTTTTACCATATATCGGAAAGGCTATGACGTCCGGTGGAATCCGGTCGATGACCGTAGTCTTTGACACATCAATTTTTTCATACGAAACAAGTCTGTCTTTATAAAAAACAGAATAATCAATTTCTTCTATTTTTTTTGCAGCCAGATTAATCTTTTCCTCGGTAACATAAGCGTTTGTGATGCTGTTAAAAATCCCATCCGAGCACAACACCGGCACAAAGGCACTGATATTACCGCTGACCACCCTGTCTGCATAACGGAACATATTCTGGCACTCAAAACGTGTTCTTTTATCTTTATCTGCAAGTTCTCTGGCAACCTCTTTCTTCTCAAGTTTCTTTTCTTTCACAAGTTCGCGCAGATGCTGCTCATAGTCAAGATCATATTCATTTTTAGACGTACTCTTCACACCATCGTACACTGCCTTGAGCCAACGGCGCATCGTATACATATGGCATCCATCCCCACTGCTGTATTTCTTCGGCCGCAATGAAAGGATCGTCTTAAGTTCTTCTTCTGTCAACAGTTTCTCACTGACAAATCCAAAATCCAGAAAAAGCTTTACTGCCAGAGGCATATCTTTATCCTCAAAACTTCGGAATATAACAGCTTCATAAATCTCAAAAAATCCATTTGTGATCTGCTTCCGAAGTGCTGTTACTTCCGGCGCCTTATCAAATTTATCACCAAGAGAAATAAACTTCTCAATATTTTCTTTGAATTCACTCTTCACTTTAAGATGCACCGGTGCATACTCCGTGATCTGCTCCAGTGAATCATACAAATACTCGATGCCCGGCGTATCCAGTTCTTCAATTTCTTCATCTGCCACCGTATCTCCTGACAAAAGTGCAAAGTACAATTTTTCCATACGCTCTCTGTCTAAGGAGATATCCATACCTGCCTTTTCCGTCAAAAACAGCTCCGTTTCATTGATCTTCTCGACGATTTCATCCACCGCCCTGTCAACGATCGAATTGCGGTTCCCCTTCTCTGTCAAAGCAAGGGCAAGTTTACTGATCGTATTAAACAGACTGTCCTCATCCATGATAAGGCTCCTGAAATATTTAAAAAGATTTTTTCCATAAAAATCACACCCCTTGATCAGGGAATAAATAACCTCACACTGCTCCTGGTAATGGAACATGGCAATATAACTGCTTCCGCCAAAATATTTTTTCTGGGCATCGATCGGAAGCTCCCCACTATTCAGATAATAGTCAAGTTTTTCGGATAATCCAGGATCTTCCATCGAATATCTCTTGATTCGATCCACCGTATCCACGATCTCCAGGCTGATATCATTGCTTTTTCCCATCTCCCCACACAGATCGAACTTTTCATGCAGGAAGTCAGACAACAAATTACTTTCCTGTCTCAACTGCGCCAATCGCTTATTTAATTCTATAATAAAAAAATTTAAAGAAGTAACCAGAAGACCACAATACTCAGGCTTTACCTTCAACAAATTCTGAATACTTTCCACTCCCTTTACAGGCAGTACAAAAACGACGGAATCATCTTTCGCCGTATATGTGAATTCATGAATCCCTCTGTCCACATCACATACGCCCAAAAAATTTCCTGATGCCAGAATTGTACATGCGCCATCTGCAACTGCCTCTACTCTTCCTTTCACGAGCAGACCAATGGACTCAACAGGGTCACCTTTTTCGTACAAAACAGTTCCACTGCCGATCGAATTCATATTGTTCAACGTAACCTGAGCTTTATTTTCCATTTTATTCCCTCTTTACCCAATTAGATAAATAATCCGTGCGCCCCGCTTCGAATCTGTTTTTAAAGACGTTACCTCCACAGTTAACTCGATCCAGGCGCCCTCACGACACACAGAAAGATTTGCTTAGTGCTGCTTCATTCCTGACCTGACACGGTTCACAAGTTCCTGTTGCGTAAGACCCGGATGTCAACGCCACTTGTAAAGGGCAGCTCTTTATCAAAAGACCCTAGGCAAGACAACACCCCTGCTATAGCGGATTGCAGGTACAGGGCACCGCTATCTCCCCGGCTGCACGGAAATCTTAACATATATGACATGTGCGTATACTCACACAAAGTAAGTATAATGGTTTTTCATGCTTATGTCAAGATTTTCACACCCAAAAAACCTGTTACATATAATGTTGATAAGTACTGTTTCAGGAGCGGTCTTATGCATCCATCCATCTCAATTCTTCCAGTAGATGAAAGAATGGAATATGTATCCATTTATATGGAAAAAAAAGGAGGAAAGCTATGTTCTTCCTATGCAGATATTGATAACTCCGGTTATGTCATCTGCGGAATTCCCTTTACAAAAGATAAATTCTTTCTAAACACAAGCCTGAAACCATCTATACGGCTTGACAGTTTTCTTGGCATGTTAAATTCGTCCCACATCATCATAGGAGGAAATTTACCCAAAGAGGTAATGCACTACTGCACGGTTCACGGCATTAAATATTACGATGTGCTGGGATCGGAAGACCTGTCCATGAAAAACGCACGCCTTACCGCAGAAGGGCTTTTGATCTCTCTTCTCGAAAAGACCTCCTTTTCCATCAGTGACTTTCGTACCCTGATCACGGGATATGGAAAATGCGGCAGTGAAATAGCTGATGTTTTGAATATTTTTACGGATGAAATATACATTTATGACACAAATCCGTCTACCCTCAAATCAGCTAAAACAAAGCATTATCAAATAATCACACCAAAAGAATTATACGACAAACACCATCCTGTTCATCAGATTAATACACTGATAAACACAGTTCCATCCAATCCTTTTAACGATAATATATGGAGAAGCTTTCCTGAAAACTGTACGATCTTTAATATTGCTTCCACTGCTCTGCATCCCCCGGCCCACTTTTCCGAAAGTGTTATTTCCTGCCCGGGAATTCCGGGAAAATACGCACCAAAGACGGCAGGCACGCTTATTGCAAAGGAAATCTGCCGGCATTTTAACCTATAACTATTTTATCAGAAAGGAAAAAAACAATGTCTGTTGATTTTTCAAATAAGAACATAGGGGTGGCAATAACCGGCTCCTATTGTACTTATGAAAAAGTTTTTGGAGAACTAAAGAAATTATCAGAAACAGGTGCGGATCTGTATCCGATCTTTTCAGATCACGCTTCCACTACAGACAGCCGTTTTGGAAAATGCAGTGATTTTCTGAAACAGGCAGAAGACCTTACCGGAAAAAAACCGATCACTACAATACCGGATGCCGAACCGATCGGACCAAATGCCCTCTTTGATATACTGGTCATCGCACCATGTACCGGAAATACTCTTTCCAAACTGGCAAACGGCATCTCCGATACTCCTGTTCTCATGGCAGCAAAAGCACATCTGAGAAACAACCGTCCACTCGTCGTAGCACTTTCTACAAATGATGCACTGGGGATGAACCTGAAAAATATCGGAATCCTTTTAAATACAAAAAATATATATTTTATCCCTTTTGGTCAGGATAATTATAAATCAAAACCAAATTCCATGATCGCACATATTGAATTTCTGACCGACACCATCGAGCAGGCACTGAAAGGCCGCCAGCTCCAGCCGGTCATACAGGGGCCACGGCCTGAATAGTTCCTGCACAGGACAGCATAGCAGGACAGTCATTTCAAAAAACAGTAGAAAGGAGTTAATATGTGCGGTATTGCTGGTTTTTATCAAAATAACTATGATTTTTTATCTTCTGCCTACGGTGGGAATAAAAGGGAAAATAAATGGCATAAAAAACTGGTCCGGATGAAAGAGAGCCTGCGCCACAGGGGGCCAAACGACGAACACGTCGCCCTGTTCAGCCATGCCGGCCTCGCACACACAAGATTATCCATCCGTGATATCCGGGGAGGCATACAGCCTATGACCTGCTCATACCGTGGACGGACAGCGACCATTGCCTATAATGGCGAAATTTACAATACAAGAGAATTAAAAAACATGCTTTCTTCTTACCCTCTCCGGTGGCGCACCACAGGTGATACGGAAGTCATTCTGAACGGATATCTTGCCATAGGAACGGAAATTTTTTCCCGCTTAAATGGAATCTTTGCTTTTGCCATTTATGACCATACTGCCAATGAACTTTTTCTGGTCAGGGATCCCCTGGGGGTAAAACCACTATTTTTCCAGGATGCTAACGAAACCATTGTTTTTGGCTCCGAACCAAAAGCATTATTTGCTTACGGGATCCGTCCGGCAGCAGACGCAGCATGCTGGAATGAAATTTTTTCCCTCGGTCCAGCCAGAACACCGGGAAAAGGCGGTTTTAAGGATATGTATGAGGTTCTTCCGGGACAGTATCTCCGGATCACCAGGACACCATCCGGGCCTCACTATACATGTCACAAAAATTTCTTCTGGTCTCTTGAGGCGAAACCGCATACAGACTCTTACAAAGACACGGTAGATAAAGTACGATGGCTGATCGATGACAGCATCGGGCGGCAGATGGTATCTGATATTCCGATCTGCAGCTTTTTATCCGGTGGCCTGGACAGTTCACTGGTATCTGCGATATGTCAGAAAAAGCTAAAAGAGCAGGATGCTGTTTTAAATACATTTTCCTTTGATTTTAAAGATAATAACAAAAACTTTAAGGCAAATGCGTTTCAGTCTTCTTTAGACCGCCCTTTCGCCAAACAGATGTCAGAACACATCGGCAGCTATCATACTTTTCTCGAATGTGATAACCAGACACAGGCTGATTACCTGTATAAAGCAGTGGATGCAAGAGATTTTCCATGTATGGCCGATGTGGAATCTTCCATGCTGTATTTTTGCGAACTGGTCGCACAGACAAACCAGGTTGCCCTGACCGGAGAATGTGCGGATGAGATATTTGGCGGATACCCGTGGTTTCACAATGAAACTCTCTGGAGCAAAAACACCTTTCCCTGGTCATGGGATATGAGTGCACGGAAAGCGCTTCTCCGGGACGAATTTATCCACAGTCTGGATATGGAAGAATATTCCAGAGGTGCATATCTTTCCACGATTTCAGAAACACCCCGCTGCCCGGAAGACAGTCCATCCGAAGCCAGACGCCGTGAGATTGCCTGGCTGAACATACGATGGTTTATGATGACTCTTTTAAACCGTATGGACCGGGCAAGTATGTATTCGGGTCTGGAGGCAAGAGTTCCTTTTGCCGACCACCGTATCCTAAGCTACGTCTATAATATCCCATGGGATATGAAATGTCATAACGGCCAGACAAAAAGCCTGCTGCAGGAAAGCGGAAAGGGACTTCTCCCGGATTCCGTACTATACCGGAAAAAAAGTCCCTATCCCAAAACTTATGATCCCGCTTATGAAGCCCTGCTCGCCGGCAGATTAAAAGCGATGATGAGTGAAACTAACTCTCCTCTGAAAGATATCGTCGATCCACAAAAACTGGAACACTTTCTTCACACTCCGAGTGATTACGGGAAACCATGGTATGGCCAATTAATGGCCGGACCGCAGATGTTAGCCTATCTTCTCCAGACAGGGTATTGGATCAGGAAATATTCTATTCTTTAATTTTCAGAATATGAAAAACCTTCCTAGTCAGGATGATGCTGGGGCAAAAAGATGCTTCGGTTTTGCCCCGAAGGGATTTTTGACCCCAACATCATCAGGACTAGGATATCAAAAACCCCTTGTCATCAAGGTGTCTGGCAATATGCATAAAAAATAATAAGATGAGCAGCATTATACACGATGGAACTGAGACTCAGGGAATCGTGGAAGCCTTTGCTGAACACGATTCCCACGCTTGAGGCTCTGTGGAATGATTCGTGCATTCGGCTGCGAAGATATTATTTTTTATGCATATTGCCAATACATGGAAAAACAAGGGGCTTTTATGTGTATTCCTGATCCGAAGGCAGGACATTGATCTCCATCAGCCAGTAACCAAAATCACCCAGCTTTACAGCCCGTCTGTATATACTTTTAAAACTTTTAAATCCGAACATATCCGCAAGGAATTTATCCCGACGGTGATACTGCCCAGGTATCCCCAGATACAGCTTTCCGTTTGCCCTCACAAAAACCAGATGCCGGTATTTATAATATCCCTCAAGCAAAAATGAGTTACTGGCAAGATGCCAGAACCTCTTGGGAAAGTCAGAGAGATCACCCGGCGAAATCTGGACACTCTCCTCCATCTCATCATCCTCGAATGGATACATATTGGCACAATTTTTAAATATCTTGCGATATTCATATTCTTCATCGTGAGCCTCTTCGATCTCCACCTGGATGATTTCTTCCTCTTCTTCCTCCTTTCCTGCTTCTACCTCCTCTCCTCCATTATTCTCTTCCTCTGTTTTTATCTGTTCCACCATTTCCTCCTCCCGTTTTTGTTCCGTCAGACATTCCCCTGTTATCTCGTTTTCTCTTCCGGAAACATCTTCGGCTGCCTCCAAATCTGTCCCTTCCGCGTCATTTTCTTTCACTACTGCTGCTATAGCCGCAGTCTCCTGATCATCTGTTTCCATTTCTGTTACCGGCCCGGCTGTCTCCTGCCGGATAAAATCTGTGACCTGAACATCTGCATCCGTCGTTCCCGCACATGCAATATAATTCTCTCCTCCGATCATAATCCCGATCACTTCACCTTTTATATCCGATGTTTCATCACCGTCTCTGAATATCAGGATGTTTTTATCATCTGACGGTATTGTTCCAAAAAAAACTTTATTTACAACATTGTTGTCTCTGTCCAGAAGATAAATTTTCTCATCCTGAAGCGTTCCTTTCAACGAAAGGTTTATTTCTATTTTCAATCTTGTCTTTTTTTTGGATATCTTTGCAAAGCCGGCATTTCCACCACAGGAACCGTCACCATACTCGTTTAAATATATAATTTTACGTATATATTCCAAAACAGCCTCCTTCATATACATGATTCTAATTAAGTATATGAAAGGACAGGCAAAAAAGAACTCCGATTTTTATCCTCCAAACGCCACATCCATGACCATCATAATAATAAATCCGACCGCAAAACCAATCGTCCCCATATCTGAATTTTCTCCTCCCGATGATTCCGGAACAAGCTCTTCCACGATCACATACACCATCGCTCCGGCAGCAAAAGCGAGCAGATAAGATAGCATACTCTGTATCTGTTTCGTAAGAAGAAGCGTAAACAACGCTGCCACCGGCTCTACCGCCCCTGACAATACCCCAAAACCCAACGACTGCAGACGGCCCTTCCCCGATTCTTTTAACGGCATGGAAATGATCGCTCCTTCCGGAATATTCTGTAAGGCAATACCAAAAGAGAGCAAAAAAGCACCCGCAAGCGTCACGGTACCCACCTCTGATAAACAATCTGAAAAAGCCACTCCTACCGCCATTCCCTCGGGAATGTTGTGAAGGGTGACTGCAAGTACCATCATCGTGATCTTTTTCAGGTGTCCTTCTGGTCCCTCCCTATGGTTTGTCTTTGCGTGCAAATGCGGGATCAGACGGTCAAGTAACAAAAGAAACAAGATCCCTGCCAGAAAACCACTCGCCGCAGGAAAAAAAGAAAGTCTTCCCATACTCCCCGACATATCAATAGAAGGAATCAAAAGCGACCACACGGCTGCCGCCATCATCACTCCCGAAGTAAAACCCATCAGAATCGTCGATAATTTCTCACTCATTGATTTTTTTAAAAATAAGACAAACGCTGCGCCGATCGACGTCCCCAAAAAAGGCAACATGATCCCTAATACCACATAACACTGATCTATCATACATTTATGCAGAAAGCTGCTTATCAAAAGCAGCTTTCGTATCTCCAAAACTCTGTTAATTTATTATATGAATCCGGATCTTCCCCTGTTACCTGTCAGTTCACCTTCCATGCCATCAGATCATGGCCATCTATCTTACTCCTCCGCTTTGATATGCACAAGCTCATAATCTAAATCAGGTTTATCGCCCATCATATCTCCCTCAGCTACCAGTGCATAAAAATCTGCATACTTTGTATCCGCCCCCCGGCAAAAGCCGGACACAATCGGCGCCATTGCCTTTCCTTTTGCACTCAGCTTCAGAAATGGCGCCATATTTTCCTCCAGGATTGGTTTTAATTTTTTGTCCTTATAATATCCTCCATAAATGCCATCGTCATACATGATATATAGGTTATCCCCGGCATCCTGGCAAATCTGTGGATACTTAAAATAAGGGGTACACCGATTCGTTCCTGTTAGAAAAGGCTCACACCTTAACTCCCTGACCGGCTGTTCACTGCCCTTTTTCCTGACAAGAAACCCACAAGATTCTTCCGTATAGGACGTACAGAAAAACTCATCCCCGATGACCATTGGGATAATAAGTTCATCGGAAATTTGCTGAATCTCATATTCCCTTGTCTTTATATCCATCAGACATGTTCTGTAAACTTCTACACTTTTGGATTCATCTTCTGATGGTCTCTCCAGAAGGATCATAATCTTCCCGTCACCAATAAAGTCATAATTCAAAATTCCGGCCTCACTCTCCCCTCCCCACACCTCTTCCGGAAGAACGATTTTCTCAACTGTCCCATCATCGTTTAGTTTACAGATACATTCCCTCTCCTGTGTTTCCTGTTCAGGAATCAGGTGGCAATACCAGCTTCCATCGGTATCACGGTGAAACAACTGCGCCCAACCAAGATCAGACACAAGTTCAGACAATTTTTCACTCCATACGCATGTTTTTATATCGGTCCATTTTTCCTCTAGCATATCATAGATACAGTACTCATAATAATAATTCTTTTTCTCCACATTACGCTGCCCGATAATAACATAGATCATATCATCTACGATTTCTTTATGAGTAATCCCGGAATCATGGATCGGGGTATCTGTCTTTACACACTCATAATGGTCTGCTATCTTGAAAGGAAGACTGCTCTTATTTCCGCTTTCATCATCAAGCGGAACCGTCCCTTCTTTAAAGGCCTCTGCTTCAGCCTGTGCTGTCTCCTCTGGTTCGTCAGAAGAAACATTATTTGTTCCACAGGCGCACAGATTGAAGCACAGTACACAGACCATCAGTAGAACTAGTATCCTTCGCATATAAGCCCTCCTATTTTTCGGCGTATATAAACCCGGCACAACCTACTCCTCTGCCTTGATATGCACAAGCTCATAATTAAAATCCGGTTGTGACGCAATCCTGCCAGCCGCCTCAGCAATCAATACATAAAAATCGGCATATTTTGTATCCGTCCCCCGGCAGAAACTCATCACGACAGGGGCCATTCTTTTTCCCGCTTCACTCAGTTTCAAAAACGGTGCCATATTTTCCTCCAGTATCGGTCTTAGTTTCTTGTCCTTATAATACCCGCCATAAATGCCATCGTCATACATGATATATACGTTATCCCCATCATCCTGACAACTCTGTGGGAACTTAAAATAGGGGGTACACCGGTCCGTTCCGGTCAGAAAAGGTTCACATCTTAACTCCCTGACTGGCTGTTCACTGTCCTTTTTTCTAACAAGAAACCCACAGGATTCTTCCGTATAGGACGTACAGAAAAATTCATCTCCAATCAACATTGGAATGACAATATCCTTAGAAATCTGCCGAATCTCATATTCTCTTGTCTTTACATCCATCAGACAGGTCCTGTAAACTTCTACGGCGGCAACAAACTTATCTTCTGCTGGTTTCTGCAGCAGAATCATGATCTTTCCGTCACCGATAAACTCATAATTCAAAATTCTGCCTTCCTTTTCTCCTCCCCATACCTCTTCTGGAAGAACAATCTTCTCGACCATTCCATCATCACCTAATTTACAGATACAGTCCCTCTCTTCTGTTTCCGGATCAGGAAGCAGGCAACAATACCAGCTTCCGTCCGTATCACGATGGAACAACTGTCCCCAGCCGAGTTCAGACAACTTTTCGCTCCATACACATGTTTTTATGTCAGTCCATTTCTCCTCCAGCATATCAAATGTACAATATTCGTAATAATCACGTTTCTTCTCCGGATCGCGCTGCTGGATCGTGACATAGATCATATCATCAATAATTTCTGTATATGTAATCCCGGAATCATGAATCGGGGTATCTGTCTTTACACACTCATAATAGTCTGCCGCCTTGAAGGGCAGACTGCTCTTATTTGCGCCCTTCTCGTCAAGCGGTATCGTTCCTTCTTTAAAGGCCTCTGCTTCAGCCTGTGTCGTCTCCTCTGGTTCGTCAGAAGAAACATTGTTTGTTCCACAGGCGCACAGATTGAAGCACAATACACAGACCATCGATAGAACTAGTATCCTTCGCATATAAGACCTCCTATTTTTCGGCGTATATAAACCCGGCACAACCTATTCCTCCGCTTTGATATGAACAAGCTCATAATCAAAATCTGGTTTCTCTCCCATCATATCGCCCTCAGCAATTAGTGCATAAAAATCGGCATATTTTGTATCCGCCCCCCGGCAAAAACCAGATACCATCGGGGCCATTCCCTTTCCCTCTGCACTCAGTTTCAGAAACGGTGCCATATTTTCCTTCAGAATCGGCTTTAGTTTCTTGTCCTTATAATACCCGCCATAAATTCCATCGTCATACATAATATATAAATTATCCCCAGCATCCTGACAAATCTGCGGAAACTTAAAATAGGGGGTACACCGGTCTGACCCCGTCAGAAAAAATTCGCATCTTAACTCCCTGACCGGCTGTTCACTGTCCTTTTTCCTGACGAGAAACCCACAAGACTCTTCCGTATAAGACGTACAAAAAAATTCATCTCCGACCACCATCGGGATGACAAGATCCTTGGAAATCTGCTGAATCTCATACTCTCTTGTCTTTACATCCATCAAGCAGGTTCTGTAAACCTCTACACCTTTAAATTCATCTTCTGATTGCCTCTGTAACAGAATCATAATCTTTCCGTCACCGACAAACTCATAATTCAAGATCCTGGCATCCTTTTCTCCCCCCCACACCTCTTCTGGGAGAACAATCTTCTTAACCGTTCCATCATCACCTAATTTGGCAATACAATCCCTCTCCTCTGTTTCCAAATCAGGATACAAAGCACAGTACCAACTTCCATCCGTATCACGGTGAAACAACTGCGCCCAACCAAGTTCAGACAGCTTTTCACTCCATACACATGTTTTTATATCTGTCCATTTTTCCTCCAGCATATCAAACGTACAGCATTCATAATAATCACATTTCTTCTCTAGGTCACGTTGCTGAATAATGACATAGATCATATCATCTACGACTTCTTTATATGTAAGTCCGGAATCATGGATCGGAGTATCTGTCTTTACACACTCATAATGGTCTGCTACCTTGAAGGGCAGACTACTCTTATTTCCGCTTTTTTCGTCAAGCGATATCGTTCCTTCCTTAAAAGTCTCTTCTTCATCCTGCGCTGTCTCTTCTGGTTCGTCAGAAGAAACATTGTTTGTTCCACAGGCGCAAAAATTCAGGCATAGTACGCAGACCATCAATGGAACTATTATCCTTCTCATATAGGACCTCCTATTTTACAGAATATGTTACTCCTGCCGAATACATCCAGGACTGAGTAGATGCTCCCAAATATGGATCCGCCAATGTATCAGCCTCAACCCGATAACAGCCACCTCTCATTCCAAATGCTACCGGACCATTAACACCACTCTTATACAAGCGCACAATTGTGACATGATCGAATTCCGTGTAAAAATACCCCCGTGCCCAGTGACCATAGGGGCCTTTCATATCATTTAGATATATCGTCGTCCCGTGATCTGGTGCCGCCTCCGCATCATGGGATGAAAACAACACCCCTGCCGTCAACCCGCCAACTACTCCTAATGCACAAACCAAATTTTTAATCTTTTTTACCATCATTTGTTCTTCTCCAATCTCATTAACACAATTTACTGGTTTCCATTAACGTTCTTACCCTTTATATTAACAAAAATCGGAAAATTTTGCAAGAACATTCGTTCGACATATTTTGACAAAATTCGACACAGTATTACAAAATCCCGGCCAAACGTCATCTATTTCCCATAATGCAAAAAGAGATACCCCTTCCGGGATACCTCTTTCCATTCACGATACATTCTGGCCAAACGCCTGATATTACGACCTGTAATTATTTCAGTGTTACCTTAGCGCCCTCTGCCTCGAGTTTTGTCTTAATCTCCTCAGCCTCTTCTTTGGCAGCGCCTTCCTTAACAACCTTAGGAGCACCGTCTACGACTTCTTTTGCTTCCTTCAGTCCAAGACCTGTTACCTCACGTACTACCTTGATGACCTTAACTTTGTTTGGTCCAACTTCGGTAAGCTCTACATCGAACTCATCCTTCTCAGCGCCGCCTGCTGCCGCACCATCTCCTGCTGCTGCAACGACAACACCTGCTGCTGCAGAAACACCAAATTCTTCTTCACATGCTTTTACTAAATCATTTAACTCTAATACGCTCATCGCTTTGATGGCATCGATAAATTCCTGAGTAGTCATTCTAAATTCCTCCATTTAAGATTTTTATTTTATTTGTTTACGATTACTCTGCTGCTGGTTCTGCCGCTTCCTGTGCCGGCTCTGCAGCTACCTCTTCTGCCGCCTCTGTTACTTCTGCTGCCTGGACAGGCGCTCCGCCTTTTTCCGCGATCTGGTTCAGAACACGGGCAAGATTTGTAACAGGTGACTGCAGGCTTCCAAGCAGCTTGGAAATAAGAGTGTCTCTTGACGGAATCTTGGCAAGTGCCTTAATCCCAGCTTCATCATAGTATGTGCCGGAAACGACACCACTCTTAAACTGAAGTGCCTCAGCCTCCTTTGCAAAATCATTGAGGATCCTTGCCGGAGCAGTCTCATCCTCAGTTGAAAAAGCAATCGCTGTAGGGCCTTCCAGATCCTTGTCAAGCTGTGCAAAATCCGTTCCCTCAAACGCACGGACAAGCATTGTGTTTTTGTATACCTTGTATACGACACCCGCTTCTCTGAGCTGTTTACGAAGTTTTGTATCCTGCTCAACGGTAAGTCCACGATAATCAACAAGCACGGCTGCTTTGGCATCTGCCGCATAACTTTTGATCTCGTCGACAACTGGCTGCTTTAACTCAACTTTAGCCATCGGTCATTTACCTCCTTATAGAATTTATCTGCATTTCTGCCTAAAGGAACCAGCCCTCCTTTTGCCGAAACAAAAGGAGGGCAGAAAATTTCTATCCTTTTACTCCTCGGTAAGCGGCTTTCGCACTTACATTTCCAAATCACATAAGTGATTTTTCCATACTTACTGTCTACGGCAGTCATTAACAAATGCTATAATAACATAATATTATATTTTATGTCAAGAAAATTATTAAGCAAATTTTGTCGTATTGACCTTCACTCCAGGTCCCATCGTACTCGTGATCGTTACACTCTTCATGTACTGACCCTTCGCACTCGATGGTTTTGCTTTGATGATCGCATCCATAAGTGTATTGAAGTTATCACTAAGCTGCTCTGCCGTGAAGGAAGCTTTTCCAACCGGAACATGGATAATATTTGCTTTATCCAGACGATACTCGATCTTACCTGCTTTGATATCATTGACAGCCTTTGTAACATCCATTGTAACAGTTCCTGCTTTCGGGTTTGGCATCAGGCCTTTTGGTCCAAGTACACGTCCGAGACGACCAACGACACCCATCATATCAGGAGTAGCAACAACTACATCAAACTCAAACCATCCCTCGTTCTGGATTCTTGGGATAAGTTCCTCCCCACCTACATAGTCAGCTCCAGCTGCTTCTGCCTCTGCTACCTTATCCCCTTTTGCGAACACGAGGACACGAACCGTCTTTCCAGTTCCGTGAGGCAGTACAACTGCACCACGTACCTGCTGGTCTGCATGACGTCCGTCTACACCGAGACGGATATGTGCTTCTATCGTTTCATCGAATTTTGCAACTGCTGTCTTCTTCACAAGGTCAATAGCTTCTTCCGGATCATACTGTACCATCCGGTCTACCAACTTTGCTGCTTCTAAATATTTCTTACCTCTTTTCATGATAATAACCTCCTGGTGGTATTAGCGAACAATTCTGGGAAAAACCTATGGTTCCCCTTCCGCAGGAACAAGTTCCCCTACTCACAAGAACATGGTTTTGTTCTTGTCAAGCGTCCTGCGGACGCTTTGTCTCCCACAACGTCCAAATCACATAAGTCTTTTTGCGATACCTGAATTTTACGATACATTTATCCCGGCAAAACCGGGTTTGTCTCACCATTTATATGTGAGTCTTTACTCTTCTACTGTGATTCCCATACTTCTCGCAGTACCTGCGATCATACTCATTGCCGCCTCAAGGCTTCCCGCATTCAAGTCTGGCATCTTAAGTTCAGCAATCTTCTGGATCTCCGCTTTCGGAATCGATGCCACCTTCTGCTTATTTGGCACACCGGAACCCGACTCGATCTTACATGCCTTCTTAAGAAGGACAGCAGCCGGTGGAGTCTTTGTGATGAAGCTGAAACTTCTGTCCGCATATACAGTGATAACGACCGGAATGATCATTCCTTCCTGTCCTGCTGTCTTTGCGTTAAATTCCTTTGTAAACTGAACAATGTTTACTCCATGCTGTCCAAGCGCCGGACCAACTGGCGGTGCCGGTGTAGCTTTTCCAGCCGGGATCTGTAATTTTATATATCCTTCAACTTTCTTAGCCATTTCAAGTTTCCTCCTGTTTTTATAGCTTTTCTAACTCTGAGAAATCAATCTCAACTGGTGTTCCACGCCCAAACATATCGATAACGATGACCGCCATCTGCTTGGCCGGGTGAACCTCCTGAACGACACCGTGTGTATCTTCCCATACACCTTTTGTGACCACGACATGATCGCCGATACTGTACGGCGCCTCTTCTGCCTGTGCAAGGAATCCCATATTGGCGATCTCCTCTGCTGTGAGCGGTACCGGTTTGGATCCCGGTCCCACAAACCCTGTCACACCTCTGGTATTACGGACCACATACCACGTCTCGTCATTCATGATCATATTGAGCAGGACATATGCCGGAAACATTTTCTTCTGAACCTGTTTCTTTTCGCCGTTCTTCTCCTCAACGACAGTCTGCATCGGCACCATAACCTCTAAGATCTGATCCTGAAGATTACGGTTTTCGATCGTCTTCTCAATATCAACCTTTACCTTATTCTCGTAACCGGAATAAGTATGCACTACATACCATTTTGCTTCTTCCGTCATAGCAACCTCCTGATTAAAGTCCGACAAATGACAGTCCCATACGGATCAGCCAGTCGATTCCTGCGATCACCCCGCCAAGAACAACTGAAACGACGATCACCAGTGTAGACTGGCGGATCAACTCATCCTTTTTCGGCCATGTACATCTTTTAAACTCTGCTTTGACATGTTTGAAGAAGTTGTCTTTCTTCGAAGTCTTTTCTGCTTCGCTCATTCGACACACATCCTTTCCCTAACATCACACAATTTACTTCGTCTCCTTGTGTAATGTGTGTGTTCTGCAAAATCTACAATATTTCTTTGTTTCCATTCTGTCCGGATGGTTTTTCTTGTCTTTGGTCATGTTGTAGTTACGCTGTTTGCATTCTGTACATTCCAAAGTAATTTTAGTACGCATTACGTCACCTCCGTGATTGTTAATTAAGTTTGCAGCACACCGGCAACGCTGTGACAGAGCGCCGGAACCGCCGCTGTAAAATTTAGGCATAAAAAAAAGACCCAATCGCTAGAATAGAATAACACAGGTAACGGGCAGAAGTCAAGGAATTTTTCGGATTTATCCCGATTTTCCACATCTTTCCGCCCTTACCAATAAAACCAGCTCTTAGATCCGGTATATATCCACTCCGGAAAACCTCACATTCCCCTCAAAAACAAGCGTCGGCCCCTCTTCCCCATTTCCTGCACGGTGCTCATCAAAGCCTCCGAAAACACAATCCGTATTATTTACGATCTTCCATGAATACGGGATATAGAATTCCACGCCCGAAAAATATAGTTCCAGATTCACTACCGCAGAACCATCCTGAATCATCACATCGTCAAAACTAATTTCCATTCCACAAAATTTACAGCTCACATCGGCCCTGGTAAAATGATCGGAAGAAATGTTTTTCTTATAACCATTAAACATGCCATTGATCACAATCTGATCTCCCGACACACTACTTTCATTAACACCGCTGTGTGTATCCCCTCTCTTGCGGTGCGTCTTCGTGTGACTTCCAAAGATCATGCTAAGCCCGATGCTGCCAAGCAGCGCCGCAACAAGTACCGGCCACGGCGTGATCGCAGTGATACCAAGTTCATCATCGAAAAGAATCGCCAGTATCGCAAGGGAGAAGAGCATTCCCCCAAATTCCACACGATATAAAGACTTAAAAAATATAACCGCACAGAGTATGGCGACGACCAGCTTCACAACATTGACATCCGGCGCAAATCCAAAATTATTAATTATGATATAGACTGCCGCCAGTATAAGCAGCACGCCCCAAAACACATTATCCTTTTTTATTTTATTCATGATTCATTCCCCTTTTTTCACTCAAACCTCTGACTCATTTCCCGTAATCTCAATATTTCCAAGATCCACCTCAGCCTTGATATGATAACCGCCTTCCGGTGCATCTGCCCCCGGCTGTGCTTTATAAGTTCCACCCATCTTCTGTCCATTGATTTCCACATTTCCAAGATCCACATCCAGATCCAGATCATACCATGAAACAGGATCGGTCAAATGACACTCCAGATTCCCGGCGTCCACATCTGCATTCAGGTAATGAAAACTGCTTTCACTGACATTTATATTTCCGGCGTCTGCCTCAAGCGTACTCTTTTCCGCAAACACACAGCCGGATGCTTCTATATTCCCGGCATCCACATCAATCTTCACCGATTTCCCCTGCACGTTAGAAAGGTTTACATTCCCGGCATCTGCCTCAATCTCATAAATGATACCGGTCTGGTTTGCAGGAATGATGATCGTCGTGCTGCGCTCCCCGGAATTCCATGGCCAAAAGCGGAACAGACTAAAATGAAATCCTCCACTCCCCTTTTCTTTCACACGCAGCACCCCGTTTTCATTCGTCACAACCGGCGATTGTTTCGTATTCCCACTGTACTCAAACTGGATCGCATCGACCTCACCCATCTCTATATTTACCGTTCCCATATCCATATCCACCAGGACTTTTTCCACTTCCTGTACATCATACTGCTCCTTCGTCTGGCTGGTCTCTCCATCATAAGAAGTCACGGAATAAATGATCCCTCCTGCGATCGATCCCCCCACTACAACAAATCCAAGAAAGATAAGAAGAAGTACTACGGAAAGCGGCATACCCCTTTTATGATGTTCCATCACCGGAACACTTTGAGGATTCTGGACATTTTGTCCGGTACCCGCCCCAATCTGAGCTCTCCTCAATTCATCATAACGATTCCCGACACTACATGACAGGATCAGTAAAAGCACACCGACACCTACGATAGCCAACACGCTCGAATCAACGATTTCACGAACCAGTGGATTTTCAAAAAAATTGACACTGGAAGGGACAACACTCAGTATACACAGGGCCACGCCAAAAATCCTGAAATACAGCCTGCGCTGTTCATCCTTATCCCGTCTTGCGGTAAGATAATGTGCGGCCTTCTCATCGGTAACGATCTGGTATCTGGCTATATTTCCATAACGTTTCCTCTGGGCAGATGCGGCACAGAACAAGCCGACAGCCACTGCGATAAGAAGAAACATACAACTTGTTCCAATCGCATTTGCCACGAAAGCCGGCATATATCCGCTTCCACCAGCACTTGAGAGCACACTTTCAAGATAAGGAGACCAGATACAGAACATAACTCCAACCGCTATGTAGGCCGCATGCTTCCATGAATACTCCACATATTCTTTTGCCTCGTTAAACGACCAATGACATTCGGTCCTCGGCCGTCCCGCTCCTTTATTTTGTTTTTCTGTGTGCCCATTTTGTCCCGCACTTTCAGATGAGCCCTGGTTCTTCTTCAGATATTCATCGATTCCCAGTTCTTCTGCCAGTTCCTCAAGGTTCCCAAACTCTGAGAGCACCGTTCCAACTGCCTCTTTTTCTGATTTTCCCTCGCGAATCAGTTCCTCATACTTATCCTCCATCATTTCGAGAAGCTCTGCCTTTGCCCTCAAAACCGCCGGCGTTTCCGGCAGGCTCATAAATAAATTGTTGAGATATTCCCTGATTGCTTCCATAACATCCTCCATTCTGCGCATATCCCCTGCGCATGCATTCTCATATCACAAACTTGTCGATCACTTCTTTCGTCACTGCCCACTCTTCACATTTCTTCCTGTAATATTCTCCCCCTGTATCTGTTATCCGGTAATACGTTCTCCTCTTTCCCCCCGTCTCATTTCCGTAAAAAGACTCAATATACCCATTTTTCTGCATCCGTGTAAATGCGGAATACAGGGTAGTTTCCTTGATGATATACTTCTCTCCGGAAATCTCCCGGATTTTCCTGGAAATCTCATATCCATAGGAAGGTTCATCCTTTAGGAGATATAAAATGATCGTATCATTATACCCCCGAATCACATCACTGCTTATCATTCATCTCCAGCCGGGCATGTATCCCGGCCTCCCTCCTTTCCCAGAATAAGTATCTGATCTGCATCCTTCGGCGGCTTTCTATTCCTACTCTGACAGTCGTAGTACTTCTGTCGTAGTATTACTATACCACAACTACTACGACAGGTCAAGTAGTTTTTTCTTAATTACTAAAAGACCACAAATTCCTGATCTGTGGCATAAGTTCTTCGATGTCCCATCCCCTTTTACTTCTCTCCTCGCTGTTCGGATCATGTACGATGACCATGCCGTCCTCATCGATACCGCACAAAACAATAAAATGTCCTGTCGTCGTAAATTCTCCCGGTCCCATGATACAGATGACAGGTCTCCCCTCAAGAAGCTCGCCACGTATATGTTCCTTATCAAATTTCACCTCATGCACCGTCAGCCCAAAACTTTCTGCTCCCTCTGACATAAGCGTCCAGAGAGAGCCAGCCCCGGCCGCATAATACCCTCTGGCGTCCGCCAGTTTCGCAACAGTGAGGGGATCATACGTGGCTGTGCCATTTAATCCACAGAGCACCATGGACAGGCACACGGGACCGCATCCTGTAAACTCCATTGTTCCGTCTCCATATTTCTCATCTTTCCACCGCTTATCAAACTGAAAAAACATCGGGATCTTTCCCGGTACGATCTCATCTCCAAGTGTTTCTATAATATCCTCTCTCTGCGATACCGCAGTACTTTCCTGCTCCATATACATACGTTTTAAAAACAGCACGACTCCAACTGCAAGAGCCACTAAAATAACGACCTTTAACATCAAAAGCCGGATCCTTCTTCTCCTTTGTTGTTTTTTTCTTAATATGAGTGCATTTGCCATAAAAATTCCTCCAGATAATCCGTATATTTATAATGGAAATTATAAACCATCATAAAATATAGTATCTGGAGGTTTTCTGATAAAATTCTTATTATTTTTTTAATTTTAATTCAAAGGTAATGGTTTCATCCTCGCTTTCACAGATCAGGCTCCCACCGTGCTGCTCCACGATTTCCCTTGCGATGGCAAGTCCCAGTCCCGCCCCGCCGGTTTTGGAACCACGGGCGGACTCCATACGGAAAAACTGCTCAAAGATCTGCTCCCTCTTCTCTTCCGGAATCGTTTTCCCATGATTTACAAAACGGAGATTGACAACCTGTTCTGTCTTTCCATCATTTTCTTTTTCGGAATACTCCGTTCCGGCATATATGTTCATTTCTGTTTGTTCATAGCTATAATTCACAGCATTTTTTAAAAGATTGTCAAATACCCGCTCCATTTTTTCCACATCACATACGATGGTAATATCTTTCTCAAGATGCAGCTGGTACGTAAGTTTTTTCTCCCGGAACAAAGGGATAAATTCATAGGTGATCTGCTCAATCATCCTCGTCAGGTTCACGGTAGAAAGATTCAATGTCATCGTCGAAAGATTAAATCTCGTGATTTCGAAAAATTCATTGATGAGTTCTTCCAATCGCTCAGATTTTTTCAGGGCAATCCCGATATAGCGGCTTTTTAGTTCTTCCGAAATCCCATTTTCATCATGGAGCAGCGACAGATAGCCGATCACAGAAGTAAGCGGGGTTTTCAGGTCATGTGCCATATACACGATCATGTCATTTTTTCTCTGCTCTGCCTCCTTTGCTTTCTGCTTGCTCCTTTTGACATTAACGCTGACGTTATTGAGTTCCTTTTCCACCTCATGAAGTTCATCGGGAAGTTCGATCAGCCCTTCTTTCTCCTCGTAGATACGATTTACCGCACTGAGGATATACTCTAACATCCAGACGATATTTTTAAAACTTGATACCGTACAGATCGCGAAGCCCGCCACCACACAGACCATAAAACATCCAAACCAGTGCCCATGCACAAAATGAATAAAAGGATAAAGCGGCTCCCATCCATACCACACCTGTCCCGCACATATTTCATAACCGATGACGAACAGCATAATGATGCAGAAGACATAAATCGCAAGCCGGATATAAAACTTTTGCATCAACTGCCTTGTCAGTTCTTTTCTGAGTCTGTTTTTCTTCTCATATTTCTTGTGATACTCACTCAATTTTATATCCAACTCCCCATACGGTTTTAATAAATTTTGGTTTCCTTGAGTTCTCGTTTAACTTTTCCCGCAGTTTTGCAATATGGGACATAACGGTATTATTGCTATCTAAATACCGCTCTCCCCATACCTTCTCAAACAGCTCTTCGGCGCTCACCACATTTCCTCTTCTTCTGCACAGATACAGAAGGATAGAAAACTCTAACGGCGTAAGTCCCACCTCTCTTCCATACAAGAGACAGACATGAGTCTTTGCATTTACTTCCAGTCCGTCAATGGAAAAATAGTCCTCATCTCCCTCTGTTCCGCCGCCATTTTTATTATAGGTATTCACACGCCGAAGCTGCGCCCGCACTCTCGCTGTCACTTCCAGCGGATTGAAAGGCTTCGTGATATAATCATCCGCTCCAAGCGTGATCCCTTTTATTTTATCCGCATCCTCAATCTTCGCCGTCAGCATGATAACCGGAAAAAACCACTTTTTCCGTATCTCCTGGCACAGCGCAAAACCATCGATATCAGGCAGCATGATATCCAGTATCGCCAGATGTATTTCGGTATGTTCCAGACAGGACAGGGCGTCCTCTCCATTGTAATATTTATACACCTTGTACCCCTCATTCTGAAGATAAACTTCCATAAGGTCTGCAATCTCTTTTTCATCATCCACCACTAAAATATTTCCGTCCATAACCCCCTCCATTCCTGCGCATAAAAAAGCACAATACTTATGCACACGGCTCAGCCTGAGACTATTATACCACATATATGAAGAGAATTTCTTATGATTTTGTGACGTTTTCCTGTTTCTGCACACTTAGGTCCACATGCGGCCCATCCAGGATCTTTACCTCTTGTTCGTCCAGTTTTTTCTGGAATCCTTCTGTATCATCCCCTATTTTTTCAGTCGGATACTGAAGCTTATAAAACAGTTTCACAAATTCCCAGTACCTCTTCTCTGAAATTCCTTTCTGCTTGCAATATCTTTTCAGATCTTCCTCCTTACCAAACATCCCTAAATTATTTTTTAAATCACTGATATATGTCTCTGCCTCATCATCTGTGACTGCGACACCATCCTTTTTCGCAGCAAGGTACATTTTCTTGTACGCGACAAAATGTTCACACTGGGATTTATACGCTTCATATCTGGTGGTGCCATTTATCCTGCAAAGCTTTTTCGCACGCGCCTCTAAAAATCCTCCGTTTATGTTCGGGGAATTCCCTAAGAGCTTATTCAAAAACTGAATATCCGTCTCTGCATCTATGATCTCCTCCGGAGCAAACGGACTACGGCACCGCCCTTCCCGTGCCTCAAACCCTTTTATCATCTCCTGTATTCCGTTGTAGTCAAAAACCTGCTCATCCATCATAAATGCGTTCGGCTGTCCATCCACCCAGCACACGCCGCTGTCATCAAACATGATCTGTCTCGCATGCCCGTTATCCGAAATAAAATCGATCGTGATCATCCTTTGCACGTCCATCGAATTTACATCCAGATCATGCACCGGTACAAGCTTCACCCGGTTAAACGCATCCACAAGCTGTTTGGTAAACTCAGAAACGCCACTCTGCGCTTTTGTAAGCTCCGGTATATGATCGTAGTCCGTGGAATAGCCGAAACCGAAACCATCATAGGTATTCACGACCGCACCCTCTATATCTTCCAGTGGCTTAAATGCTTTCACATCCTCTTTTGTCCCGGCAGTTTCTTTCTTCTTTAACTCCTCATATGCTTTTCTCTGATTTTCTCCTGTCAGATACGCTATATAGTCATTTTCAGTCCAGCTCAGTTCCTGATCGGACACCGTATCCGGAAACCTCTCACGTATCTCCTTATCTTTCTTTCCTGTTGCGTTCCATGTTTCTTTTTTCACATAATTACCATTCCTTTTCTCAAAGGTGATCACACAAAAATCAGGAGAACTTCCCCGGCATGTATAAAACAGTTCCCGTTTTTTTCCGTCCTCTTTCATACCCGTCCCGTAAGCAGCCACCTGTGTGACCGCATAAACCGTAACCTGTTTCTCCGTCTCCTCCTTTTCAAGAAGCATATGGGACTCCACAACACTCAGATTTTCCACACCTGTATACTGCCATGTAGAAGAAAGAGCCATCGTGTACGACATATCTTCTTTCAAAACCTTAGAAATCGCCTCATCCAGTTTCTGGTCTTCTGTTTTTTCCGTCTGACCCTCATCTCCGCTGACCTCACTCCCACTTACTGCACCCGGGCTGGCTGTGTCTCCTGCCGTATCCCCCTCTGCCCCGTTTGTTCCACTATCCCTTCCGGAAAATGCACAGGCAGTCAGGGACAAGACAAGCGCTGTCATGACCACAAGTGCAATGACCGAAGTTTTTCCTTTCGCTGATATATTTTCGATCCGCTTTGTGATTTCCCTTTTGGAAGAGCTCGCCGTGCTGGCCACAGACAGAATCGTTCCTTTTCCTTTGCTGCGCCGGAGTGTCCCTAAAATCGCTTTCCCATACTGAAATCTCTCCTCATACCCCATATTTTTTACGACCGCCTCATCTGCCGCGTATTCCGCATCCTGTCTGGATACTCTGGCCGCGATCCACACAAACGGGTTAAACCAATACACACAGATCAAAAGGATCCGCACGACAGACCACACATGATCCAGATGGCGGTAATGCATCTTCTCATGGGAAATGATATATGCCTGTTCTTCCGCTGTATGATCTGTCGTGTCCGGCAGATAGATCAATGGACGGAACAAACCATACAGACAGGGCACATGGACACAGTCCGTCCGGTAAACGGATAGTCTGCCCTCGTTTGAAACAATCCTGCGGTTCTTTTTTAATCTCAGGTAAAAATATGCATTTGAAATAAAAATAGCTGTCAGAAGCACAACTGCCACTACTATCCAGATAAATACAAGGATTTCTTTTGCCGAAATTGTATGGAGATTTTTCACTCCCTCCGTCTCTTTACCCATGGCTTCCGGAAAAGTCTCCCGCTGATCATTGCGGGTATCTGCGTTGTCCTCCGGAACATGTGACAACATGCTGTCATCCACCCCTGAAAAAGTTTCTGTGTCATTTCCCTTTACATCGTTTACCGTGTAGTCATATTTATAGGGAGTTCCCGTCTCATCTGTCTGTTCCCCCTCAGTGCCCGTATCATATGTCGCCACTTCAACATCCTGTCCTGAAACCTCCGGATCATTCATTCTGACTTCTCTGTGAACCGTAATAAGCTCCTGCATCCCCGCAGGAAGAGCAAAAATCTGCACCGGTATCAAAAGGCGAAGCAACACAACACCCCAGAGCGCATAAAGGATCCCTGCCCTGACTTTCTCCCGGAATATATAGCGTATCAGAAGCACCAGGCAAATAAGTACCGATGATGACAAGATTGGTATCAACATAGTCCATTCCCCTCTTTCCATTATTTTTATCCCTTTTTCTTTTTGAGCTGTTGGAGTATTTTTTCCAGTTCGTCGATATCTTCCTCCGTCAGATCGTCCTGATCCACCAGGGCATTCATCATCATACCGACGCTCCCCTTATAAATCCGCTGCAAAAAATCTCTCGTCTGCTTTACAGCCACTTCCTCACGTTTCACGACCGGATAAAAAAGCTTGGTCCGCCCATCTTCTTCATGCCGGATCAGTCCCTTTGTATCCATCCTCTTTACCATCGTAGTACAGGTACTCTTCGCCCATCCCACACGCTCCCCGCATTCCTCTACGATCTGCATCAATGTCCGCGGAGAGTTATTCCACAGACACTCCATCACATACCATTCACTATTTGTTATATTCACTTCCAAGCAACATCCATCCCCCTTATCAGCCCGACAATGCCGTCGAACCAGAATCCACAACGCCCAACCACCGGAACAAACACTACTATTTTAAACCAGTTGGACTATCTTGTAGTCCATTATACGTCATTTGGACTACGATGTCAACTATTATACAACAAAAAGCGTCCGGCTAACGTCCCCACTTCCCCTCCTGAGCCGGGCTATCGATCAGTTTCCCGTCAAACGTGATCCGGGAACCGTGGCACGGGCAGTCCCAGCTCTGTTCATCCTGATTCCATTTCATTTCGCAACCCATATGGGGGCACCTCTTAGCCGGATGCAGGGCTCCCCCACAAAGCCCCCTGACACTTTCCCCGGCATCGATCAAAAAATTTTTTGCCGACGCACGCACACAGAAACGCTGCGGCCGGAATAAACCGGCATACGGATTCTCTGTCTTGCCGATCAGGTCTGTGATCAGTCTCGCTGAAATCATCGCCGACGTCATCCCCCACTTTTTAAATCCAGTGATCACATACCAGTATGGCCGGTAAATCGAATATTTTCCGATAAACGGAATGTTATCATGCGTCATACAGTCCTGCGCGGACCATCTGGCGATCTCCCGGCATCCCGGATAAAATAATTCCGCTTTATTTACTAATGATTCATAGATGGCCCGACAGCAGTTTTGTCCGGTGCGGTGGGCGCTTCCTCCAAACAGAAGCAAATCCCCGGCATTCCGCAGGGAAATCCCACCCTCATCCGCACTGCAGTACATCCCTTTGTATTTTGCCGCATCTTCGAGGGCAAGTACATAACTCCTCTCCTGATGCTGCCGCAGAAAATAGAACCCCGGTATATTTACAAATGGATAATGCGTGGCAAATACAATATGCTCTGCTGTCACATTTCCACGATCCGTATGGATCACATGTTTGTCCACAGAAAGTGCCTTTGTTTTCTCATAAATTTCCAGATCTTTGGAAATATGCCGGATAAACTCCAACGGATGAAACTGTGCCTGCTCCTCAAAACAAACTGCTCCTTCATTGGGAAATGGCAGCTCCGTATTGGTCGTAAAAAAAGCCTTGATCCCCAACTCTGCCGCCGTCTCTGCCTCCCTTTTCAGCTCCTCTGCGCTGACTCTTGAATACAAATACGAAGACCGTTTTTCAAATCCACACGATATATTTTCTTCTTCTATGATCTGCTCATACATATGGATCGCATTTTCATTTGCCCCTGCGTATAATCTGGCTTTCTGTGCACTATGTTTTTGGGCCAGATCAAAATAGATCATTCCATGCTGGCTTGTGATCTTTGCTGTCGTGTTTTGGGTCTGTCCTCCGGCGATCCGGTCTGCCTCAAGGACTACCACGTTCCGTTTTTGTCTGGCCAGAAAATAAGCAGTGAGAAGTCCGGCCATCCCGGCGCCGATGACCACAACCTCTGCCTCCCGATCTCCTTCCAACTGTTTTCTTGCAGGAATCTCTACTTCCCGGCTCCAGATTGATTCCATCATCTCACCTCCCTCCCACTTCCTTCAATCCCTGCTCCAACATATTAATATCCGAAAATGGTGCCAGACAAGACCTGTTTTTGCAAAGATAATATTTTTCGCCGGATTCCGGGATTGGATATTCTTTTGTAAACGGAGCAAGTTCTGCCATCTTTTTCTCATTTGCCGGACATTTAAATAAAACCGATAACTGCCTTCGGCTCTCTTTTCTGATAAGTTCCCGTAATTCCTCTGACACTTCCTCTCTCCCCGAGACACAGACAAGTTCCGTACCCGTGGTCAGCATATCTTCAAAGGCCAGCAGAGAAAAGCTGTATCCTGACGGAAATGTCTCAGCTTCTGACGCCAGAAAATCCATTTGCAGATCCCTGCAGGTGCCCCATCCGCGTTCCCCGGTCAACCGGAACAGGCAGTTTAAAACATGAGCCGCCACTGAATTCCCGGAAGGCACCGCACCATCATATATTTCTTTGGGACGACTGATCAGTTTTTCATCATCCCTGCCATAAAAATAAAACCCATACTCTTCTTGATCCCAGAATAACTGCATCATTTGTTCCGCCCTGTGCACTGCCTTTTCCAAATATATAGTCTCAAATGTGACATCATATAAAGCAAGTAATGCACGGCAATAATAGGCATAATCCTCCAGATTACCCGAAAAGGCACACTGCCCCTCCCGGTATCTTACCATAAGCCTGTCCTCTTCATTGACAAGATGCTCTGAAATGAACTGTTCTGCCCTTTCCGCTATTTTCACATATTCCCTGTCTCCCAGAAAAAGTCCTGCTTTCGCGTAAGCGGTGATCATCATGCTATTCCATGAAGTAAGTATTTTATCATCCCTGTGAAGTTTTGTTCTTGTTTTTCTGTAATCATATATCCTCCGGATCGAATCATCGATCGATTCCGGCCGATTTGCATGGTTATCCTGTTCCAACAAATTCGGTATATTTTTTCCCTCAAAATTTCCGGCTTCTGTTATCCCAAACCAGCTGCAGAACTCCTGCGCCTTCTCCCCGAGAACTTCCATGATCTCATCCCGGGCGAACACGTAATATTTTCCTTCTGTTCCATCACTGTCTGCATCCTGTCCGCAGTAGAATCCCCCTTCCGGATCCATTAACTCCCGCTGTACATAATCAAGTACCCGTCTGGCTGTTCCCGTATAAAATGAATCCCGGAAGATAACTCCTGCTTCCAGATACAACTCCGCCAGCCACGCATTATCATAAAGCATCTTTTCAAAATGAGGCACAAGCCATCTCTCATCTGTTGAATAGCGGCAAAAACCGCCGCCGATCTGATCAAAGATTCCTCCTCTCACCATGTGTCGTAACGTATTATCCACTATTTCAAGGCAACTGACGTCCTTTTTTTGTACCCCATGCCACATTAAAAACAAAAGATTATGGGCAGCCGGAAATTTAGGGGCTGTTCCAAATCCTCCGAACCGCTCATCATAACGCCCCTTCAATTCCCGCACGCCCCGATCGGTCAACGCAAAAAAATCCTTCTCCTGATCATTTTTCCGTTTTCCCTTTTGATTGATCGCTTCCAGAATACGCTCTCCGGTCTGACACAGGTTTTCTCTTTCATTCTCCCACAGCTCTGCTGTCTGCTCCAGAAGTTCCACGAGACCGGCCATCCCATAATGAAAATGTTTCGGCAGATATGTCCCCGCAAAAAATGGTTTTTTATCCGGCGTGAGAAGAAGCGTCAACGGCCATCCCCCGCTTCCGGTCATCGCCTGACAGGCAGACATGTACACAGCATCGATATCCGGTCTCTCCTCCCTGTCTACCTTGACCGGAACAAAAAACCGGTTTAATAATTCCGCCACCTCATCGTCCGCAAAAGATTCGTGCGCCATGACATGACACCAGTGACAGGTGGAATAGCCGATACTTAAAAATACCGGTTTATCCTCTTTTTCTGCCTTATGAAATGCCTCTTCTCCCCACGGATACCAGTCCACAGGATTTTCTCTGTGCTGAATAAGATATGGTGATTTTTCATGTTTTAAATGATTCATCAAATGCCCCGTTTCTGCACATAACTTTATGCGCATATTTTTATTAGGATTATTTTAGGCAGTTTGGGGCAATGCTATGCACTCTTAAGATTCAGGCACTCAAAAAACGCTTGCAAAGCCCGGGTAGAAAGAGTAAAATATATATTATAATTTCGCCAAATAACTTGCCTGAAAATCAACAGGTCAGTACACTGGAACAAGGGAGGATAAATACATGAGACTCATTACTCGCTCTGATTTTGATGGGCTTGCCTGTGGTGCCCTGCTTAAAGAAGCTGGAATTATTGACCACTGGAAGTTTGCGCATCCAAAAGATTTACAGGATGGACTCGTGGAAGTAAATGAAGATGATTGTCTTGCCAATGTGCCATATGTTGAAGGGTGCGGTCTTTGGTTTGACCACCATTCCAGCGAGCACGAGCGACTGCAATTAGAAGGAAAATATAAGGGAGAAAGCCGTACAACACCATCCTGCGCCCGCATCATTTATGAATATTATGGTGGACGTGAAAGATTTCCTCAATTTGATGACATGATGGAAGCAGTTGACAAAGTTGACTCCGGGAATCTGACAATTAATGAAGTCCAGAATCCAAAGGGATGGATTTTAATAGGTTTTTTGATGGATCCGCGTACCGGTCTCGGACGCTGGCGCAATTTTACGATTTCCAATTATCAATTAATGGAACGACTGATCGATGCCTGCCGTACGATGACAACAGATGAGATTCTTGCCCTTCCTGATGTACAGGAGCGAATTGATGTGTATTTTGAACAAACGCAGAAATTCAAAGAAATGGTAGAAGCCCATACTGTTGTGGAGGGCAATTTGATCATTTCAGATTTGCGCGGGGTAGATCCTATTTATTCCGGAAACCGTTTTATGATTTACAGTATGTACCCGGAACAAAATATTTCCGCATGGATCGTCAGTGGCCGCGGAGGCCAGGGATGCAGTGCAGCCGTTGGTTACAGCATTCTGAACCGTACATCCAATGTCAATGTGGGAAGCTTAATGTTAAAGTATAATGGCGGCGGTCATAAAAAAGTAGGAACATGTCAGTTTTCTAATGAAAATATGGATACAGAACTTCCTAAAATGCTGGAGGAATTAAAACAGCTGAGTAACTAAAAAGAAATTTTTCTATTTCTTTGCACGTCAAAAGGAGCTTCGCACTAATTATTTTGGTGCGAAGCTCCGTATTTTCTTAAAACACCCATTCAGCATATCCGTATCCACCTTCCCATCTTTTCCAAATGCAGTGGCTTCCACGGTAAAGGTATCATCATATTTTATTTCCCGGATAAATGAAAAGAAACGCTCAAAGTCAATATGCCCCCGGCCGACCGGCAGCGTACGCAGATTCCCCCAATCCATATAACCTCCGGCATAGTCATTCACATGATAATGTTTAATATGTCCCTCTTTCCAGAGCCAGCCGTATTCCTCCTTATACAGCAGGTCAAGCTGCTCATGAAATGCCGCCATCTTTGTATCAAATACAAAAGAAATATCCGGATAATGCTCTGCCAGCTCACACCAGTGTTTCATTGGGTTCTCCTGATTGCACACGACATTTTCGACGAGCAGTTCCAAGCCATGTTTTTCAGAAATTTCTAAAAGTTTCCCATATGCTTCAACATTATTCTGAAAATTGTGGTCGGAAATGAAACCATCCCACAGATGGATCACCATTTTTTCCGCAGAGATTTTCTCCGCCACTTTACAATTTATCGTAAACAACCGGATCGCTTCCTCCAAGTCTCCCTCTTCCCCCCGGCTGATCTTTTCTCCGATGTGTTTCTCGCAGTGCATGACAGGTGTCCGGATCGCGCTGCTATTCAAATAATCTGCGATCTCGTCTGCCTCTTCGTACCACGAACTGTACATCATAAACTCAAATCCGTCACAATCGAGTTCCTTTGACAGAGGTTCCAATAGCCTGTAATTTCTGCCGTTTGGTTTCCCGATCAACGCACCGGTAGAACATAATATCCTGCTCATTTTCTACCCTCCTCATAAGACAATGAATTCTCATTTTTTCCATCCAAAAGTTATTGTTTTTCCCTTAAATCTTGTATATTTTACTTCTTTTCGGTGACTCCTGAAATACTCTTGTATTACGTGTGGTTTTTTGACATATTCCTCTGCCTCATTCCGCTTCATCCCATGATTGACTAATCTCTCCACAGTTTTGTCTATATTATCATACCACAGACCATTCTCACAAATAAAATCTTCTACTTTTTGTTCATAGTCTTCTGTTTCAGGACATATAAAGGACACCTTGTCATTCATGCGGACTTCTACCTTATTTAATCCTAACTCACGCATGACATAAGCGTTGCGCATTGCCGCCGCATGATCCCTGTCCCCATTTTCAAATTCTGTTTTCCAGTGTCTCTCTACGCCTTTGTGATCACACAAATACGAATAATCCATACCCTGTACATACAATCCCGCACATTCTAACTCGCGATTCGTATCAATGCAAATAAGTAATCCGCCCTTCTTAGCCACCTCGATCATCTTACGGATAAATGGTGTAGAATCGCCAACATGCCTCAGTACCGATTGGCACATCACTACATCATATTTTTTATCCGACCGCATATCCAGAAAATCTTCATTGATAAATTTGCCTTTTATCCCCTTTTTTTCAAAAAGATATTTCCCATATTTCAGCAGTCGATCCGAAAAATCAATCCCTGTATAAATACTGCCTTCCGGCAAAACCGGCATCAGCACTTCCCCCATATAACCATAACCACACCCACAATCCAGAACACTGACTGGTCGCTTTAGCTTCCAAACGTTTTTTACTAAAAATTCAAGATAATCCGTATTCCAGTTTTCCTCCCGTGTACGCCGCAAATACTCAAGCCGCTTATCCCAGAATTCCTCTGTATCTGTTTCCTCAGATATATATGTTTCATCTTTCAAAGGCACCAGACCAAGCAGTTCATCCACTGTCACCTCGAAAAAAGAAGCTAAAACAGGAAGCACTGTGATATCCGGCAGCGTGATTCCATTCTCCCATTTACTGATCGTCTGAAATGAAGTTCCTATCACCTCTGCAAGTTCCTGCTGGGTTATCCCTCTCTGCTTCCTGAGAAAAGACAATTTAAAATGAATGCTGGCTTTCATTTTCCGCACCTCCTTTTTATCTCCTCTTCAACCACATACTAACTATACCAAATTTCACCTCCTTTGTCTTTCATAAAAAAAGAGAATTTTTTCGCCGGAAAAGCGAATCAAAAAGAGGCGCTTCAAGTGCGCCCCCTTTTTAATATACTATTTTAGCCCAACAGCCAAACCACCACTGTTATGCCGAATTTTCGCCACTAACGGCACACGATCCTCACAAACTTCTTCTTTCCCCGTTTCAAGACGATTCCTTCCTCACCGATACTCTCTTTTGTCACCTGCATCTTCACATCCGATACTTTCTCACCGTCGATCGACACACCGCCCTGCTGTACATTTCTCCTTGCCTCCCCGTTGGACGGCGCCAGCCCTGCTTTTACAAGAAGATTGAGGATTCCGATACTTCCCTCCTCAAAATCTTCTTCTGTCAACTCAGCTTCCGGCATCTCGGCTGCACTTCCGCTGGCAAACAACGCCCGCGCTCCTCCCTGTGCCTTTGCCGCTTCCTCTTCTCCATGGACAAGCTTCGTCAGCTCAAATGCAAGAATTTCCTTAGCCTCGTTTAACTGGCTTCCCTCCCACTGATCCATCTCGTCAATCTGCTCAAGCGGCAGGAATGTAAGCATGCGCAGACATTTTAAAACATCCTGGTCGCTCACATTTCTCCAGTACTGGTAAAAATCGAACGGGCTGGTCTTTTCGGGATCAAGCCAGACAGCACCGGACTGTGTCTTCCCCATCTTCTTTCCTTCGGAATTCAAAAGGAGATTGATCGTCATAGCATACGCATCCTTGCCAAGCTTCCGGCGGATCAGCTCCGTCCCGCCGAGCATATTGCTCCACTGGTCGTCACCGCCAAACTGCATATTACAACCGTATTTCTGAAACAAAGAATAAAAATCATAGCTCTGCATGATCATGTAATTAAATTCCAAAAACGTAAGCCCCTTCTCCATACGCTGTTTATAACATTCTGCTGCGAGCATACGGTTCACGGAAAAATGCGGCCCGATGTCCCGGAGAACCTCCATGTAATTCAGATCCATCAGCCAGTCCGCATTGTTTACGACCATTGCCTTTCCTTCTGAAAAATCAATAAACCGGCTCATCTGCTTTTGAAAGCACTCCACATTGTGCTGAATGGTCTCCTCTGTCATCATCTGGCGCATATCTGTCCTGCCAGACGGGTCTCCGATCATCGCCGTGCCGCCACCGATCAATGCGATCGGTTTATTCCCAGCCATCTGCAGCCTCTTCATCAGGCAGAGCGCCATAAAATGTCCTACATGCAGACTGTCTGCTGTCGGGTCAAATCCGATATAAAACACAGCCTTGCCATTATTTACTAACTCTTTGATCTCCTCTTCATCTGTCACCTGTGCGATCAATCCACGGGCTACTAATTCGTCATACACTTTCATTGTTATGATCCGCCTTTCTATCATCTTCTATATTTTTGCAAAGAAAAAACAAAAAATCCTTTTGCAAATGACTCATTCATCTGCAAAAGGACGAAATCTCTTCGTGTTACCACCTTTTTTCCCTGACAGCTCACACTGTTCAGGCTCAACAGGATACTACCATATCCCTGTACGATAACGGGTACACCACCGTCCAAGCCTACCAGAAACTCCTTCAGCCGGATACTCCAAGATGTATTCATAACAGGATTCCCTTGCGCCTCTCAGCTACCGGCAGCTCTCTGTAAGTTCCCTCTGTCACTACTTCTTCTTTTCTTCGCATTTATCTTTCTCATCATAACAAACGGGAGCTCTTTTGTCAATCCGTTTTTTTCGCACCGATTTCCACAAATGCCGGACGGAATCCGCTATTTAACGCAATATTCCATGAATGATAATTCGATACGCTTGTACCGTAAAAGGGGGTATCTCCCTGTTCTGCGATCTTATTTTTTAAAAGCGTGACAAGATATGTCCCCACTCCCTGTGACCGGTATCCTTCCATGACGTCAATCCCGATCTGCTGCCAGTGCGGTGCATCCTCTGAGCAGCCCGCCATCCCCATGACCGTATCCCCATCATAGGCACAGACGACGATCGTATCCGGACGATACTCCAGATAGTAAGGCGCGATCGCATTGGGAAATCTCTTGTCTCCGTAAAACTGCCGGATCTCATTACCATAAAACCATTTTACCGGGTACTCTTTTACCGGACGCACCTCAGTCCCGGAAAGAAACATATGACAGGTACCGGTAAGTGAATAGCCATACAAATTCAATTCCCTCTCCAACGGAAGCAGATTCGGTATTTCAAACAGCCAGTGGCCTGTTCTGTCCTTTATAAAATCAGACAAATACGGATGAAGCTTCGCGTCCGCAGTAACCACCACATTGTCTCCGGTCGTAACCATTTGAAAAAAGTACGGCTCCCCGCTGTATTTCCTTCTTCCCTCTTGCAGGGCGGATACCGTCAGGATGTTTTCTTTTTTTATAAAATCTTGCGGGTCACAATTATATTCCAGTGAAAGTAACTGAAATAATTTTTTCTGTTGATCTCTATCCATTGCAATCCCTCCCACTTAAAAAACAGACTGCTAAAAAGTTCTCAAAAAACCCCTTATCTCTCCCGAATGATAGAAACGATCGACCGGACTGACCGGATACACACTATCAGGGCAAAAAATATAAAAACGCCTGATACAACACCGACTGCAGTATCCCTGCCGGTTAAATCCGGATAAAACAAACCGATCACCCCCAGCACTCCAAACATAGCAGCACCGACAGCCTGATACAAACATCTCGACACACCACTGACTTTATCAAGTATGCCCGCCAGTTTGTCTCCCTCTGAGCTCCCCTCCCCATAAACGAGTTCCATGACAAGTCCCAACAGGTTCTGCAAAATAAATACAGAAAACATGATAACAACAATGACCATACATATCCAGAATCCTGTCATCAGACCACCGCCAATATCAAAACCAAGCGTACTAACAGCTCCGCCCATTAACGATATGTTGGGACATAACTTGGCAAGTATGACACTGCCTATAATGATGTTTATGATATATTTTACTTTATTCATAGCGTTCCATCCCTCCCCTGTAAAGCATCCGTCCGGAATCCGTTTGTCACAAAATCCCGCAACCGATCCCTTAACGACGTCACAAACTGCCCGGTAACAAAAATCCCCATAAATTCTTCTTTACTGACCCACTGATACCCGATCGTCTCGCCTTCCTGCAACGTTACGCTATCTTTCGGCGCATCTGTATGACACACAAATCCTTTATAAATGGTATCATGTGTCACAACTTCATAATTGGGATGCAGCTCATGTGCACTTATCCCGGTCTCCTCCTTTAACTCGCGGTACGCCCCCTCCTCAAAGGTCTCCCCCTTTAAAACAGAACCGCCTGCACCACTCTCCCAAAACCCCGGATAATTCGGTTTTGCAAAATCCCGTTGCATCAGTAGGATCGTTCCATCTTTATGTATTACAAAAACCTCCGAAACCGCATGTCGATATTGTGGCGGAATTTCTTCCCCGCGAATCAGATCCACTCCTGCCAGAGTTCCATCCGGATAATACGCATCCCAAATCTCCGGTGTCTTATCCCCCTGTTTTCCCTGCATGTTTGTCCTCCCCCTAACGTACTATTCATACTATTATTTTACCATGCCAAAAGGAATCCGTAAAGGACTACTCTTTCGTAGATGAAGTAAACGAATTGTCAGTTAGGATAAAAAAGACTGGTCCTGAGAAATTTTGATCCCACATCTTTGTCTTATCCATCATACAACTCCCAACTCTTTTTTTCAACCTTATA
>JAETQR010000153.1 GCA_021770615.1 Lachnospiraceae bacterium | reverse complement strand
TCCATAAACTCTTCTTGCCAATTCCTGCATTCAGCCGTCATTTGGATCGCCCCTTTTTCTTTAGTATAGCATGGGAACAGATAAATATCCATGATTACTTGTGGGTCAAGTTAAGACTTACCGGAGGGTGGCAGGAAAAGAATACCTTGCGCTTGCAAAATCCAAAAAACGGACAAAATAGAAATTGAAAGATTTTTCAGCACCGAAAAACGCTGCAATGGAGCAGGTCTTATCAAGCTGAAAAAAAGTTGCTCAATGAGCAGACACTAAATATCATAGTATCTTATTTGCAAAAACCTCCATCTGCTGCGTTGTACCTGATAAAGCGAGGCAGACCCCCATCAATCGCTGCAGCTTTCGCTACAGCCCAATCTTCTGCCTTGTATATGAAGATATGTTCTGCGTAATCTACTGCGATATTTAACCGACGGAGTAATATTACGGAGAAGAACCCTGGGACGGAGCAGTTACTCTGCACGGGATGTTAGACATTCCCCAGGAAGTGGAACCATATGTAAACGATTCCAGAATGCTGACGATACAGTCTAGAGCGAACAATCTATATTTCGATGCACAAGAATTACCGGACTGCCCTTTGGCTAAGCAAACGGTTCCTGGGCGTATTGTGTGGAGGCGAAATCCACTGCTTACGGAGGCTTAGGAGTGACGGCTCTGCGGAACTCCTTAGCCGCAGTTGGCAGTTAGTTCGCTGGAACACTGCCCGGTTTGTGTGTCAAAGGGCAGTCCGGTAGTTCTGTCCGTATCCAAATATAAAAAGTTCGCTGTAGTGTTAGGAATGTCCTGTTGAATTTCCATCATAAAAAGAATAAAGATTTCTTTCATTTGCTAGAGATTATATTGGACAGAACGATAAAAAGAAGGAAGGCTTGAAGGGAGAATGGAAGGAAGGGCAGCAGAAATTATAGAAACTGGAATAGAATTTGAACTTCAAGATTCAGATATCATAGAAAGGCTTCAGAAAAAACTGGAGATATCTCTGCAGAAAGCGGAGGAGCATTTCAGAATATTCGGAAAACAAGTGGTAGAATAATTGTCTGAAGGGCAAAATAATCAAATTCTTTTGACCATTTTTGACAGAAGTTAAGACGCAAAGCGTCTGTTTAGAAGAAAATCGGGTAGGAGGTAGATAATTATTTTATCTACCGACCTCCCACACCACCGTACGTACGGTTCCGTATACGGCGGTTCCTTAGTTTTCACATACTTTCAAATAGAACTCTGTAAA
>JAETQR010000152.1 GCA_021770615.1 Lachnospiraceae bacterium | reverse complement strand
ACATTCCGAGACCCGCAGAAAAAGCATTTTTTTAACCATATCAATGATAATCTTCACAAAGATATGAAAAACAATCTATTACAAGAGTTTCATCACCCCAAATGTCCACATCGCCGGAATCCGGGATTTTTTACTAACCTAATCGAATAAACAGATGAAACCAATCAAATTAGTTGCGGTAATTTTATTGCTTATGCTGGGAGTGACGAGCTGTCACCTTGACGAACCAAACGAAGACGCAGGTGCGAAAAGCAAACTTGTCAGTGTCACGGGGCCTCTCGGGTTTCCGCTCTGCAAAATCACCTATGATTCACAACAGAGACCCACCTCTATCTATCGTGGCGATGAAGAATACAATATCTCCTATGACCCCATGAAGGTTGTGGTCAAAGAATATGATCTGGGACAAGTGATTGAGGTGGATACTTGGGACAATATCCTGATTCGCGATGGCAGAATTGTTTCATTTACCAATACGGAGAGCGATATCCGCAACCCGAGTAATAACTGCGTGACCCATGTTGACGTTACGTATGATTCCGAAGGCCGCATAACCCGCATTAAGGATGACGGCACGATGATATTCACTTGGAGTGATGACGGTAATCTCATCAGTATTGTGGAAGATGATGGCCACAGCGAGTTTACTTACGGGACGCTTCCCAACGCTACGGGACAATGGAGTGTCAACTGGGCTTTTAATCCGCTGGCAATCTTCGGCTATTTCGGCAAGGCTCCCGTCCGTTTTCCCGCTTCATTGACGGACTATACCGAGACTCTCTATTTTGCCTATCGTCTTGATAAAATCCAACGTATAGATGTGGAGCAGGTGAAAACTTCTTACGGAGAAGATGATGCCGAGACCGTGTCATTCAAGTATAATTATCGCTAAAATCCATGAGAACAATGAAAAAACTTATATTATCCTGTGCTGTTGCTTTCCTGTCGCTTAATGTAAATGCCGGTCAGGCCGATGTGTCACAGCCCTCCAGTGATGATAGCGTAGCTGTCACCGACAGTATCAATGCCGTCCGTGCCGAAAGGGATAGAGTCAACAAAAAGGTATGGGGACGCAACAAATATTTTCTGATAGGCTATTCCAGCCTTGAAACTCAGGTAGAAGGCGGCTTCATCAATAAAAATAGGCGATGTGGACATTTGGGGTGATGAAACTCTTGTAATAGATTGTTTTTCATATCTTTGTGAAGATTATCATTGATATGGTTAAAAAAATGCTTTTTCTGCGGGTCTCGGAATG
>JAETQR010000069.1 GCA_021770615.1 Lachnospiraceae bacterium | reverse complement strand
ACACAAAAGACAGAGGGAAGCACTGCCCTCTGTCTTTGTACTGCCAGTTTCACTGGTGTCTGTTATTCAGTTTGTAACCGTCTTTCCCTCTCAGACGGGAATCTTACTTTTCATTTTAGGAAACCTCTATTTCAAAACAGATATCCCCACAGGATTCTCTGCAGTTATCCTCATACCAGTCTGCGTATACATAAGAGGAGTACCTTTCTGTTGTTCTGCCTCCGCTTGCCCTGTCAGATTCCTTTCTGTTATTTCGCTCCCCTGACGGTTATCCGGATCCGCTGGCTCATTTTTATTTTCTCCCTTCTCAACTCTTTTCTCTTCCTCACGTTTCTTCTCAAGCGCCTCCTCACGGGCTCTCTTCTCTTTTTCCCGGAGTTCTTCCTTTTCCTCTTTCATTCCCCGTTCTACCTCTTCTTTATACGTTCCTGCCCTCTCCGTAAATTCTGCGGCATAGCCCATCGACCGATTCATCGTGGCAATATCTCCTCTTCTCTCAGCCTCACGGTATACCCTCATGGGAACCTCTGTCATTTTTATATTTGTTCCGGCACCTAACAGGCCCTCCATCGTTTTTAAATTCATATCGCTTTCCCCCTTTATCATATTCTGTTTTATATTTCGCCCCGTATCGTCCGAAAATTAGAAAATTGTCTTATACGGTCGCTTTCCGGTCATAAACGTTTATCCGGAAGCGGTGGAGGAATAAGGATCGAAATAGAAAAAACGCCGGCTTGTATTTCCAATTCAACAACTCCATTATATTTTAATGCCGCATCCCGGATATTCGATAATCCGATTCCCGTCATCCCCTTGTTTCTTTTTTTCGATACATATGTCTCATGGATTTCCTGCAGATAAGTTGTATTTTTTACTTGCAATAAAAAAAACTGTTCAACCATTCCCGCCTGTATCTCGATAAACTTTTCCGAATACTCCTGAAGTCTGTTACACTCCTCGATCGCATTATCAATCGCATTTCCCAGTATGATGCAAAGGTCAATTTCCTCCATATAGAAATTCCCCGGTATCTGTACATGACAACTCCACCGGATGTTTTTTTCCCGACTTTCCTTTTGCTTCTGGTGCAGGAGGGCATCCACCACCTTATTTCCCGTAATCTCCTCATCCAAGTCAAGCGCTCCGGTCTCAGACATCTGCTCCAGATAATGTGCCATTTTTTCGTATTCCCGGCTTTTTAAAAATCCCTGTAAGCTTATAACATGATTTTTCATATCGTGCCGTAACCGCTCCATCTGTTCGTACTGGTTTTCGAGCGCCTGATATCCCTTCACTTCCCATTCATACTGTTCTCGTTTTCTTTGTTCCCGCTCGATCTTTTCCATTTCAAAAAGATACCAGCCCGCCGCGCACAAAAAAAGCAGCATCAATATACAGACTGCTCCGTGGCTGAAAAGCTGGTTATGATATAAACTATAGTTTTGCCCTCCCCAAAATAAAATCCCTTTACTCGCCCCCTGATTAAAAAGATCTATGACAGCGATAATGACAAGAAAAGGAATCGTCTGCAGAATATACCACTCCTTTCGTTTTTCCTCAAAGGCAGCGTCAAACCATTTCAACAAAAAAAGACTGCTCACTGCAACTATTATAGATTTTATAAAGAATATTCCGTTTCCTTCCCAGATACCGGGGACCGGATTGCTCTCCTGTTTTATAACATGACGAAAGACGAGAACACAAACACATACAAACGATTCTGCAAAATTCAACACCAGCATTTCCGTCAGGATCAAAAGCACTGCCATCCATATTTTCTTTTGTAACTGTGCCTGAAAAAATAAAACGACTGTTCCTGTAAAAAATATATGCCACGATAACTCGACGACCATATAAGAAACCTTCCCTGTTTCACTAAATTTTCCGACAAAAATATATCCGAGAAAAAGTATGGCAGCCAGTGCGATTTCCTTTATCCGCAACTTCATAAAATTCCTCCGCTCTGTTTCATATAATAAAGCATCTTTTCACAAAATTCCGGGTATCTTCTCCGGGAGATCAAAATCCGTTCTCCATTATCCAAAACTGCCTCCTGCCGGCTATAACCATTGATGTGTCTGAGATTCACAAGAAAGCTTTTATGGCACCGGAAAAAGTCTTTGTCACACAGAGTTTCTTCGATGATCCCAAGTTGTTCATAATAGATAAAACTATCCTCTTTTCCATGTACAGAAATTTTCCGCCCCCTCGCTTCAAAATAATAAATATCTTCCAAAAATAACTTCTTTTTTTCTCTCTCTTTGCTTACGATCATGAATCCCTGCTTTTCCTGTTTTCCCTTTTTAACCGCCTTTTGTAATACAAGTTTTAATTTCTTCTCATTCACTGGTTTTATAAGATACCAGAACACCTCTGCCTCATAGGACTCAAATACATATTCCCTGCTTGATGATAAAAAGATCAGTATTTTCCCAAGGGATTTCTCACGGCACAGTCTGGCAGTTTCCACTCCATCTATACCCTGCATGATAATATCCAGAAAAATAATATCAAATTGTTCGGTTGACTGTAACAGCTCTTCTCCACTGTGAAAGCGGCGTACTGTGCATGAAATATGCATTTCCGCAAGTACTGCCTGTATCTTTTTACAGATCCGGATATTTTCCATCACCTCATCATCGCATACTGCAACCGCAAACATCGTGTTCACCTGCCTTCTTTATTTATATTTTTTACAAACAATCGTTGAACAATGCAAAATGTCACGTAGTACCCTCACATTTATATCGGCAAAGCTGGATGCATTCTTTGTCCGGATGTCATAAACGGTAACTTTTCTGTTATAAACGAAAAATAACCGATAACCCGTAAGAACAGACGCAGGCGATGCTACTGAACGTTTCATACGGATTACCGGTTATTTTATGAAGCAAAAATCATCCTTTTTTATTGTAATTGATCAGGCAGCCTTTCAGAATGATCTCGCGCTCATCATCTGTCAAAGCACCAAGATGAAGTTCCATCTCTTTCATTCCCTTATTGGCCACATAAGCCTTTACGGTATCATTCTTCTCCTCGATCGCCTTTTTGATATCCTTTACAAAGATATAGTCGTCCTTATCAAAAGGAAGTTCCCCGTCAAATACAAAAGGAAGCATTCCCCAGTTGATCAGGTTGGAACGATATCGCTTCGTCGCATACTCCCTGGCAATATTTGCCATGCCGCCGAGAACCCTCTGACAGCTTGCCGCCTGTTCTCTCGCCGATCCATCACCCGGTTTTACCGCAAATATCACACTTCCGATCTCGGTCTGCTCCGGAACAACATCAAACTTTTCAGAGACTGCAGCATATACATCCTTCAGCTCCGGATCCACTGCATAGATATCCTCTCCGGCAAGACGTGCCTTTTCTGCTTTCTGTACTTCTTTTGCTTTTCCCACATAAGCCGGATCCTTTCTGGAAAGTGTAAATTCAGCCAGACCAAGAGGATTCGAGCGGTAGGAGGAGGTCTCTCCCGATGGGATCAGTTCATCTGTCGTCGTAACCGGATCATGGATCATCGAAACTGCCTTCAAAAGCACGTGCTCCGTCAATGGGAACATTTCCGGCCAATCCACGATATTCGGGCCAAACTTGATCTCCACGGATGGGTCTGCTTTCCCGACGCCATTATAAACACGGTTTTCATAGATACTCTTATCAAAGAAATATTTTGGCTTTTTAAAGTTTACATCGATATCGGTCGCTGCCGTCAGATATCCCTGGTTTGCAGCTGTCGCTGCGATTGAGCGCGCATCCATAAGCGCCACCGATGCAATCTGCCCATTCGTTACTTTAGAACCTTCGCGGTTCGGGAAATTACGTGTTGAATGACGGATGCTCAGCCCCTTATTGGATGGAACATCTCCGGCGCCAAAACATGGCCCGCAGAATGCGGTGCGCACCGTCGCTCCCGTCGCCATCAGATCTGCGATCGAACCGTTCTTTACAAGTTCCATAAATACCGGCTGGCTGGCCGGATAGACACTCAGTGAAAACTCATCTGCACCGATAAATTTTCCACGGAGAATATCTGCCGCATCACAGATGTTTTCAAAACCACCACCGGCACAACCGGCGATCACGCCCTGTTCTACATACAGCTTTCCATCATGGATCTTATCTGTCAAAGTAAAATCAATGTCTTTATTATTATCAAGGCTCACAAGCGCCTTCTTTTCCACATCGCGCAAAACATCTTCAAGATTGTTATTTAACTCTTCGATCGAATATACATTGCTCGGATGGAATGGCATAGCGATCATCGGTTTTACTGCCGACAGATCCACTTCGACTACCCCGTCATAATACGCCACGTTTTCCGGCCTGATCTCTGCAAAATCTTCACTTCTGCCATGAATATCATAAAATTCCTTTACTTGGCTGTCTGTACGCCAGATTGAGGAGAGGCAGGTCGTCTCAGTCGTCATGACATCTACACCGATCCGGTAATCCACACTGAGGTTATCGATGCCATCACCGACAAATTCCATTACCTTATTGTTTACATATCCATTTTCAAAAACAGCCCCAATGATCGCCAGCGCAATATCCTGCGGGCCGACACCCTTCTCCGGCTTTCCGGTCAGATGAACCGCTACGACACCCGGCATCGGGATATCATACGTCTGCTCGAGAAGCTGTTTTACGATCTCCGGACCGCCCTCGCCCATCGCCATCGTACCAAGTGCGCCGTATCTCGTATGGCTGTCTGAACCTAAGATCATTTTTCCGCCGCCCGCAAGCATTTCCCTTGCAAACTGATGGATGACTGCCTGATGAGGAGGTACATAGATCCCGCCATATTTTTTGGCACAGGAAAGACCAAAGACATGGTCATCCTCATTGATCGTCCCTCCTACCGCACATAAACTGTTATGACAGTTTGTCAGTACATACGGAACAGGGAATTTCTCAAGTCCCGACGCTCTTGCTGTCTGCAGGATACCCACAAATGTGATATCATGGGAAGTCAGTTTATCAAATTTTATTTTCAACTGGTCCATATTGCCGGAAGTATTATGCTCCTTTAATATACGGTACGCCATCGTACCTTTGGCAGCCTCAGATCTATCCGTCTTTACACCGGTCTTTTTCTCTACTGCCAAAAGGGCTTCACTACCATCCGGGATCAGTTCCGTCCCGTTTACAAGATATGCTCCGCCTTCATATAAATTTATCATCTGTCTCTCTCCTTTACTGCAATGTCGATGAAATCAATTTCCTTCTTACCATCTCGATTCAATATTATACTTCCAAACACAAAATATTGCAAATAGATTTTAAAACGATATTGTATTTTAAAATGAATTGTTGTACAATGTTAGAAAATGATTTTGTGAGGTAATTTTATGCGACATATTATGAATGCACTTGATCTGTCTGTGAATGAACTGGATGATCTCATTTCACTTGCGGAACAGATCATGAAAGATCCGGATCAATATTCAGAATGCTGTAAAGGGAAAAAACTGGCTACCTGTTTTTATGAACCAAGCACACGAACAAGACTTAGTTTTGAAGCCGCTATGCTTAATCTTGGCGGAAGTGTTCTTGGTTTTTCTTCTGCCGATTCGAGCTCTGCCGCCAAGGGAGAGAGCGTGGCGGATACCATCCGTGTGATCTCCTCCTATGCAGATATATGTGCCATGCGCCATCCCAAAGAGGGCGCTCCTCTTGTGGCATCTATGTATTCCTCAATTCCGGTCATCAATGCCGGCGACGGCGGGCACAACCATCCGACACAGACGCTGACTGACCTTCTGACGATCAAAAATCTGAAAGGGCGCTTTGACCATTTAAAGATCGGGTTTTGCGGAGACCTCAAATTCGGACGTACCGTCCATTCCCTGATCGACGCCATGGTCCGTTATCCCGGTGTCGAATTTGTACTGATTTCGCCTCCGGAATTAAAGATTCCGGATTACCTCAGAAAAGAAACATTAGACAAAAACAACATCCCATACAAAGAAGTCAGCGATCTCGACGCTGTCATCGGTGAACTGGATCTTTTGTACATGACAAGAGTCCAGAGAGAGCGCTTTTTTAATGAAGAAGACTATATCCGGTTAAAAGACAGTTTTATTCTTGACGCACAGAAAATGAAGCTTGCGAGAAAGGACATGCTCGTACTCCACCCACTCCCAAGAGTGAATGAGATTTCTACAGAGGTGGATGATGATGAGCGCGCTGTATATTTTAAACAAGCCCAGTATGGCGTCTACATACGGATGGCACTCATTCTTACATTGCTTGGTATAACCGTAAAATAGAATCTAATATGCGCAAAAGGCAGCGCAGAAATGAGGTAAATTATGTTAAATATCGGAGGACTGAATCAGGGCGTCGTCATCGACCATATAAAAGCCGGACACGCCATGGAAATTTATCACTATCTGAATCTGGAAAAATTCGATTGCAGTGTTGCGATCATAAAAAATGCAAAAAGCAATAAAATGGGAAAAAAAGATATTATAAAAATCGAGGGGCCTCTGCGTGTCGATCTTGATATTCTTGGCGTTCTTGATGAGCATATCACAATCAATATCATTGAAAATGATGAAATTGTAGAAAAACGCACGCTAAACCTTCCGAACGTAGTCACAAACATCATCAAATGTAAAAATCCGCGCTGCATTACTTCTATTGAGCAGGAGCTTCCCCACCGCTTTAAACTGACTGATAAGAAAAACCGGATCTACCGTTGTATGTATTGTGAACAGAAATTTAAAGGGCAGTTTAATTAGCTTAGTTCAATATCCACATACAAAAAAATCCTCCCCTGCAATCTAATGTCAGGGGAGAATTCTCGATCATCCTATTTCTGCTGCAACACCAGCTTCAGTTTGTCGAGCGCCTTTGTATCCGCCCTCTCTGCGGCACTGATCTGTTCACAGAGTTGTTTCCGGATATCGGAATCTGCCAGATTCTTTAACATACCATCCATATCATCCCAGCTGCCTAATAATGATATCATCTGACCGGCACATTTACTTGTTTCCACAAAAGCATCTGCAATTTCCTGATATTCCTTTCCGGTTTCTTTCTGTACATCTGCCTCGTTCCTAAAATACTCTGCGGCTTTTCCCCTGCCATCCCAAAGGCTCTGCATGGCATCATTCTGACAGAGTAGTTTCTCAAACAAAACGGAATAATTATCTTTCACATGAAAATGGCTATTCTCTGAGAGCATCTCGCGCCATGCTGCATATGCGGCAATTCCTTTGCTGTAATTCCCTTCCTCCCGTGCACTCAGGGCACGTACCGCATTTTTTATGATCTGCTCTTTCGGCATCTGCTCTCCTGCGACGGATCCCATACACATGACTGCTTGTGTATCTGTGTTCTCCCACCATTTTCTGCTGATAAAATAACCACTTTCATCGATCTCCACATCAGAAGAAAAATCCGGATCATTCTGGAAAAAGTTCCAACCAAGCAAAACATTTCCATCCTCACGGTATCCCGTGATAATGCATGCCTCCGGTGGTCCGATGATGCCAAGAGCCATACAGGGATATCCCTCATCAATATGTCTCTTTATAAAGCGGATGAATTCCTCCTTTTCGGTTTTCGCACTCCTTCCCAAAAATTCAAATTCACGCCCCAATGCCTCAGCCCCCAGCCGATAGACAGCATTGGATTCTTCAAACGTATGATAAATATCCACATTACTTAAATCCCACTTTGTCCGGTTCCATACCAGCCGGAAAGCTGCACCACTTGATACCATTGTATAATCCATCGTGACATCTTCTCCCAGATAGTTCAAAACTGCTTTTAAACAAATGGGAAATGGTGTGCCGCAGTTATATGCTCCATATTCCACTTTGGGCACTCCATATAATATCGTGCTGTCATTCCCTTCATATCGTTTTGTATTCATGATCATATCGCTCCTTCGCTCTTTTTTTGTAAGGAATCCGATACCATATACTCCGACCGCCAGCTCTTCTTTTCCGGATAGAGGTCGTTTTGTCCGAAACTGACTTGGTGTCATCCCTGTCATTTTCTTAAACGCCCGGGTATAGCTTTCATGATTTTCAAATCCATACATGAGTGCGATATCCAGTATACTGGACTGAGAATAAAGAAGTTCAAATGCAGAACAACAAATTTTTCTCGTTCGGACATAGCGACCGAGTGGACACCCTGTATGTTTTTGGAAAATATCTCTTATGTGTGCGATAGAATAGCCCATTGCCTGTTCCAATGCCCCATCATTTATTTTTCCGTCATGAATATGCGCTTCGATGTAACACATTACTGCACGGATATGAATCGGAAACCCCATATTTAATTCCTTTCTGCACCCACTTAGTCTGACACATCAAACCAGATGCTGTTACATTTTCATCGCGATGTCAATAAGTTCGTCAGAACTTATTATATATTATAAAACGGTATTACACGATATTTCTTGACTTTTTTAAGGATGCTCCGGAATCTGATATCCTAATTCTTTCAGCATTTGAAGATCCGTCTCGATGGATATCCCCATCGTAGTCAGAAAATCTCCGCTGATCGCTGCATTTGCCCCGGACTGAAAACAGGATCGTCCCTTGTCTTCCAGATATTCCCTACCCGCTGCAAGACGTATGAAAACATCCGGCAGGGCAAAACGAAGGACAGCAATAATTCTACGCATGTCGTCTGCCCGCAGGGGAGGCATATCCTCAAATGGTGTTCCCTTCACCGGATCCAGCATATTTACGGGAATGGACTCCACGCCAAGTTCTCTCTCCTGCAATGCAAATCCGATGCGATCCTCCATCGTTTCCCCCAATCCGAACAACGCACCGCTGCACACACGAAAACCGGCATCATGGGCAATGCGTATAACTTCTTTCTTTTCCTCATATGTATGGGTAGTGCATAATGAAGAAAAATATTTCTCTGAGCTCTCCAGATTATTATGGATCATCTGCATTCCCGCATCCCGCAGTTTCTCCATCCTTTCCCTGTCAAGAAGCCCAAGAGAACCGCAGATCCTCAGATTTGTCTTTTCCCGTAATTCCCTCACTGCCACACAGAGTTTATCCGTATCTTCCATAGAAAGGACCCTGCCTGATGAGACAAGACCATACGCCATAATGTTCTTTTTCTCTTTTTCCTCAGCATCCTTGACTAATTTTTCTTTGGACAAAAGAGGAAAATGAGGAATCTCTTTACTGGAAATGTTCGCACAGGACTGGGCGCAGAACCGGCAGTCCTCTGAACACGCACCTCCCTTTGCACTGATCACAGCACAAAGGTCAAAGGCATTTCCGCAGAAATGCCTTCGTATCCCATCCGCTGCCTGACAGAGTTCCTCCAATGGTTCGTCCGCAAGTTCCAGCAGCTCTTCTTTTTTTAACGATTCACCATCAAATAATTTTTTCTGATACTGTTCTAACTTGTTCATAATGATTCATCACCTTTAAAAGTGGTTTTGCAACAATACTTGCCAGTACACATTTTACTGCATCCAGAGGAAGGAATGGAGCACACCCGGTCAAAAATGCAGCTTTCAGGGACAGACCGGTCACTGTGACCATCCAGCCCACAGCAAAAATATACATAACCGGAATCCCTACAAAAACTGTTACCAGAGAATACCGGAACATGTTATATTTCTTTCCTTTCAAAAGTGAAATCAATATAACCGCCACGAGAAATCCGATAAAAAAACCGCCCGTCGGTCCAAACAGATAATTCAGGCCACCCTTTCCTCCATTAAATACGGGGACGCCGATCGCCCCAAGCAAAATATAGACAAAGACCGATATACCTGCTTCAAGCGGAGAAAGCAGCAAAGCAATAAGATTTATTGCCAACGTCTGCACACTAAGCGCCGCCACCGCAAATGGAAGCGGAATGACAAGATAAGACGCCACAACTAAAAAAGCAGTCATAACCGCAACTTTCGCAAATATTTGTGTCCTTTTAGAAATGTTCATGTCGTTAACCTCTTTTCTTTGATGAGTTAACATTAGTATAGCAATGTGAAACGAGAATGTCAACTACAAAATATAAATAGTTAACATTCTCGCTTATAAAATCAAACCTTCTATTTTTAGTCTGACAACACCATCAGATGATCACACAACTTGCTCAATATCCAGCATTAAAATAACCCGGTGATCCGCCCGGTATCATCGACATCGATCCGCTCTGCCGCAGGCACTTTCGGAAGTCCCGGCATCGTCATGATCGTTCCCGTAATCGCCACAACAAATCCGGCTCCGGCCGATACATATACTTCACGGATATGTATCGTAAAATCCTCCGGCCGGCCGAGAAGCGACGGATCATCTGAAAGGGAATACTGGTTTTTTGCCATACATACCGGCATATTCCCAAATCCAAGTTTTTCAAGCCGTTCAATCTCTTTCTCCACTGCTTTATCATATACGACATCTTTGGCCCCGTATATTTCTTTTGCCACTGTTTCGATTTTTTCCCGTAACGAAAGAGAATCTTCATATAAACACTGAAAATGACTCTCTTTCGTGTCAATCGTTTCCACTACTTTCCGGGCGAGTTCAAGGCCACCCTCTCCTCCCTTTTCCCACACCTGGGATAAAGCGAACTCACAGCCCCGTTCCTCACAGAATTTTTTTACATATGCCAGTTCCGCATCCGTATCCGTCATAAACTGGTTCAGCGTAACAACACATGGGACATGGTATTTGGCAATATTTTCAATATGCTTTTCCAGATTGACGATCCCTTTTTTCAGGGCCTCCAGATTTTCCTCTCCTAAGTCAGCTTTTGCCACGCCGCCATTATATTTGAGCGCTCTCACTGTGGCCACAAGCACAACCGCATCCGGCTTCAGGCCGCCCATACGGCATTTGATATCAAAAAACTTTTCCGCACCGAGATCGGCACCAAATCCTGCCTCCGTGATCGTATAATCCGCCAGTTTAAGAGCAGTCCTTGTCGCGCGCATACTGTTGCAGCCATGTGCGATATTGGCAAATGGCCCTCCGTGCACGATTGCCGGCGTATGTTCCAGCGTCTGGATCAGGTTTGGTTTTAATGCCTCTTTTAACAAAGCAGCCATCGCCCCCACCGCATTCAGTTCTTTGGCTGTCACCGGCTCGCCTTCATAATTATAGGCGACAATGATACGTCCTAAACGCTCTTTCAGATCCATCATATTTTCTGCCAGACAGAGGATCGCCATGATCTCAGACGCTACCGTAATGATAAAATGATCCTCTCTTGTCACACCGTCCGTCTTTCTGCCAAGTCCGACTGTTATATTTCTGAGAACACGGTCATTCATATCCTCACAGCGTTTCCACACGATCTGCTTCGTGTCGATCCGTAGTGAATTTCCCTGCTGTATATGGTTATCTAACATCGCCGCCAAAAGATTATTAGCCGATGTGATCGCATGAAAATCCCCGGTAAAATGAAGGTTGAGTTCATCCATCGGAACCACCTGTGCATATCCGCCACCGGCAGCCCCTCCTTTCACACCAAAACAAGGTCCAAGAGAAGGTTCTCTAAGAGCGATGACTGCTTTCTTTCCCAGCTTATGCATCGCCTGTCCGAGGCCAACCGTCGTCGTCGTCTTTCCCTCTCCGGCCGGGGTAGGGTTGATCGCCGTCACTAAAATAAGTTTGCCGTTCGGGTTATCCTTCACCTTTTCCCACAGATCATCGGTCAGCTTTGCCTTGTATTTTCCATACAGATCAAGCTCCTCTTCCGAAATATCCAGTTTTTCCGCCACCTCTTTGATCGGGGCAAGCTCTGCCTCAAGAGCAATATCAATATCTGATTTCATCATATACCTCCCATAATAATCTTTGTTTTCCTCTTGTTAACTCGCTGTTTCTCACTTTTTCATATCTACATAGATGAGTTATCTAAGTCCATGCCATTCCCCTTGGCCCAAATTCATAGAT
>JAETQR010000151.1 GCA_021770615.1 Lachnospiraceae bacterium | reverse complement strand
TGGATCTATACTAAATAAGTAGACACCATCATGCACTATCTGTTACAATAAATCAGACACCAAAAGGAGGTATCTTATGGCAACAAATAACTACACAAAATATGATGAGGATTTCAAGAAATCTCTCGTCTCTCTTCACCAAAATGGCAAGACTCAAACCCAGCTATGTAAAGAATACGGCGTTTCCCAATCCGCTCTCGGCAAATGGGTGAAGCAATATTCCACCGTGGAGATCGATGACGGCGAGGTCCTTACTGCAAAGCAGGTAAAGGAACTCCAAAAACGAAATGCTCAGCTGGAAGAAGAGAACCTCATCTTAAAAAAAGCGATTGCCATCTTCACGCCACACTCAGCCAAAGACTGACTGCCGTGCATAAACTGCGTTTCCAGCATGACATTAAGACTCTCTGCCGTGTCCTTCAGGTTAACAGAAGTACTTACTACAAACATTTCCGCTCTGCTCCCGCACCAAGAACGACTGAAAATCAACGGATACGGAGACTGATCCTGCATATCTACGCAGACTACGACAAACGGCTCGGCGCTTACAAAACCAGATATATTCTGGAGCGTGATTATGGCATCCGCATCAGTGTCGGCAGAGTGTACCGTCTGATGCGGGATATGAATCTGCCTAAAATGTCAACTGACAGGCCCGGACTCCACAAACGTCATGAAGAAAATGGAGACTGCGCAAACCATCTCAAACAGCAGTTTTCCCAAGACGCTCCCAATCTCGTATGGGTAAGCGATTTTACTTATATCAAAGCCGGCGGGAAATGGTATTATCTCTGCGTTGTCATCGACCTGTTTGCACGCAAGGTGATTGCATGGCATATCTCCGCAAAACCGGATGTGAATCTTGTCATGACTGCTTTCCAAAAGGCTTATGAAACGCGAAATGCTCCTTTCGGACTCATGTTCCATTCTGACAGAGGCTCTCAATATACCGCTTTTGCTTTCCGTCAGCTTCTTGATTCCCGGAATGTGGTGCAATCCTTTTCCAAAAAAGGATACCCTTTTGACAATGCGGTCTGTGAATCCTTTTTCAGATATCTCAAAAAAGAGGAAACAGACCGCAGGACTTATGCTACCCTGAATGACCTTAAGCTGTCTGTATTCTCCTACATAGAAGGTTATCTGACGCCTAATGAGGCGGAGGCTGCCTACTGGGGACAAAAGTGATTATTTTTGTCCCCTAATGAAAAAAATTTATGCAAAACCGTGTCTACTTACTTGACTATAGTTCATTCATATCATCAATATACCATGATTTCAATTTGGGATTCCATTTTGCTCCCTGCTTTTTTGCCAGGTCTTTTTCTGCATAAGGTACTTTCAGTAAAATTTCCATAGGTACACCGCCTTTCGTTCTTTATGGTCTGAGTTTATCATATATAATCTCAGAAATCATTAAGAACCAGGACAGATATTCCAATTTTTACAAAAATATAAGGTTCGCATCATACGTCCTCCAACCATGATACGAACCCCGCCTGCCTTATGCTAACAGTTCAAAATATTCCAGTGCTTCTCTGATATACCCCTCCTTCTCTTTCGTACAGTATTTTATATCAGGATTTTCTTTCTTTGATTTATGATGGTTTTCTCCCATCTCCAAACCGCACATACGCTTCACCTGTGCAATATAAGCGGTATGCACATTTACACCATACTTATCCTTGACGTACTCTTTGATTTTCTGATAAGTAGCCTTTTCTTTTGGGGTGTAGTTGCTTTCCTCCCCCGGCTCCATCGTGACCTCTATTTGGGGCGTGTCTTTTCTGAGGGATAATTTGACTACAGTCTCAACATGTTCACTGTTGTCCAAACCAATTCTTAAATCATTTTCAATAATCGGTAGCTTAAACCGAATTGATTTAAGCCACTGACCATTGGGTTTGCGTTCCTCATAAATCTG
>JAETQR010000068.1 GCA_021770615.1 Lachnospiraceae bacterium | reverse complement strand
ATTCGAAAAAGAAACGGAAATCATCAAAATGATATCATATTGACGGAGCAAACAGCTTCCACTTATTATGATCATTTTCAACCCCCAACTGCTGAAGAAGGTGAAGTTATAGTAGTTTCTGGCAATAATATAAATGCCGAAGGAATAGACAGAGAGCAGGGATGAGAGGTTTAAAAGCTTTAATTGCTGGAGCAGTTACATTCTTTGTTAAGTAGCTCAACAGAAAATTCCAGTTTTTAGAGCTGAATCAACATTTAATGACGATGGAACTAAAAGTAAATAAATTCAATTATGTTTTATAACCGATATTCGCCGGCAGTGAAATACCTGCCGGTTTTTTTATGCCCGGAAGGATGTGCTATGTGAAGAGAAAAGAGAAAGTAATGTTGATTGTGTTTCTGGTTGTTTCGGTGATATGCGGGAAATTCCTCTTGGATTACTGGCAGGATTCTTATGACAACAGACAGAATTACCGGCAGGTGGAGGAGATAGCGTTTCCGGAAAAGGATACAGAGGATGATGGGACAGAAGCAAATGCAGATAATCCGTTGACAGAGATAGATGACTTTGATTATCAGGCTTTGCTGGATGAAAATGCAGACTGTATCGGGTGGCTGAAGATTGATGCTACCGATATCAGTTATCCGGTCGTGCAGGGAAAAGATAATGAGTTTTATCTCCACCACGATTTTCAAAAGAACTATGCTATCTGTGGAACACTGATGTTGGATTGCCGGAATGATGTTGATGCCAGGCAGGAGCATTTGATTATTTATGGTCATCAAATGAAAGATGGCAGTATGTTCAAGCAATTAAATGGGTATAAAAAAGAAGAGTTTTACCGTGAGTATAAGGAAATCACGCTATATCTGGAAAACCAGAAATACCAGTATGAAGTGGCTGCTGTGTATGTGACGAATGTGGCACAAAGCGGCGGTTATTATGATTATTTACACAAAGAAACACGAAAACAGCAGATGGATTATTTACAGAAAATGGCAGCTTATCAACTTTATCCGACGGGAGTTACCGTCAGGGAAGAAGATGAGCTGCTTTCTTTATCTACCTGTGAATATTCCAGCACCAACGGCAGGCTGATTGTCCTTGCAAGAAGAATTGGACAGTAGGAGGAGAATGAATATGGCAATGAACAGGAATATGACAATGGCAGAAAAAGAAGTCCGGGATTATGCCCAGAGACAGATGGAACGGGCAGAACAGCGGGAAAACATTTTATTTACAGAGGAACAGAAAGAACAGGTCCTGGAATATGCGGCTATGACTGGAGATGATTATGATATCAGAAAAATGGTCAGAGATCTTGCAACCGCTTTACGTTCCTCGAATGAAAAGAAGGTGGATGAAATCTTGTGGAATGCCAGAGAGGAAATTGACGGATTCCCAGACCGTTCCGTGGGTATGGCAGAGCTAAAAGGATATGGCTATACCGCAAATGATATGTTTCCGATTCGTCAGGAGATGGCACTGGAACTGCATCGTATCGGGGAAAAGGTGTACTGCCTGCAGTCCGATGGCACTCATGGGGACTATGCCAGCAGGGAGATGATATTGGAACATGAAGGTCTCTATGGAATTGAAAAAGATGCGTGGCAGCGTATGCAGGAGCAGGAGGACGAAATAGATTTTGAGGAAGCTGGATTGTATCAGCCCCCAATGACAGATATTGAAAGAGATGAAGCATTAAGGATGTTCGATGCGGGGGAGGCAGTATTTCTGGTTACCACTTACCCAAGACCGATTGCGGTGCGGGAACGGATGGAGATTGAGAGAGGACCGGAGTATTACCAGATGGAGATAGAGGATGTGGAACGGATCAGATCATTGGAGAAACGGATGCAGGAGTATCCACAGATAACGTCACTGAAAGAGGCAAACCTTCTTCTGGGGACAGAAAACAGATATGGAATATACCAGATCATAGACGGCAGTCCCGGCAGAGAATATGAATTCATGGATCTGAATTTCATTGAAAGACATGGATATCAGGTGAAAAAAGAGGATTATGAGTTAATCTATTCAGATAAAATGCTTTATGGCGATACATTGGATTCCCTGTATGAGAAGTTCAATATTGCTCATCCGGAAGATTATACCGGGCATTCTTTATCGGTCAGTGATATTGTAGTCATCAATGAAAATGGGAATGTAAAATCCTATTTTGTAGACAGTATCAGTTTCCGTGAATTGCCGGATTTCCTGCAATTAGAGCCGGAACTGAACCAGGAAGAATTGGCTTACCGAATCGGGGATCAATTCTTTGCTATTCAGGTAGCAACGGAAGGGTATGATTATTCTTTTTATGATAAGGAATATAAACTCGTGGACGGAGGCATTTTGGATAATCCGGATATTTCTATGAGAGAGGCTGTCCAGGATATTTTAGAGGATGAAGGACTGGATCAGTTAGAACGGATACCGGTAGATTATGATGAACTGCATGAAAAAGCGAAAGAAGTAGAGGCAGAGATCCTTCAGGAAGCAAGAAGCCAGAGAAAGCGGGTTCCGGTTATTTCGGATCATAGGGATTCGGAAGCTGGATTAAATGGAATGAGCCGATCAGAAATCGAAGAAACTGTATGGGCGATTGCACAGGCAGAGATTATGGAAAATGATCTGGATGCCAGGATACAGGCTGTGCGTGTGTACGGAAGCCGTACAAGGGATGGGTTATATAATGAGGAATCCGATGTGGATGTGGTAATTGCTTATGAGGGGACTGCCCGTGAGGACGATTTGTTTTCCGTATTGAATGAAGCAGGGTATAAGGTCGGAAATATGAGAGTAGATATGAACCCAATCAGACCGGATAAGACTGGAACGTTAGAAGATTTTCTTGAAAAATCCGAATGGTATCTGGATGAAAAAACGGAGCAGATGAAAGCCCTAGGGGAGTACAAGCCATTGGCAAAAGTAGAAGAGTTGGAGGAGGCAAACTACAATATGATCGATAACATCCTGAACAATATGCCTCCGAAGAAAGAGCCGTATCTGGAATACTATGCTGCAGAATGTGATGAATACCATAGTCTTGGCAAAATATATAAGAGTACCAATCTGGATGAGATACTTGCAAAATACCGGGATATCATTGATGACCCTACGTTAAGCTACTATGGAAACGGCATGGGCATTATTTACCGTGACCCTAATGATACTTTTTATGATGAGGCGGAGGTATCTCTGGTCAGCCGGAAAACGATCCGGGGAGACAACCTGGATGATGTGGCATTTCTGGCAGCACTTCCAATGGTACATGAGGCACTGGAAAAGATTGTAGAGGCGTTTCCGGATTTTCGATATTATCCCCCGAAGGAATTGAATGTCCATTATTATCCGGAGAAAATGACTGCGGATGAACTGGCTGCAGCAATGGATCAATTAGCGGAAGACTTTGACTCTTATGATTATCATGACAACTTTAGCCCGGAGGAAGATATGGTGGAAACTGTCGCATTGGAATTAAGATGTGGACATGCCCATAAGTACATTCCGTTTTTGAAAGATATCATAGATGAGGAATGCGAAGAGTCTCCACGGGCAGAAGAACTTCTGGAGAAACTGAAAGCCTATCAGCCTGAGATACCGGAGACAGCAGTGCCGGTTGTTCGTATCAATTTCTGTGAGGATAAGGAAATGGACATTTCCGGGTATCAGAAGCTGGGAAGCCTGGATGAAATAACAGCCAAAATGGATGCGGATCTGGCTTCAAAAGTAGATCCAAGTACAGGAATGCCGGAGAAAACAGTTCAGATGTATTTTACAATTTATTATCCGGATCGTGATCAGATGCAGGAATTAAAAGAGAAAATTAATATCGGAGATGGAAACGGTGGCATTGTTAGTCAGTTGAAGAGCCAGAATGAGATGAAGCTGCATGATGAAAGCTGGATGAATTACCAGAAGGCAAAGGGAGAAGAATCCTTTCAGGCATATATGGCAGAGCTTACAGATATGCAGGAGCATGTGCTGCCATATTTGCAGAGTTTCTGCAGTTTGGAAGAAAGAGCACCAGAGAGATCAGTAGAACCGACCACGGTATCAAAATCAGAAATGGAAACAGGGAAGACAATAGCATCTGTTGGGAATGAAAAGTCGAAAACTGCGCAAACGGAGAGGAAGTCTATTCATGAGCGATTGAAAATCAATAAGGAGATCATTGCAAAACAGCAGGGAAAAGATAGCAACGAGAAAGGGGTTGAGCTTGTTTGAATACTAAAATGTAGTTCGTTCAAAAGATTTGTTCTTCTTTTTGTATTATGGTAGATAAAATAAAGGGGTGTAGAAGTGACGTGAGAAAAGTTGGATAGGAGTATATAGAAACGGTGGTAAATAGCGGATATCGGTTTGTATGGGAAGTATGTAAAATGGGTAATGGCATCTGTCAGTGGATGAAAGCTGGCAGATGCTTTTTTTTCGCAGATATGCTATTCTATAAACAGTTTCTTTATTACAGATACGAGTAAAGCCAGTGAGGCACTGTGAAATAACTAGAGTGATGATTGCCTGGGAAGGAGAAAATAATGGTTGGTAAAAAACTGTTAATTATTGAAGATGATATAGATTTAAGAGAAGGACTACACTTTTCTTTTAAAGGAGATGGCTATGAGGTTCTCGATGTGGGTACCAGAAGAGAGGGACAGCAGGAAATTAAAAAAGGTAGTTATGATCTTGTGCTTTTGGATTGCAACCTCCCGGATGGAACCGGATTTGACCTGTGCAGGGAAGTGCGCCGGTTCAGCATGATTCCCATTATCATGCTGACTGCCCGTGATACGGAAATGGATGAGATCAAGGCATTGGAACTGGGGGTGAATGATTATCTGTCAAAACCGTTTTCCCTGGGTGTGCTGAAAGCGAGAATGAAACGGATTCTGAATGAAAAAGCAGAAACGGCAAATTTATGCTCCGGAAATATTGTCATTGATAAAAGCACCTGTAAAGTCTATAAGGATGAGGAAGAAATTACATTAAGCAAATTAGAATACAGGCTGCTGATGTACTTGATTGAAAATAAAAATCATGTGCTGTCAAAGGAACAGATTTTAAGCCAGATATGGGATAGCGACGGAAAGTATGTAGATAACAATACAGTTTCTGTGAATATCAGCAGATTGAGAATGAAGATAGAAGAGAATGCATCCAATCCAAAGTTCATAAAAACCGTTCATGGAGTCGGATATATTTGGAAGGAATAGGAACATGATACTCAATATCATACTTGTGGTGCTGTTATGTTTCACTGCAGGGTACAGCATTTATAAAAATAGAAAAACCTATCGATCGATAGACAGGTTATTAGATTGTGTGCTAAATCAGGAAAAGATAGAACTATCCGATGTCCAGGAGGGAGAACTGTCTGCCTTGGTAAATAAGATCAACCGGATTCAGGAAGTTTTGGGAAAACAGGTGGAAGTGGCAGAGGCAGAAAAAGAGCAGGTAAAAAGCCTTGTTTCCAATATGTCGCATCAGCTTAAAACACCGTTAGCAAATCTCTCTATCTATACAGAAATATTAAACGCTCAGGAATTGGAGGAAAAGAAGAAAGCTGAAGTGGCTGAAAAAATCAAAAAGCAGATTGATAAGCTGGACTGGATTACAGGCTCATTGGCTAAGATGGTAAAACTGGAGCAGGATGTGATTGTATTTGATGCAGAAGGAATCTCAATCAGAAAAACGCTTCTGGACGCAATAGATACCGTATATGAAAAGGTGGAGAAGAAAGGGATCATGCTTGTTTCGGAACCATATGAGGATATCCTGCTGTTTCATAACCGGAAGTGGACGGTTGAAGTTTTTGTAAATCTTCTGGAGAATGCGATCAAGTACACACAGCAGGGAGGCACAATACAGATCAAGGTTTGTCCCTATGAAATCTATACGGAGATTCAGATTATAGATAACGGATGCGGTATCCATGAGGAGGAGATAACGGAAATATTCAAACGCTTTTACAGAAGCCGGGAAATTGAGCACATAGAAGGCTCCGGTATTGGACTGTATCTGTCGAATCTGATTCTTGAAAAGGAAAAAGGCTATATGGTAGTAAAGTCCGTCTATGGAGAAGGAAGCTGCTTTTCTGTGTTCTTACAAAACTGTAAGAATTGATTACCGCCCTGTAAAGAAAATGCAAGATTCCACAGATATACTGTTGGTATCAACAGGAAAGGAGCGGTAAGCCATGAGTAAAATACTGGAATTAAGCCATGTAGAAAAAATATATGGTGAAAAAGAGAATCAGGTAAAAGCGCTAAAGGATATCAATATACAAGTAGGAGAAGGAGAATTTATTGCTATTGTAGGAACATCTGGCAGCGGAAAATCAACACTTTTAAATCTTGTCGGAGGGCTGGATACTCCTACAAAGGGAGAAATTCTTGTAAAAGGAAAAGAGATCGGTTCACTTACCAGAAAGGAACTGACTATTTTCCGGCGGAGAAACATCGGGTTTGTATTCCAAAATTACAGTCTGATGCCCGTCTTGAATGTGTATGACAATGTTGCCCTTCCGGTAACTTTTGATAAAGGGAAACATATCAATCGTAAGTACATCGAAGAATTGCTGAAGGAGCTGGGGATTTGGGATAAACGGAAAAAGTATCCAAATGAGTTGTCAGGAGGACAGCAGCAGAGGGTTGCAATTGCAAGGGCCTTAGTCAATAAACCTGCAATCCTTCTGGCGGATGAACCCACAGGAAACCTGGATTCAGCTACAACCATAGAAGTCATCGGATTGCTGAAAACGAGCTGCAGAAAGTACAATCAGACAATCCTGATGGTAACGCATAATGAGGCTATTGCACAGATTTGTGACAGGATCATCCATATTGAAGATGGAATGGTAACGTCAGGAACACACCTGTTTCCCCAAAAAGGTGGTGATGGCGTATGTTAAAACTGGCGTATAAATATATGCGGTATTATAAAAGACAAACAGTAGCACTATTTATCGGTATTCTGCTTTCGTCAGCACTTCTCACGGGTGTAGGTTCCCTTTTTGTCAGTGGACAAGAGGCTGCGAAAGAGAACGCCCGGGTGGAATATGGGGACTGGCATTATAATATACGGAGTGATTATTCATGGTTTACAGATTTTAAAAGTAATCAGGAAGGCACAGGCTTTGATGTAGAAAAATATGGGGTGGAAACGGTAAAGAAAGCGATTACAGACCCTTTTGATATCCAGTATGTATCGGCGGATAAAGGGTATCTGGAAATAATGGGCAGAGAATTACTCAAAGGAAAGATGCCTGAAGAAAATAATGAGATGGCTATGGATGTCCAGACTCTTCGTAATTTGGAGATTTCAGAGACTATCGGATCAGAATTTGAACTGGATGGAGAGACTTTTATACTGTGCGGAATTTTGACTGAAATGCCAGAAAAGATCAGTGAACTACTGGGGGATTATATGCAGGTTTTTGTAGCTCCAAATCTGGATTATGGAACAAATGGAAGTTTTTTGTATGTAAAGTTTGAAGAAAACAAACCTGCGTATCAGCAGATGCAGGCGTTTATAAAACAGTATAGTATAGATAATGATATTTTTGAAGTAAATAAAGGATTAGCCGGATATGTAGGGGGATATGATGAGACCATACCTTTTTCGGAGATATGCCAAGCGCTTCGTGATCCTACTATGGGGCTGCCCTATGCTTGGGCTGTTCTGAATGAGAATGATGTTTTGACAGAGACAGCTGTGCTGATTGCGTTAACATTCTTTTGTGCCTTTATCATTTATAGTATCTTTCAGGTATCTGTTCTGAAACGGCTTTCTCAGTACAGCGTAATGCAGACATTGGGAATGACTGGTACAGGAACATTTCGTGTTTTGATGTTTGAACTTCTATTGATTTTTATAGGTGCGTATGCGAGTGGGTGTGTATTGGGAAACGGTGCAGCCGCACTTATTTATAGTAAAACAGGGAGAATTTTTATTACCAGAAATATCAGTATCCATAGTGGTGTCAGTATCGGGGAGACTGCTTCAGAATTATCTGTATCTGATCTGTCAAATGCAGGAGTTTTTCATGTTGATTGGCAGATTATTGTGTATAGTGCTGTATTCTTGTTGCTATTCCTCGCAGTGATTAGTGTCATTCTTGTACACAAAATGAGTACTCTAACGCTTCGCCAGATGATTATTAAGGACACATCGAGGGCAAGGAGAAGTCGGAAAATTTACAGCCTGAAACATGATAACTTAACAGGAATCTTGACAAAACGGTTTATGTTTTCCAGAAAAGGTACATTTATAGGTATCCTGCTCTCTCTATCCATAGGAAGCGTCATTTTTCTTGGGGCTGCTTATGTGGCTGAAAATACTCGGATTAATAATAGTCTAACTTTTGCTGCCGACGATGGGCTGGAATCTGATATTCAGGTATATGAGGAATCAGATCGTCTGTCGGATATTATTCCGAAGCAGATAGCGGAACAGATAAAATCTATAGAAGGTCTTGGATCGGTCCTTCCGGTACGATATATGCTGGGAGAAATTCCGCTGGATGACGGAACTTTAAAATGGACATCCTATTTCCCTGAGACAGCGGAGATAGAAGGATTTGATCCGGATCCTGAGATCATGGAGAAGTATAATGGACAGATTGTTCAAACAGGAGATGATGATTATAAATTGAAAGTCAATATCTATGGATATGATGATGAAATGCTTGAAAAACTTAATGATTATCTTCTGGAAGGAAACATAGATCCGGATCAGATGCGCAGTGAAAATACGGTAATTTTAAAGACGCTAATGGATGGTCAGGGAAATTATAACGGAATTGACATAAAAACGGGAGATGAAGTACAGGTTCGTGTGCCAAAAGATGCAGAGGCAGATCCAGATATATTAAAATTTTTAAGCGATGAACAAAACTACAGCACTTTGAAATTGAAAATAGATGGCGTGGTCAGCCGACCGCTTGGCAAGGTTGAGACTTTTATTGGAGATACAGTAGATTGTAATGTAGATATTATTATGACGAATGAGCAGATGGAAAAGTATTTCGGCATTACAGGATATCGGACCATTAGTATTTCCTTAAATGCGGATGCAGATGCTTCCAAATGTGCTGATGAGATTCGTACTGCAACATCTGGAGTAAAAAAATGTGTAGTTAAAGATTATACTCCGCAGATTGAGGCTCAGAATATGTATCTGAATCAGCAGATGATGTTCTTTTATGGAATAGCGGTAGTGCTTCTAGGAATCAGTCTTCTTCATATCATGAATAGTATGCAGTATTTAGTTGCTGAGAGAAAGCATGAATTTGCAATACTTCGGGCAATGGGGATTACGGACACCGGATTTCTTCGGATGCTTACCAAAGAAGGAATGAGATATGGATTATATTCTAGTATCGTAATGCTTGTCATGTATTTTATTGTACAAAAAGTCCTTTATTATTTTATGACGAAAGTATATTTGTATCTTCATCCACAGATGATGATACCAGTAGGATATCTGGTCTGCATGGTGGTATTAAATTTAGTTATTTGTATTGTTGCAATGATAATATCAGGGAAAAATATTTTGAAACAGTCTATGCTGGCATAGGGAGTGTTGTACAATGGATTAAATTGAGATTATCCTCCATATTACGGCTCCATCTGGAAGGGTAACAGAGCAACTTTTGACCAAATTTGATAATGGATAGCCTATAACAGAGCAAAACGCTGTTCTTAACTACCCTGCAGCGTGTGAATCATGTATTGGGTAGTATGGTGCGGAATCGCATAATCACTCAGGAGGAAGCGGATAGGATAGCATTGGAAAATAATTAGGAAGGACATGGGGAATCTGCTATGCAACTTAAAGAATGGATTTTATGCCCTTCATGCGGCTATAAGACGAGGTTGAAAATACGGCGGGATACGGTACTTGAAAACTTCCCGCTGTACTGCCCCAAGTGTAAACAGGAAACGTTAATCAATGTACGACAAATGAATATGTCAGTTATCGAAGAGCCAGACGCTTAGACGCAGAGCCGATAACCTATTGGGATTACACTCTCAGGTTATCGGCTCTGTTTGTTTTTGTCACATTCTGTCGAACGATTTTTGAAATATGATAAAATCCAGAAACGGTTCAGAACTCATCCAGAAATCGGCAGTGTAGAATAGTAAGCGTTCCTGGCGGAAAATAAGAGAAACCAGCAGAAACAAGGAATTCTTGTCCTACTGGTTTAACCAAGAGTCTTTTGTCACAGACTCACTTTATTGGGAGAAAACCCGTTCGGTTATACAGACCACGGTATTCTGTCTGGATATGTCCATTACAGAAATCATGGAATTGGAAGCATATCAGATTTATGTATTAGTAAAAAAAGAAAGTATACCCTGAAGTAAACAACTTAAGGAGAAGTACCCCTTGTAAGGAGATGATAGTCAAATGAAGATTCTGATGATTGAAGCGGAAGACACAATTTTACAGGATGTGGTTACGTTCCTGAGCGAGAAAACGAGTTGTCATGTCAGGAACTTATCTCTAACTACAGATTCTTTAAATGTACTTACCTTCTCCAGTTTGGAGATCCACCTGCAGGAGCAGATGGTTATTCATAATGGTGACCATATTCCCCTTTCCTCTGGAGATAACTACATCGTCCTTAAAGGCGAGGACTTCAGTGGTACTCTGACATTGACAGTAGAATGACAGGTTTGTATTTCAGAAAATGTCTATCTTATACCATAACTGGTATCAGCGTGATCCTAATCGGAATACTGCTGATACCAGTTGGCATATTGTTTATGCTTATTTTTATTCTATGGACTTCTACGGATGAAATTTTACGATTGTTGGAGGAAAAAAATGAATTATGAAAAATGGGCGTTTCACGATATAACCCCTATTTCCAGACAACTTATCCAGAAGCTGATATATGCCATTTTGAGTAATGAGCTTTCCTCTGGGGATAGTATTCCGTCTGTTCGTGAAATGGCTGAAATACTACATATCAATCCAAATACCGTTTTGAAATCTTATAAGGCGGTAAAACAAGAACACCTCATTATTTGCTCTAAGGGTGGAAAGTATTCTGTTACGCAAGATTATGATTTCATACAGCAGGTAAAGCAAAATACCATTAAAGAACTTTGTTGCTCATATTTGAGCAAGATGTTTGCCTTGGGATTTAGCAAATCCGAAGCTATTGAACAGTTACAAAATTACTGCGATAAGCTAAGTTGTCATCAATAAAGAACTATTAATAGAAAGGCATAAGCCCACCAAATAAAAAAAACGGTGCTTTGGTGGGCGGCTTTGTCACGCCCATATAAAATTCCAACTGCCCTCTAAACCCGTTTTGAGTTTGGAGGGATTTTTGCTTGAAATTGATGAAGAGTAAAAAATGAGCTAGGGTCAGTGATGCATAGTGTAATTGACCTTAGCTCATTACATATGGAGATTATTATAAATCATGTTCCTTTTGTCGGCGTTCAGTGATATCTTTGAAATGTGCGTCATTGGATAACAAGGTGTTGAAATTGGCAGTTATGGTATTTATCGTTGAGCGCCTTTTTTCTAAATCTTGCTTTTCCTTGACAGCAGAGGAATGTTCATTTCTTAGATTATCAATTTTTTTCTGTAGCCTCTCCGGGGAAGGTAATTTTGTAATGCCCAGCTCCTGTAATTGTTGTTTTAAGGTATCATGCAGTTTGTATTCTGCCTGGTGTATGGATTTATATTTCTGAGGATCCGGTGCTGTTTTTGCATCTTCTACTATTTTCCTGCAGGTACGGTAGGACGAACAGTGTTTCTGAATAAGTTCCTGATGGGATATTTCGGAGCTGATTTCAGAAATTCGTTGTTCCGTAGCAATAATAGAATTATTAATATCTGCAATATGCTGTTGGAAGTCCTCGTAATTCAGCAAATTGTTTTCGGATAAATAGTTGAAGGTTCGGGCGACGTTACGTGGAGATTTTGTTTTATGCCGGTTTTTCTCAAGGCGGAGTAATACATTTTCTTCTGTGTAATAGCTACCCAGAGATTTCATATTTGTAAAGTTTTTTTGCTCCGGTGCCCGGAAAGCCAGGTTCTTTCCCTGACGGATCTCATATCCGGCAAGCTTCATTTTTTGAAGAAACTCATCATAGTTGATGGATGACCAGATTGCTTTATCTACAGCGACTTTTAATTTTGCTTTCCAGCTGTTTCCACGATGATATTCCATATTTTCTTTATAAGATTTCCCTTTTTCGCCGGTTGGCATACTGGTGACAAGACCGTTTTCCTGACAAATACGGTTGCTGATCCGGCAGATTTTATGATAGCTTCGTTTGTTGGAGACATATTTATGATGGTCAACAAAGCTGGTAGCATTAAAAATGATATGGTTATGAATATGGTCCTGGTCAACGTGGGTGCTGATGACATATTCATATTTCCCTTTTAGTACTTCGTCAGCAAATTCTTTGCCGAGCTTATGTGCAGTTTCAGCGTCAACCTCTCCAGGCTTGAAAGATTGAATTAAATGAAATGCCAGATTGCTGCCTTTGTCCATCACATTCTTTTTACCTTCTTCTCTGGTGAAAGCAAATTCCAGATCAGCAGATTCTGGGGAACAGGCGAAACTGGAAATCAGTAATTTCTCTTCGGTTTTGTCCGGATTCATAATATAGTCCAGTGCTTTTTTGTCAGTTACTTTAATGGGGAAGATTTTAATATACGCCATATCTCGCTTACCATCCTTTTCAATTCTTCCATTTCTTCCGGGTACAAATCACCAGTGGTGTTTACCTTTTTTGCAATCTGATTGATGTTTACACCGATTTTGTGCATCTCTTCGTACACCTGCTTGATCGGGGCTGTGTCGGTGTTGATGATATAGCCGTCGATAGCCATTTTCCTAAGATAGGCTCCCATGTTTCTGGTCTTTGAGAGAATCATCTTTTGGCGGATCAGCTTCTTTTCCTCTGGGGTAACACAAAATAATATTTGGATGTTTCTTTTTCTGTTTGACATGTCTATTTTCTCCTTCTGTACGTAATTCGGTTTTGGGGTGCTTCGGGGTTTTCAATTTAGGGCAGGGTTCCCTAAATTGTCATTTTTGCGGAAGTGTATATACACTTCCTGTCCTTGCTGTTCTACCCTCTAATAGATAAATTCAGGTGAAATAGAGAATTGCAAAAGAATTTGAGAAACTGAACAGGTAGTGCAGCTCATGAAAATGTGGTATGATTATTGTCAAGATACGAGAACATCCAGAGGTGAAAAAAAGAGTGGATAGAGAAGAAATCTTTGAATATGTGAAGAAACAGTATGGAACAATACCTGAATACTTGTGGAGCAGTTCTCCGGATAGTGCAGTGCTTCGCCATCATAATGGAAAATGGTATGCGGTGATCATGAATGTTGAGAGATCCAAACTTGGATTGGATGGAGATGATACCGTGGAAATTATAGATGTTAAATGTGATCCGGAAATGACAGGAATGATTATCCAGACCTATGGTTTTCTGCCGGGCTATCACATGAATAAGCAGCATTGGATTACGATTTTGCTGGATGGAACAGTAGGAGAATCGAAAATATTGGATTTTCTGGATATGAGTTACGATTTGATAGATGGTAGTATTGGGAAATTGGAAAAAAAATAACGGAGGTTGCTGTAATGACAGATACACAACAAAGAGAAGCTGCCCGTCAGTTTGTAAATAGATGGATAGGAAAAGGAAAAGAAGACGAGGATGGTCGCTCCTATTGGATTGACCTTTTGACAAATGTTTTGGGAATGGACAACATTACAGAACGTTTGAATTTTGAAAAAAAGGTAGTGATTGATGGAAATACAAAACGTATTGATGTGTATATTCCGGAAACCAGAGTAATCATCGAACAAAAAAGCCTTGGTAAGGCGTTGGATCAGAAAATCCGTAATTCGGGAGAAATCGACCTTACTCCATTTGAACAGGCAGACAGATATAACAGTAAGCTGACTTTTGATGAAAGAGCCAGATGGATTGTTACATCCAATTTTGCGGAAATCTGGATTTATGATATGAACCAGAAACAACCAGAACCGACCAAGATTGCGCTGGATGAATTGCAGAGCAAATATCCGCTTTTGGATTTTCTTGTAAAAAAAGAGGTCAAGACAATCTCTCATGAAATGGAGGTTTCTATTAAAGCCGGAGACATTGTAGGTCTGATTTATGATGCGTTTTTGAAGCAGTACCGGATTCCGGATATCAGAGAGAAGGATGAAACAGCAGAGCAGAGTGAAAAAAGAGAGCATAAGTTGAAAAGTTTGAATGCTCTTTGTGTACGGATTGTTTTCTGCCTTTATGCCGAGGATGCGGGTATTTTTGGAAAGAGAAATATGTTCCATGATTATCTGGAAGCATATGAAGTAAAAGATTGCCGACGAGCATTGATAGAATTATTTAAGACTCTGGATACTCCGGTAGCGGAACGAGATGAGTATCTTGAGGAAGATCTTGCTCAGTTCCCGTATGTAAACGGAGGACTGTTTGCAGATGAGACGATTGAGATACCACCTTTCACAGAAGAGATTAAGCAGCTTCTCCTTACAAAAGCTTCGGAAGATTTTAACTGGAGAGACATTTCACCTACCATTTTTGGGGCAGTGTTTGAATCTACATTGAATCCGGAAACCCGACGTTCTGGAGGAATGCACTATACGTCTATTGAAAATATTCATAAAGTAATTGATCCGCTTTTCCTGGATGACTTGCAAAATGAATTCCAGGAGATTCAGCAGATACAAGTGAAACGTACGAAAGATAAAAAACTGGAAGAGTTTCAGAATAAATTAGCGTCTCTCACATTTCTTGATCCTGCTTGTGGTTCAGGAAATTTCCTTACAGAAACTTATCTTTCTCTTCGTAGGTTGGAGAATGAAGTAATAAAGGAGAAAGTCAACGGACAGATGACATTGGGAGAAGTGAATAATCCCATTAAGGTTTCAATCCAACAATTTTATGGGATAGAGATCAATGATTTTGCGGTTACAGTTGCAAAGACTGCATTATGGATAGCAGAATCTCAGATGTTAGAGGAAACAAAAAGCATTGTGTATGGCTTTAATGATGATTTTCTCCCACTGAAAACGTATGTAAATATTACAGAAGGCGATGCATTAATAATTGACTGGAATGAGGTAATTGCATCAGAGAAGTTGTCTTATATTATGGGAAATCCGCCGTTTGTTGGAGCAAGATGGATGAACAAGGCGCAAAAGAAAGATATGGAAATTGTTTTTCATGGTATCAAAGATTTTGGTAATCTGGATTTTGTAACTGCGTGGTATAAAAAAGCAAGTGATTATATTTTAAATACAAAGATATTGGTATCTTTTGTATCGACAAATACAATTACACAAGGAGAACAGCCAGCTATTTTTTGGAAACCATTGTTTGATATGGGAATATGTATAAACTATGCGTATAGAACTTTTCGCTGGGATAGCGAAGCTAGCTTAAAGGCCCATGTTCATTGTGTGATCGTCGGTTTTAGCCATGCAAAATGTAATAAAGATAAAATTATTTTTGATACAAACGGGGAGGCAAGAATTGTAGAAAATATCAATGCATATTTAATTGACGCAGATGATATTTTCGTGGCGAGCAGAAAACATCCGATATGCAAAGTACCAGAAATAGGAATTGGAAACAAACCTATAGATGGTGGATATTACTTGTTTGATAAAGATGAAATGGAAGAATTTATTAGAAAGGAACCAAAGTCAAAACAGTATTTCCGCCCATGGTACGGGGCTAGAGAGTTTATTAACCAACAGCCGAGGTATTGTCTGTATTTGGGAGATTGTGCTCCAAATGAATTAAGAAGTATGCCAGAATGCATGAAACGTGTTAATGCTGTAAGGGAGTATAGATTTCAAAGTTCGAGTGCAGGAACGCGAAAAATTGCTGACACACCAACTAAATTTCATGTTTCAAATTTTCCTAAAGGGAATTATATAGTTATTCCACAAGTTTCTTCAGAAAGAAGAAGATATATACCAATGGGATACATGGATGAAAGTGTTTTGTGTAGTGATAAAGTTAGAATTATGTTGGACGGTACGTTATATCATTTTGGTGTACTTGAATCAAATGTGCATATGGCGTGGATGAGGGCGATTTGTGGAAGATTGAAAAGTGATTATAGTTACACAGTTAATCATGTATATAATAATTTTCCTTGGCCTGCACCAACAGAGCAACAGATACAAAAGATTGAACAGACAGCCCAAGAAATTTTGAATGTAAGAGCATTATTTCCAGAAAGCAATCTGGCAGATTTATATGATCCATTGACAATGCCTCCAGAACTTCGCAGAGCTCATACCGCAAATGATAGGGCGGTTATGGCTGCATATGGATTCAGTATAAAAATGACAGAAGCAGATTGTGTGGCAGAATTGATGAAATTGTATCAGAAGTTGGTTGAGAAAAATGATAGAAAATAATTAGCCAGATAAAAAATAAAAACCGGGGATTACTCCTCGGTTTTTTGCTGGACGGAAGATCCGTCGTCTAATTTAAATATTTCTTCCACGCTCATATTCAGATAATGGGCAAGTCGGATTGCCATTTCCAATGAGGGGTTTCGTTCCCCACGTTCAATTCTGCCGATGGTGCGGCTGCAGGAGCCGGTTGCTTCTGCCAGGTCTTCTTGAATAAGATTTCGCTCTATACGAATATCTTTCAGAATGTTGCTGATTGCCATCCAATCACTTCCTTTAACTTTATTATTGTTTCAACAGCCGGTTTGAATGGCACGGACTGTATTACGATTATTGAAAACCGGGGATGTCGGAAGCATCACACTTGCCGACAACTTTGCCAAATATTTTAAAAGAGTCCGATTCCTGAATTGCGATAGGTTTATATTTTTTATTCAGGGAGATCAGGAATAATCCGTCCGGTTCATCATGGAGCTTTTTAATATAAGCATCTCCATTGAGATAGAAGATACCAATTTCTCCATTGCAAATACTGTCTTTTTGCTGGATCCATGCAATTTCTCCGTTGTGGTATTCCGGTTCCATACTGTCTCCGGATATCCGGACTCCGAAGTCTGCATTGTCCGGGGCAAGATCGCCAACTTCATAAGATTCTTTTGGCGCATCTGTCAGGAAATTACCGGTACCTGCAGAAACAGCATCTCCGAAGATGTCCATAAATATTTCTTTTTTGCGGAAAGGAATAATGTTTGCAACTACTGGTTCAAACAAGCCGGATGCTTTTAGTATTTTTGCGTAGTCTTTTATCTTATCTTTTCCTTCCTGATTCAGACCGTCCATTACACTGTATGGATTTTTTCCGAAATAAGCATCATAAATATCTTCAATATCCAATAATTTACAGAGAGTCAGAAAAACATGCAGTCCTGGTTCTCGTGCATCCGTCTCCCATTTGGAGATTGCCTTCGCTGTAACGTCAATGCCCTGCTGCGAAAGTAATTCTGCAAGTTCTGGCTGCGAAAGCCCTTTCTTTTTTCTGTTTTCTGCAATAATCCTGCCAATAGAACGCATATATTCGCCTCATTTCTATGAAATTCCGTTAGATTCTTATAGATGCATTATACAGCACAAATACAATAAAATCAAGAGAAATCTCCAAAGTGTAGATAATACAACCAAAATGTCAGTTGACTATCTCCACAATGTCGGCTTATACTAACCATGCAAGGAATGATAAGAAAGCCGGACGGAGGTGAGAACAGGATGGGTGACAGGACAATTTTACATAGTGATATGAATTGTTTTTATGCCAGCGTAGAAATGCTGCATCATCCGGAACTAGAGGGAAAGCCACTTGCTGTAGGCGGCGATCCGGAAGCAAGACATGGTATTGTGTTGACGGCAAATTATATTGCGAAGAAATGCGGGGTAAAAACAGGAATGGCACTTTGGCAGGCAAAACAGGCTTGTCCGGAAATCATTTTTGTGCCGCCGAGGATGGATCTGTATTTGAGATTCTCCAGTATGGCGAGAGAAATCTATTCAGAGTATACGGACAAAATTGAGCCGTATGGAATAGATGAAGGATGGCTGGATGTGACAGAAAGCAGCATCATCAAAGGTGATGGAATGAAGATCGCCCAGGAAATCAGTGACCGGATTAAGTACGAACTTGGTATTACCGTGAGTATTGGTATTTCCTGGAACAAGATATTCGCAAAACTTGGCTCTGATTATAAAAAGCCGGATGCCATCACACAGTTTCATCGTGGCAATTACAAAGAAATCGTCTGGGGGCTTCCAGTGTCAGATTTACTGTATGTTGGCAGGCAGACAAACAAGAAATTGCAAAAACTGGGGATCCATACCATTGGTCAGCTGGCACAGACAGATGAAAAGCTGCTGGACAGTCATTTTGGAAAAATTGGTCTGGTGTTATGGGCATTTGCAAATGGATATGACTCGGATCCGGTTTGTACGGAAGGATATGAAGCTCCGGTCAAGTCGATTGGAAACAGTACAACGACACCGAGAGACCTGGAAACAGATTTGGATGTGTGGATTATTCTGATGGCATTATCGGAAAGCGTATCTGCCAGATTACGGAAACATGGTTTCAAATGTAATGTGGTGGAAATATCAATCCGGGACAACGGGCTGAACAGCATCACAAGGCAGATGCATATCAGCCAGCCAACGAATATTACGGATGAAATTGTAAAAGCAGCATTTGAATTATTTAAGAAACATTACAGATGGGAGCATCCGATACGGAGCCTTGGCGTGAGGGGGTCTGATCTGGTAATGGAAGATATTCCGGTTCAGCTTGATCTATTTGATAATCAGGAGAAACGGGAAAAATTAGAAAGGCTGGATCGGGCTGTGGATGAGATCAGACGACGGTTTGGATATTTCAGCATACAGCGGGCAGCAATGTACCAGGATAAAGTCTTATCCCACTTGGACGCCGGTACACATACGGTCCATCCTCACAGTTATTTTCATGGATAATGGGAGGGATAGATTTGAAACAGACATTAACCAGAAAACAGGAAGAAAGCTATCAGTGCATTGTAAGATTTACCGAGGAGCATGGATTTCCGCCAACGGTCAGGGAACTGGGGGCATTACTGGGAGTTGCTTCAACATCAACAGTATTTTCCAGAATCAGGCAGTTAGAGAAAAGTGGATATATCCGGAGAGTTCCGGCATCTCCAAGAGCAATCGAAATCCTGTGATGGAGGTGGCGGTGTGAATAAGGTATATGTTGATGTGGTAGCAGAGTTCAGTAAGGAAGGCTGCCTGATTCCAATCTTATTTGTTTGGGAAGACGGCAGAAAATACAAGATTGATAAAGTGCTTAAGATTGAACGATGTGCCAGCAGAAAAGCAGGCGGTGTTGGTACGATGTACACCTGTATGGTACAGGGAAAGGAAAGCCATTTGTTTTTTGAAGTGGACAAATGGTTCATGGAAAGGAAGATTTCATAATTAAAAAGAAGAATATTAACCGGCGGAGATAGTCACTTTCCCTTTATATCCCGTTGGTTTTACATAAGGATCCGTATTCTGATCAGCCGGTGTTCCCCACAAATACCATTTGGAATATGGATCCTGCAAAGAGTAATTTAGATTGCTTTCCATCAAAATCATGGGGAAGGCGGACTGGTCTGCAAGACCTACCAGTTAGTGTGATTGTTGATAAGGAGAAATAAAGATTTATGACAGACAGAGATTATGCAATTAAATCAATGAAAGAGATTACGTTCCAGATGGCAACCCATGCACAGGATTATCTGGAAGTAAGCATGGACAGGCATTATGAAGACATAAAGGCATTGATGGTGAATTACCAGAAACTGATTTTGGAAAATAAGATGGTACTGGAAGAACTGGAAATGGAATGCCAGGAGAAGATCAATGAGGATATGGCATATGCGTTGAGTTATCTTGATATTTACGGGAAACAGCTGAATGTGACAAAACTGAAACACGAGATGAATAATCTGATGGTCATATATGGGTTGTCGGATATGGTTTACCGGGGTATAACGTTGGTAAAATATTATGCTCCGGATGGAGTAACGCTCAGCGAGATTATCCATTCCTGTTTTTGCAGCCATTACAATAAAACAGATGTGGAAGTCCAGCAGGAACTTGGCATTGGAAGGACTTCTTTTTATAAAATGAAGAAACAGGCATTGCGGTATCTTGGCTTCTACTTTTACGAGATCGTAGTGCCGCAGGCAAAAAACAAAAGATTCAAACCCTCCTTGGGTGTGGAAGAAGAGTAGGTGAGTGAGATGAGATACGAAAATTCAATGGTAAAGATTGCCGACGATATTATCCGGGATCAGCAGGCAGAGAGGAAAGTTCAGAATAAAAAACAGAAATGGCATGATGAGTATGCTACCTTGAAATTTTTTCGGTACATATGCAGAAATGTTGGAAACCTTCATGAAGGAGAAATCCAGCGTTTGGTATGGAAACTGAAACAGTCTGATAAGAAAGCAGTCGAAAAGCATTTAAAAGGCTATGCGTGGGAATTTGATTATGAGAAAATGTTTTCTACATTGATGCAGAATCCTGTTTGTCAGAAAGTATGCCAGAAAAATAAATATACAAGCTGGATGCATCTGATCAGCCGATACTGTACAGAAGATTGTTAGGAAATAAGATACCTTCTTGCATCTATCAATGAATTATTTTATGGAATAAACCCTGCATTAGTTCTATAGAACGATAACTTGTTTTACAGCTTCTGTATATCGGAACAGGCGGTAGTTATACTAACTTTAGACCGAAAAATAGTTCTAAAGGAGGTGCTGCGATGGATCTGAAAGCTGTAGGACAGAGAATTAAGATGGCAAGGGAAGCAAAAGGTCTGACACAGGAAGATTTGGCTGCCATGGTGGAACTGAGTCCGACACATGTAAGTGTGATTGAGCGGGGATTGAAAGCCGCAAAACTGGATACGTTTGTTGCGATAGCCAACGCTCTGGAAGTTTCTGCAGATTCACTTCTGATAGATGTTGTGGCACATTCTGTAACTGGTGTGACGAATGAATTATCAGAAATGATCGGGAAACTTCCAAAAGAAGAGCAGAAGAAAATCATCAAAGCGGTCAGGGCATTAACAGAATAGTTTTTATGAGGAGGGGCGGAAGCCCTTCTTTTTTTGCGGTTTTTGTCACAATTTGTCAAACGAATGGGGATTCTGTTTTGTTTTTATCTGTGCTATAGTAGTTCTAAAGAACTAATACTAATTCAAAAAGAGGAGATATAAAATGCACAGAAAAACTATTTTTGAGAAGGTTGCTGAAAAATTCCATACCACTCCGGAAGAGGTATATGCGGAAATCCAGAGAGCAATTGATGCCGGATATGATAACACGGATCCAGAGGTACAGGCAGAATGGCGCAAAGTTAAAATAAAAGGGGATAGACCAACACCGGAGGAAGTAATTAACTATGCAGTAGGTACTTTATCAGCAGAACAGAGGTGATTATTAAATTGAAGAGGAAAAAGTATGCGTTAATATGTCTGTTATTGGCAGCAGCCTTTGTTTCGGGTTGTGCGCAGAAACATAAAGAAGGAGAGCCGGATGTCATTAGCAGTATGAAAATGAATCAGGATGAAACACTTACTGTTGTTGCAAACAGAAAACAGATTAAAGATAAAGAGGATTTTGCAAAACTCCTTGTCAAAAAATGCAAGGAGAATTCTTTTCAGTCTGTTAGATTCTCTACAGATTATGGGTATGCCACCAGCCTGAATCTTAGAGTATATCTCTGGGAAGATGAGATAGAAGGGCAGGAGCCGGTAATGGTGGTGGAATATAAGCCTGTTGAATGGGGAATGGACTATGATATTGTCCATGATCCGGAAAAGTTCCAGATGTATGTGGATGGAGAGCTGATGGAAAATCCTTAGATTTTTCTGATAAAGACTGCACAAAACAGCTTGCCACCCTTACGACTGATGAAAACGGAAATACAGATGTCGTAGAGGTAAAGGCTGACACAGTCTATATCAAGGAATTATCCGCACTAATCAAGACACCAAAGAAAAGCACCAGAGAAAAGAGGATAGGAAACAGACTGCCAATGATAGCGATATGTTTCAGTTTCATTTTTTCTTCTGTCCTTTCTTCGTTACAAGGTTACGAGTTTTCTCTGTGGTCTGCTGAACCTTTGTCCTGCGGTCTTTGGTGTAATTCTGGCGTGTTTCCTGCGATACCACTTTTTCTACATTCTGCCTATGTACTGGCTGTGCCGACTGGGTCGCTTTCTTATCAGAAGCACCAGAAGATAACGGACGCTCTTTGATAACAGTTCCTTTATCAATCTTTTTCAGCATTTTTAAGGTCGGTGCTACCTGCCTTTGTACCCAACGCAATGTGCGGTCTAAAGTATAAGGCTCTGGCTTTGTCGTCAGCTTCAAGCTCTGTCTGTTATCGCCGATAAACCAAGCCCAGCGGTCATTGAGCTTCCAGTCATTTTTTCGCTTGTCTGGTTCTTCATCAACAAACCGCACATACTGGTTGATAATAGAAAAGGCAGTCTGCTCTGCGTCATAATACGTCAGCAAATCTCGTACTGCATAGTAAGCACGTTCATTGCGAAGCCGTATCTCAAAACGGTTGATAATGTCAGCTTCTTCCAGAGGTGTCCCTAACTTGACGTACTGCTCATAGTCCTTTTCATAGATACAGAAATACACATCTGATTTCAGCGAACCAAGATAAAGGGTGCGTCCCATATATTCTCTGTCGTCCTCTCTGTGCTTGATAAGCTCGCCCGACTGATAAAACTTATAGCTTCTGGACTTTCCGATATATTCCCGTTTCCTGCATTTTTCCGCAAGCTCTGGAATATCCAAAATTCCCGTATGGTCGTTGATAGCAAGGTCGATACGCTTCATCACGCCACCGTCTATGAGTGCGTCCATGAGAAAGTCATACCAGCTTCTTTGCTGTGCCAGCAGGTAACCTTCAAACTGTCGGCAACCACGCCCCTTTAACTCTAAAAGGACACCTTTTTCTTCGTCAGCCGACGTATAGATAAAGATGTCCCCTAATGAATAATGCTCCGTATAACTGTAATGTCCGTAATCTTCATGGAGCATATAGTTGATATTCAGTTTTAATATATCTTTGATGATGTGCTGTATATCAAGCGTGGGAAAACGAATTTTCACATAATCAAACAGCATGGTAAGTGGTGCTTCTGGATTGAACCTTACCAGTTCTTTATGCAGAGTTTCCAGAAGTTCTTTTGACGGCTTCATTTTTCCGCTTTCTATCTTGTTGAGATATTCCCTTGTGATACCAGAAGCCACCGCCAGTCTGCCTTGTGAGATACCGTAAGCAATCCGTTTCTCCCGTAATTCTTTTATCCATTGTTCTTCATTCAGAACCATACCCCCAATCTGTCAAGTGTGAAGTTTTTTAAGACGACTTCACAGCCGATTTTTGCTAGGAAACCATGCCAGAAGCCTTATGTTTCCTATGTTTTTTGTCTATTGTCTATTTGCAAACGTACCCCTCTGTTAGATACCGAGGGGTTTTACCTGCTGGCGTGGCTGACGCCACACCA
>JAETQR010000015.1 GCA_021770615.1 Lachnospiraceae bacterium | reverse complement strand
TTCCACTGCTGTCAGGGGCAGGAACATCATAATATATATGCAGAATTAAATTCAACCTGTGCAGAGGTAACTTCCATCAGGAAAAAAGACAGTAGAATTTACTTTTGCAATTTAGAGAACTTGTAAATTACTTCATAAATGTTTGATTTTTCCAAAGATTTGGTGTAAACTAATACTAATTGTATTTTCAAATTTGATTGGAGGGTTCATATGAGAGGGCAGTTAGATAATGAAATGGGAAAAATCGTAGTGGATGAGGACGTTCTGGCGAAATATGCCGGCTCCGCAGCGGTAGAATGCTTTGGCGTTGTGGGAATGGCATCTGTCAGCATGAAGGATGGTATCGTCCAGCTCTTAAAGAGAGATAATATCCGGCATGGGGTGAACGTAAAGATCGAGGAAAATAAATTATATATTGAAATGCATATTATCGTCGCTTATGGTGTGAGCATCATGACTGTGGCAGAAAATCTGGTAGATAATGTTAAATACAAAGTCGAGGAATTTACCGGGATGGAAGTTGGGAAAATAGTGATATGTGTAGAAGGCGTAAAAGTGGTGAACTGACCCGGTCAGGCGATATAGCCCGGCACAGAGGTGTCTTGTATCATTGACGATTTGGAGGACGAACTATTGACAGTAAAGACGATGGATGCGCTGCTTGTAAAGAAATGTTTTCTTGCGGGGGCGGCAGCGATTCAGGCAAAAAAGGAATATATAAATGATTTGAATGTGTTTCCGGTGCCGGATGGTGATACGGGGACCAATATGACGATGACGATCATGTCGGCGGCGAATGAAGTCATGGCGATCGAAGAGCCTGACATGGAGACGATATGCAGGGCGATCTCAAGCGGCTCCCTGCGCGGAGCCAGAGGAAATTCGGGAGTGATCCTTTCCCAGTTGCTCCGTGGATTTACGAAAGTGATCCGAAACGAAAAGGAGATCGATGTAAAGGTTCTTGTCCAGTCATTTGAAAAGGCTGTGGACTCAGCATATAAAGCGGTTATGAAGCCCAAAGAGGGGACAATCCTCACTGTGGCGAAAGGAGGAGCGGAACAGGCCTCCAAAATTGCAAAAAATTGTGATGATATCGTAGAGTTTGCCCGTCAGGTCATCGAAGAAATGCGGGTTGTTTTATCAAATACTCCGGATATGCTTCCCGTACTCAAAGAAGCGGGCGTCGTTGACTCGGGCGGCGAGGGGCTTGTGACGATACTGGAAGGGGTTTACGATGCTCTTACCGGAAAAGAAATCCACTATGAATCTGAGACGGCAGCTCCGGAAAGTAAAAAGGCAGGAAGTGGCGCAAATGTAGACGGAATCAGTACAGGGGATATTAAATTTGGATACTGTACGGAATTTATCATTATGCTGGAGAAGGAATTTACTTCCCGGGATGAAAAGAACCTGAAAGGATATCTGGAAAGCATCGGGGATTCGATCGTGTGTGTGGCGGATGAAGATATCGTAAAGATCCATGTCCATACAAATGATCCGGGACTGGCGATCCAGAAGGGACTCAGGTATGGTGAACTGTCCCGTATGAAGATCGATAATATGAGAGAAGAGCATAATGAGCGCCTGATCCAGTCTGCGGATACGCAGAAACAGGAAGAAGAGGTGGAAGAGGCGCCATGGAAAGAGGTTGGATTTATCAGTGTCTCTGCCGGTGAGGGACTTGGAAATATTTTCAGGGAACTTGGGGCAGATTATGTGATCGAGGGCGGTCAGACGATGAATCCGAGTACCGAAGATATATTGGAAGCGGTGTCAAAAGTAGGTGCGGAGACGATCTATATTTTCCCGAACAATTCCAACATTATTCTTGCGGCAAATCAGGCGAAGGATCTGACGAAAGATAAAAATATCGTTGTGATCCCGACGAAAAATATTCCGCAGGGCATTACTGCCATGATAAATTATATTGACGGAACTTCTGTGGAAGACAATGAGGCGACGATGACGGAAGCGATGCAGCAGATCAAATCCGGCCAGGTAACGTATGCAGTCCGTGATACCTCGATCGACGGGAAAGAGATCAAGCAGGGAGACATCATGGGTCTTAGTGACAAGACGATCGAGGTTGTGGGAAGCGATGTAAAAGAGACGACACTCAGCCTGATCGATGCGCTTAAGGATGAGGAAACAGAACTTATCACGTTGTATTACGGAGAAGAGGGCTCGGAGGAAGAGGCTCAGGAGATCGCAGATGCGATTTGTGAGAAATATGAAGATGTTGAAGTGGAGACAGAGTATGGTGGCCAGCCGATCTACTATTATTTTGTTTCTGTTGAATAGTGATTAGCCTGACGACACCATGAAATGTTAATATAGCAAATCGTAAGTGATATTTATTTTTGTTGTATTGGTGACGTTGTATCAGGACAAAAGGAGAGGTGTGCGCATAGGAATAGGAGAACAGGAGCGCACCTCTCCTTGTTCGTATCATCAGGCAGTAGATAGAAGAGAGGAAAAGACAGTGGATAAGCTTGTATTGATCGATGGAAACAGTATTATCAACCGGGCATTTTACGGAGTACCGGAACTGACGAATAAAGAGGGACTCCATACAAATGCCATTTATGGGTTTCTGAATATATTGTTAAAAGTGATGGAGGAGGAGACACCTACCCATCTTATGGTAGCATTTGATGTGAAGGCGCCTACCTTTCGCCATGAGATGTATGGCGAATATAAGGGCACGAGAAAACCGATGGCAGATGAGCTCGGGGAGCAGATCCCGGTTCTGAAAGAAATCCTTAAGGCCATGGGGATACAGATCCGGGAACAGGCAGGGATCGAGGCGGACGATATCCTTGGGACGATGGCAAAGACCGGAGAAGAGCAGGGATTCGAGGTGTCTGTTGTATCCGGTGACAGGGATCTTTTACAGCTCGCCACAGACAAAGTCAAGGTCAGGATTCCGAAGACAAAGGGAGGAAAGACGACAGTAGAGGACTATTACCGCTCTCAGGTCATTGAAAAATACGGTGTGACACCGGAGCAGATCATCGACCTCAAGGGACTTATGGGGGATGCTTCTGACAATATTCCGGGTGTGCCGGGCGTCGGGGAGAAAACGGCAGTGAAAATACTTACTGTATTCGGAACGGTGGAAAATGCGATCGGGCATGTGGAGGAAATAACGCCGAACAGGGCGAGGGAGGCGGTAAAAAATAATACGGATCTGGCTTTAATGAGTAAAAAGCTGGCGACGATAAAGACAGACTGCCGCCTGGGGATCAAACCGGAAGACTGCCGCATTGAAAATATTTTTACCGATGAGGCATACCGTCTGATCCAGAAACTGGAGTTCAAGTCACTGATGAGCCGTTTTCAGAATGACACAGGGGCGAATCTGTCCATTGAGAAATATTTCCGTGAGATCGACACCGGGAAAGAATTTATTACGTTTATGGATCAATGTTGTTCCTGTCCGTATGTCTCTGTCAAGATACTGGCGAAAAGGAGAGACGAGTCTTCCTGTGAAACGGATGGACAGATGTCGCTTTTTATGGAAGAGGAAGAACGCCTGGCAGCCCTGGTGGTATGTGCTTCCGGGGAAGAGGTGGTATTTTGTCATGTCGGAAACGGAATCCATGAGGAAATGGTCAGAGGGCAGTTGGAGAGATTATCGGAGCATAAAGTGACGATCGTGACCAGCGACCTAAAGAGCCAGTTGGAATATATGCCCGGTCTGAGCCCGGAACGGGCGTTTGACACTGCGCTTGCTGCCTATATCATCAACCCGGTCCAGAAGGGGTTTGCAGAGGAAGATATCGCATCGGAATATGCGGAGCTTCTGATGGCTCCGTACAGCCAGCATTTTGGAAAGAAGAGTGTTTACCGAGCCTATACGGAGGAGCGGCCGGAAATGGTAAAGTACTACTGTTACTGTGCTCTCACATCGTTTCGGGCATATAAACCACTCCATAAAAGGCTGAAACTCATAAAATCCATGGAGCTGTTTGAAAAAATAGAAATGCCTCTTGTGTTTACTCTGTTCCATATGGAGCAGGAGGGAATTGCTGTAAAGAGGGAGGCGCTGAGAGAGTACGGAGAAAAACTGGGAGAGCGCATCGAGGTACTGCAGCAGGAAATTTATGATATGGCCGGAGAGGAATTTAATATCAATTCCCCCAAACAGCTCGGCGTCATCCTGTTTGAAAAACTCCGTATGCCATATGGGAAAAAGACAAAGACCGGATATTCCACCTCGGCAGAGGTATTGGAAAAGCTTAGGTTTGAGAGCCCGATCGTAGAGAGGATACTGGAATACCGTCAGCTCACAAAGCTGAAATCCACCTATGCAGACGGATTGTCAGTGTATATCGACCTCGATGGCAGAATACGTTCCACTTTCAATCAGACGATCACGGCGACCGGGAGGCTCAGCAGTACGGAGCCAAACCTGCAGAACATACCGGTGCGGATGGAACTCGGGAGACAGATCCGCAAGGTTTTTGTTCCGAAAGAGGGATATGTTTTTCTGGATGCCGATTATTCACAGATCGAGTTGAGGGTTCTTGCGCATATGTCAGGTGATGAGCGCCTGATCGAGGCATACCGTGAAAATGCAGATGTACACAGAACGACAGCGGCTCTGGTATTCCATGTGCCGTATGAAGAAGTCACCGAACTTCAGCGCAGGAATGCAAAGGCGGTAAACTTTGGGATCGTATACGGGATCAGTGGGTTTGGACTTTCCAGAGATCTTAATATAACGAAAAAAGAGGCAGAAAAATATATTGCAGATTATTTCCATACGTATCCAAAGGTAAAAGAATATATGGATTCTCTCATAAATATGGGAAAAGAAAAAGGATATGTCACATCCATGTTTGGCAGAAGGCGGCCGATCCCTGAGCTCGAGTCAAAAAATTTCATGCAAAGGCAGTTTGGAGAGAGGATTGCGATGAACTCCCCAATCCAGGGGACGGCGGCAGATATTATAAAGATCGCTATGATCAATGTGGACCGCAGGCTTCGCGAGGAAAACTTTTCTTCAAAGCTCATCCTGCAGATCCACGATGAGCTTCTGATCGAGACAAAGAGGGATGAAATTGACGCTGTGAAGGAAATTCTGGAACATGAGATGGTGGCAGCAGCTGAACTGCATGTTCCTCTGATCGCAGAGGTGAAGCAGGGAAACAGCTGGTATGAGGCGAAATGACCGGAGAAGGGGGAGGTCTGCGATGGTGATCGGGATTGCGGGAGGAGTAGGCAGTGGGAAGTCTACGGTGCTTCGCATTCTGGAGCAGGAATATGGCGCTTATATATGTATGGCGGATGAACTGGGGCATAAAGCGATGCTTCCCGGGACAGATACTTATCGGGTGATCTTAGATACGTTTGGAGAGGAGCTGGCGTCAGAGTCCGGTGAGATCGACCGGGAAGCGCTGGCACGGATCGTGTATCAGGACACGCAGTGTCTCGGCCGGTTAAATGGGATCATTCACCCGTTTGTGTTTTCGGAGATCAGGGGATTGATCGAACGCTATGCGACGGACAGGCTCTTTGTACTTGAGACAGCGATCCTGTTTGAGACAGGATGTGACCGACTGTGCGATGAGGTGTGGGGAGTCCTGACGGAGGATGAAATACGGATCCGCCGCCTCATGGAGTCCAGAGGATATTCGAGAAAGAAGGCCGGGGATATCATGAAAAACCAGATCAGTAATTTTGAACTTGCCAAAAAGTGTGACCGTATCATTATAAACGATGGCGGGCGGGAAGAACTGGTGCAGTACATACGGGAATGCATGGAAAATTTTCTGGAAAAAGAAGGGTAGTTGTGATATACTGAGATATAATAATGTCGCGGACAGACCGTTAGAAACAATTTGTCCGGAGGTTTTTGTGAGAGTTGAGGGAATATGTATGGGTAATGTTAGTGATAATTATGTGTTTGGATTAGATATCGGCACGCGGAGTATCGTCGGCACCGTGGGATACCGGGTGGGTACAGACCGTTTCGTTGTCGTGGCACAGGTTTCCATCGAGCACAAGACGAGAGCAGTGATCGACGGACAGATTCACGATATTCCGACTGTGGTCCGGACGATCAAAGAGGTAAAGGTACGTCTGGAGGAAAAAATAGGGGAAGAATTGTCAGATGTGAGCATCGCCGCGGCAGGACGTGTCCTGAAGACGAAGAATGTGTATGTTGAATATGAGATGCCGTCAGAATCAAAGGTGACGTCAGAACATGTGCATTCCTTAGACAGTGTTGCCGTGGAAAAGGCATATGAAGAGATCCGGTTAGAGGCGGATCACAAAGATAAGCGCTTTTACTGTGTGGGGTATTCCCCGGTAAAATACTATCTGAATGGATATCCGATGGAGATGATCGAAGAGCATATGGCTTCTTCGATCGGTGTGGAAATGATCGCTACGTTTTTGCCGGATGAGGTAGTAGAAGGGCTTTATTCGGCAGTCGAGCAGGCGGGACTTCAGGTGGCAAGCCTTACGCTTGAGCCGATCGCTGCGATCAATGTGGCTATTCCTGAGCGGTTCCGGCTCTTAAACATCGCTCTGGTAGATGTGGGGGCGGGAACATCCGATATATCGATCGTGAAAGACGGAAGTATCATTGCGTTTGGAATGATGCCTCTTGCCGGGGACGAGATAACAGAAGCGATCGCCAAAAAATATCTCGTGGATTTTGAGACAGCAGAGAAGGTTAAGAGAGCAGCTACAAAGCGGAAGGCGATTTCCTTTAAAAATATTATGGGAGAGGCTTTTAAATTGGATCAGAAAGAAATTCAGGAAACTGCCAAAGAAGCGATGTCCTATATCGTGGAAAAGGTATCGGATAAGATCACTGAACTAAATGGCGGCAATCCGGTGAGTGCGGTGTTTGTCGTAGGAGGCGGCGGAAAAATGCCCGGTTTTACGAAACTGATGGCAGAACGAATCGGGCTTCCTGAAAACCGGGTCAGCATACGGGGAGCTGAAGTTTTAAAACAGGTTGATTTTTCGGCTACCAGTGTGAAAAAGGACTCGACGCTTGTGACCCCGATCGGGATCTGCCTCGAATACTATGAACAAAAAAATAGTTTTATCCATGTGAGGGTAAATGAAGAACGGGTTAAGCTTTATGATAATGGAAAGGCAACGATACTGGATGCCTGTATCCATGCCGGCTTTTCACAAAACAGCTTGTTTCCTTCCCGCGGAGAGGGGATTACGTATACATTGAATGGGGAGGAGAAAGAAGTAAAGGGACGCCTCGGGGAGGCGGCTGAGGTAGTCAGGAATGGAAGAGAGTCAAATCTGAACGAACTTGTTGAGGATAATGATGTGATCACGGTGAAGCCTGCGACGAAGGGGGAGGACGCCTCTCTTACAGTGGGACGGATTCCCGGATGTAAAGAGGAATTGAAATATACCTTTCTTGGGCGGGTGGTTTTGTGCCCGAAGATCGTCAGGGTGAACCAAAAAGTGCAATCCGGTTTTTATGAGATAAGAGATGGGGACTCGGTGACTGTCCAGGATACCTATTCGCTGGGACAGTTATTTGAATTTATGGGAGTGGAGCCGGAGGAGGATGTTTTGGTCGACGGTAAAAAAGCAGATATGGAAACCCGTCTGAAAGATGGCGTTTCGGTGGAATATGATACTCCGCCCGAACCGGTGGAGCCGCCGGAGCCAGCCAGGCCGGCGGCGAAGCCCGGGCAGGCACAGACAGCCGGGCTGTCAGGAATTGCCGGGAAGAATGCGGGGACAGGAAACAGCAATGTTACGGCAGGACTGAATGATTACAGTGTACCGGGTGGTCCGGATCCACTGCTCTCGCCGGTAAAACCACTTCCGGCATGGGCAGCTGACCTTCCGATCAGCAATCCGGCCGCGAGGACATATCAAAATGCATTAGCAGGCGGAGGTATGCCACAGATGACGTCTGTGGCCGGGTGGCCGGGGACGACAACTGCGCCGGTTGCGATGCCCGGACATAGTATTTCGATCGAGGTAAACGGACAGAAGATAACGATGCCTGCCAAGGACAGGCATACTTTTGTCGATGTGTTTGATGTGTATCCGATCGATCTTACAAAATCAGGAGGAAAGCGTTTGGTATCACGCCTGAATGGCATGGATGTGATGGACTTTACGACACCACTTCATGATAAAGACAGCGTTGATCTGTACTGGGAAAAGTGATTCATGAATCGAGGTGTTTCCTATGAATGAGCATATTAAGAAAATACTGGATCATAAGTTGATCTACTATATTCATATGGTGATATATGTGATTTTTATCCTGGTGAATGTGGAGACTGTTTTTGACCCGGAAGTGAAAAAGCTGGGATATCCTTTACCGGCAGCTGTTGTTTTTACGGTTCTGTTTGCTATTATGTTTATTTCAGAGACAATATCGTATTACAGTTCATGGGATTTGTTTGAAAAAGGGGTTGCAGGAGCCTGTTTCCGAATGGCACAGATTCTGGGTGTTACCGTATTTTATTTTATGGTGCCGGTGGAACTTGGTGCTGGTGCCAGCCTTGTAGCAATCGTTTTGTTTGCGGCGGAGACGGCGTTCTATTATCCGTTTTATGGGAGGTTAAACAGAGTATTAATTTACATTGTGTTTGGAATCGCTCTTGAGATCGTGGCTATATGGAAGGTTCTTTATTGTGATGCTGTATATCAGGGGATCAATCTTATCGTATCGACGACAGTTGTCTTTTTCTCAGCAGTTATATTGTGTGAACTGGTCATTAAAACCTATCTGTATTTTGTCCGCCTTTTGTTTGCGCAAAACCGGACAGTAGAGGATCTTAATGAAGCAAATAGTAAATTAAAAGAGCAGCAGCAACAGATAAAAAGGACAAATGAGATGCTGGGACTTCAGAAGATCAAACTTCAGGCGGCGAATAAAGAAATCAATCTTTCCCGGGATGAAATGTCAGTACAGAACGAAATTTCAAATGAGATCACGTCGACGATGGAGATTGGGAAACTGTTGAAAGATGTGTGCAGGATCATGAGGATCCGGCTGGATATGGATTATGTCGGCGTTATCATGGAACCGGATCCGGAACTGGAATTGCCCGGAGATGAAGCGGGAAAGCGGGAGGTATACTCTTCCTGCGTATTTGATGAAGCTTATGAGAAATATATACGGGATTTTATCGTGTCAGGAGGCGCGGAGGATCTTTTGGTATTACCGGACACATATATCCAGAATATGGATGTAAGGAAAGAGCGTCCGGACTTTCGTGCATATGGGGGAAAGGTGCTTGAATCTCTGATCGTTGTACCGTTAAAAAGACGACAACAAAGGATGGGAAACCTGCTGATCGGAAAGCGCAGCATCAATGCTTTTGTAGAAAAACAAACATTTTATGAGACGTTAGCCAGCCAGCTCAGTATCGGGATATCCAATAAGAAGCTATATGAGCAGATGAGGCAGATGGCGATCCGGGACGGACTTACCCGGATCTATAACAGACGTCACCTGACAGAGCTTTTGAATGGTTATTTATCCGAAGCGATCCAGAAAAAGAGCAGTGTGTCAATCGCGCTTTTTGATATTGATAAATTTAAGATGGTAAATGATACCTATGGCCATCCATGTGGCGACGTAGTCATCTGCCATGTCGCATCCCTGCTCCGTCAGGCAGCGGTATCAAATGGAGGGATCGCAGGCCGTTATGGCGGGGAAGAGTTCGTGATCGCATTTCAGGGAAAAACACTGGCGGAAGTTTATGAGATCGTTAAAAAAGTTCACAAGAAGATCAAGACGGAGAGTGTAGTCTATGAGGATAAGACCCTGAATGTATGTGTCAGTGCAGGAGTTGCCTCTTATCCGGAGACTTGTGAAAATCCTTCGGATCTTCTCACCAGGGCGGACTGGGCGATGTATCATTCTAAGAGAAACGGCAGGGACCGCATTACGATCGACAGTGATGAACTGGAAACAAAAATGTAGAATATGGAGACGGATATGAAACTTTACAGTATTGCCAGCGGAAGCAGCGGGAATAGTATATTTGTGGGATCCGGGAAAGAAAACAGAGGAATCCTTGTGGACACGGGGATCAGTAAAAAACGGATCGAAGAAGGACTGGCCTCGGAACATATTTCCATTGAGGATATCGAGGGAATCTTTATTACACATGAACACTCGGACCATATATGCGGGTTAGGTCCCATTTTAAGAAAATATGCGATTCCGGTCTATGCGACGGAGGGGACGATAAAATATATTCTTGACACGGGAAAGTGCGGGAAAGTAGACGAGGGGCTTTTTCAGTGCATCCGTCCGGATGTGCCGGTCAGCGTGGGAGGGATGGAGGTCATGCCATTTACGATTTCGCACGATGCAGCGGAACCGGTATGTTATACGGTGAGTGATAGCGGAGAGAAGATCGCAGTGGCTACGGATATGGGCGAGTATACGGATTATACACTGTCTCATCTGGAGGATTGTGAAGGTGTGCTGCTTGAGGCCAATCATGATATCAATATGCTCCAGGCAGGAAGTTATCCCTATCAGCTCAAACTCCGTATTCTTGGAAATAAGGGACACTTATCGAATGATGCCTGTGGGCGGATGCTTTGCCATCTGGTCCGTCATCGTTTGAAATACATATTGTTAGGCCATTTGAGCCAGGAAAACAATTATCCGGAACTTGCTTATGAGACCGTAAAATATGAACTGGAACGAGAATATGGCTCGTGGGAAGAAAACGGGTTATTTCTCGGGGTGGCAGGGAGGCAGGCACCGACGGCACCGGTTTTGGTGTGCTGACACATAGATCTTTGAATAAGTTTATATGCGCACAGCTCCGGCCAAACCGGGCCGGTAAGAAGTGCGCCAATGGAGGAAAGAATGAAAAAGACAATTATTACAGTGGTGGGAAAAGACAGTGTGGGAATCATTGCAAAGGTATGCACGTATCTTTCGGAAAACGGGATCAACATCCTTGACATTTCCCAGACGATCGTGGATGGTTTTTTTAACATGATGATGGTTGTAAATACCGATCTGTCTACGAAAAAATTTGTGGAGATATCGGAAGAGATGGAAGAACTTGGAAAAGAGATCGGCTGCATCATTAAAGTCCAGCGGGAAGATATTTTTGACAAGATGCACAGGCTTTAAGGAAAGGCAGGGTATTTACTTTGATCAATATAAATGAAGTTATCGAAACGAATAATATGATTGAAAAGGAAAATCTTGACGTCCGCACGATCACGATGGGGATCAGTCTTCTCGACTGCGTGGACAGTGATCTGGAACGGTTATGTACAAATGTATATGATAAGATCACGAAGATGGCGCAAAATCTCGTTCCGGTTGGCGAGGAGATCAGTATGGAGTATGGAATACCGATCGTGAATAAGAGGATTTCGATCACGCCGGCTGCTCTGATCGGGGGAGCGGCCTGTCAGTCGCCGGAGGATTTTGTGAAGATCGCTGAGGCATTAGACCGTGCGGCAAAACAAGTCGGGGTGAATTTTATCGGTGGATATTCGGCGCTTGTCTCTAAGAAGATGACGAAGGCAGATGAAAATCTGATCTGTTCGATCCCGGAGGCGCTTGCTGTTACCGAGCGGGTGTGCAGTTCCGTTAATGTAGGTTCTACAAAGACAGGGCTTGATATGGATGCGATCCGTCTTATGGGAAAAATAGTCAAAAAAACAGCAGAGAATACAAAGGACGAGGATTCATTAGGGTGTGCGAAACTGGTAGTCTTTTGTAATGCTCCGGACGACAATCCGTTTATGGCGGGGGCATTTCATGGTGTGACCGAGGGAGACGCCATTATAAATGTGGGAGTAAGCGGTCCCGGCGTTGTAAAGACAGCGCTTGAAAAAGTGAAGGATAAAGATTTTGGTAAAGTATGCGAGACGATCAAGAAAACGGCTTTTAAGATCACCAGAGTGGGTCAGCTCGTGGCTTACGAGGCGTCAAAAAGGCTTAATATTCCGTTTGGTATCATCGATCTGTCGCTGGCGCCGACGCCGGCGGTCGGGGATAGTATCGCAGAAATCTTTGAGGCGCTTGGTCTGGAGAGAGCCGGGGCGCCGGGGACGACAGCAGCACTTGCCATGTTGAACGATCAGGTAAAAAAAGGCGGAGTTATGGCTTCTTCTTATGTAGGGGGACTGAGCGGGGCCTTTATCCCGGTCAGCGAGGATCAGGGAATGATCGATGCGGTGACAGAGGGTGCGCTGACGTTAGAAAAACTGGAAGCGATGACCTGTGTCTGCTCGGTGGGACTGGATATGATCGCAGTTCCGGGAGATACGAAAGAAACGACGATCGCCGGGATCATTGCCGATGAGATGGCGATCGGGATGGTGAACCAGAAGACGACAGCAGTCAGGATCATACCGGTACAGGGAAAAACAGTGGGAGACAGGGCAGAATTTGGCGGCCTTCTCGGATATGCACCGATCATGCCGGTAAATCCGTTTGGCTGTGATGAGTTTGTAAACCGGACGGGCCGTATTCCGGCACCGATCCACAGTTTTAAAAACTGATCCGGATGAGGATCCGTCGGAAAGGAAGGAAATTTCATGTTAGAGTCGATCGACTATAAAAAAATCTTTACGTATTTTGAGGAGATTTCAGGGATACCCCGTGGTTCTTACCATAATGAGAAGATAAGTGAATATCTCGTCCGTTTTGCGAAAGAGCATCATTTGTCTTACCGGGTGGATGAGGCCAGGAATGTTATCATTAAAAAACCCGCTTCTGCAGATTGCACAAATCAGGAACCGGTCATGCTCCAGGGACATATGGATATGGTATGTGTCAGTGAGGATGGAACACATGATTTTCAGAATCAGGGTCTTCCGTTAAGGACCGATGGGGACTATATCTATTCAGAGGGAACGACACTTGGCGGAGATGATGGGATCGCACTGGCATATTCCCTTGCGATACTGGACAGTGATGAATATACGCATCCGCCATTAGAAGTCGTGTTTACGACAGATGAGGAGGTCGGGATGGATGGGGCGTCTGCCCTGGATACGTCGGATCTGAACGCAAATCGGCTTATCAATATGGATAACGAGGAGGAAGGGGTTCTTCTCGTCAGCTGTGCAGGGGGAGCTTCGGCAGATATTTCTTTTTCGGAGGAAAAGGAGAAAAAGAGCGGGACAGAGATTGCTGTAAAGGTCAGCGGACTTGCCGGCGGCCACTCCGGAACAGAGATCGACAAGCATCCGTTAAATGCGTCGATCTTACTTGGCAGGCTTTTATTTATGACATGGAAGGAGCAGCCGTTCCGGTTTATTTCTTTCACGGGTGGGGACAAAGATAATGTGATCACCAGCCAGGCGGATGCCCGTCTGCTTTGTGAGGGGGATGGAAAGGAACTGGTCAAAGCATTGACAAGAAATGCAGTATGTGTGACAGAGGAGATCTCTGCCGCAGAACCGGATGCTGCGTTTGCGATCGGTGAACCTTTACGGTGCAGTGAGTTTTGTTTTTCGGAAAGTTATACGGAAAGCGTCCTGTCTTTTCTGAATCTGGTGATCACCGGGGTTCAGGTGATGAGCAGCGATGTGCCGGGGATGGTAGAGAGCTCTTTGAATATGGGTGTGGCCAGGACAAAAGAGGATGGCATGACATTTGCTTTTTCTCTCCGGAGTCAGAAAGAGAGTTACCGCGACTATATGCTTGGGAAGCTGGAACAGCTTTCAAAGTGCATTATGTCGGAGGGGATAACGGGCAGTTTCCGTGTGAGGGGAGAATATCCGGCCTGGGATTACAAGAAAGATTCTGTACTGAGAGAGCTTATGATCGAAGAGTTTAAGAGGGTATTTGGCAGAGAACCCGAGGTAAAAGGAATCCACGCGGGATTGGAATGCGGGATACTGGCAAAGAAGATCCCGGGGATCGATATCGTTTCCATGGGACCGGATATTCATGATATCCATACAATCCATGAGAGACTTTCGATCTCTTCTGCAAAAAAGAATTTTGATTTTGTTCTCGGAGTATTGGAAAAACTGGCAAAATGAAGATGGTTTGACACCGGGTATCAGGTGAAAGCGGGGAGCATGTGATCCCTGCAGAAAAGAGGAATCAATGGATAAGTTTAAAATTTTAGGAAAGAAGTTGGAGCACCACGGAGCGATCGTTGATTTTTATACGATGGAGATTCAGGTGCCAAATGGAAATACGGCACACTGGGATCTGATCGAACACAAAGGGGCTTCGGCTGTTGTCCCGGTAGATGATGAGGGAAAGATCCTTATGGTGAGGCAGTACCGGGGGGCGATCGACGATACGATGTTAGAGATCCCTGCCGGGGGAAGAGACAGTACGGAAGAAGATTTTAAGATCTGTGCGTCCCGTGAACTCGAGGAAGAGACAGGATACCGCTCGGAGGAACTCCATCATCTGATCGATATCAATACAGCAGCTGCCTATACGAGCGAGAAGATCGTGGTGTATTATGCGGAGAATCTCATTCCTTCCAGACAGCATCTGGATGAAAATGAATTTGTAAATATCGAGCGCTACTCGATCGGAGAGATCGAGAAGATGATCTATTCGGGGGAGATCACGGATGCAAAGACGATCGCGGGCGTCCTTGCTTATAAAAATCTCAAGTCATAAACCGTAAGTCATAAACGATGTTTCCCAGACATATATTTTGTAAGAAAGAGGGCAGCCGGGGACAGACCGGTGTGGTCGCCCGCTGGGAGGACAGGGTATGACTTTTGTAGAATTTGTGAAGAGTCGGAGAAAAAAGGCAGTATTGTTTTTTTTAGCCGGCTTTTTTTCTGGAGGGATTTTATATTATCTGTGTCAGAAGCCGGCTGGAGAGGCGTTGGCACAGATGGAAGAAAATATGGTTTTGTGGGCAGCAGAGGAACAGGGTTTTTTTCAGGCGCTTTTTTTTATCCTCTGGGAGAGAGGGAAGGTGTTTTCGGTGCTCTGGCTGGCCGGGTATACAAAAATATATAAGTTGTATGTGGCAGCTTTTCTTGCCTATGTGGGGATGCAGTCCGGATTTCTGCTTATGTTTTTTGTCACGCTTCGGGGGGCGAAGGGGATTCTTTACTGGCTTGCGGCGGGGTGTCCGCACATACTGTTTCTTGTCCCACTCTACGTCTACTCTTTTTACCGTATTTTTGAGAGAAGGCGGGAGAAGGCCATGCCGGCGGTACTTTTGATCCTTCTTGTATTTGTGGTAAGCTGCCTTCTTGAGGCAAGGATCAATATTCCGCTGATCCAGTGGATGTATCGTTAGCAACATTGTTCACATTTTGGTAACATAAAGATAGTACAATAAATGAGTGCTTGGACGACACGGCATTTTTTGATGGATAATCATCCGGCTGCAGGCCGGTTAAGGAGGGTTAAATTTGATTGAAGTAAAGAATCTGGTAAAACAGTATGGAGGCCGGAATGTAGTAGATGACCTTAGTTTTACTGTGGAAAAAGGACAGATCGTGGGATTTCTGGGCCCAAATGGTGCGGGAAAATCCACGACGATGAATATTGTCACCGGATATATATCTGCCACAGAGGGCATGGTGACAGTAAACGGATATGATATTTATGACGAGCCTGAGAAGGTAAAGAAAAGTATCGGTTATCTGCCGGAGCAGCCGCCGCTTTATCCGGACATGAAGGTAGGAGAGTATCTGGATTTTGTCTGCGACTTAAAGAAGGTAAGAGGAAATAACAAAGAAAAAATGATCCGTAAGGTCATGCGGGCCACGAAGATCCAGGATGTATCGGAGCGTCTGATCAAACATTTGTCCAAAGGATATAAGCAAAGGGTTGGACTGGCTGGTGCGATGGTCGGGGACCCGGAAATCCTCATATTGGACGAGCCGACTGTGGGACTCGATCCAAAACAGATCATCGAGATACGTAATCTTATCAAAGAACTCAGCAAAACCCACACGATCCTTTTAAGTTCCCATATCATGCAGGAGGTCAGTGCGGTGTGTAACCAGATCATGATCATCAATCAGGGAAAACTGATCTTATCGGATACGCCGGAAAATATTCCAAGGCATATCGCACAGACGAATGAACTTACTCTTAAAGTGAAAGGAAATAAAGAGCTGATCGGCAGCCTTCTTGAGAAAGTAGCAAATGCAAAGGAAACAAAGGTGTTAAATACCGGGGAACAGGGTGTTTACCAGGTGGAGATATCAAGTCTTGTGGAGTTTGATCTCAGAGAAGAGATCTTTTACCTGTTTGCGGACGCAAAATGTCCGATCCTTGAGATGAACCACAAAGTTCCGACACTCGAGGAAGTGTTCTTGAGGCTGACCGGTGAGGGGACGCGCCAGTATGGCGGAAAACTCACAAAGGAAGAGAAAAAGAAGAAAAAGGAAAAAGCCAAAAAAGAAGAAAAGGAGGAAGAATAAGATGTTAGCAGTATATAAAAAGGAATTGAAATCATATTTCACCTCCATGATCGGATGGGTGTTTATCGCGTTCTTTCTCGTGCTTGTAGGATTGTATTTTATGGTATATAACCTGATGAACGGTTACACGGATTTTTCCTTTGTATTTCAGGGGATCGAGATGTTCTTTATCCTGCTTCTCGTACCGGTTCTTACGATGAGGATCATTGCAGAGGAGAACCGGCAGAAGACGGATCAGCTTCTGTATACGTCTCCGGTTTCGATCACGAAGATCATCCTTGGAAAATATTTTGCCCTGATCACGTTGCTTGGCATCGCGATGCTGATCGTGTGTGTCTATCCTCTGATCTTATCGGGCCTTGTGAAGGAGGCAGCTACGGGTACGGAGAGTGTAGATTTTGCGATTGCTTATGGGAGCGCACTGGGATTTTTCCTGCTCGGTTCGGCTTATATTGCGATCGGGATGTTTATTTCATCCCTTACGGAGAGCCAGGTGATCGCTGCGGTAGCGTCCGGAGTGATCATGATCTTTACGTATCTTATGACAAGCCTGGCCCAGATGCTTCCCACGGGACATACATTTGTATTCTGGTTTTTGGCTGTCCTTGTAGCCGTTCTCGCATTTGTGTTGAATATATGGATCCACAATGCGTGGCTTTCTGCGTTGGTTGGTATCCTCGCAGAGATCGGTCTTACAGTCACATTTATTTTAAATACAGAGGCGTTTGATAACCTCCTTGGAAATACACTTAGTTCGATTTCCATCGTGGACCGTTATAGTAATTTCGCACTCGGTATCTTTGATGTGAGTGCGTTGATCTATTATCTGAGTGTATGTTTTCTGTTTGTTTTTATTACCATACAGCGGATCAAAAAGAAGAGATGGAATTAGAAAAACGCATACAAATGGAGGTAGAAAATGAAAGATTTAAAAAAGAGTTTTAAAAGCCGCAGGTTTCGGATGGGCGGTTACCAGACGTTAGTCATGGTGATCGTGATCGTGCTTGTCATTGTTTTTAACCTTGTAATTAATAAATTAAATCTGATGGTCGACTTAAGCAGCGACCAGAAGTTTACCCTGACAGAGGATACGAAAAACCTTGCGGCGGGGATTAAGGATACGATTAAGTTTTATTATATGTGCCAGGAGGGAAATCAAGCGACCCAGATCGAGAAGGTTCTCGAGCAGTACGACGGGCTCGGAAACATCGAAGTAGTGGATAAGGATCCGGTCGTGTATCCGAACTTTGCCAAAGAATATACCGAAGATGAGATCAATGATAATGATGTCATCGTTGTAAATGAGACCAGGAACAAAAGCCGGGTCGTATCAAGTGCGGATATGCTCGTTCAGGACATTGATTATACGACATACCAGAAGACGTATACGTTGGATGCGGAAGGGCAGCTGACCGCTGCACTGCAAAATGTGACCAGTGATTCCAGCACGAAGATGTATTATACTTCCGGCCATGGCGAGGGGGAACTCAGTGCCAGTTTCACAGATCTTCTCGGCAAATTGAATGTCGAATATGAGGAGCTTGCGACGTCTTCTGCAAAAACTGTTCCGGAAGACTGTAATATCCTTATGATCAATGCACCGGAATATGATCTGAATGAGGACGAGTATACGCTGATCTCGGATTATCTGAAAGAGGGAGGAAAGGCGATGTTTTTCCTCAATGCGGCAGTCACAGATCCGATGACAAATTATAATAAGCTGATTTCAGATTATGGCGTCAATGTAGTCGATGGATATATCATCGACAGCGAGGGAGCTTATGATGACAGCCATCCGACGAGGTTTATTCCGGTTCCGGCGGATCATGAGATTACGGCAGACACCAGTGATAAGATGGTTGTTGTGTCTGTGGCAAGGGGAATGACGACGCAGAGTGATGTGCGAAGTACGCTTACGGTGGAACCGCTTCTTACAACAGCAGATTCGGCGTATTCAAAAGTAAATGTAAAGACCCAGACGGTCGAGAAGGAAGACGGTGATGTGGACGGTCCGTTCAATGTGGCAGTGGCGATCAAGGACGTCTATGCGGAAAATACGAAGGGTCAGGGAAATGCGACCCAGATCGTGGTATTTGGTGCCATGGATTTCACCTCTTCGGATGTGATCGCGACGAACCAGTTTGGAAACCGTTCCATGATCTTAAATTCGATTTCGTACCTTTCCGGGGAAGAGACATCTACCCTGGCGATACCGACACGGAGCCTGAATCAGGAATCGGTAATGATCCAGGAGGGAGACCGTATTTTCTTCACAGTGCTTCTTGTTGTACTGATTCCGCTCATCCTTTTAGGTGTCGGATTTGCGATTTGGTTTAGAAGGAGGAAGAACTGATGTCAAAGGGGAAGAAAAAGATTGTTACACTCGTGAGCCTGTGTATTCTTATGGCTGCAGCCATCTGCCTGTACGTTTTCCTTCCCAAAGGAGAGAATGGGACAGAGGAAGACGGGGACAGCTCTTCTGAGGTGGTAAATGTCGTAAATATCGATAAGGAAAAGATAACGGCCGTTCATATCCAGAGGAAAGAGGGAGATGAGATTTCCCTGTCCAAAGAAGGAGAGGACTGGAAGTTAAAAGAACTTCCGGATGCGCCGGTCGATGCCGATGCAGTGGAGGCAATGTTTTCCGGTCTGGCACCTGTGACTTCCGGAAAGGAACTGGAGGCAGGAGAGTCAGGATTTTCCGAATACGGACTTGATAAACCGCAAATGACCGTTCAGATCACGACGTCAGATGGGGAAGAATACGAGTTTCAGTTTGGAGGGAGCGTTCCGGTAAAGGGTGGCAATTACGGACTTTCCTCGGTTTCAGATAAGATATATACCTTTACAGATACATTTTATAGTGCGTTCCAGACAGAGCGGAATTCCCTGATCGTAAAGGAAGAGATTGCGGATGTCAACGCCGACTATCTCACGTACATTGCTGTGAAAAATGGAAACAAGGATACCTTTGAGGCAAAAGTCGTACCGGATGAGGAAAAGGTAGATGCTTATACGAACTGGATCATTTCCAAACCGTATAAAAAACCGCTGGCTGGTTCCTGCACGAATGACTGGAATACGCTGCAGGGATTTTTTACCTCGGTTTCCTTTCAGGAACTGATCGAATATGGATGCACTGATTTTGCAAAATATGGGTTGGATAAACCAGCCGTTTCTGCCGAAGTCAGGTATTTTGAATTGAAGGATGGCTATGAGATTCCGGAGGCGACGGCGGAACCGGCGTCTTCTTCCCAGGCAAATAAAAATACGAATAAGGCTTCCGTTGTGCCGGAAAAATACCGGGACAATAAAAGTTATACGCTTTACATCGGGGATAAGACCGATGAGGGGGATTATTATGTGAGACTGAAGGGCTCAGATCATGTCTATACGATGTCCGGCCAGAATGTGGAGAATATAACCGGCATTGATGCCTATACGTACATGGATCACAGTGTGTATTCCACACTTGCTACGGATATCAAAGGATATGAGGTTACACTTGGTGAGAGCGGAAAGAAGATCACCGTTACCCATTCGACAGAAAAAGGAGAGGGAGATAAGGATAAAAACGTGTGGACGCTGAATGGTAAGCCGGTTTCGGATGAGAATGAGGAGGCTTTTCTGACTCCGTATTCAAAAGCGTTTCTGCTTGAGTTTACTTCATCGGCGAAGGATTCTGTCAAGCCAGTCAGCAAAAAGCCGGTGCTGACAGCGGTGTACCATGAAGAGGGGCGGGATGTCACCGTAACTTATTATCCGTATGACGGGACGAATTTTTACCGTGTGGATAAGAATGGAATGGATTATTTCCTTGTCGATAAACTGGCGGTAGACGACGTGATCGAATCGTTTACGTCTCTACTCGAACTTGACCAGTAGCAGGAAAAGTAATATAATCATACCGAGAGCAGAAAATCCAGCTTTTGCTGGATTTTCTCTTTGAAAGACTGAATAGTTCCAGGAGGAAGGACATGAACGGTAAGACTTATCTGTACAATACACTTTCAAAAAAGGTGGAGGAGTTTATCCCGAATGAAGAGGGTAAAGTAGCGATGTATACGTGTGGGCCGACGGTATATCATTTTGCCCATATTGGAAATCTGAGAAGCTACATTATGGAAGATATACTTGAAAAATACCTCCGTTTTGCCGGATATGAGGTAAAACGGGTTATGAATATTACAGACGTCGGACATTTGTCGAGCGATGGGGATACCGGAGAGGATAAAATGCTTGCCGGTGCGAAAAGAGAGCATAAATCGGTTATGGATATTGCTGCTTTTTATACGGATGCGTTTTTTGAGGACTGCAAGAAACTTAATATTAAGCGCCCGGATGTTGTAGAGCCTGCGACGAACTGTATTGATGAATTCATACATATGATCGGGGTACTCTTAGAAAAGGGCTATGCCTATGTGGCCGGAGAAAACGTGTATTTTGATACGTCAAAACTGGAAGATTATTATGTACTTTCTGCCCAGAATGAGGAGGAACTCCAGGTCGGCGTCAGGGATGATGTAGAGGAAGATACGAATAAACGGAATAAAACAGATTTTGTACTCTGGTTTACAAAATCCAAGTTTGCGGATCAGGAGTTGAAATGGGAGAGCCCCTGGGGAACCGGATATCCGGGATGGCATATCGAGTGCTCCAGTATCAGTATCCGGCATCTTGGCGAGTACATGGATATCCATTGTGGTGGCGTGGACAATATTTTCCCGCATCACACGAATGAGATCGCCCAGAGTGAGGCTTATCTGGGACATAAATGGTGCAACTACTGGTTCCATGTGAATCATTTAAATACAACAAACGGAAAGATGAGCAAATCCAAAGGTGAATTCCTTACGGTATCCCTTCTCGAAGAAAAAGGGTATGACCCGATGGTCTACCGTATGTTCTGTCTGCAGTCACATTACCGTAAGCCGCTTGAATTTTCTTATGAAGCACTGGATAATGTGGCCACAGCGTATGAGAAGCTGATGAAAAGGATCCAGGCAGTTCCGGATGAGGGAGAAGTGGATGAAACGCTGGTCGCAGAGTACAGGAAGAAGTTTGCCGGGGCGGTAGGAAACGATATCAATACTTCGATGGGACTTACGGTTCTTTATGATGTTTTGAAGGCAGAGATGAATGGAGCGACAAAGCGGGAGATCATCGAAGTCTTTGACGAAGTGTTGTCACTTGGGCTGGCAAGGGCATGGGAGGAAACGGAGCAACCGGCGGCAGATGCAGAGCTCACCGCCTATGTTGAGGAGAAAATCGCAGAGAGAGCTGCCGCAAAGAAGGAGAAGAATTTTGCCAGGGCAGATGCGATTCGTGATGAGCTGAAAGAAAAGGGAATTGTCATCAAGGATACAAGAGAAGGGGTTGTGTGGGAAGTGCTGTGATTTCAAACAGTTTTTGTTACTGTGCGAGTGTTTGTCGGTTTTTCACAAATGGTAAGGAAGAGTAATATATAATGAATAGAGAACCCGTAAAGCATCATTATATTCCACAATTTATTTTAAGGAATTTTTGTTTTGATGATAAAAGTCATTTGTTTTACTATAACAAAAGGACTTTAGAAATATCTAAGAGAAAAACCAAAGAGATTTTTATGGTCAGAAATTTATATCGTGATGATATAAATAATATTGAAAATCCAATGAAAATAGAGACAGATATGGCTCGCTTTGAAAGTGAAGTTGCACAAATTATCATAAAAAGATTTCTTTACGAGAATGAAATATTAATAACTTTGGATGAAGATGAAAAATTGAAACTTTTCTTTGCAATTATGGCATTTAGATCAAAAATTACAAGTGATAAGTTTGGAATTGAAGCGTCCGTTGAGAACAAAACATTCTATTCTAAGTATCAGAAAAATGGGGATTTATCTGATTTTTGGAAAAGAAATTTAGGGAATTTAGTTAATTGTAGGTCATTAAGAGAAGTATTGAGCCATAAGGAGATAGATGACCCTATTAAGTTATTTTTCATACGAGATACTTTTGGGTATTTTGGTCTTTATTTTATTGTAGCAGAGAGAAGAGGTCATATAGATTTTATTGTAAGTGATGTTTATCCAACAGTTGTTTATGGTGTAACGGATGGAGGAATAGAAATTCCAATGTATTCCATATTTCCAATTTCACCAGATAGAATCGTTTTACTTGTTGCTAATGGTGTCGAAGGAGCCCCCAGAAGTGTTGCAGTCCTTAATGAAGAGATTTTGAAAAAACCTAAATTGAGTACTAATAAAAGGCTAATAAAGATTCGCGTAAAAAAAATGTATGAAGATGAAGTAAGATATGTAAACTCTGTACTGATAAAAGAGGCATACGAGGGATTTGCCTTTAAAAACAAAGATAGGGTTAATATAAAATAAAATTTGCAACAGTATTTGATATGTGAATTATAGTCTGAAGGATTGGCAGCTTCTCATTTGTTAGAAAATAGAATATGCATATACATAACCAGATGGTATACAGACGATAGACTTTTAGGATGGAGGTGTTTTATGACAGCGACTAGACGAGAAGCAATACGTGCAAATGTACTTTTAGAGACATCAGAAGTTAAAACAAAAATCAATATAGATCTTGAACAGTTTGTTATACCTGCAACGGAACGAGGTTAGGATGCAGATAACTATATAAGGGAGCTGAGAGATAACGACAGGACTTATTTTGCACCAACTGAATGCTGGTTTACAGAATTGCAGTATTTGCCAGAAGATGTCTGTCCAACATGGGTTATAAATGCGCCGGCATGAGACACATAAAAGTGCATGTTTTGCATTTTTATGTGTCCATGCCGCTGCGTATTTATGGAACGGGAGTGCCCATGTTGGACAGACATCTTCTGGCAAATACGGAATCTGTAAACACGAGTAGTAATCCCAAAACCTCACATGCATATTTACAAAATACGCCAGTTATGGTAAAATATCCAGACAGGGCGTGTGAGAAAATGGGAGAAAACATGTGAACCAATAGTCAATATAAGGAGGATTTGTATGAGACAAAGAGGAATGAAACGAGGAGCGATCGCGATCGCATTGGCACTTGTGATCTGCATGAGTGTGACAGCATGTGGTACGGATTTTGATGCCAAGAGATATGTCCAGGGATGTCTGGATGCTCTGACAAAGGCAAAATTTGATGACTATACAGCGATGGCGAATATCAAAGAAGAAGAGGCCCAGAAAGAATATGACCAACGCATGGATAAGGAATTAGAGGCGATGACAGGTTCGGTCAGTATGAGTGAGGAGATGCAGCAGAAGTACCGGGAGCTCTTTGAAAATATGTATAGTAAATGTAAGTATGAGGTCGGAGATGCTGTAAAAAACAGCAGTGATTCCTATACTGTTCCGGTCAAGGTATCCCAGATGAAAATATTTGAAGGGGTAATGAGCGAGGCACAGCAAAAAGCCACAGAATATGTGGAGAAACAGGTAAAGAAAAATTCGAATAAAGTACCTTCAACGGAAGAAATCACAGCAAAAACACTGGAATATCTTCTGGATATCATGACGAAGAAGTTGGAGAACGTTGAGTACGGCGAGGAGACAAATATAGATGTCGCAGTAACCCGTGATAAATCACAGGGAAATGTATTTGTTATCTCAGAGGCTACCTATACGCAGATTCTGAATGCCTGCATGGATGTAAGTGCAATGGCAGGATAAAAATAAGTTCTAACGAACTTATTAGCAAGTTGCTTTGCAACTTGTAGTGTACCTGTACCCAGACATGTATAAGAAATATAATAAAATAAAAACAAATTTAGGCAGCATCCGGCTATTCGATTTATCCCCGGATGCTGCCCGGTTTTTGCTTATTTCTCAATCTGCAGCCATTCCAGATCAAATTTACATCCCGGGAGGAAGATGAGGTTCAGGTCATAGTCTCCGTAAACAGGTTCCAGATCAAAGGTAAGTGTCTGTGCCTCGTCGCTGTATGGGAAGTCAATGATCTGGTTGATGACATCACCGCTTCCGTCGGCCGGGGCGAAACGGACGTGTATTGTATTCATTTCGATATGAGAGCGTCCGTGGATCGTGATTCCATGAAATCCATCTTTATCAAAATGCATGTTATCGTATTCAACGGTCACGTTGTTTCCGATTTCCCGGATCGCATCCCCGTCGATCGTAAACATATCTCCGGTAACATTTGTGCAGTCCGATGCATTGAGTTTCGCATAAGCTTTTTCAATCTTTGTAAAGTAGAAGCCCTGAAGGGACATTTTGATTTCAGGATAGACGACGATCGTGACTGTCTGTACTCCCTTGAGACGTTTTGACAGTTTAAATACATTTTCCTGATAGTGGTTGTACCAGCTCTTTGCGTGATAGGTATCGCTTAGCAGGCATTCACCATCCGGGGATACAGTACCTGTTTGGGCTGGCGTCTGATCTTTTTGCGGTGTGTCCGGTATACCCTGCCATACTTCGAGCGGAAGATCGTCGCTGAAAGAGAAGATCGGAAGATGGATCTCATCCGAACCGTAATCTCCAAAATCTACATTTTCAAATGTCACAGTTGTGCGTTCATTTCCCGTTATATATACACCACCCTGAAAGCTGAGGATCAATCCGTCATCGGAGCTCTGGCTGTAATTAATGCCCGAAACCATATCGTAGGCATTGTGTGTGGCCTGGCCGAGGCCGGATACCTCAAATTCCAGTTCAGACATCACTTCGACGTGATCCAGACCGTTATTGCATGTACATAGAAGACGGAATTCGCCGTCCCCGGCCGCCTGCAGGAAAGCGGTATTGGTCTCGGGATCGGTCTCTATTTTAACCGCATTGCTGTCTACTCCGTTCAGGGTCACGGCTTTAAAACAAATGTCGTTGTAAGTCGTATTTTCCGGATAGAGTCTGGCTGTTATCGTGGCGGATGTGTGTTCCGCATCCAGATGATTTGTTCCGTGGTTTGTAAGTGCGATCTTTCTGACCGGTATTTCATTTGTCCGGTCAGGAACGACCGAGCCATCCGCTCTTGTTTTTTCTATGAGAGGATTTTCCTGGTTTTCCATCTGGCAGGAGACGCCACGCCGCTTCTTTGCCGGAAGTGAGTTTAGCGTAATGGTGGCATCCGGCAGGGATGGTGATGTGACTGTGACATGGATCTCACCGGGCTCTGTTTTGGCGGCAATGATCGCTAACAGTTTTCCGCTGAATAATTTTTTGCTCGTTCCTTTGTATTGGTCATAATCGGAACTGTCGCCATTGTCAAGACCGATCAGGCGTCCGGCGCCGCTCACAGATACATGCATCCTGCTTCGCCCATTTGCCACCAGTACCTGATCTTTGTCAAGAGTATCGATCGTGAGGAAGATCAGGTCTTCTCCGTCGGCATTCATCGTCTTTTTATCCGGTGTGAGCCGTATCGTAGCCGGATCCCCGAACGAACGCTGTTCATCTCTTGCGATGACCGTATCATTTTCATCATAGGCCAGAGCTGTGATCGTACCCTCAGAATAAGGAATCTGCCAGTCACCCGAAAGTACCTGTCCGTGCTCATGGTCAAACTCCACGATCCCCTGGCTTTTTCCCTGGTAGAGAAGTTCCACTTTGGGGGCGTTAGAAAAAATTCGCACATCGATCAGCTGTCCCTCATTGAAGTCCCAGTAGGGCAGAAGATGAATGACCGGGTTCTTTTTATAGTCAGTCCAGGCTGACTGATACATATAAAAACTATCTTTTTTAAAACCGGCAGTATCGATCTGACCAAAATAGGAATTTTTTGTAAAGTATGGCGTCGGCTCTCCCAGGTAGTCAAAGCCGGACCAGAGATACTGCCCGAAACAGAATTCTCTGTCTCTGTGGTTGATGATCGTGTATTCTGAATTTTTGGCTCCCCAGTTTGTCGTACAGTTGCCAAGGGAAGAGCACTGAAGGTCGTCTGTGGTCAGCAGACGGTTTGATAATGGGAAGTGATAAATGCCGCGGCTCTGCAGCGTGGCGCTTGTCTCGCTTCCAAATATTTTCCAGTCCGGATATTTTTCATGATGTTCATCGTAACACTTGTCAAGATAATTGTATCCGACGAGATCGATGATCTCCCCGGTCCTCTGGGCGGCTTCCCACTCGATATAATTTGACGCAAGGGCCGTATAGGCATTTTCCCGGTAATCCAGCTCACGGACAGCTTCGTGCAGTTCTTTTGTGAGCTCCAGTCCCCGGTCAAAATGGGTATCGTAGATTTCGTTTCCGATTCCCCATATGAACACACACGGATGGTTGCGGTCCTGTCTGACCCAGCTTGTCAGGTCTTTTTTCCACCATTCGCTGAAATCATTTCCATAATCATAATCGGTTTTGGTGCGCTCCCACATATCAAAACTTTCAGTATAAAGCAGGAGGCCGAGTTCGTCACACAGCTCAAGCATATGCTCCGGCGGCATGTTGTGTGCGTTTCGCACTGAGTTTACTCCCATTTCCTTTAATGTGAGGAGCTGGCGGCGTAGAGCCGCTTTATTCATGGCGGCGCCGAGAGCACCAAGTACATGGTGTTCACAGGTGCCATTTATTTTTATATGCCTGTCATTTAAGAAAAATCCTTTGTCTGCATCAAATTCGATCTGACGGAAACCGAGATTTTGTGTCAGGAAATCTTTTCTTTCCCCATCTACATAGAGTTCGGATGTGATCTGATACAGATAAGGGGATTCCGTATCCCATAATAAAGGATCGATCACAGTCATGACCTGTTTATCTGTCTGAACTTTGGAAGAGAGCATGACCGTGTGTTCATGAGTCTGGATTTCTTTTCCGTCTGCATCGGTTATGATATGACGGATCGTTCCCTCTCCGGCATTGTCCGCATTTTCACAGATGTATTCCGTATCCATGAAAACCTCCCACGTTTTCCCAAGACGTCTGGTGGAGAGGTAGGTGCCGTTATGTACCAGATGTGCGTCGTCAGATGTGATGAGCCACACATCCCTGTATATGCCGGAACCCGGATACCAGCGGCTGTTTGGAAGGTGATATTCGTTTCTTACAAGCAGTTCGTTTTCACCATCCGCAAGGAGATCTGTCAGGTCGATGATAAATTCGGAATAACCATTTTTCCACGTAAATATATGTGTCCCGTTTAGATAAACAGTTGTATCCATGTAGACGCCCTCAAAAACGAGCCAGATCTTTTTGGCAGGAGTATCTGACAGGAGTTCATTCTTGTGGAATGTCTTCTTGTAACAGCTGACTGCCTGTTCATATAGATTTTCTGTGTCGTAGATCATCCAGTCATGGGGAAGATCCACCGGTGTGAAGTTATCTGCATTCAGGATTTGTTCCATCGGGGTCTCCAGTGGAAATTTGCAAAAACTCCAGTTATCGTTAAAAAGCTGTTTCATTTCCTGTTCCTGCCTTTCATTGTTAAAAAGTTTTGACACTTTCATATAGATTATATTATACTAAAGATAAGGATTCAAGTAAAAATAAGAAAAAGAGAGAAGAAGATGATATGCAGATATGCAGGCTTTACAAAGGGCAGCTTTCCAAGGCGCTGGATTTAGTCTGGAAGGTGTTTGAGGAATGTGATGCGAAGGATTATGAAGAGATGGGGAGAAAGACATTCCGGCATTTTATCGGAAGGGAAAATATGGAAGAGATGATGAGGTCAGGGGAAATGGTATTTTTCGGGGCTTATGAATCGGACAGGCTGACAGGTGTGATCTCAATGCGGGGTGGATTTCATATCAGCCTTCTTTTTGTGGACAAACCGTATCAGAGGCAGGGAGTGGCAAAAAGGCTTGTAAGGCGGGCAGCCGTATATTGTATGGAAAATAATCCGGAACTTAAATATATCACGGTCAATTCATCGCCGGCGGGAAGGAAAGCGTATGCGGCTATGGGGTTTGAGCCGCTGTCCCCGGAGCAGAAAAAGGATGGCATGCGTTACACGCCGATGCGTATTTGTATCAGCCGTCAATGAGAGGATATGAGAGGGATCCGTTATGGAAAAAAATCTGGAAAAAGAACTGGAGATGCTGAAGAAAAGTATTCGTTACGGGAGCAAATTGTGTGTTTACGATGTGGATTTTTCGATCGTAGAGGCGGATGATGATTATGCCCGTCTGGTTGGCCTGGATGCGGAGGAAAAGGATTCATTGTCAGGGATGAAAGTGAGGGAGTGCATTCATCCGAAGGATGTATCGCGGATCGTCGAAGAGGTGTACGGATTTGAAAAGGAGTCCGGAGAATATGAGTGTACATACCGGTTGAAGGTAAAAGACGGAAATTATATATGGGTAAGGGATACGGGAAGCATGGTCATGCGCGGCGGAAAGAAATATGTGCGGAGTGTGGTCGTAGATATTGATGAGAGGGAACGGCTGATCCGTCAGAGGGACGTCACTTACGAGAGTGTTCCGGGAGGCGTGGTTTTTCTTGTGATCGGGAAAGATAATTTTTATATCCGGGAGGCGAATCAGCACTATTTTGAGTTGATGGGGACGGACAGAGAAGAATATCTGGGCTCTTCAGGTAAATATACGTTTCCGGAGGATCTGCCCGGTTTCAGGGAGTATCTCGTCACACAGGCAGCCGCCCATAATCCGGTTGATTATGAGTTCCGGGCAAGAAAGGAAGACGATGGGAGAGTCCGCTGGTACCGGATGCTTGGAAATTATTATGATGCAAGAGAAGAGGGAGAGGAGTATCTGGCAATCCTGATCGACATCACAAGCAGGAAGATGGCACAGTTTGATTTGATGAAGGAAAAAGAGAAATACCGTATGGGGATGAGAAATACGGCGGATCTCATGTATGAATATGATGTCCATGGGGAGGAACTTCGTCTTTTCGGCCGCAAATATGTGACAGAAGATACGGCACTGTGCCTGAACGACATCACAAAGATAAATTATAAAAAATTGTTATTTGACAGCGAATTTATATACCAGGGAGACAGGAGAAAACTTATCTTCTTTATTAAAAATGAACAGTGCCGCTATGATAATATACGTATGCTGACAAAAAATATGGAGACCGGAAAAAAGTATTATGATAATTATGAGTTTTACATCAATAAAGTGTATGAAAAGGAGAAACTTTCCCGGGTTGTGGGCTATGTAAAAAAAGTAAGTTATATGACGGTTCCGGTTACCGTCAGACAGGAGCTGCACCAGATCTTTGATGAGCAGATTTTAAAAGATTACAGCTTCATTTTAAAGATCGATGTTCCGACGGAGTCCTTTGTCCCATACTTTATCGATGATAATGGGTGGGAAGATTACCGGGGAAACCGGTATTATGACTCCTTTTTGTTCTGGTGGTCTAAGAACCGGGTGATCCCGGAGGATCAAAAGGAGATATCATTTTTTCTGAGCCTGGAGCAGATGCTCCGGATCCTGCACTCCGGAGAGCCGAAAGGCTACCGCTTCTGCCGTGTAAAGGGAAGGGATCAGAAATATAAGCATATGATCTGTTCCTTTTCTTTTTATGGATCAGATGTGAATACGGTCATTTTCTGGGTACGGGATGTAAACGTGATCCGTGCGGATGAACAGTATCAGGAAGAAGCCAGCCAGAAGCTTTTGACAGATGCACTTACCGAAGCGAGACAGTCAGTTGAGGAGAGAAAGGCATTCATGGATTATATCGTGAAGGAATTAAACACTCCGGTGATGGTCATGAAAGAGCTGTTTTGTACAGGGAAGAAAGAGGAAAATCTGGAAAAAATAGAAAAAAGCGTTGATTATCTGGGAGAGATGATCGGGGAGATCGAGAAGTATAACCAGCTTCAGGTGCCACAGAACCGTTCAGGAAATACAGTAAATCTGTATGATATTTGTTCTGATGCATGTGAGGAGACAAGAAAGATTTCCCTCGGGTTAGATATTTCCATTCATGAAAATATTGCACTCCCAAGGGGAAAGCAATATTATGTCCACGAGTTCCGGTTTAAGGAAATGTTTATCAATCTATTGGGAAATGCAATAAAATATGCTCCGAAGGGATCCGAGATCAATCTGTATGTAAGAGAGACAAAACAGGAGGGTGACAGATGCCGGATCAGCATTACGATGGAGGATGATGGGCCCGTTATCAGTGAACATTTCCTCGAGCGCTCAATGGATTTTATGGATGAGAATACGATCCGTGACAAGATCATCGCTCTGGGAAGTGCGGGAAGCTCCATATCACTTACGAGTAAGATTGCAGAATTACTTGGCGGTACGGTTGAATTTAGAAAAGGTGTTACCCATAATTGTATCATTCAGTTGGATATTCCGGTCTACTTATCGGAGCAGACAGGGGATTTTGTGGGAGAACTGACGAAAAACAGCATAAGCGATGTGCATGAGAGTGATCTGAGCGGACAGGGAATTTTATTAGTAGAAAAGAAGGGGGATGCCAATAAGCTGACAGCGCCTTTGCTCCGGGTAAATGGCGCCAAGGTGTATGTGGCTTCCAACGGGGCAGAGGCCTCGGATCTTCTGGATGAGTTTAATGCGGGTATTATTTCAGTGATACTGGTCGATCAGGAACTCGAAGATATGAATTGTTATGAATTTGCGAGAAAGATTAAATATACTCCGGGGAATAACATCCGGAAAATACCGATCATCGTTATGACGGAGAGAATACAGTCCGGGGATACGAGAGAGGCATTGGTGAGTGGTATCAATGCAAGCATCAGTAAGCCGATCAAATTAAAAAAGCTTGTTCGTATCATTGAGAGTTTTCAGGGAAAGATGTGGAGGGATAGGATATGAAAACAGTGCTTACAATAGCCGGTTCCGATTGCAGCGGAGGCGCCGGGATACAGGCAGATTTGAAGACCATCGGTGCCTATGGCCTGTATGGGATGAGTGTGATAACGGCTGTCACGAGCCAGAATACGCAGGGAGTGCGGGGCGTTTGGCCGGTGCCGGCAGAAGTGGTAAGAATGCAGCTTAGTGCGGTATTTGAGGATATATTCCCGGATGCTGTAAAAATTGGGATGATAGCGGTGGAAGATAATCTTTATGCGGTGGCAGATTGTTTGAGAAAATACAGGGATCTTACCGGAAAGAGGCCGTTTGTTGTGATCGATCCGGTACTTGTCTCTACAAGTGGACGGCCGCTTTTAGATCCTCCGGCAAAAAAAGCCCTTACAAAAACGTTGTTTCCTCTGGCGGACCTCATCACCCCCAATCTGCCGGAGGCGTGCAGTCTGGGTAGTACAACGATTTTGTCCGGGGAGGAAATGTCCCGAAGGGACAGGGAACGGGAAGCAAAGAATCTGTCACTACGGTATGGATGTTCTGTGCTGATCAAGGGAGGCCATGGAGAAGGAGCGTCGGATGATTTTTTGTACAACAACCGGTCTGGTACAGGTACATGGTATTGCAATGAACGGATTGAAAATGAGAACACACATGGTACCGGGTGCACGCTGTCATCGGCGATCGCCTGTGGAATGGCACAGGGAGATTCGTTGGAAGAGGCAGTGGGGGATGCCAAGGAGTACATTACGGGTGCGATCCGGGATGGGATGGATTTGGGGAAGGGAAATGGCCCGCTTAATCATTTTTACCGTTTGCAAAGCACGGAAATTTTTAGCAATTAAAATTCATGAAACCAGCGAAATTTGTACAGCATCGGGTATATTTCCTGATTCGGACCCGCTCCCGCTTAACATAAACATGTAGCGGTACAAAGGCTGCAAGGCGCAAGACTGCGCCTTATACGCAGCCTAAGGACCGACATGTTTATACGGTCTTTATCAGGAAATATACCCGATGCTGTATGAATTTTTTTCAGCTTTTCATGAATTTTAATTGCTAAAAATTTTCGTGTTTTGGAAAATGATTTCTCTTTTCTTTTCCGGGGAAAAATGATAGAATAGATAAAATAGAAACTTACTGTTGAACTGGATAAAGGAGCAGGATAATGGCACTGAATGTGAAAGGCAAGAAGACATCTTTGGATGAACAGGCCTCTATTTATGAAAAAAGAGATGAAAGCGAATCTGAAAAAAGTAAGTGGAGCAGGATGAACAGGGAACAGAAGATAACGCATTTTAAGACATATTATCTGCGAACGCTCATAATCAGTATCCTTGTTTTGTGTGTGGCGGGATTTTTTATTTATAAGGATGTTATTACCAAAAAGGATATCATATACCAATGTGCGGTCTTAAATGAGCAGGCATTTGATATCCCCCTGACAGAATTTGGTGAGGGTTATGTCAAATATCTGGGCAAGGATCCGGACAAGGAGCTCTCATCCTTCCATTTGTTTTTTACGGACACGGCGCTTGCGAAAGAGGTCGGTGCGGCGGCTTCTTCCGATGTGACACAGGTCTCTTCTATGATCTACGCCAAGAAATTAGATTCCATGATTGCCGGGCAGGAGGATTATGATACGTATCTGCAGAATGAAATTTTTATGGATCTGTCTGAACTATTAAGTGAGGAAGAATTGGCGGCGATCCGTGACTATCTTTATGTACCTGACGAGGAGACAGGACGTCCGTACGGGGTATATCTGGACCAGAGTCCGGTATACGAAGCAATTTTCCGGGACGGAGGAGGAATTGTGGAGAAACCGGTGTTTGGTGTGGTGTTTAATTCGGAGAAAAAGGAAGAGTCCAGGCAGTTTTTGTATTATGTTTTCCCGGAACTACTTCTTTCAGAGTAGAAATTGACTTGTTTGATACTTATTTTGGGTAATCTTTGAAAAACCGGGTTGACTTTTAAAACAGGTAGGCCTATAATGATTCAACGTAAACGACGAGGACGTCAGTGATGGATTCACTTGACGTCCTCGTCGTTTTTTGGGGAGAAAATGCCGGTTTTTTGTGAGGAAAGCAAAAGCAGCAGAGAAAAGGAGGAATTTTATGCAGTTAGCAGAAGATTTAACAAACATTATCACGCAGGCCAGTTCAGAAGTGGCATTCGGTATCTGGTTTCTGATCGGTGCCGCACTGGTGTTTTTTATGCAGGCGGGATTTGCCATGGTTGAGACTGGCTTTACAAGGGCAAAAAATGCCGGAAACATTATTATGAAAAACCTGATGGATTTTTGTCTGGGAACGATCGTATTTGTTTTTTTAGGATATGGTATCATGAACTCGGAGAACTACTTTTTCGGAGTGATCGGAAGGCCGGAGTATCAGATGTTCACAGATTTTGCGAATTTTAACTGGTCTAATTTCTTTTTCCAGCTTGTGTTCTGTGCGACCTGTGCGACGATCGTATCCGGTGCTATGGCAGAGCGTACAAAATTCAGTATGTATTGTATTTATTCGATCATTATCAGTGCTGTGGTCTATCCGATCGAGGCAGGGTGGACGTGGAACAGTCAGGGATGGCTGGCCGGACTTGGCTTTATCGATTTCGCCGGATCAGCGGTTATCCATATGGTCGGTGGAATCACGGCGCTTGTGGGTGCAGCTATATTAGGAGCCAGAATCGGCAAGTTTGGCAAAGATGGGAAACCGAAGGCAATACCGGGGCACAATATCACGATCGGAGCGCTTGGATGTTTCATCCTCTGGTTTGCCTGGTATGGATTTAATGGAGCCGCTGCGGGCAGTGTGGAGGAGATGGCAAAGATCCTGTCTACGACTACAATCGCTCCTGCAGTTGCCACTACCGTATGTATGATATTTACCTGGATCAAATATGGCAAGCCGGATGTATCCATGTGTCTGAATGCGTCGCTGGCCGGACTGGTTGGCATCACAGCAGGATGTGCGAATGTAGATGCGCTCGGCGCTACTGTGATCGGTATCGTAGATGGGCTTCTTGTCGTATTTGGCGTCTGGTTTGTTGACAACGTATGCAAAGTGGACGATCCGGTCGGAGCTGTCGCAGTCCATGGTTTCAATGGCGCCTGGGGTGCGCTGGCGGTCGGACTGTTTGATTATGAAAATGGTCTGTTTTATGGGGGCGGCTTCCGTCAGTTTGGCGTACAGCTTTTAGGAGTCGTAGTGATCGGCCTGTATGCCGCCGTGGTGATGGCAGTTATCTTTACGGTGATCAATAAAGTGTGTGGGCTTCGTGTAACGGCAGAGGAAGAAATTCTCGGTCTGGATGCGACAGAACATGGTCTTCCGTCGGCATATGCTGATTTCATGCCGGCAGGTGACAGATTCTATTCGGCATCAACAGGCGCCGGCCCGTTAAAAGAAGCAATAGGGAGTGTTCCTGTAGAAAAAGCAGTATCTGTCACAGAGGTAACACCGGCAGCAAAAGCACCGGGAGCTGTGACGAAATCTGCCGGGGATGAAAAGATCAGTAAGATTTCGATCGTATGTAAGCAGAATAAGTTTGAAGAACTTAAAACAGCACTTAACGATATTGGAGTTAGTGGGATCACGGTCACACAGGTTCTCGGATGTGGTACGCAGAAAGGAAGCGCGGAATATTATCGTGGTGTACCTGTAGATTTCACGCTTCTTCCTAAGATCAAGGTAGAAGTCATCGTGAGTGCCGTACCGGTCGACCGGGTGATCGACGTTGCAAAACAGGCGCTTTATACAGGGCATATCGGAGATGGAAAGATTTTTGTATATGATGTCGAGGAGGTTATCAAAGTCAGAACTGGTGAGAGCGGGTTTGACGCATTGCAGGATGACGACTGATACATAAATTAAACTACAATTTAATAAAAAGAACACTACTTCGCAAAGGACATAGAGATCATGGCTGCGGGTGGTGTTCTTTTTTATTAGGGTTAGGGTGTCAAAAGCCCCTTTTCATAAAGGGGTCTGGCAATATGCACAAAAAACAATATCTTCGCAGCCGGATGCACGAACCACTCCACTGAGCTTCATGCGTGGAAATCGTGCATAATGCTGCTTTTTGTGCATATTGCCAGCTTCTTCTAGAAAGGAGAAGCAAATAGCCCGATGTGTGGCGGGAACAGCGTAAATACCGCAAACAAGAATGCCAGAATGATAAACCCGGTGCGGCACAGGGAGGCAGGGACGCCGCATAATCGTCTGTTTTTTAATGAACGGTAGCTAAACAAAAACGCGGCGGCCATGGAGATCAGGTAGATCAGGATATTCATAACTTCGCTGTTTTTTCCATAGACTCCCTGATATGTGTAAAAAAGGACGACAGTGAGTGTCATGCCAAAGAGAGACGAAATAAATTTAATGCAAATTAAATTTTTGTATTCTGCGCGAAGAAGAAAGTATTCCACAATCGATAAAAGAAGAATGGGAAAAAAGATGAGTTTTAAATGCTCCCAGGTGGACTCATTGACAGGAAAGAAGATCCCTGCTACGGGATTTTCTCCACTCCAGTTGTAAATAAAATGAAAGATAACGCCAAGAAAGACAGCGATGAGCAGACTGATCGTTTCGATCGTCCGAAGCGGATATTTCATAGGAACCTCCATTGATCTATGTTGTTTTTGATATAGTAATCTATTATGATGCCGGGGTCAAAAGCCCCTTTTTATCAAAGAGTCTGGCGATATGCACAAAAAACAATAAGATGAGCAGCATTATGCACGATAAAACTGAGACTCAGGGAATCGTGGAAGCCTTTGCTGAACACGATTTCCACGCCCTAGGCTCTGTGGAATGGTTCGTGCATCCAGCTGCGAAGATATTGTTTTTTGTGCATATTGCCAACACATGAAAAAACAAGGGCTTTTGACCCCGTCATCCTATTATATTATGTTTATAGTGTATCCATAATACATTTCTTTACACAAATATGCTTAATCTGATATAATGGTATCAATATATTGAGGACAGGTAGTTTTGTCAGATATGAATGAGGTAGAAGGAAGGAGAGAGATAACCAATGGAAAAAGTTTTATTCGTCTGGTATCCGAAATGTACAACCTGTAAAAAGGCCGCAAAGTGGCTGGATGATCATGGTATTTCTTATGAGAGCAGACACATAAAGGAAGAAAATCCCACATTTGATGAATTGGAGCAATGGCTTGAAAAGAGCGGATCCGATATTAAGAGATTTTTTAATACGAGCGGTATGCTTTACCGGGAAATGAATCTGAAGGAAAAGTTGGAACAAATGACACGGGAAGAGAAGCTTAAGTTACTGGCTACGGATGGAATGCTTGTGAAAAGGCCGATCATCGTCACGGAAAAAACAGTGCTTACCGGATTTCGTGAGAAGGAGTGGGAAGATGTACTCTTATGAGCATAAAGTACAATATTATGAGACAGACCGGATGGGAGTGGTCCATCACTCAAATTATATCCGGTGGTTTGAAGAGTGCCGGGTTGATGTGATGGAGAAGGAAGGGCTTGGATATGACAGGATGGAGAAAGAAAATATTATTTGTCCGGTCGTTTCTGTCAGCTGCCGGTATGTGTCCATGACCGGATTTGGCGAGACAGTGAAGATCATTCCGAGAGTGGAAAAGTTTAATGGGATCCGTCTTGTTATTTCTTATACAGTAGAAGATAAAGACTCTGGTCAGGTCAGATGTACCGGAGAAAGTGCACACTGTTTTCTTGACGCCGGTTCCTGCCCGGTGAACCTGAAAAAGAAGAGCCCCCGGTTTTATGAGTTGTTTCAGAGGATGAAGGAGAAGACAGGTGGTGGGGAGAGATAGATCACCAGGCAGGAAAGGATGGAGAAGAAAAAACTTAGCGTTCAAAACAAACACAAGCAAGCTTGTGAAAAGTTTTGAACGCTAAGTTTTTTCTTCTCCATCCCTTTTTCTGCGGGCGCAGTTTCTCCCCGTCACGTGTTTTCTTCCAATGCGGAAGACCTTACAAAGGGGTAGGATACAAAGAAGTCTGAAAAACTTTTCGCAAGCTTTGCTTGTGTTTGTTTTTCAGACTTCTCTGTATCCTACCCCTTGTTAGATCTACCACATATTAAATCCTAATTAAACTGGTACGCATCATAATGCTTGTCACTCTTCGCGATATACAGGATCTCACGATGGTTGATCGCAAAATACCGGAGAATGGCATTTGCTCCCAGTGTGTTATTTTTCATGGATTCGATCGAAGCTCCGGATATACTGTTATAGGTAGCCGGATAATGGGCGGCGATATCTCCGGCAGGCTCTTTGTGCCCCTTTGCGTAAAATGGCATAAAGACGTTATTGAAACTGTTTTCACTGATCACAGGGTCAATGACACCTCCGCGCATGAAGATACCAAATTTTTCTTTTTGGATATTGTTTTGGTTCCATCCCTGCACGCCATCGATCGTATTTCCCTTGATGACAGCATTTTTCCAGTTTTCCATCATGATCGGACTCTGTACTGAGTTTTTAAAAGTACAGTTTAAAATTTGTACATTTGTGTGATATTTGTTCGGTGAAAAACGGTGTGTATCAATACCCCGGTACAGATTGTAAAATCCACAATTTTGGATGGTGATGTTTAAATCCGGTGTCTTGTCAAATTTTGAATACGCTCCGTTAAATCCGTTTGTGACTTTATCCGGAGTGTCCAGATTGATGGCACAGCGCTCTCCGTTCTTATTGTTTGAAAACGTACAGTTTGTAACGGAAACGTCCTTACCGGCAGTGATTTCGATAAAATGACCGTCTCTGAGGTTTGTGAAAGAAATATTTTCGATTGATACGTTTGAACAGTGGGGAACACGGATCGCCTCACTTTTGTTACATTTTCCAAGGTTCATAACGACTTTTCCTTCGCCCACGATACGGATGTTCTTTTCGCCGCCGTAGCCGCCGACCACATTCTTTTTCGTTAATCTGGAACCGCGGACGCACTCGATCATGACATGTCCGGCTTTCAGGGTTTTCAGATGTGTGTTATTTGTCTTATTCATAACGACCCCGTCTTTTAAGATGAGGGTGACATTAGAGGGGACAGGGATCGCATTTGTGAGGTTATAGGTTCCTTTTTTTAAAGTCAGCGTGCCGCCTCCTTTTGTGGCCATATAGTCAAGATAAGAACGTATCGTCAGATAATGCTTTGTATACTTATTATAAGACGATGTTTTTACATATTTGTTTTTATATGGTTTGGATGAGGAAGAAATCGTAAAATTCTTTTTTGCATCCGCCTGCCGGGAGACAGAAATACACAGTGTGAAACAAAATAAAATAAAAAGTACGGTTTTCGTGATTTTTTTCATAAAAATCCTCCTATCTTTTTTGTAAAACGGATATCTGACAGCCGTTACATCTGAGCGTTTGATACCTCGCCGAGCTGCAGTCCTTCGTTTCGTTCCAAAACAGTCTGGATGCTCCAGGGATGGGTGAACAAAAGCAGTGGGTTGTCTTTGAAGTCCTTTACTTTTTTTGTGTCCGAGGTGACGGAAAGGGCGTTTACATCCACATCTTCGTTTTCAATCCAGCGGACGTGTTCATAAGGAAGCTGTTCCATCCGGATTTCTACATTATACTCATTTTGAAGCCGGTATTGAAGCACCTCAAACTGCAGGACGCCGACTACTCCGACGATGATCTCCTCCATGCCGGTATTGAACTCCTGGAAGATCTGTATTGCTCCTTCGAGGGCGATCTGCGTGATTCCCTTCATGAACTGTTTTCGTTTCATCGTGTCTACTTGACGGACTCTCGCAAAGTGCTCTGGTGCAAATGTGGGGATTCCTGCATATTGGATCGTTTTCCCGGACTTACACAGTGTGTCTCCGATCGAAAAGATACCCGGGTCAAAAATCCCAATGATATCACCGGCATAGGCCTCTTCGACATGTTTTCGCTCCTGTGCCATCATTTGCTGCGGTTGGGCGAGACGTATTTTCTTTCCGCCCTGAACGTGCATGACTTCCATGCCTGCTGTAAATTTGCCGGAGCAGATGCGCATAAAAGCGATCCGGTCCCGGTGAGCTTTATTCATATTGGCTTGTATCTTAAATATGAAAGCAGAGAAATCTTCCGAAAAAGGATCTACGGGAGTGTCACCGGATTTGCGGGGGAGAGGGGAGGTAGTCATCTCAAGGAAATGTTGTAAAAATGTCTCCACTCCGAAATTCGTCAGCGCCGAGCCGAAAAATACAGGAGAAAGTTTACCGGCACGCACTTTTTCCAGATCAAATTCATCACTGGCACCGTCCAAGAGTTCAATCTCATCGACCAGGATATCGTGGTATTCTTTTGTGATCAGATCGTCTAATCCGCTGTCGCCGAGTTTGGCTTCTACAGATTCGATCTTGTGTCCGTTATCAGACGCAAGAAAACGGGAGATCGTCTTCGTGTTCCGGTCATAGACGCCCTTAAAATTTTTCCCGGAACCAATCGGCCAGTTGACGGGACAGGTACGGATTCCAAGGACATTCTCGATCTCGTCGATGAGTTCAAATGGATCCCTTGCTTCCCGGTCCATTTTATTGACAAAGGTAAAAATCGGGATGCCACGCATGACGCAGACCTTAAAAAGTTTTATTGTCTGTGCCTCTACACCCTTTGAGCCATCGATCACCATGACGGCAGAGTCGGCTGCCATCAGGGTACGGTATGTATCCTCGGAAAAATCCTGATGCCCGGGAGTGTCAAGAATATTGATACAGAAGCCATCATAATTAAACTGGAGGACGGAAGAAGTGACAGAGATCCCTCTTTCCTTCTCGATTTCCATCCAGTCCGACACGGTATGCTTTGCCGCCTTTCTTCCTTTTACGGAGCCGGCGAGGTTTATAGCGCCACCATAGAGAAGAAATTTCTCAGTTAGTGTCGTTTTACCCGCATCGGGGTGTGAGATGATCGCAAAGGTCCGTCTTTTTTCGATTTCTTTTTTTAATGATTCACTCATCGTCTTATATCCTCATTTCTGCACCGTGTTCCGATGCACACGCTATCCCGTTCACAAGGCCTGTGAACGAAAGAAAAGCTTTAAACAACGCCCAGACGTTATCCAAAGCTTTTATCAGCTGGGCTACAAGGATTCGAACCTTGAAATGCTGGAGTCAGAGTCCAGTGCCTTACCATTTGGCGATAGCCCAATTTCAATCACGAATGCTATTATACAATAATTATTTGTAGAATGCAAGGGTTTTTTTGAAAAAAAGAAAAAAAGTTTTGTGAAATATTTTGTAAAAAAAATAGAGCTTACTGCTTGACATTTAAAAAGTAATTGGATATAATTCTGAGTTAAATATATTACAGAGAAGCGATTCATAAATGCTAGAGAAAGGACGAAAAAAATGGGAAAAATTATTGGTGAAGGCATTACATTTGACGACGTTTTATTAGTACCAGGATACTCCGAGGTCATTCCGAATCAGGTTTCTTTGAAAACGAATCTGACGAAGAAGATCAAGCTGAATATTCCTATGATGAGCGCAGGGATGGATACGGTGACAGAGCACCGGATGGCGATTGCCATGGCACGTCAGGGCGGGATCGGGATCATACATAAAAATATGACGATCGAGCAGCAGGCAGAGGAAGTGGACAAGGTAAAACGTTCGGAAAACGGAGTGATCACTGACCCGTTTTATTTGTCACCGGAACATACATTAGAAGATGCCAATAAACTGATGGCAAAATTCCGTATTTCCGGAGTGCCGATCACAGAAGGTAAAAAGCTCGTCGGTATTATTACAAACCGCGATCTGAAATTTGAGACAGATTTCACAAAAAAGATCAAGGAAAGCATGACGTCCGAAGGACTTGTGACAGCGGAAGAGGGGATTACCCTTGATGAGGCAAAAAAGATATTAGCCAGTGCGAGAAAAGAGAAACTTCCGATCGTAGATAAAGAGGGAAATCTCAGTGGCCTGATCACGATCAAGGATATTGAAAAGCAGATCAAATATCCGAATTCGGCGAAGGATTTGCAGGGAAGGCTCCTCTGCGGAGCAGGAGTCGGCGTGACGGCTAATATCATGGAGCGTGTTGATGCCCTTGTAAAAGCGAAAGTGGATGTTATCGTGATCGATACGGCTCATGGGCATTCTGCCAATGTGTTAAAGGTTGTAAAGATGGTCAGGGAAGCATATCCGGAACTTGGGATCATCGCAGGAAATGTGGCGACAGGAGAGGCGACAAAAGCACTGATCGAGGCGGGCGTGGATGCTGTTAAGGTAGGAATTGGCCCGGGATCGATCTGTACGACCCGCGTGGTTGCCGGTATCGGTGTTCCACAGGTTACGGCGATCATGGATTGTTATGAGGTGGCAAAAGAATATGGCATTCCGATCATCGCAGATGGCGGGATCAAATATTCCGGAGATATGACAAAAGCCATCGCTGCCGGCGCCAGCGTGTGTATGATGGGCAGTATCTTTGCAGGCTGCGACGAGAGTCCGGGAACATTTGAACTGTTCCAGGGAAGAAAATATAAGGTATACCGCGGCATGGGTTCGATCGCCGCTATGGAAAATGGAAGCAAAGACCGGTATTTCCAGCAGGATGCGAAGAAACTCGTTCCGGAAGGTGTAGAGGGGCGTGTCGCATATAAGGGAACAGTGGAGGATACCGTATTTCAGCTCATTGGCGGAATCCGTTCCGGTATGGGCTACTGTGGAGCCAAAGATATTGAGACATTAAAAGAAAATGGCAGATTTGTTAAGATTTCTGCTGCTTCACTGAAAGAAAGCCATCCCCATGACATTCATATTACAAAAGAGGCTCCGAATTACAGTGTCGAATAATTACAATTACCAGATAAGAAGACGTAAAAAATCAAATAAAAAATCAGGGCTTCACGCTGTCATCATTATCGGCGTGACAGCCCTTTTTGCTATTGGACTTTGTGTGTTTTTGCTTTTTTACCAGCTTTCCGGGAAGGGGAGGAGAGAAATTCCCCCGGAAGACCTTCCACCCATTGATCTGACGGTAAAGCTTCTGGATCCCAACCCTTACTCGAGACCAGGAATCTCGTTAGAAAGAATAAAAGGAATCGTCGTACATTACACGGCCAATCCGGGTACAGATGCCATGGCGAACCGGAATTATTTTAACAATCTTCCCTCCATCAATCGGAAAAAGGAGAAGGATACATATGCCAGCAGCCATTTTGTCATTGATATAGATGGGGAGATCGTCCAATGTATTCCCACAAACGAAATCGCCTATGCTTCCAACGACCGAAACAAGGATACAATATCCATTGAGTGCTGTCACAGGCGGAAGAGTGGAAAATTCACCTCACAGACATATGAGTCTTTGGTGGAGCTGACAACATACCTTTGTCTTAAGTTTGGCCTGACGGAGGATGATATCATCCGTCACTACGACATAACCGGAAAAAATTGTCCGAAATATTTTGTCGAGCACCCTGACGCCTGGAATCAGTTTCTGACAAGGATAAAACAGGAGTTGGCAAAACAGAATCCGTGAGTGGATCAGGATTTTATTAACGGGGTGGCAATATGGATAAAAAAGAATAAAATCAACAGCCGGATGCACGAAGCATTACGCAGAGCCTCATTGCATGGAAATCGTGTTCAGCAAGGGCTTCCACGATTTCCTGAGTCTCAGCTCCATTGTGCATAAGGCTGTTGATTTTATTCTTTTTTATCCATATTGCCAAGCCCTTTATAATAGTGAGGATGCGAAATCAAAGACTCCAGCAAATAAATAAGAATATATAGGGCACAGGCGGCTTAATTGCGATCCGTAGATCAATTCCGCCGCCTGTGCCCTATATATTCTTATTTATTTGCGTCCCTTTGTATTTTTCGCACCCTTCTACTTCGTCTTAAATTTCGAAATCGCATCGCCAAGCCGTTCAGCACGAACCATCAGCTGCGAGGATGCGTCATCCAGAGAAGTAAGAGCTGCAGACTGCTTGTCGGTTACGTTTGCCACAGAAGTGATTGAAGCCAGTGTCTGTTCAAGGATTGCTGAAATGTTCTCCATAGAATTCAGTGTAGAGGAGCCGGAGGCTTCCATATCCTTTGAACTGCTCTGGATATTTTCCAGATATCCGGAAAGGCGTTCGATGTGAGTCTTGAGTGACTGGAATGACTGGGCAGTAGCATCTACTGCTTCCACCTGCTCATCCACGATTTCCTCTGCATTCTGCGCCGTTTCTACTGCGTCTTTTGTCGCAATCGTTATCTCGTTTACAATATTTGAAATCTTTCCGGCTGAGGCAAGACACTGATCGGCCAGTTTCCGGATCTGGTTTGCGACCACCGAAAATCCCTTACCGGCAGCGCCGGCTCTGGCCGCTTCAATCGAGGCATTCAGTGAGAGAAGGTTTGTCTCTTCCGCGATGTCATTGATACTGTTTACGATCTGCTTGATGTTCATAGAGTGAACAGAAAGCTGTTTGATCGTCTGAATGACACTGTCTGTGATCTCTGTTGTGGATTTGGTTTTTTTGTTCAGGTTATCCATACTGGTAAGTCCTGTCTGGATCGCTACCTGTGTGGAAGCGGCAATGTTTCCAATCTCATTGGTATCATCATTTACGGTATTGATCTTACCAAACAGGCTGTCCATCTCAGTCAGGCATGCCGCTGCACTTTCTGACTGCTCTCCGACACCGGTCTCTACCTCATGTACGGAGTGCTGGATGTCTTTGGTCGTCTCAGAGAATGTACTGGAAGAGGAATTTACTTTGTTCAGTGATACCGTAAGGGCATCATATACGGATTCCACTTCAAGGATCAGGGAACGTATGTTAGCGAGCATGTCATTACAACTTCCATACAGAAGTGCAAACTCATCGCGGCGGTTTGTCCGGAATTCTACAGTGAGATCTCCCTTTGAAACCTTTTCCAGTTCTTTGATCGATTTGTTGATCGATTTACTGAATCCTTTTGAAATGAGTGTTCCTACGATCATAGCGATCAGGCAGGAGATCAGTACCATGATGACCGTTACGATCCGGATGCTGTTTGCCTGTGACACGATGACGGATTCCGGTACCAGGCTGCAGAGCATGATGTTGGAAGTGCCAATCTTCTGGTAGGTAAACAGGTAGGATTTTCCGTCATAACGGACATAATCAGAACCGCTTTCCTCTTCGGATTCAAGAGCTTCTTTATAAAAATCCTGTTCGGAATATAATTTTTCCCCCACGACGATATCTTCGTCGTTTTTATCCTCTTCCTTTGTGTCCGAACTGAGCGCTTTTCCTTTTACGGTAAGTTCCTGCGCATCCGCTGTAACAATGCCGACATAGCTTCCCTCGCCAAGGTTCAGATCCTTTAGGATGTTCAGGATCGCTTTGCGGTTGATGTCGACGATCATAACGGCATCTGTCGTAGAAGATACGTCATGTCCGACCCGGAGTATGTAGTCATCGCTTTTTACGGAAAGGATCTTATCCAGTTCCGGAATGGGGCCGCACCAGTGGTACTTCATCGTATCCCCGGTCACAGCCTTACCAAGGCTGCTTTCCAAAAACGCTTTATAGAGTCCGAGCGTATCGGAATTGATATCCTCATCCTCTGAAGACTCCTTGGTCGTGGAGCGGAGTTTGGTCTGGGAACTGATGATATCACATCCGTCTTTAAAGATGTAAATATTTCCGATGAACTGGTTCGCAGCAACTTTGTTACTTACCGAGGCATTCAGTGATTTGTATGTCTCGCTGAACAGATTCTCTGCATCTTCAACGACTTTTTTTGCATCTTCGTATTCTTTTTTTGCATCTACATTTTCTTTGTACGCCTTATAATAGGCAAGGGAACCTTCTTTCTCGCCGTCCAGTTTTTCAGAGGCGGCATCGTATTTGCTTTTCAAATCCTTCACAGACGTCTTTTGGGCATCATTTGTACTGTATTGTCCGGAATAATAAGCGCTGAGATCCTCATCTGCGAGGTATACGTTCATGTCGGACTCAATGTTTGTAAAGACAAAGGAAAAGTATTCTTTTGCCATGTTCATCGTCTGTGAGACAGCTGCCTCATAGTTTTCATTCAGCGCTCCGGAGGAGCGGGAGTAAGATACGACTCCGAGTACGATGATCATAATGACCGGAATGATAAAACATCCGATCAGCTTTGTCTGGATGCAGAACTGGGGAAGTACTTTTACATTTCCATCCAGAAGTGGTGCATCCTTTTCTGATTTTTGAGGGATCAGGGTCGGGATGATCCGGATCAGGCGAACAACAAACGCTCCGGCTGGTTTTGCTTTTTCCAATATAAGGCCAACGGGTTTTGGCAGTGGTTTTCCGGCAGTGCGTGTTTTCTTTTTCTTTTTTTCTGAGACAGCAGAAGAAACAGATGTTGTGTCTGCCGGTTTGCCCTCTGATATCTTGTCTCTTTGTGGCTTCGTTTTTTGCCTTTTCAGTTTTTCAAAAGGATTTTTAAAAGAATTTTCTTTTTTGACTTTTTCCGGTCTGCTCTTTTTCACACGTTCCTTTTTTGGAGTCGCCGGCTTTTCTTTCTTAATTTTCTTTTTGGGGGTTATCAGTTTCTTTTTCCCCTTTTTCTCATTTGTTGATGTCTCGTTGTTCATACTAGTCAGTCCTCCGTTCTTGGTTGAGAAAATCTGTTGATCAGATCGTAATCGTCATTTTTTTGCCGGAATCATCGTATTTCCGATGCGTAATGCCAGCTGACTTCATCATCTTTTTGGCTGCGATAACGCTTGCCGTGTCTGGATATTTATCTTCTTTGTAAATAATCTCTGTTATTCCAGACTGTATGAGCGCTTTTGTACACTCGTTGCATGGGAAGAGTGTGGTGTATATTTTAGCTCCCTTTAGTTTAAAACCGGAATAGTTGAGCAGCGCATTTAATTCTGCGTGGCACACATAAACATATTTGGTGTCAAGTGGTTCTCCGGTATTATCCCATGGATATTCATCGTCAGAACAGCCGCAGGGCATGCCATTGTACCCTACCGACAGTATTTTATTGTCCATGTCTACAATACATGCGCCGACACGGGTGTGAGGATCTTTGCTCCTTTTTGCTGAGAGGAGTGCAATCCCCATAAAATACTGGTCCCAGGATAAATAATCTGTGTTTTTCATAAGTATCCTCCGATTGATATAACTACTTAAAATAATACCATTTTTTCAGGGGATTGTAAACCTTTTCCGACAAAGAAACAGAGAAATTGGTTTTTGATATAAAAAAGCAGAGGGAATCGATGAAAATGTTCGATTCTCACTGCTTTTGACTTTATATATTTTGTGACGGGTAGAATTGTAGTAACAGTACGACTGTCTTCTACGTAATGTATACCGGTTACGCAAGTTTGTTTACTGCGATCGTCAGACGTGACACTTTTCTCGCAGCAGTATTTTTATGATAAATTCCCTTCTTGCTGGCTTTGTCGATCTCGGATACTGCCTTCACTAACGCCTCTTTTGCAGCAGCTTTGTCATTTGCCTCAACAGCAGCATCTACCTTTTTGATCGCAGTTTTCACCTTAGAACGGATTGCTTTGTTTCTGTCAGCTCTTTTCTGTGAAACAAGGATTCTCTTCTTTGCAGACTTAATGTTCGCCAATTCTAACACCTCCATCTTATTCTGATAATTTAAGTTTTCCTGCCGGGTTAAACGGACACGGACATTAACCCAAACATACTCATCTATAATATTACAAATCCCAGGCTGTGTCAATACATAAAATGAAATATTTTGGTAAATCTATGAACAGAATGATCACATCAAAAGTGAAAGTGGAGGTAGTTATGTCTGAGAGAAGAACCGATCTTGCACTTGAAATACGGGAGAGTTTTCCCAGAAACAATGTAGAGGTAAAGGGTGTCGTTTTGGAGAAGCATTATGATAAGGAAGGGAAAGCGCATATTACTACAGTTCGTATTCAGGATGACAAAGGGAGTCAGGCGATGGGAAAGCCAAAGGGCTGTTATGTGACCATTGAGTCAGAGGATATGCCAAAAGATGATATTTCCAAAGAAAATCTGCTCTTATGCATCTGTAATGAACTGGAACAGCTGGTAGAAGGGCTCCGGCAAAAATCCGTGCTGATCGCAGGGCTTGGAAACCGGCAGGTTACAAGCGATTCTCTTGGGCCGAGGATGGTGGAATGTATCTTTGTCACAAGACATCTGGAGCAGGAGTTTGGTAGCACTTTTATGGAAGAGAATGAATATGGAAGTGTGAGTGCGATCTCGCCCGGCGTTATGGCACAGACCGGGATGGAAGCAGCAGAGGTGTTAGAAGGGATCGTGAGAGAAACGTCTCCGGATCTTGTGATCGTGGTCGATGCCCTGGCGGCGCGGAGTATGTCAAGGCTCTGTACGACGGTACAGATAACAGATACCGGTATCAGCCCCGGTTCCGGAATCGGAAACCACAGAAAGGAGCTGTCAAAAAAGAGCCTTGGGGTTCCGGTGATCGCTGTCGGCGTGCCTACCGTGGTGGATGCGAAAACGATCATAAGTGACCATCTGGAAAAAGTTCTGACAAAGCAGGGTTATAATGAAGATGAAATCGACAAATTTATCCGCGAAGTATTTCAGGATGAAATGGATAATTTGTATGTGACGCCAAAAAATATTGACGAGTCCGTGGCTGTGATCGCAAAAGATCTGGCAAGAGTATTTAACCATTGTTTCCAGAAAAAATCCTTTCAGTAATATATTTGCGGAAATGCGCTATATATTATTATATATGTGTGGTGTGGGAGGATGGGATTGAAAAGAGGATTGTTTCAGATATTTTTGTCGGTGCTTGTTATTGCAGTTCTTATTTTTCTTGAGTGTACGGATAGTACACGGAAAGATGAAGTGTTGGCAAAAATTGGTACATCCCTGTATGAGAATGCCTTTCCGGTATGCAGAATGGATCGGAATGATATGCTGTCAACGATCCTGGCGGGAAACAGGCTCTGGTTTCAGGGAGGTTCTGCCGGAAGACCGGCAGAGAATAAACTGGTCTATATGGAAAATCGTGGCGGAGAAAATACAGGCGAAGTGACAGCCGGGGGAGATAATGAACCGGAAGTACCGGGTTCTGTAGACGCTTCTGCGGTGGCCAGTGAAAATCTGGCGCAGATCCAGACGATGAATGGCATGCAGTCAGGGACAGCGGCTTATGTCAGCAAGCTAAAGGAAACTCGTGATGTAAATTATCTCTGGAATCATTTCTATATTATTGACTCCACGACTTCTGTCACAAAAAAATTATTTGATGTGGAAAAAATGCTCACAAGAAATATGACATTGAGTCAGAAAAAAGAAAAAAAGCAAATATTGATCTATCACACCCATGGAGCAACAGAAGCATTTGAGGACAGCAGAAAAGGGAAGGAGTCTGACTCGATCGTAGGAGTGGGAGATGTGCTGACAGAAGAACTGGAAAAAAACGGATACGGGGTTTATCACGATAAGACAAAGTATGACCTCATCAATGGAGAGATCGACCGAAGTAAGGCATATAATGCCTCTCTGGAGGGAGTGACCCGGATCATGAACCAGAATCCGGATATCCAGGTGACGATCGACCTCCACCGTGATTCTGTGGGAAAGAATAAGCATACATTTACGATGATCGATGGAAGAAAAACGGCGATCGTCATGTTTTTTAACGGAATGAGCAGAAACCGCTCGGGTAAGATTGATTATCTGAACAATCCAAATCTGGAAGCAAATCTTGCATTCAGCCTGCAGCTCAAGTGCCATGCGATGGAGCAGTACGATGGATTTACCAAACCGATCTACCTGAAGGGGTACCGGTATAACCTGCATGTGGCTGAGCGGGCGCTTCTCATTGAACTTGGAAATGAAAATAATACGGTAGAGGAGGCAAAAAATGCGGCGGCTCCCCTGGCGAAGGTGATCGCAGATGTGTTGAAGGGAGATGTATCCGCCCACTGACCTCCTCCGGCCGGATGGCGCCAATCTGAATTCAAATTGGCGGCGCCTGGCTGGCCTGTTTATTCCGGATCAGAGTTTCTGCGATCATACAAAGAAGACGTATCTCGTTTTCATCCATATATTTCATATATTTGAGCAGACGGGTGGCTTGTGGGGAGAAATGTTTTTTCCTGGAATCCGGCTGATCAAAAAATAAACGGCACGGAACTCCCAGTTCACGGGCAATGCGCATTAAGGTGTCCGCTTTGGGATTGTTGATCCCACGTTCGATTTTTCCGATCGTTCCCGTGGCAAGGCCGGTATTATTTGCTAACTGTTCCTGAGTGATGTGTTTTGCTTCCCGGCAGTTTCGTATCCGAAGTCCGACAAGTCTGAAATCATACAAATCTGTCTGAGTATTCACCCTTTTTTCCTCCTTTGTAAAAACCTTTGCTTCTAGTGTACCTGTCAGTTGTTATTCTCACAAGGAACTGTAGTATTCAATTCTTAATTTTGCGGAAGTACTACAGTTTCTTTTTTGTTTTCAAATAAAAAAAGTTGGGTTTTGAAAGATACGGTATTTCGGGAAATGCTCGCAATACGATTGAAAATGCCCCAATATTGAACTATCAATTTTCTGAAAAACATGTAAAATATATGGTGTCAGGGGGAGGGATAAATAACGTTACACCGGTTACAGGTAAAAGTGTGTTCACGGAGGCTGAGAATGAAGTTAAGGATCAATTATATGGTGGGAAGGAGATTAAGGAAAATAAGAAATATGCTGGATGTTTCCTGTGAGGAGATGGCAGAGACACTCGAACTGAGCGTGGGACATTTTCAAAAACTGGAGAGAGGAGAGCATGCGCTCAGTCTTGTGCGGTTGAAAATGCTGCGGGAAATTTATGGCATCGACTTGAATTATCTGATCACGGGCAGATCCAAAGAAGAAGATATCGCGAGGGATCTTATCTATGGAACGCCGGAAGAAACATTTTATTTCCTGCATCAGCTGCTGGATTCCTGTGAGAGGACTTATCTGATGCGGGCTGGGAACAAAGGAGACGGTAACGATAAAAAGTATTACTAGAGATGCCATGGATGTTTTTGTGTGCATTCAGGGGAAAATGAATCATTTTGATATCCGTGATATCATTTACGTGGAGCATTGCTGCCGGACAGTTTTTATCTATACACTGGAAGGAATCGTTTATATACCATATGTTACGCTGAACAGTATCCATTTGGCTCTTGGAAATGATTATTTGTGCCAATGCCATAAATCCTTTCTTGTAAACTGTATTTTTATAGAAAAGATCGATCGCACGGAAAATGTCATAATTTTAAAAGATGAGATAGGGGAAATAGCGATCGGGCGGAAATATAAGAGTGACTTTTTGAGAAAGATGCATTATATATAAAGCTTAGGATGTTAAAAGCCCTTTGTCTTAATGTGCATATTGCCAATCCCCTTCATAACAAAGTGCTTTTGGCACCCTGGTTCAACGGCGCCAATCATATAAACCATATATGGAAATCAATTTTTAGTTGATACTCTTTTCCGAAACTTAATGAAGTTTTGTACAATGGAGAGAATATTTCCCGATAAGGACCGTATAAACGTGTCGGTCCTTAGGCTGCGTATAAGGTGCTACGCACCAGGTGTGATTTTTACACCTTGTAGCCTTTGTACCGCTACATGTTTATTTTAAGCGCAAGCGGGTTCTTATCGGGAAACATTCTCTCCATTGTACAATCTTTCATCAGTTTTCGGGAGAAGAGTAACAATTAAAAATTGATTTCCACAGTGGCTGCAAATGCCTGCTTTACAAAAATAAATATACGTTATATAATAAGAACCTGAATGATTCAGAGGTGATGAGGATGAAGGAGATCTTTCTGATCCGGCATGGAAGACAGAGTTCAAAAAGGTGCAATGTGGATGCCGGTCTGGATGAGGCAGGAAGAACGCAGGCAGAGCTTCTGGCGGACAGGCTTACATACTATCAGATAGAAAAGCTGTACTGCAGCGGGCTGAAACGTGCGGTGGAGACAGCGGTTGTCATTGGCAGTACACTGGAGCTTAAACCGAAGCAGATTGCAGATTTCCGGGAGATTGATTTTGGAACGATGACCGGAAAAGAGGATGATGTGATCCTGAAAGAATATGAAGAGTTCCGCAGGGAACGTGCGATGCAGACGAGCGATCTTCCTTATCCCGGAGGGGAAAACGGGGCAGATGTCATCCGGCGTGTCATGCCGCATGTGGAGAGGATCTGTCAGTTACCGGAACAACGCATTGCTATCGTGACGCATGGCGGGGTGATACGGGCTCTCTGTGCACATCTGACACAGACGCCGATGAAAAATAAATTGAAATTTGCGATCGATCTGGAAAACACGTCGATCACGCAGATCTGTTTTGATGAAGAGAGAAATCTGTTTTATCTGGAACGTTTTAATGATTTTTCCCATCTGGAAAGATACCCGGAGCTTTTGAGAAATAATTGGAAGTCATCGCTTATAAGGAAATAGAGAGAAGAATGGAGAAAAGTAAAATGGAACACACGGCAGAGAGACAGCAGGAAAATAAGATGGGAGTCATGCCGGTGAAGCAGCTTATCATCAGCATGTCGCTTCCGATGATGGCATCGATGCTCGTACAGGCATTATATAATATTGTAGACAGTATTTTTGTCTCAAGGGTCGGGGAGGACGCCCTGACAGCAGTATCGCTTGCGTTTCCGGTCCAGACGCTTATGGTCGCAGTGGCCGGTGGTACCGGAGTCGGCGTTAATGCGCTTTTGTCAAAAAGTCTGGGTGAGAAAAAATTTGAAGAGGCGAACCGTGCAGCGAATGCCGGCATTTTTCTTATGTTTATCAGCTATGCGCTGTTTTGTCTGTTTGGGATATTTGGCGCCCGGATATTTTTTGAGTCGCAGGTCGATATGTCTTTGCCAAATGCAGCAAGGATCGTGGAATACGGTACGGGTTATCTGTCGATCTGTATGATCCTTTCTTTTGGATTTTTGTTTGAGATGATGTTAGAGCGTCTCCTTCAGGCTACGGGAAAGACATTTTATACCATGATCACACAGGGAACGGGGGCGATCATCAATATCATTCTCGATCCGATCCTGATCTTTGGATATTTTGGAATGCCGGAGATGGGTATACGCGGAGCAGCTCTGGCTACTGTTATCGGTCAGGTGATCGCCATGTCGCTTTCCATCGTATTTAATCTGAAAAAGAATACGGATATTCATTTTTCACTTCAGGGAATGAAGCCGGTGGCAGCGACGATCAAGACGATCTACTGGGTCGGTGTGCCTTCGATCATTATGCAGGCGATCGGTTCGGTCATGACATATGGGATGAATAAAATACTGGCTCCGTTTTCAACGACAGCAGTTGCCGTATTCGGCGTTTATTTTAAATTAAATAGTTTTATCTTTATGCCTGTATTTGGTCTGAACAACGGTCTGATCCCGATCGTGGCCTACAACTACGGGGCAAGGCATAAGGAGCGGATCGTGGAAGCAGTAAAATTCAGCGTCATGATATCGGTGACGATCATGTTGGTCGGAATGTGTATTTTCCTGTGTGTTCCGGAACTGCTTTTGTCATTGTTTGACGCCTCGCCGACGATGCTTGAGATCGGTGTCCCGGCCCTGCGTATCATTGGGACGTGCTTTATGTTTGCCGGATGTTCGATCATTTTTATGTCGACCTTTCAGGCGTTTGGTGAGGGATTTGTGAGCCTTGCGGTTTCAGTGCTGCGCCAGCTCGTCATCATACTTCCGGTGGCATATCTGTTGGCGAAGTTTGCCGGGCTCGGTTCTGTGTGGTGGGCATTTCCGATCGCAGAGATTGGCTCACTGGTACTCAGTACCGTATTTTTTATCCGATTATACCGGAATAAGATAAAGACTTTATAAGAAAGAAGGAGGAGCAAAATGAAATTGGATCGGTTAGTAGGAGACAGATTTAAGGAGAAGCCATCGGATTGTGCGATTGACAGCCATGCACTTATGATCCGTGGCGGCTATATGAAAAACATGGCGAATGGTATATTTTCCCAGTTCCCGCCGCTCAAACGCATTACGGCGAAGATTGAGGCAATCATACGGGAGGAGATGGATGCCATTGATGGACAAGAGGTATTATTTCCGGTGGCGCTTCCGGGGAGCCTGTGGGAGGAGTCCGGGCGGTTTCAGAGTGTGGGCAGTGAGCTTTTGCGGTTTAAGGACAGAAACAACGCCCAGATGCTTCTTGGAATGACCCATGAGGAGGCGGCAGTCCATCTTGTGAGGGAATATGCGAACAGTTATACCAAATATCCGTTTATGATCTATCAGATACAGACAAAGTTTCGTGATGAGGCGCGTCCTCGTGCAGGGTTGATCCGTGTGCGTGAATTTACGATGAAGGATGCCTACTCTTTCCATACATCACAGGAGGATCTGGAGGAATACTATGACAGATGCTATAAGGCATACCAGAGGATCTTTGCCAGAGCCGGAATTCCGGAGGTGATCGTAGTTGCCTCGGATTCGGGGATGATGGGAGGGAGCATTTCCCATGAGTATATGCTTCTGACCCCGGTGGGGGAGGATTCGATCGTCCTCTGTTCAGAGTGTGATTTCCGTGCGAATATGGAGGCGGCAGAATGTATCGTCGAAAATAACCAGACACTGCCGCAGGAAGAATTAAAACTCGTGGATACCCCGGATAAGCACACGATCGATGATGTGTGTGAGTTTTTGGGACTTCCGGTGGAGAATTCATGTAAGGCAGTCGTTTACCAGAAGAATGAAGATGATTCTTATATCGTGCTGTTTTTGCGTGGAGACCTTGAGGCAAATGAGACGAAAATAAAAAATCATTTAGGCTGTGCGATCCATCCGGCAGTCATTACGAAGGAGTGCGGCCTGCAGGCTGGTTCCATCGGGCCGTATGCCCTGAATGGAGATTACACCGTTCTGATCGACCGTTCTTTAGAAGGGATCGCAAATCTGTGTTGTGGCGGGAATATCGATGGAAAGCATTATACCGGCCTCGATATAAAGCGGGATATGGGAGATGTGGAGTACGGTGATTTTGCCAAAGCAGTCGAGGGCGGGATCTGTCCCTGCTGTGGGAAAAAGTCATTAAAGATCGAGCGCGGGATTGAAGTTGGAAATATTTTTCAGCTCGGAACGAAATATACGGAACCGATGGGAATGGAGTACTTGGACAACGAGGGAAATAAAAAGAATCCGGTCATGGGATGTTATGGGATCGGTGTCGGCCGTCTGGCTGCCTCGGTCTGTGAGGTAAGACATGATGAATACGGTCCCGTATGGCCGATCACGATCGCACCGTGGGAAGTACATCTGTGCTGTGTGCGCGTGGACGATGAAGAGTGCCGCGCTTATGCAGACCGTCTGTATGAGGAACTGAAAAAGAGAAGGCTCGAAGTGGTCTATGATGACAGAGAGGTGCGTGCCGGGGCGATGTTCTCCGATGCGGATCTGTTAGGAGTGCCAGTGAGGGCTGTAGTGAGCCCAAGAAATATGAAAAACGGATGTGTGGAGATCACGACGAGGGACAAATCGATCAGCAGACAGGCGGAACTTGAAAAAGCTGCGGATTCGATCGAAGAACTGGTGAGGGAACTTTATGCAGAGATTGAAAAGAGAGCCGATGAATTTTAGAGAATATTTGAAACAAGGATTTGTCATCCTGGACGGTGCGACCGGTTCCAATCTTCAGGAGCATGGGATGCAGGCGGGTGATTGTCCGGAGACATGGATCTTAGAACACCCGGATGTGTTTGTGGAACTGCAGAAGGGGTATATCGAAGCAGGGAGTGATGTACTCTATGCACCTACATTTACCTGTAACCGGATCAAACTGGCAGAGTACGGGCTGGAATCCCGTCAGAAGGAACTGACCGGGCGTCTTGTCGGGCTGTCGAGGCGGGCTGTGGCCGAAAGCGGTACGGAGCGGAAGATCTATATCGCCGGCGATATGACTATGACAGGAGAGCAGCTGTATCCGATCGGGACACTCCCGTTTGAGGAGTTGATCGATGTATATAAAGAACAGGCACTGTTTTTACAGGAAGCTGGTGTGGATCTGTTTGCTGTGGAGACGATGATGAGTCTTCAGGAGTGCCGGGGGGCGCTTCTTGCGATCCGCGAAACGTGTGGGGAGGGGATGCCCGTTCTTGTGACGCTTACGTTTCAGGAGGATATGCGGACACTGTATGGGACGGGCCCGGAGACAGCCGTGATCGTATTAGAGGCGATGGGGGCGGATGCTGTAGGGCTGAATTGCTCCACAGGACCCGATAAGATGACAGAGATCGTGGAGCGGATGAGTAAGGTTTCCGGCATTCCTTTGGTCGTAAAACCAAATGCCGGACTGCCGCAGTTAGTCGATGGAAAGACCGTATACGGGATGGGACCCGGTGAATTTGCAGAGGCGATGATGCCGCTTGTGGATCTTGGGGCTACGGTTTTAGGCGGCTGCTGTGGGACGACGCCGGAACACATCCGGTGTCTGAAAGAGAGTCTTTCTTCGAAAAAAGCTGCTATGCCGGAGGATAAAAAGATCCGGGCGCTGACAAATGAAAGAAATTTTGTGGAAATCGATCTGGGCGGTACTTTTTCCATTGTGGGTGAAAGGATCAATCCGACAGGAAAAAAGGCGTTGCAGGCAGAGTTAAAAGAAGGGAAGTTAGACCTCGTTGTCTCAATGGCAGAAGAACAGGTGGAAAAGGGAGCGAAAGTCCTTGATGTGAATATGGGGATGAATGGCATTGATGAAAAGGAGATGATGCTCCGTGTCATCCATGAGCTGACATTAACGGTTGATGTACCGCTCAGTATTGATTCCAGTTATGTGGATGTGGTGGAGGAAGCGCTTCGGATCTATCCGGGAAGAGCTTTGATCAATTCCATCTCACTGGAGCCGGAAAAGTTTGAGAAGCTGATTCCGGCAGCAAAAAAATACGGGGCGATGTTTATCCTTCTGCCGCTTTCTGAAAAAGGGCTTCCAAAGGATCTTGAAGAGAAAAAACAGATCATAAACACAATAATGACAGAGGCCAAACGCCAGGGAATGTCGGAAAAGGACATTGTGGTGGATGGTCTGGTGGCAACGATCGGTGCCAATAAAAGGGCGGCGTTGGAAGTGCTTGAGACGATACGATATTGTAAAAATGAGCTGGGAGTGGCGACGATATGCGGTCTCTCCAATATTTCATTCGGGCTTCCGGAGCGGCAGTTTGTAAACAGTGCGTTCCTTACGATGGCGATCGGGGAAGGCCTCACGATGGCGATCGCCAATCCCGGACAGACATTGCTTACCAATGCGGCGCTGGCATCGGATCTGCTTCTGAATAAATCCGGAGCAGATTTAAATTATATCAACGGCGTATGTCCGGCAGAGATTTCGTCAGACACTGTGAAAAATAAAGTGTCTGAAAAGGGCGCGATAGGAAAGAAGGACGATGGTGCCGCAGGAGAAAATGCTCATCCGCTCTTTCTGTCTGTTGTAAAAGGAAAAGATTCCCAGGTCGTAGAGCTTGTGAAGAAGGAACTGGAACAGGGGACAGCGCCGGCAGCTATGATCGATGCATATCTGATCCCGGCGATCAACCATGTGGGGGAGCTGTTTGAGAAAGGGACTTATTTTCTTCCGCAGCTCATTTCGAGTGCGGAGACGATGGAAAAAGCCATTGACTATCTGGAACCTCTCCTTGCGAAAGAGCGCAGGGACAAAAAACTTGATACGATCGTTATGGCTACCGTAAAAGGTGATATTCACGATATTGGGAAAAATCTTGTCGTTCTTATGCTGAAAAATTACGGGTATGATGTTATTGATCTTGGGAAAGATGTGGAGAGTCAGTTGATCTTAGATACAGCGAGGGAGAGGGATGCGGCAGTGATCGGCCTGTCCGCTCTTATGACGACCACGATGACAGAGATGAAAAATCTGGTGGAGATGGCGAAAGAACAGAACATCCGGGCAAAGATCGTGATCGGAGGCGCAGTGGTCACAGAAAGCTATGCAAAAGAGATCGGTGCAGACGGATATTCAAAGGATGCCAGGGAAGCTGTTAAACTTGTAAACCGGCTACTCGGAAACGGAGGCTCGTGATATGGACACAGGTAAAGTAGATGTGATCATACCGGTGTACCGGCCGGATGAAAAACTGGAACGGCTGATTGAAAAATTAAAAATTCAGACGATGAAGCCGGCGCATATTCTTTTTTTGCAGACGATGGTCGGAGACAGTGAGGACGAGAGAGTAGAAGAAATCCTTAAGCGGGCAGAAAATATGAAGATCATCCCGGTCGATAAAGATGAGTTTGATCACGGGGGGACGAGAAATCAGGGCGCATCTCTTTCGGAGGCAGAGTATATGCTCTTTATGACACAGGATGCAGTACCGGAGGATGAGTATCTGATCGAAAATATGTACCGGCATATTACGTCGGAAGAAAAGATTGCCACAGCTTACGCCAGACAGACACCGGGAGAAGCGGCAGGGGTGATCGAAAGTTATACGAGAATGTTTAATTATCCGGAAGAATCTTCTGTCAAAAGTTCAGACGATCTTAAGCGGCTTGGGATCAAGACTTATTTTTGTTCCAATGCCTGTGCGATGTATAAAAAGAGCGTGTATGAAGAACTGGGAGGTTTTGTTACGGAGACCATTTTTAATGAAGATATGATCTTTGCTTCACGCGTGATCGGTGCGGGGTATAAAATTGCCTATGCGGCGGATGCCAGGGTGGTTCATTCCCATAAATACACGTACAGAGAGCAACTGACAAGAAATTTTGACCTGGGGGTATCACAGAGGCAGTACCGGGAAATCTTTGAAAGCATCAAGTCGGAGTCGGAGGGGATACGGCTTATCAAGGACACGATAAGGCATCTGGTACGATGCGGGAAATGGTATTTGATCCCTGATCTGATCTTTCAGAGCGGTTTTAAGTTTATCGGATACCGGCTTGGACTCCGGTATGAAAAGCTGCCGGGATGGCTGGTAAAGAAGCTCAGTATGAATAAGAGGTACTGGAGCGGGAGGTGTTAGTGTGGCTCAGATCCATATTGTGCTGGCGACATATAATGGAGAGAAATATATTAGGGAGCAGTTAGATTCGCTGCTCGATAATGATTTTAAAGATATTTGTATCGAGGTGTGCGATGACGGTTCTTCCGATGGCACGGTGCAGATCGTGAAAGAGTACGTGGAACGTTATAATTGTATCACGTTTCATCAAAATGAGAAAAACCTTGGATACACGATGAATTTTCTGGAGGGCATACGCAGGAGCCAGAGTCCGTATATCATGCTCTGCGATCAGGATGATATCTGGCACAGAGATAAAATACGAAAAACATATGAGAGGATGAAACAACTGGAAAAAGAAAATAAGGATGAATTCCCTCTTATGGTGTTTACGGATGCCATGAATTTTGACAGTGGGAACGGACAGGAGCTCGGTTCTTTTCATAAAAGCAGCCATCTGGATGTGAAAAAACTTGACACGGCGCATCTTTTTATGGAAAATAAGTGCATCGGCTGTACGATCATGATCAATGGGATCGTCAGGGAGTATCTCAAGGTGCTGCCGGAAGAGATCCGGGTGCACGACTGGTGGCTTGCTCTGATCTGCAGTCATTTTGGAAAAATTTCCTATATCCAAGAAACCACCTTGCAATATCGGCAGCATAGTGGTAATATGATTGGCGGAAGCAGCTTTTTTGATTATGCAAAAAACAGGATATCGAATCTGCACAGACAGAGGGAAGCGATCCGCGCTGCCTTTGCGCAGGGACGTGCTTTTTATGATATCTTTGGCACAGAGCTGGCAGAGGAAAAGCGGGAGATCGCGCTTCAGTTTGCCCAAATGTCCCGGATGGGAATATGGAGGCGTAAAAAAGCGATGCTCCGGTATGGATTTTGTAAAAGTGGCTTTATCAGAAATGTGGCCTTATTCCTGCTCATATAGCGAAGGTGCGCATAAGGAACGGAGGATAAGATGGCAAAAAAAAATAAAAAAGAAAAAAAGGGAAAGAAAAAGATCGTTGGCAGGATTTTCCTTGTGATCGGGATTCTGTTCAGCATGGCGTTAGGAAGTATTGCCGCTACAGCACAATACAGACTCAATGGTTCACTGAGCCTCATCAATTTTGATAAAAAGGATTCACTGGATAAAGTGGATATCTCCAAGTACGATACCGTGAGTGATTCTGCGATCATTAATATTCTTCTTGTGGGGGCGGATAAAAATCCGGATGAGCAGGACTCAAATGGGGTGGCAAGACGTTCGGATTCGATGATGATCGCTACGCTTGATATGAAACATCAAAAACTAAAGATCACTTCTTTGATGAGAGATATGTATGTGGAGATCCCGGGGCATGGTAAACAGAAACTGAATGCTGCTTATTCACTGGGAGGGATCAAACTCCTCTATGAGACGATCGTATCGAACTTTGGGGTTAAGATGAATGGATATGCGGAAGTGAATTTTGACGCATTCGTGGATGTGATCAATGCCGTGGGTGGAGTGGAAGCTACGCTTACGGAATCCGAGGCAGTGAACCTGAATGATACAAATTATATCAAACGCAAAAAATTCAGAAATGTAAAAGAGGGAAAACAGATGCTGAACGGATATCAGGCGCTTGGATACTGCCGGATCCGTCATGGGAAATGGAAGAATGGCCATTACCCGGCCGTTTTGACGGCCTCCGGAAAGGGAGATGACTATGGGCGTGCAGAGCGGCAGCGGCTCGTGATGCAGGCGCTTTTGAAAAAGGTAAAATCAATGTCACTCAATAAGTGGATGGAACTTGTCGACATCATAATGCCGAATATCAAGACCGACCTCACGAAAGATGATATTTATTCTTATATGCTGGCGATCATTCAGATGGGAACAACAGAGATGAACCAGCACAGTCTTCCGGTAGAGGGTGGGTATACAAGCCAGTCGATCGGCGGCCAGCAGTGTCTTGTACCGGATATCCCTAAGAATAAGTCCTCTCTGTATGACTTTATCTATAAGAAATAGTTTTGTTGACAAGAATGGATGAAATTGGTACAATTAGTTTTTGAACAGTAAGGAGTGATCGATATGCAGAATATGGTGCTATCTATTTTGATCGATAATACGCCGGGAGCCTTGTCCCGTGTCGTAGGTCTGTTCAGCAGACGCGGTTATAATATAGACAGTCTCACAGTAGGCGAGACAGAGAATGCAGCAGTTTCCAGGATGACGGTCGCTGTAACCGGGGATAAGATCATACTGGACCAGATCGAGAAGCAGATCTGTAAACTTGAGAATGTGATCGCAGTGAAAGAACTGACGGGAGAGGCTTCGGTGTGCAGGGAACTCATTTTAGTAAAAGTTTCGGCGGCAAAAGAGGCGAGGCCTGCGATCAATGCGATCGTAGAGATCTTCCGTGCCAAGATCGTCGATGTGGCTTCGGATTCCATGATGATCGAGCTGACCGGAAATCAGGCGAAATTGAATGCTTTCACAAAATTGCTGGACGGTTATGAGATAAAAGAACTTGTCCGCACGGGGATCACCGGGCTTGCGAGGGGATTTTTAGACGAGTAACCAGAGCAAACTGATGAAACCGGGATCGCGGGTTCATGGCGGGTTATCCGCCTTACATATTGAAAACCATCCGCCGGTTCTAACCGGAGGGGCTTTATATTTTATAATTATCAAACAGGAGGAACAGGAAAATGGCAGACGCAAAGATTTTTTATGAAAGTGACTGTAATCTTGGACTTTTGGATGGCAAGACGATTGCTGTCATCGGTTACGGAAGTCAGGGACATGCTCACGCATTGAATGCAAAGGAAAGCGGTTGCAACGTGATCATTGGTTTGTATGAAGGCTCTAAATCATGGGCAAAAGCTGAGGCTCAGGGATTTAAAGTATATACGGCAGCAGAGGCTGCAAAGCAGGCAGATATCATTATGATCCTGATCAATGACGAGTTACAGGCGAAGTTATACAAAGAGTCGATCGAGCCAAATCTTGAGGCCGGAAATATGCTTATGTTCGCACATGGTTTCAATATCCATTTCGGACAGATCGTACCGCCAAAAGATGTCGATGTGACGATGATCGCTCCAAAAGGACCGGGACATACCGTGCGCAGTGAGTATCAGGCTGGAAAAGGTGTTCCGTGTCTTGTAGCAGTGCATCAGGATGCAACGGGAAAAGCGCAGGATATGGCGCTTGCTTATGCCCTTGCGATCGGGGGAGCGAGAGCGGGAGTTCTTGAGACGACATTCCGTACAGAGACAGAGACTGACTTGTTTGGTGAGCAGGCAGTACTTTGTGGTGGTGTATGCGCTCTGATGCAGGCAGGTTTTGAGACACTCTGCGAGGCAGGGTATGACCCGAGAAATGCATATTTTGAGTGTATCCATGAGATGAAGCTCATCGTGGACCTGATCTATCAGAGTGGTTTTGCAGGCATGCGTTATTCCATCTCGAACACAGCGGAGTACGGTGATTATATCACAGGACCAAAGATTATCACTGAAGACACGAAAAAGGCGATGAAGAAGATCCTCAGCGATATCCAGGATGGTTCTTTTGCGAAAGAATTCCTTCTCGATATGTCAGAGGCAGGTGGACAGGCTCATTTCAGAGCGATGAGAAAACTTGCATCTGAGCATCCGGCGGAAGTTGTTGGAGAGGATATCCGTAAGCTTTACAGCTGGAATGGCGAAGACAAACTGATCAACAACTAGAATGTTGTAATATATGGCCCGGTTGGAGGAGTGCTGACCGGGCTTTCTTTTTCCGTTGTATTTGCTTGATGGTGTGGGATGAAACAGGGGTTAAACTGGCGGTGTCGAGCTGCTTTGGCAGGAAAATTATTGAAAGAGGGGGATTTTTTAAGAATATGATCCGACTTGTGGTCACAGACGTGGATGGAACGCTTGTAGAGGATGGGGGATCGGTTCAGTCTTTTAATCCGAAATATTACGATGTAATAAAACGACTGGGTGAAAAGGGGATAAAGTTTGTTGTCTGCAGCGGGAGACAGCGTGTCAGTGTGGAAAAATTATTTGAACCGGTAAAGGATATGATTTATTTTGCAGTAGATGGCGGCAGCCTGGTATTTTATCAGGGAGAATGCATTTACTCAAAAATCATTCCGTGGGAGATCTGTCATGAGATTATTGAGGATGCCAGACAGATTCCGCAGTGTGATATTATGGTCTGTGGCGTAAAACGTGACTATGCTACGAGTGAAGATTCAGAATTGTACCGCTGGATGGTGAATGCGTATGGATTTGATATGGAAGCAGTGGGGGATCTGCAAACGAATATTTCGGATGATATCGTAAAAATTTCTTTGTATCATCACAATATGGTCGAACAGCTGACAGATCCATGGTTTCGTCCGAGGTGGGAGAAGCGTATCCGGTTAAATCTGGCGGGGATACAGTGGCTTGACTGTGTACCGATGTCTTCGGGAAAGGGGAGCGCAGTGGAGTTTATCCAGAACAGGCTGGGGGTTTCCAGAGAGGAGACGATGGCGTTTGGGGATAATCAGAATGATATTGATATGCTGAAAATGGCGGGGAAAAGTTTTGCTGTAGAAAACGCCAGGGAGGAATTGAAATGTGTGGCCGGCGGGATATGCGGTTCATACAGGGAAGATGGAGTACTAAGGGAATTGATCAAATTGATTTGAGAGGAAATGGAATATGGGAAACAATGATAGTTTATGGGTTGCCTTGATTTGTGTATTTGTATTGTCCTGCACGGTATTTTGTTTTTTGTACATACGTACCAAAATAAAAGAGCTGCAGAGAAAACAGCGTGTCTATAAGTCCATCGTGAATGAGTCTCTTGAGACATTTGCACATGCGATCGATGCAAAAGATGAGGATACGAATGGCCATTCGATCCGTGTGGCGGTGTATTCGAGAGAAATTGCAAAAAGAATGGGATTTACCGAAGAAGAACAGGAACAGATTTATTATATGGCGATGCTTCATGACATTGGGAAGATCGGGATACCGGACAGTATTTTAAAGAAACCCGGAAAACTGACAGAAGAGGAAATGCAGATCATCCGCAGCCACCCCTCCATTGGCGGTGAGATCTTAAAAGATTTTACTGCGATCGAAGGGATCAGCGACGGGGCCAGATACCATCATGAGAGGTATGACGGAAATGGTTACAATGAGGGGCTGAAAGGTGAGGAGATTCCGTTATCTGCGCGGATCATCTGTGTGGCTGACTGCTACGATACGATGTCAAGTAAAAGAGTTTATAAAAATAATCATGACAAGGAGTATATTCTGAAAGAACTGAAAGAGTGCAGTGGAAAGCACTTTGATCCGAACATCGTGCCATATATGATCGAGATGATCGAGGATGGGACGGTGCCGGAGTAAAAGGGAGGCAGAGAAAAGGTGGGAAATCAGGAAGAGCGGCCAATTCCCCTTCAAAACAAACACAAGCGGAGCTTGCGAAAAGTTTTGAAGGGGAATTGGCTGCTCTTCCTGTTTTGCGATCCCTTTTCTATGGGTGAAGTGATATGTGGAGAAAAGTGTTGATTTTCATTAAAAGTATAGTATAATATAGTAAAGGCGCGCTTAAACGGTAGCGGTTTCGTCTCTCACACGTATTTACATACGGAACTTCCTGCAATTTGGAGGTGTTGCCTATTGGAAAATACAGGAGAGGAAATAACTTTGAGATGTTAGATGTCGTAATCAAAGTAATTGGTTTAGCAGTCGGTTTGTTTAATTCGATTGTGAAGGCCATTGAAATGATTCATAACTATAAGCATCAAAAAAGCAACCGCTCCGACCAAAGTTAGGTTGCTAATTTGATGTAGTAACTATTAACTGAGGCGAACCGTTGCTATAGGTGCACCTTTTCTAATAAGTATTATAACATATTGTAAATAAAATGTTGCACAAAAATTTTATTTGTTATTTGTACAAGTTGCACTATGGTTTATTGACGACAGTTGTGAGGGGATCAATAGGACTGTTTACCATATCTGTACGCGAGGAAACAGATTCCCGTTGAGTTAAACAAAGAAACTTGAATAAAAAGAAAAGAATAGGAAGCCCCCGGAACTTTTCGCAAGCTTGCTTGTGTTTGTTCCGGGGGCTTCCTATTCTTTTTTTGTTCTGGCTTTTGTCTATGCTCCGGCTTCTACAACAGCCGGTAAATGATCGCCGCAATAATGATCCCAATGATACTTGCAATCGTAAATTTGATCTTGAGCCCGAATGTGAGTACAAGGACACCGAGATTTAAAGTGACGGGGTCATCCAGACCAAAGGTCTTTCCAAAGGAAAGCCAAGAGAGGGCGGAGACGCCGCTCGTCATCTGTGCGATAAAACTCCCTAAGACGATACCTGCCAGTAAGAGCAGGAACAGTGCCCATGTATTTTTTCCGGTACGTGCCATATGTAAGTTCCTCCCGTGTTAAATTTTCTTTTTAAATTTCTCCCTTTGCGGTTCTCAGCCGCACCTTTTTACTTTTAAGAAACGTTTCCTCTTGCGGAGCAAGAATTGCCTTTGGCAATTCTTGAGAGGTGCGCGGTTCTCAGCCGCACCTTTTTGTAACAATCATACAGCAAATTAAAAAAATAATCAATAAAGAAAAAGGAAAATCCTCTTTGGTGTTGAAATATGTAAGTGTAGACATTTTTTTGTTTTGTTAAAAGGGGATACATAATGACACTGCGTGAAGAGTTTGAACAGAGGGAACACGATATTTTCAGTCCGTTTGCAGCGTTCAGTGACCAGTCGTCCGGGAGAGACACCGATGAGGAGCCCTGTGATCTGAGGACGATCTATCAGAGGGACAGAGACCGGATCCTGCATTCAAAGGCGTTTCGGAGGTTGAAGGGGAAAACCCAGGTGTTTTTATCACCGGAGGGAGACCATTACCGGACACGTCTTACGCATACGCTTGAAGTGTCACAGAATGCAAGGACGATCGCGAAGGCCTTACGACTGAATGAAGACCTCACGGAAGCGATCGCGCTCGGGCATGATCTGGGGCACACACCATTTGGACATGCCGGGGAGCGGGAACTCAACCGGATCTGTTCGGATGGCTTTCATCATCAGCTGCAAAGTGTGCGGGTTGTAGAGAGACTGGAGAAAAATGGGAGAGGGCTGAATCTCACGAAAGAGGTGCGGGACGGTATCCTAAATCACTCGACAGCGGGAAATCCATCGACGATGGAGGGAAAGATCGTGAGGCTCTGTGACAAGATCGCTTATGTAAATTCGGATATTGACGATGCGATACGGGGCAGGATCATCCGGGAAGAGGATATCCCGGAAAGTTGTGTCCGGGTGCTCGGAGGTACGATCAGAGAGCGTCTGAATACGCTGATCCATGATATCGTAAAAAACAGCATTGGAAAAAATGATATTATCATGTCCGATGAGAAATACGAGGCACTGGTTCTTTTGCGCAGGTATATGTTTGACCATGTGTACATAAATTCTGCCGCTAAAGCAGAAGAAGGAAAGGCAGAACGTATGATAAGGCAGCTTTTTGAGCATTATGTAAAGCATGTGGAAGAACTGCCGGAAGAGTTTACGAGAATGATATGGGAACAGGGAGAGACCGTTGAGCAGGCTGTCTGTGATTACATTGCAGGGATGACGGACCGGTATGCGGTATCTACATTCCAGAAACTTATGGTGCCGAAAACCTGGCAGATTTATTAGAGGAAAAGGTATGTATTACAGTGAAGAGTTTGTAGAAGAGGTCCGCCAGAGAAATGATATCGTGGACGTGATCTCAAGCTATGTAAATTTAAAAAAAAGCGGCAGCAACCACACCGGATTGTGTCCGTTTCATAATGAAAAAACGCCTTCCTTTTCCGTCTCGGGCGGTAAGCAGATGTACTATTGTTTTGGATGCGGGGCAGGCGGAAATGTCTTTACTTTTTTAATGGAGTATGAAAATCTCACATTTCCGGAAGCGCTTGAGCAGTTAGCGGCACGGGCGGGGATGGCACTGCCTGAGAAAAATAATTCGGAAGAGGACAGAAAGAGACGAAATACAAGGGAACGGATCTTGGAGATTTACAAACTCGCGGCAAATTATTATTATGCGAAACTGGAATCGGAGAGGGGAAAAGAGGCAAAAGAATACCTTCTCGCAAGAGGGTTATCCGGGGAGACGATCCGGCGGTTTGGGCTCGGTTATTCGGATAAATACAGCAATGATCTGTACCAGTACATGAAAAAGAAAGGTTTTGACGATACTATATTAAACCAAACCGGTTTATTTACTTTTCAGGAAAAAAAAGGTGTGTATGACAAGTTCTGGAACCGGGTGATGTTCCCGATCATGGACCGCAGTAATAAAGTCATTGCTTTTGGCGGGAGGGTGATGGGAGATGCAAAACCCAAATATCTCAATTCGCCGGAGACACTTGTTTTTGATAAGAGCCGCAATCTGTATGGCCTGAATTTTGTCCATGGGAGGCAGGACAGGGGGATCATTATCTGTGAGGGGTATATGGATGTTATCGCTCTCCATCAGGCAGGATTTACGAATGCGGTCGCTTCACTTGGCACCGCTTTTACGAGCCAGCAGAGCAGTCTTTTAAAACGGTATGCCGATACGGTCTATCTCTGTTATGACAGTGACGGGGCAGGGGTAAAGGCGGCACTCCGTGCGATCCCTATGTTAAAAGAGGCAGGAGTTACGGTGCGGGTTATTGACATGCGTCCGTATAAAGATCCCGATGAATTTATCCGGGGACTGTCTGCGGAGGAATTTCAGAAACGGATCGATCATGCACAGAACAGCTTTTTTTATGAGATTGATATCATAAAACGGGATTATGACATGAACGACCCCGAAGAAAAGACAAAATTTATGAACGAGGCGGCGAAAAAGTGCCTGACGTTTGAAAATGAGATTGAGAGAAATAATTATATTGAGGCGTTTTCGAGAGAATACGGGATACGCTCAGAGGATTTCAGAAAACTTGTCCGTCATCATGCGGCGACGATGGTCGGGATCGATTATGAGAGAAACCGTCAGGAGAGACAGAAACGGATTCAGAACAAAGGTGACGAAGGCCTTGGCCGGATCCAGGGGATCCTTTTGACATGGATCAGTGAGGATCGTTCGATTTTTTCTGTCGTCAGGGAATATATCGGGCCGCAGGATTTTCCCGACGAGCCATATCGGCAGGTGGCGCAGATGCTGTATGAACAGGCCGAAGAGGGAAATATTTCACCGGCTAAGATCATCAGTTGCTTTGACAGCAAGGAAGAACAGTCTGTAGTGGCAGGACTTTTTAATAAACAGGTAAAACAGGTCAGCGAACAGGAAGAAAGAGAAAAGGCATTGAATGAGGTTGTAAAAACACTAAAGAAGGCGAGCCTTGAAAAACAGAGCAGGGAGATTACAGATCTGTCCCAGCTTCAGCGTCTGATCGAAGAAAAAAAGAAACTGGAAAATCTGTATCTTACACTGCCAGTACAGTGATTCAATCTTAAGTTAAGGAGGAAGACATGAAAGAGAAGAAGAATACGGTAGACGAACAGGCATCATTTCTGGAGGGATTAAATGCCCTTGTGGAACTTGGGAAGAAAAAGAATGGCATTCTTGAGTTTAATGACATCAATGCGCAGTTTAAAGAGGTCGATCTGGATGGGGAAAAAATCGAGAAGATTCTAGACTATCTGGAGCAGAACGGTATTGTGGCCATGGTTCCCGACAGCGATGCCGATGATGATATCATTCTGGATGTCGACGATGAGCCGACGGAGGAGGAACTTGAAAATATTGAGCTCTCAGTGCCGGATGGTGTCAGCATTGAGGATCCGGTGCGAATGTATCTCAAAGAAATCGGAAAAGTTCCGCTTTTGTCTGCCGATGAGGAGGTCGATCTTGCGAAACGGATGGAAGAGGGAGACGCCGATGCCAAAAAACGCCTTGCCGAGGCAAATCTTCGTCTGGTTGTAAGTATCGCCAAGAGATATGTGGGCAGGGGGATGCTCTTTCTCGACCTCATTCAGGAAGGAAATCTTGGGCTGATCAAGGCGGTGGAGAAATTTGATTACCGTAAAGGATATAAATTCAGTACGTATGCTACCTGGTGGATCCGTCAGGCCATCACGAGAGCCATCGCAGATCAGGCGAGGACGATCCGTATTCCGGTACACATGGTAGAGACGATCAATAAGCTGATTCGTGTTCAGCGCCAGCTCCTTCAGGAATTGGGGAGAGAACCATATCCGGAGGAGATCGCAAAGGAGATGCAGCTTCCTGAGGACCGTGTGAGGGAGATCCAGAAAATTTCTCAGGAGCCGGTTTCGTTAGAGACGCCGATCGGAGAAGAGGAAGACAGCCATCTCGGTGACTTTATTCAGGATGATAATGTTCCGGTTCCGGCAGAGGCAGCAGCGTTTACCTTGTTAAAAGAGCAGCTCTGTGAGGTTTTGAATACATTGACAGAGCGGGAACAGAAAGTGCTGCGTCTGCGGTTTGGTCTGGATGATGGACGAGCCAGAACGCTCGAAGAGGTCGGAAAAGAGTTTGATGTAACGAGGGAGAGAATCCGTCAGATCGAAGCGAAGGCGTTACGCAAACTGCGCCATCCGAGCCGGAGCAGAAAATTAAAGGACTATCTGGATTGATGAATTTATCGAAACGTTTGGAAATGAACGTATCTCTTGTGCCCCAGGGGGCGAGGGTGGCAGATATCGGATGTGATCATGGCTATGCTTCGATCTGGCTTGTCAGGCACGGAATATCGGAAAAGGTGATCGCACTGGATGTCAACCGGGGTCCGATCGAACGGGCAAAAGAGCATATCAGAGAGGCAGGTCTGGAAAAACAGATCGAGTGTCGTTTGAGTGATGGGACAGAGAAGCTTTCTCCCGGTGAGGCCGATACACTGATGTTAGCCGGTATGGGCGGTCCTCTGATGATCCGTATTCTTGAGGCTGGAAACGGGGTGCTTGAAAAGGCCGATACCCTCGTGTTGCAGCCGCAGTCAGAGATCGGAGAGGTAAGACGCTTTCTTTTCTGCCATGGTTTTCAGATCACCAAAGAAAAGGCGTGCGTAGAAGATGGCAAATATTATTTTGCAATCTGTGCAAAACGAAGCGGATATTCAGGAGATGAGACATTCAGGCATGATTGGGAGTACAGATATGGTACATATTTAATACAGCATCGTGATCCGGTTTTGTGGGAATATCTCCAGAAGGAGAGAGACACGTGCCTGTCGATCATGAAAAAACTTGAGTTGTCGTCGAAGAACGTGGAAAGAAGGACAGAACTTAAGAATATGTTAGAGGATATCGAACAATGTCTTCGGCATTTCAGGGACGGAAGAGAGATTCCTGTCCGAATAGTAAGAGCGGGAAAGGATGAACAGGTTTATGGAGAAGATCAGAGTGATAACAGATGGTGAGAGCATAATGTGTGAGAAGGGGATCACATTGTACGAACTCTCGAAACAAGCGGGGTGCCATTCAGGAAAACAGGATATCATCGTGGCCAGGGTGAATGGGATCGTAAAGGGATTATCGAGTACGGTGACAGAGGAATGTGACATCCGGTTTTGTACTTATGAGGATGAAGAGGGAAAAAATGCCTATCTGAGAGGGATCAAAATGATTATGCTCAAGGCGTTTTATAAAGAAGTACCAAAGGACAAATTTGAAAAGATCACGGTGGAAAACAGTCTTGATACCGGGCTCTATTGTACCTTAAATGATGGGGAGCCGGTTACGGAAGAGCTTTTAAAGCGGGTAGAAGAGAGGATGCACAAATATGTAAATGATGACGTGGTCTTTGAAAAGAAGTCAATGAGTACGGATAAGGCCATGCGGATCTTTGAAGAACGGAAAATGTATGATAAGAGTGGTCTCATCAAGTACCGGAGGAGTTCGCGTGTAAATGTCTATAAGCTCGGAAAAGTAATGGATTATTTCTATGGACCGATGCCATACAGCACAGGGGTATTAAAGCTTTTCCGCCTGGAAAAATTTGATGGCGGATTCGTATTTATCGTGCCGACCGTATCTAAGCCGCATGAATTGCCGGAATTCCATCCAAGCATGAAGTTGCACCAGACGCTGAGAAAGACGTCAGAGTGGGGCAGCAGGCTTGGCGTAGAAAATGTAGGACGGTTGAATGACATCATCGTAGATGGCGGGATGCGTGAGCTGATCCTTGTACAGGAGGCGCTGCATGAAAAGAGGATCGGTGATATCGCTGAGCAGATCGCAGCTTCCGGCCAGACCAAGCTGGTGACGATCGCCGGCCCGTCCTCTTCCGGAAAGACGACTTTTTCATACCGTCTGTCGGCTCAGTTAAAGACGCTTGGATTAAAACCGCATCCGGTCGCTATGGACGATTACTTTGTGAATCGTGTCGATACACCAAAGGATAAGGATGGAAAATATAATTATGAGTGTATCGGGGCTATTGATACAAAGCAGTTTAATGAGGATCTGGAACAACTTCTCGATGGGAAAGAGGTTCAGCTTCCGACCTATAATTTCATCACGGGCATGCGTGAGTACAATAAGCCGCTTATGAAATTAGGGGAGGGTGAGCTGCTTGTCATAGAGGGGATTCACGGGTTGAATGATCTGCTGACAGAAAGCATCGCACCGGAAAATAAATTTAAGATCTATATCAGTGCACTTACCTCACTGAATATCGATGAACACAACCGGATTCCGAGTACGGATGGCAGGCTTCTCCGCCGGATCGTAAGGGATGCCAGGACAAGGGGGCACAGCGCCCAGAAGACCATCTCTATGTGGAGATCTGTAAGAGCCGGTGAAAATGAAAATATCTTTCCATTCCAGGAAAAGGCTGATGCGATGTTTAATTCTTCTCTTGTCTATGAGTTTGCGGCACTAAAGCAGTATGCGGAACCGCTTTTGTTCCATGTGCCAAGAGGAAGTGAGGAGTATGCGGAAGCGCAGAGGCTTTTGAAATTTCTGGATTATTTCCTTGGGATCAATCCGGAGGAGGTTCCGCTCAATTCGATCTTGAGAGAATTTATCGGCGGCGGTATTTTGCTTGATTAATTTTGCAGGGTATTGTATAGTAGAACATGATTGAGTAGCACAGATGATCGCACCTGTCCGTGCCGAAAGGCCTCAGGTGAGGAAAGTCCGAGCTTCGCAGGGCAGGATGCCGGATAACGTCCGGTGGAGGTGACTCCCAGGCTAGTGCAACAGAAATATACCGCCTGTCTGACGCTGTAAGTGGCATGCCGCTAAAAGCGGCAGACAGGTAAGGGTGGAATGGCGGGGTAAGAGCTCACCGCCCTTCTGGTAACAGAAGGGGCATATGTAAACCCCATCCGAAGCAAGACCGAACAGAGAGCGATACGGCGGCCCGTCGTGCTTTCGGGTAGGTCGCTAGAGCCTGTTGGCGACAGCAGGTCCAGATAGATGATCATCCAATGACAGAACTCGGCTTACCGTGCTACTCATTTTTTGATTTTAGTATCCGGTGCAGGAAGTACCCCCGTAATGCTGAAATTATTTTTAATGATAAAAAGTAGTTAGTTTTATGGAAAAATAAATGGGAGAAAATATATGATAGAGGAACGATATGAACTTGCGATCGAGAGGATAAAAGGAATCCTTTCTGAAAATGACATTCCGGGGGAATACAGGATTTACTGCCTGAAGACGGCAGAACTTTTTACCAGACTTGACATGGTACTTGAAACGGTTCTGACAGATGGTCTGGAACGTGTATCCACGGAGGAACTGAAAGAGTGGGTCGATTTTTTGTATGATGATATCCGGGACGCCCATTATGAAACTTCATTTGCCAATCCCCGTTTTTCCATTCAGGAATTTGGAAAAGAAGAGGGAGAGGCTCTTGCTTATTTTCACAGCCGTTTCCGTGGCGGGATCCAGGACGCCTATGAAGGGGACAGAGAATCACTTTTGTATTTGATGGAGCTTTTTTTACAGATATATACGATTCTCAGGACGGAGGAAGATAAATCACGGTGGCTGAAAGAGACATTATATTATTATGTGCACGATTATGATGAGTATTACACGGAGAAGGGCATCCGGAGGATCGTGGATCCATCGCTTGACCGTTTTGTAAAGATCGTGATGGACAGTGACCTCGACGATGAGAGGTATCTGTATTATTATGGGGAGAATATTACGGAGAATGAGATCCGGACAGCGGCATATATTTCCTCACTTCCCGGCGAAAAGATCGAGCTTATTGCCAGGACATATACAGAGGGGTATCGACAGGGATTTGTGGCTGCCGGTATCGATCTGTCAAAAAAGAAGACAGTGAACATCCATTATCATATCGGATTTGAAGCAGTCGTCAGGGAGGCTGTCAGGCAGTTTAGGGAAATGGGACTTAGCCCGGTCATCTATATGAATTCCAATACGAGGTCGGTAGGTGTCAGTACCTCTCCGGCGAACCGGCAGTATCTTTATGATCACCGGTTTGATGATGCCCTTTATCTGAACCAGGCGGTCGTAAAGGAAAAGCTTTCCCATGTAGAGAAAAGTTTTGAGAAATATAAGGATGCTGCCCGTGGTATGGCGGGACCTGCCGTGATGGGAGTCTTTGGGGAGAAGCTGTTTGTTCCGGAGAACCGGAGCGAGAGCCCTTCTTATACGCCCGAGCAGCAGAAGTTATCGGTGGATTACCAGAGAGATTATATGCTCATACAAAATCGCTATATTCCGGAAGAGGAGCGCAGTTTTACGATCATTGCTTTCCCTGTGCCGGAGATCGGCGGGGATTTTGAGAAAATATTTGACGAGACTGTCAAGATCAATACACTTGATATGGAACAATACAAAAAGATCCACCAGTCGATCATCGATGCGCTGGATCAGGGAGATACCGTCCACATAACAGGGCGGGAAAACAATCAGACGGATCTTACTGTGAAACTTCACACACTCGGAGATCCGGAAAAGGAGACAAACTTTGAAAACTGTCTGGCGGATGTGAATATTCCGGTAGGCGAGGTATTTACATCGCCTGTGTTAAAAGGGACGAATGGCGTTCTCCATGTCGGTGAGGTATATCTGAACCAGCTCCGTTATGAAAATCTTCGTATGACATTTGAAGATGGAATGATTGCTGACTATAGCTGTACGAATTATGAGAATGCAGAAGAAAATAAAAAATATATCCGGGAAAATGTACTCCACAACAGGGAAACACTCCCAATGGGTGAGTTTGCGATCGGGACAAATACGATGGCATACCGGATGGGGCGCAAATACGGGATCGAGGCAAAGCTTCCGATCCTGATCGCAGAAAAGACAGGCCCCCATTTTGCAGTGGGTGATACGTGTTATTCGATGAGTGAGGATATCCGTCTTTATAATCCGGATGGAAAAGAGATCGTCGCAAAGGATAATGAGTGTTCGATCCTTCGCAAAACTGAGATTGAGAAGGCATATTTTAACTGCCATACAGATATCACGATCCCTTATGATGAACTCGGTGATATCGTGGTGAATACACGGGATGGACAGGAGATTGTGATCATCCGTGAAGGCAGATTTGTGCTTGCGGGCACGGAAATACTGAATGAGATGGAATGAGAAAGAGAGGATGAGTGTTTATGAGTAAGGTAGGTATTTTGATGGGCAGCGATTCGGATCTGCCGGTTATGCAGAAGGCAGCGCAGATGTTAGAGAAGTTTGGGATCGAATATGAGATGACGATCATATCAGCCCACCGCATGCCGGATGTATTTGTGGACTATGCGACGAAAGCAGAAGAGAGAGGGATCGAGGTGATCATCGCCGGAGCAGGCGGAGCAGCTCATCTTCCGGGAATGTGCGCAGCATTATTTGATCTTCCGGTCATCGGGATCCCGATTCATACGAAATCGGTCGGCGGAGTGGACAGCCTGTACTCTATCGTACAGATGCCATCGGGAATCCCGGTTGCTACGGTAGCGATCGACGGCGCCGCCAATGCGGGGATCCTTGCGGCAAAGATATTATCTGTCTACGACAAGGAACTGCGTAAAAAACTGAAAGAGTATAAGGTGGAGATGAAAGATGGCGTGACTGCCAAAGCGGAGAAGCTGGATCAGCTGGGATATGAGGAGTATATCAGGCAGATGTGAGGCGGAAGAAGATTTTTTAGATGAAAGGTGCGGTTTTTAACCGCCCTTTTTCTTTGATTGGAGAAATAGGATTCAAATTAGCGTTGTGGGGCTATCTGTATCCCGAATCCGATTCAAAAAAACGAAAAACGATTGTTGCTAATTTATAAATTTCATGCTATACTCGTCATCACAGGATATCTAATTTTCAGATGGTTCTAAATTTCATTTTTGCAGGTCGCAAAAATTCAATGATATACTTTTAGTAGTAGAGAAGAAAGTCTGGCTGGCAGTATACAGGAGGAAAAGGATGGCAAAAAATAAAATAATTGTTGTGCAGAATATTAGTATTACCGTTTCAGAGGAAAATTTTGATGATTATATCTGTTTATCTGATGTTGCAAAAGCTAAAGTTGGTGGGTCAAGAAGTGCAGATGTTGTAAAGAATTGGATAAGAAACAGATCGACATTAGAATTTCTGGGCACATGGGAGCAAATATATAATCCTGATTTTAAAGTGGTCGAATTCGACCACTTTAAAAGTGAGGCAGGATTGCATACATTTGTTTTAAGTGTTTCAGAATGGATTGAAAGGACACAAGCGATAGGACTATTTGTGAAACGTGGGAAATATGGTGGAACATATGCACATAAGGATATTGCATTTGAATTTGCTTCAGCAATCAGTCCGGTTTTCAAATTATATTTAATTAAAGAATTCCAAAGATTGAAAGAAGCAGAGAATGATGCAAGGAAAATTGAGTGGGATGCAAAAAGATTTTTGTCCAAAAGTAATTATTTGATTCAAACAAATGCAGTTAAAAATTATTTGATTCCATCAGGGAATTATAAGGAAAATCTTGAGTGGTTGGCATATGCGGAGGAAGCGGATATTTTAAATGTAGCACTGTTTGGATTTACTGCCAGGGCATGGCGGAATGAGAATCCTGAGTTGGCAAAGGAGAATAATGTGAGAGATTTTGCCTCAATTAACGAATTGACTGTTTTGTCGAATCTGGAAACACATAATGCACAAATGATTCGTGAAGGAAGAAGTAAGACAGAGAGGTTTCATATATTGAAAGAAATTGCAGAGTACCAGTTGGGTATTCTTAATATGGCAGAACAGATAAAATTAATTGATTGAAAAATGTTGTAAAGTTATTTTATCTGCGAAAGTGTATTTATGATTTGATGCAGGATTCCTTCCAAAAGGGAGGAGTCCTGTTTTACTTTTTCATCCCAGAGAACATAGTTTTGTCTGGAGCGGTAGTCCGGACGAAAGAGGGGAGTATCCTGTGGTTCCATGCCGGATGGCAAAGGCAGGAAAATCCCTTCTTTTTTTACATAGCATTCAGAAGCCTTCGCCTGCCGGCGGAATTCTTTTTCGACGTATGCGCCCACACTTTTATGGATCGCAGTGTCTTCTGACGGAAGGTAAAAGTAATTCTTATAATCTTTAAAAAAGTGCCGGAGTTCACCATCGTACATAGAAATATCTAATGCCACGGTATCATGCTCAAATTGAAGTGTATAACAATTGGATTTCCATTGTGCAAAAGCCGGAAAAGTTTCGGAGGACAGGAAATCGATGTGCAGAAGGGTCTGATCGTCCGGGGCATGGAAATGGTTCTTATAAGTCATACTGCATTTGTAACTTAAAAGGCTTGCACAGTAGTATGTGCCGATGATATCCTCGATATTATGAAGAAGGAGTTTCTGTTTTTCTGCGTCTACAGTAGGATCGCGGAAGTACTTTTTCTGCATAAAATGGGAGTAGATGTCGATGCATTCTTTTCCGGACAGGATGTCTTTGCGCATAAAGCCTGCAAGTTTTTCTACAGTAAAGAGTTTCAGGTCGGGAATTTTGAAAAGGGGTTTCATAGACCGGATTTCCCGGTAAATATCCAGACTTTTTATGTTATGGAAAGGGCTGGGGAGATCCAGCTCCCCGCATTTTTTTTCGATGTAGGGGATATCAAAACCAGAGCCATTGTAATGCACGAGGGTTGTAAATTGCCGGATAAATTCAGTGAAGGCGCACAGAATTTCTTTTTCGCTGATATAATCGTCGGCAAACCATTGTCTGGTATGGATCCGTTTATCTGTCAGATCATACCAGAGAACACCGATCAGGTAGAGAGAGGAAATTTTCGCAGACAGCCCGGTCGTCTCAATGTCAAAAAAACAAAAGGTATCCGTCTTTGTTCCCAGCCATGTATGCAGGGTGGAGATGGAATGTAATGGTAAGTCGAATGCCCGGTCTGTTATCTGCATGTATTCTAACCCTTTCTTCATATGGAACTTGTGATTGAATGCCTGATATGTTAAAATCATGATTGGGAGTAACTTGTCCCATATACTATCATTATAAGCGAATCGTGTGTTTATTTCAATATACTTTGTACATGGAGGAATGAGAAATGGTTACATTTATGATTGGTCTGATACTGCTCATAGGAGGAGGGGCGTTATACGGCGGATTTTGCCAGAGGATGTTTAAGCCGGATGACAGACAGACCCCGGCGGTGAGAATGAATGACGGTGTGGATTTTGTCCCGATGAAAAAATGGAAAAACAGCTTGATCCAGCTTTTGAACATAGCCGGGACAGGCCCGATCTTAGGTCCCATCCAGGGGATTTTATTTGGCCCGGTCGCCTTTCTTACGATACCGGTCGGTTGTGTACTCGGCGGTGCATTTCATGATTATATGAGTGGCATGATCTCAGTGCGGAATGACGGGGCTCAGATGCCTTCGCTGATCCGGCAGTATCTTGGCAAACACATTTATGTTATTTATAATTTGTTTGTGTGTCTGCTGATGCTGCTTGTGGGAGCAGTCTTTATCTATACCCCGGGTGACTTGTTTGTCACACAGATCTTAAAGGCGGATAATCATGTTACCAATCCGGTTTTGTGGATCGTGTACGGAATGATATTTGTATATTATATCATCGCGACACTTTTTCCGATCGATAAGATAATCGGCAAAGTATATCCGGTCTTTGGTGGGATACTCGTATTATCTGCGGTTGGCGTCTTTATCGGATTATTTGTGAAAGGGTATCCGCTCGATGAAATATGGAAGATTGGAGTATCAGGCGTACATCCGCAGGGACTGCATTTTATCCCGGTGTTTTTTGTAACCGTCGCCTGCGGGATCGTATCCGGTTTCCATTCTACGCAGTCGACGCTGATCGCCCGCACGATGGAACATGAAAAAGAGGGAAGGATGACCTTTTACAATATGATGATCCTGGAGGGATTTATCGCCATGATATGGGCGGCAGCGGCAATGGGGGTCATGAAGCTGGGATTTGCGTCGGCAGATACATCGGCTACCGAGGTGGTCGGGATCGTGGCCAAAAATCTGCTGGGTTCTGTCGGAGGGATCATTGCGATCGTCGGTGTGATCGTGCTTCCGATCACATCGGGGGATACGGCATTAAGATCGTTGCGGCTTATGACAGCAGATGCGCTGCACATCGACCAGTCCAAAAAGAAGAACCGTCTCGCATTGTCATTGGCTATTTTTGCGCTGGTTGCAGTACTTCTCATATTTGCTAAAATAAATGCGGGCGGTTTTAATGTGCTGTGGCGGTATTTTGCATGGGCGAACCAGACGATCGCAGTATTTGCCTTTGCCATGATTGCGATATATATGATGAAGCATAAGCTGCCGTATGGGATGGCACTTGTCCCCGGTATGTTTTATATGTTTGTCATAAGTAGTTTTATTTTAAATGCAGCCATCGGGTTTCATTTGCCGTGGGTGGCAAGTTATGTGACCGGAGGCGTGTTAACTGTGCTGTATGCGGTGGCAGTGGTGTTTTATAAGCGGAAAGATGTGGAAAAATAATAAAAACATGGATTCGGAGTATTATTTGTACACTGAGAATAGGGATTGGTAACAGGCATATGTACTTGTAGGAATGCAAGTAGGTATGCCTGTTTTTTTCGGAGAAAATATAGGAATATATATTTATCAGGTGAATTTTTGTCAAAACGTGTCGAAAAGGCGAACAATAGCTCATATTATAATGAACTATAGCGGATTGTGGCGGTCACAAGTGTATTATATAATATCTAAGAGGTGAGTTGCGATGAACCAGACGAAAAAGGCCCTGGGTGATATCGTCCGCAGAACAAGAAAGAGAAAACACTTATCACAGGAGGCTCTGGCTGAGCGTATCGGCGTATGTAAAAGGACGATTATAGATATCGAGAAAAATACCGGAAATCCTAAGTTTGAAATACTTTGTCTGTTAGTAAGGGAGCTGGATCTACCGCTTTATGAGGTGTTTTATCCGGAGATGGCAGAGGATCTGGAGATAAAGAATGTGTTGAGGAAGGAATTAAGTGATTGTTCGGATTATGAGATGAGGGTTATTTTGTCGGTGGTGAGGAGTTTGAGAGGGGTGTTGGAGGAGTGAATTGCGGTAAGTGTGGGAAAAAATGAGATGAGTAAAGGAGACAGGGTGTTGTGAATAATGCTGCATTGGTACTAGAAGGTGGATCGTTAAGGAGTCTTTATACGGCAGGAGTTCTTGATGTTTTTTTAGAATATGATATTGAGTTTTCGGCTGTAATTGCTGTGTCTGCGGGGGCCTTAACTGCTGCTAATTATATTTCTGGACAGAAAATGCGGACAGCACAAATTAATATTTTGCATTCATGTGATTCTAAATATTATGGAATAAGACAATTGTTACTCAAAAAAAGCGCTTTTAATTTTGATTATTTATTTAATGATCCGATTGATCAATTGTATCCATATAATAGACAGAGGTTAGGTGAAACAAAACAAAAATTTTTTATAGCTACTACAGATTGTGAAACAGGAGATATACAATATTTTGATGCCGATGAGAAATATGAAAATATGATTGAATTTTTGAGGGCATCTAGTAGTCAGCCTTTATTAGCGCCAATGGTAAAAGTAAAAGGTAGAAATTATTTGGATGGTGGTATAATTGCTCCAATAGGAATTGACAAGGCTTTTGAAGAAGAATATGAAAAGATAGTAGTTGTATTAACGAGGGAACGCAATTATATTAAGCAACCTAAATCAATATTGATAAGGGCATTTTTTGAAATTTATTATAGAAAGTATCCTAAATTATTAGATGCTCTGCATAAGATGCCATGTGTATATAATGAGTTAAAGAAAAAAATTAATCAATTAGAAGAAGAAGGAAAGATTTTTGTTATTCAGCCTAAGAATATGATAAAAATCAGCAGTGTTGAGAAGAATGCCAGAAAATTAGCAAAGTTATATTTTCAAGGTATATATGATGCAGAGGAAAATATAGATTTAATGCGAAAATATATAAATTTTTAAGAGAAAAAGAGGAAATGGAATGAAAAAATTTATTTATAATCGTTTTTTAAATGAATCAATGAATATATCATTATTGATTTCTTGTTTGACAATTATTGTGGTTCAAACGTATTTTATTATCAATGACTGGATGATGGAGATCATGGGGAAATTTTTTGATTACATGGGAGGAAATCAGTTACTAATTGTATTTATTAGTGCTATTTTTCCACTTATGCCAGGTATAGTGGGTTTTTCTTTAAAAAAGCTTGAAGTGAAGAAGCAAGATAATATTAAAAAAGAATTAGAGGAACATAAGACAGAAGTATTTCCGGGAGCAATAACGAAGGATATGATTAAAGCTGGAGAGGTTATTTGTGTATCAGAGCGTACATGGAAGAACCTAAAGAAAAAAAAGCCTATGATGCTGGATCGTAAAAGCCAATGTGATACACTTTGTAGAAAATTAGAAGATTTTGACGTAAAGGACAAAGAGTTAAATTGCTTATATTTGACAGGAACAAGTGGAGCAGGGAAATCTATATTTTTGGGGAAGTTTGTTAAAGAACAATTAAAAAAGGAGGGGATTTTATATTTTAATGAATATGATATTGCATGTGATTTGATTTTTCAAAAAATAGAAGAAAAAAAACCTAAATATGTGATTATGGATCAATTTGAAAAAAGTTTAGAAAATAAAGACATTTATGTCTATATCAGAAAAATAGTAGAGGAGCATACACCAGGGATAGTATTTATTTTTGGTTTTCCACAAGAATTTTTTGAGCAGATTTGCAAAAACATAGATACGCATATTTTGAATCCCAAAGGAGAAAAGGAGAAAATTCAAGATAATACTTGCACATACTTTCTGGGATGTGATGAAGATGATATTGAACAACTTAAAATTTTAGTTAATACTTTTTTGAAAACGGGAATGGAGATGGTGAATGAATGTCTTGCCTTTTGTGAAGAGAATTTTTCACACAGTGGTGTTTTTCTTCCAGTACTTAGCACTGGACGGTATCCCGAATCGTTAGTTTTTCTATGTTCAATATTAACGAAAATAAAGATAGGAATATCTCCATTGGTAGAATTTTCTACTGTGTCATATATTTACGAGTTATATCGAGATGATATTGATTATAATATTGATATTTATATTGATAATATTGACAAAATATTTGAATTGTATCTGGATAATTGGATAAATTGTTTTAGGAATCGTGAAACAGGGAAAATTATTTTACAGATATTATGTGATGGTAAAAGATATAATATGGATGATATAAAATGTGTTACCTTTGAAAAAAAGGAAAATTTAGTAGAATATGATTATTCGGAGGAAAAAAATAAAGAGGAAAGGACAAGATATAACATAACACATCTGTTAAAGAAAAATACATTTATTAGTTTAGTTCCGGGTTTTTCTGGATTTAAGACAGGAGTATGGATAGTGCATGATTATATAGCACTTAAAATTAATGAGTATTGTTTTAAGAATCTCGATAATAAAATCAGACAAAACATAGAACATTATAGAAAAGAAATGGTTAATAAGAATTTAAGTTATTCTACAAAGTCAGAGAGTAAAACTAAAGTCACAATTCTAAAAAGATATGAAAGTTATTATAAAAGAAGGAATGTCTATTTTGTTAATATTTTTTTGATAATTTTGATGATGGGTAGTATTGGTGTCAGTTGTATTAATGGTGCTAATTATAATAATAAGCTAAATAATGTGTACTATATCTTTATTGCACTAGGATGCTTCTTCTCTACATATTATATGTATAATATTGTTATGCGTTTTTTAAAAATGATGGAAAGGAAGTATTATTATCCGGTAACAATTTGTGGAACAATATTAGTTGTTCTTTGTTATGTTTTCCCAGATTATTGGGGAGTGTTTTTGGGATTTGAGATTGTAATACTAGGATATTCATTGTATCAATTAAGAAAAATAACAGTAAATATGGCTGTGGGATACTTTAGAGAAAAGGGTTTGTTTTATATCGGTTTAGGAGTTGTTGTCATTGCTTTTGGAGGAATATATGTATTCTATAAATCAAATCTGGAGTTGAGATTAACACTAGATTTTTTCTTCTTAGTATATGTGGTTGCAAGTAATATATCACATATAAATTATACTTATGTTATGAGTAAGATAGGTATGGGGAATACGATCTAGCAATCATCTTTCAAATTTTTGGAGAAAAAAGATACTTAGTAGAATAAGTTATAAGGTAATTTTTATAATAGGTAAAGAATTAATGTCTGTGTACACCAGACGATGTCAGAAGATAATGGGTTGAACTGTTTGTTCAAGATGCTGTAGAGTTTATTGTTGAAATTGGAGTGCCGTGTAGTGGTGATCCATGGTTTGCTTCATTGTGCTTTAATGCCCATTTGTTTCATGTATAACCTGATCGTCCTTTGGGAGATATGGATGTCGGATTTACGAAATTTACTGGTGATTTTAGAAGCACCATAGTTTTACTTGGACTTGTCGCAAATATGTTGTATTAGTTTTTGAAAGATTCTTACGTTGTTTGGAGACAGATATTTTTCTGTGGAGGAAAGCATGGTAGTTGGAACGTGATACGTCTGAGAATTTCAGCATTCCAGAGATAGTGACCGGACGGTGTGCGGCTTTGGTATAAACAGCATTTGCCAACAGTTGTTGAGAATGCCGATGACTTCTTTATACATCCAGTGCATCTGTGTATCATGAAGTTCTTTTTTAAGACATGCAATCTTCTTTTATTCGTCCGGGGAATAATTGTCGGAACGCTAGTGAGAATATTACTGAAATTATCTCTGTATTAACCTTCCCATTGGGAAAGGGTGTTGATGCCGATGCTGGGGTTTTTGGCATCATGCTCAATCTGGCTAAAACCGGGGTTTTTCCTGTGGTATTGAACAGCATCTAACTTAAAATGCTTGCTGTGTTTCGTCTTGGACATAATGAGTACCCTCTTTTAATGAAACTATATTATAACATGGTTTAGTAGAATATCTGATTTTAATTTGACTATTTATATATTAACACTATTATGATAAAAAGGTAATTGAAATGAATTAAGGATAAAGGAGTATGGAATGATGAATATATTTATGATTATTGGTGGCTGCATTGTTATAATTTTTCTGATATATATAGGGGGAATTGTTTTTGGTTTTTCTCTTGAAACTAAAGATCAAATTAAAAGGGAAAAGCATAGAATAGAATTAGTAAATAGTATTATTCAAACTTGCGACTTATTTGAAGAAAACTTTATTTCAATAACACCAATTTTTACAAAAAAGGATAATTTTTATCACATCTCTGGATTTAATATAATAAAAGCGGATGGGACAACATTTTTTTATGGATTAAAGCAGCATGGGTATGCATTTATTGTGGAAGATTCAATTCATAAGGTTTCGAAATCGATTATTAAGAAAATGCAATTAGAAATTGGTGGGAAAATTTGTGAAATTAGTAGATATCAAAAAAATTGGGAAGGTACTAAACAATATTATTACCTTGATGGATATAAACTGATTTCAAGAAAAGAACTTAATACAGCAAAGATGAGAACAAATACAAAAGAAAAATTTAAGCAATTGTAGATAGCAATAAAGTCAGAGGGAGAAAAAGTATTCTAATTTTGCTGGAAAAGTAATTGACAATATAGGATATAACCTATATAATAAAATCAGAAACGCAAAAAGGAATTGTTTATACCGCTTATTTCAAGGTTTTATGGAATTGTAATAAAAATGTATTTACGTCAGAAAGAACATAACCCGCCACATATCCATGTAATTTATGGAGATTATATTGGTATGTTTCTTTTGGAAAACGGGGAAATGTTTGAAGGAGACATTCCGGTTAAAGGGCAAAAGTTGGTAAAAGAGTTTATTGAATGCTATCGTGACAGACTATTGACAATGTGGGAGACGCAACAGTTTGAAGTTCTGCCACCGATAGAATAACGGAGAGGAGGATGCAATATGGCACATAAAATCAAATCGGTTAAGCCATTGGATGATTTTGTAATACTGGTTGTATTTCGAAATGGTATAGAAAAAACATATGATATGCGTAAATTGTATCCTGTATTTCCACAATTTAAGGAATTTGAGAAAGTAACTGGTCTGTTTGAACAGGTAAAGGTTGATACTGGAGGATATGGCATCTCATGGAATGATGAGCTTGATTTAGATGCGGAAGATATATGGGAGGATGGTGTACAAACTGGTAATAAACAAGAAGTTGATCTTGCTGCCCAATTAGCAGAAAACCTTGTAAAAGCCAGGGAAATGGCTGGATTAACACAGAAACAATTATCGGAAGCCACGGGAATATATCAGGCAGATATAAGTAAGATTGAAAGGGGTATTGCAAATCCATCATTGTCTACATTGAGACGATTGGCTGAAGGAATGGGTTTGAGATTAAAAATTGAGTTTATAAAAGAAATGTATTAAAGAATTATTTAGAGGAATGCGGGAAGGAGGTTGTGAATATTATGTTGGCGATGTGTGATGAAAAACAGATCATGTTAGATTATATCGAGTATGAAAGGCGTAAGGCTGCGAAGGAGGCGGCCCAAAAAGCTGCCAAAGAGGCTGCAAAAGAAACAGCAACGCAAATGCTGAAGGCAGGTAAATTGTCGATTGAGGAAATCGTCCAGTATGTCCCTTCTTTATCGGTCGAGGATGTGGAGAGGATCCGGAAGGAATTGTTATAGAGCGGGAAACTATTTACCAAACCTCCAAACTGGTGTAAGATAGAGTTACCAGTTTGGAGGTTTGGTTAAAGAGGGGTCATTGGCAATGGAGGGAGTGTATGAAGAAGTTTTGTGTCGTTGCGGCGTTTGCTATTGTGTTACAGATCTTCTTTTTCATATGGAGGAGTTTTCAGTATCCGGTGGACGAAGATTTCCGGCAGCTTGTTAAGAAGTATGAAGGGCTGCGTTATACGGAAGCAAGGGAGCAGGTTAATGCCGATAAATCCCAGATTTCAGAGAGGAATTTTGAGAGGATCATGGCGCAGATCGACTGGATGGAGGATGTGGAACATTCTCATGTCACTGCTTATCTTCCGCAAGCAGAAAAGGGATATGTTTATGTTGAAATTCCCAAAGAGAAGAGTGGGATAGAGGGGCTTGCGGAGGAAAAGGCGATTCCGTTACTTGTTTATCAGGAAGGATATAAGGAATTGTTTGGGGTGGGAGAAGAGATCCTGCATTATGTTCAGGCGATCTTCGTGATCATTCTTATTGTGTTTTTATATGATAGAAAAGAAAAAGAAACGTTAAGAAGACGTGCTTTAGATGCTCTGATCATTGGAGGTATCGTATATCTTCCGGAATTGATATGGGTATTCGTTACATACGGTTTTCCCGGATCAAATTATCCCGGGATAAGTGTCGGGGAAATTGGTGGGTTTCCAATAATCGGAGCGATGCGAACCATGTATCTAATGAGGGTTTTGGGAATTTTCACCTTGGGATATTTGATTTTGTTTTTGAACCGGCTTTTGTGGAAACGTCGGCAACTGGTCCGTCTCATGTTATTTGTTTTTTATATGCTGCCGGTGTTTGTGGGGATAGTCGTGGCATTAGTGAACAGCGATCGGGTTTTTCTATGTGGTTTGTCAGATGTGTTGGTTGCGGCAAACGTACTGAAGTTTGATTATGAATATATGGCAATATTGCTTATTTTGAATATTGTCATTATTGTGGTCTGTAAATTTTATCCGGTATATCATTACTCTGAAAATGATATAAAGCGCATGGAACAACATTTCAAAGGTTAGTTCAACGGCGCCGTTGAGCTGGTAGTCGTTACAAAAGATAATTTTAAAAGCCTGACTGGAGCTTTGATCTGACATGAGTCATTTCAAGGCTCTTTTTGCGGAAAGGAGTTACGATGTCAGAAAAAAGAAAAGATAATAAGGGAAGAATTTTAAGGAAGGGAGAGAGCCAGAGGAAGGATCTGCTTTATCAGTATCGGTATGCTAAAAGATTATAAATCCGTTTCTGTCATAGTTGGACAGACAAATGGTGACAGCGATCATCAATGGGGAGAGTATCCTACTTCCCTGTTTATGCCATCTGGCGGTTGGGATACTGATTTTATCACCTGTGGAACCACTAATGCTAAACCGGCAAGTAGTGATAGCTCAAAAACTAACGAACGTGGTCCAGCAATCTGTGCATTTACACTTTCCCTTAGTTCGGAAGAGGCAAGTAGCAATAACATCCATTTTGCCATTAGTTTTGGTGAAAACTGTATGGATGATCTAAGTGTACAAAGTGTTATTTTGTTAGAGTAATGGGATAAAACAATAAAAACTCTTACATTAATTTATATAGAAAAGCCCCGGCGGGACTATGAAAAAATCTCTGTAAAAAAAGAATAGCTGTATTCCAAAAAGGTCTTCTATGATAAAATCAAATTATCAAAGGAGGCCTTTTACTATGGCAAACAAAAAGAGAAACG
>JAETQR010000067.1 GCA_021770615.1 Lachnospiraceae bacterium | reverse complement strand
CATTCCGAGACCCGCAGAAAAAGCATTTTTTTAACCATATCAATGATAATCTTCACAAAGATATGAAAAACAATCTATTACAAGAGTTTCATCACCCCAAATGTCCACATCGCCTAAATCTTTATTATCCATCTTATATAAACTTCACCTTTTATATAGATAAAACAAAAACAGCCTACACGATTCTTCATGCAGGCTGTAAAAATGACTTAAATAACAACTTATTAAAATTTGCGCTTAACGCCTAATATTAATAATGATGCCATCCAATTTCGCGCACAAACCAAAGTCAAAAAATAGCTTATGACAGTTCCGAACATAGTAACTATAATAACAGCAATCGGAGTAGACGCCCCCTCCCAATTAATTAGACACAATATCCTTATAACCTGAAAATGAATATAATATATTCCCAAAGTCACCCCCCCCAATTTCTGTAAGAACCTACTATACAAGCTATTACCCCCATACAGCTTAAATAGTTCATAACAAAATGCAATCCCGGTAAAACCTATTACAATCCTGTATATTATCGGGAAATAAGGGACTAAATCTATCCATTGATAGAAAGTAGGTGCCTCATTATGCATTCTGAAAAAAGGCACCATCATAGCGAAAAGTACAAAACTACACACAAAAATTGCAACATCATTCCTATGGTTAGGCCTTCTTACCGAACAATCTCGCCAAAAAGCACCTACAGAATAAAATATGAAATACCATGCAATCCAATGAAAGCCGAATATCTTCACATGTCCCAAAACGACTATCCCATTAAGCATGGCAGCCATAACCAAAAACACAATCCACTCCTTTATGTGTATTCGCATACTTATTTTCCTACATGCAATAAACAAAATAGTAATATAGAACAATGCCCACAAAAACCACAGTCCGGTGTCAGGACGTATAATAGCATGTACCATAAAAGCCAGAAGAGAGCAATCAACATCATCAAAAACAATGTCCATACCATATTTCAGAAATATATAGCTGAAAAACGGTATAAGCAACTGTATCGCTCTTTTTTTCACCACGTCCCATTCAACAGCTTTATAACTCACATATCCACTTACAAACATAAACAATGGCATATGGAAAGAATAAATCGCCCTATAACAAAAATTTCCATCCGGATAATAATACTGAAGCACATGTCCAAGCACCACAAGCAGAATGGCAAAACCTTTCAGACTATCTATATACGGCAGTCTGGTTTTAAGGGTTGGAAGTTCTGTCATGAGATAACTATTCCGATTTGAATGTGATATCGTCAGTGCGGGGATGGACGAACTCGAACTCAAGGGTACGTGCCAACCCCTCGTCAAGCGTATAGGGAGCTTTGAAGCCTGATGCATGGGCCTTCTTTGCGTCAAACTCGGTCGTGGCACAGAATTTCTTGACACGGACAGAGGAAACTGTGAGTTTCTTGCCTGTAAGCTTCGCAAGGACGTCGAAACAGTAGCCCCCGAGCATGCCAATCCAATACGGGAAATGTGTCGCAGGGATGTGCTTATCGAGGACTTTGCTGACGTGGGCCACGAGCTGGTTCATGTTGTTGTCAGGCTTGTCGATATAGTTGAACACGTTGTAGCCCTCCGTGACATTGTCAATCATGAATTTAACGAAAGCCACAATATTGCCTACATAGGCCATGGATTTCTTGTTCTCCCCTTTCCCGACCATCAGGAACTTGCCTGAAGATATCTGCTTCAGGAGATTGTAGACGTTACCACGGTTACGCTCCCCGAATATAACAGTCGGACGGATGATGTCGATATTCCAGTCCGAGTGTGACTCATACCAATGCTGCAACACCTGCTCGGCCTGCCATTTCGACTTGCCGTAATGGTTGAACGGGTCAGCGGGATGATTCTCGTCGGGATTCTTCTTGTTGAGACCATAGACAGCCACCGATGAGAAAAAGATGATCCGCTTGATTCCGTTCTTCTCCATGGCTCGGAGAGTCACTTCCATTCCACCGACGTTAGTGTCGTAGTAAAGCGAAACGGGTGAAACATCGTCGCGGTGTTGGGCCGCGAGAAGAACCACGAGGTCGCAGCCTCTCAGCTCGCGGTCCATCTGCTCCTGCTCACGGACATCGCCAATCACGGTCAAATCATTAAAGAAGTGGCTCGGAAGGAGGTCGATATTCTTACATTCATATTTCTTCGGCTCCTCCCGAAGGAGTCCTAAAAGTCGGGTGCCAACGAAACCGCTGGCACCTATCATAGCTATTTTCATATTCTTATCGAGATTTATTGATTATACTTTCTATTTTCTCAATAGCCCGGAATAAATCCATCCTCTTATGGAGTTAGGCATGACATATACCACCCCTCTCATGAGTGAATTTTTGACTGCCGTTGGGAGCGAAATGAACCCCATACGACGTAGGGTAAACTGGAAACGTGCGCTATCCATGGCATACCTCCATCCCCCACGGCGCTTATAGACATCCGCGGAAGTACGGAACCACAGCAAAGCTTCCGGTATATTGGCGAGTTTATAACCCTTATTCAAAAGCCTGACCCAAAGATACCAGTCCTCAAAAAGAGGGAAATGCTGATAGCTTCCAACGGCCTCAACTGCTCTCTTGCGGAATATTACCGACGGATGATTGAGAGGATTGCGCGACTTGGCAAACTCCCGTATCTCTGCCGGTGACTCGGCAGTGGCCCGTCGGGACACCACGTTGTCAGTCGAGCCGATAAATTCATCAATCCAGGAACCCGAGACTGCAACTTCAGGACGTGATTCCATAAAAGGCACCTGGATTTCAAATCTATCCGGCTTAGCGACATCGTCGGTGTCCATCCGGGCTACCAATTCATTAGTACAATATTTCAAACCCTCATTCAACGCCCTTCCGAGGCCGACATTCATCTGGAGCGGAACCACTTTTAGTTCCGGATAGCGCGCAGAATAATCCTTTACTACTGCGTCAAGTTCAGGAGTCAATGGGCCGTCCTCAACGAGAACCACCTCGTCAGCCCTCAAAGTCTGACCAAACACAGAGTTGAGACTCTGACGCAAAAACTCGGGCCGCTCCTTCCAATAGAGCGACATCAGCACTGAAAATTTCGGCATGGGGAGTTATTTAATTTATACTATTATGTGCTATTCTACGGCGTCGTAAATCATCAAATTTCGACATGATTGCAGGACTTAAAACCGTACCAAATAAAAGGGACTTCTTATACCAAGAAATATTTTTAGCCCACATGAAATCAAGAAAACTCCTACGTAAACACTTCAGCCATGTATAATATTCAATTTTAAATTCCTTATCCCTACCAGCTGATTTGGTTCGCACAATAGCTCCCATATAAAATTGGCATCTATGGTAAGCAAGCATTTTCAATAGGGCTCTATCATCAGACTTAATTAATTCAGCTATCTCATCAATAGATTTTAAACCATTCCTAAACTTTTCAATATCATATTTAGAGGTGGCTGAAGAATAATTATTCCTCCGATATCCGTATACTTTTTTTAAGCCTGTGACTACACGATTTGACAATAATGCTGCACGGGTTATGAAATGGAGACCTTCACCATAAAACAAGGAAGTCGAAAATTTTAATCCATTTTTTTCTAAAAAAGACCTTCTGAAAATTTTATTCCAACAACCGACTATAACACGTGGAGAAAGTAATAATGTTGCTCCTTCAATATTTGAAAGGATTCTAACCGTATCCTTTTCTACATCTTTCTCACCATCTTTTGTAAAACAATTTAAGGACAATGCAAAATCAGCCTTATTTCCCTCTATGAGCGAAAGCATATACTCAGAATAGTCCGATGTTAGATAATCATCCGCATCAACGAATACGATATAATCGCCTTGTGCATGTTTTAATCCTACATTTCTTGACGCACTAACTCCAGCATTTATCATGTGGAATGCTTTAATTCTTTCATCGCTTGACGACAATGAATCTATTACAGCCCTCGAATTATCGGTAGACCCATCATTTATAATTATAATCTCGATATTATCGATTGATTGGTTCTGTATAGATTTAATACAGGCCGCAATATATCGTTCGAAATTATAGACTGGGACTATGAACGATATAATCGGATGTTTTTCGCCTTCCATTAAAATTTCAGTTTAAGCTACTATCATTTTTTCTAATTGAAACATTGACGCATTACGCCGTCTTGACACTTCTGCATCCACCCGATGAATATCAATTAAAGGCTTCATAACTTGCCCCAATTGCGACCAATCCGTAAAGATACGTTCTTCCAAACCATACTCACTCAATAGATTTGATAATTTCAAATGATTACTTTCACGGGTTTTAACCACGAATTTAGCACCAGTTATAATTGACATCACACTCCCATGGAAAGTATCTGTAACCACCTCTGCAGCATATTTAAAATAAGAAAGTAGTTTGACTGGGTCAACATCCACATTATAATCACACCAACCGTGATAAAACCCAGGTGAAAGAATCTTGAGCCCTTTGCTTTTTGCATAAGCTTTTATCGCCTCAATTTCCTCTGGTTCGTTCATTCTGTTGTCATAGGCATAAACTAACAAATAGTCTTTAATCTTTGGCTTAGACAAATTCTCAATTTCCTTTTTGAACCCATACAGAATCACCGGATCCACCACTATTGGAGGACGCTGCCCTATAAGTCTCTCCACCACTGAAGCACTGTTTTCATCGCGAACAGTCAGTCCTCTCATCGACATTAAACCAGACTGGATAAAATCGAATGAATGAAGTCTTATAATGTCTTCATAAGTGGTAGGCCCAAAACTTCCGGCATATGAAAAAACACGATTTGTCGGTAGACAGTGTCCGAAAAAGACTGGGGTCGGCCCTGTATGTAGAGCAAATACCTCATCACTGCCAACAATAACAGCATCCAGTTCAGGCGATTCAGAATAGTAATCGCCTACAAGGCCATTTTTTTTCTTATAGAGATTAAGAGTTTTACGTTTACGATAGTTATATATTGTACAACCAAGCCCTTTCTCCTTAAGATATTTCAAATAAATGCCTACCGATTTAATGGACAAATCATATTTAGACTTGAGTTGCCGTCCCATGAAGTCATAATTCTTATCGAACTGCAACGCCTTGGCCTCAATCCCTTTATCGGCAAGCACACGTATGAGAGCCGTAAGCTGAAGTAATGCTCCATGATTATGAACATCATAGTGTGTGATTATACCATACTTTTTCATCATAATAAAATCCATTCAGGTCGTTGAAATATACAATAACTCGGATTGTTTGTCCATATTTGTGGAGCACAAACAATTTTACAGTCATTCCGATTCAATGTTGCCGCCCACCAAGAAAATGAGCTGTTTGCTATTATATTATGTTTGCATTTCGACATCAGCATCATATCAAGAGGACTGTCAGTGCCTTTATTCCAATCAACATACTTCGTCCTAAAACCTGATAGAAATTTTGTTAAATTAAACTTACACCAATCCAAATCATCTGAAAAAACATAAAATTCAGGAGCATCAACATTATTAATGATATATTTGATAGCATCCTCATAATACTTTACGCCACATAATCCAGCATAATTAGAGACTTTAAGGTAGTCCCCTCTTCTTATATGGATACTTACAGAAGATAATGAACTTTCAATCTTTTCCAAAACTTTTAATGTCAGGTCATTAATTTTCAATTTAAACCTATATGCATTACGAATATCTGAAAGAGCATCCAATGTATATCTATAATCCAACCAATATCCCGCGTAATATCTATCTCCAGCCGAAAATATTAAACGCTTTAAATCTGGACGTGAATTATCATATAATTCCGTCTTCCTACTTGGCAAAAAATTATCTGTTATCCTTGATATGTTATAATTATAAGTCGGCTTCGTTAATTTAATCAGTTGCATAAATGACGCTTGTGGCAATTCAATTCCAAACACCCGTTCCAGTTCCAAGCCATTATGCACGTTGTAGCCTCTGAACAGAGAGGTGTCGACCAATATTTCCTCTTCAGGGAACTTCTTTTTCAAGGCTATATACAGAGCATACTGGAACATCTGATTCCCGAGCCCTCCTATAATACGCACTATTTTCATTGTGGTGGAATATGTTTTGACAGTTTTAGGCGACACAGATATTTATATAATATGTGAGCCCTGTTATAACTATTGATGGCTCCAGCTTTGCTCATTTCGCGGACGAAGCAATATTCCGTTGAATCGGGTATGCCAAAATCGTGAGCGGAGAAGAAGAACTTCCGCTCAAAAGGAAGTTTCAGGAATCTTTCCACATCTTCTTTCGTACATCCATCGTTGTCGGAGCCAAAAACGACGAGCCGATCAAAATTGACTCTTCCGCATCTGCGCTGCCATTTTTCAAGTGCCTCCTCTTTCGTATGATAATGAAGAAAGATTATTTCTATATCATACCCATTGATTTCAATGTAACCGACCGGAACGGTCCACGGCACCGTCTGGAGGTATTGCCGCATGGCGGGATGCTTTGACTCAGTCCTGAATTTCACTTCCGACTTCACGGCCTCCGAGATATTCGACAGAAAATCTATATAGTCAGGATAGGGAAAGAAGAGTCCTGCCGTCGGGGAATTGTAAGGATAGCCTAAATCCTGAGGAATCTTTCCTCCAAAACAATTGTTGGTTATTACGGAATCGGGGGGGTAATATATTGCCTTAAAAGGGCGAAATAACGTCTTCTGATGGTGAAAAGGACTGCCTCTTTTATTTTTTTAGCAACAGACGATTTGCGGAGGATAGAGCGAAGCATATGCGATGTTTTTGCGATTAGTTATAAATACCATTTTACCATATAGCGAAGGATGCGGCAGGCCTTTTTTATCTGTCCAAAGAAGCTATAGTCCCTGCCTTTATTGAAATATGGGTCAATCTTCACTTTATCACGAATCATAATCTTCGGGGTAAACGGTAGTTTCCAGCCCTCAGGATAGGCATAGGCCGGTGACAATGCAAGGCATTTATGTTCTGACATATATTTATTAAGATGGGATTCATCGTGGACTGTCGCGACTATACCATTGTCGAGGTCTGCATGAGTGTTGCGCGAACATGTTTCCGCAAGCTGCATGAAATCAGCGGTACGGCCCCCGTTCAAACTGCCCATATAATAAACATAACTCTTTCCTGAAACTCTTGGGATATAGGCAGTTGACTTTTTGTTACGTTCGTATGGTTTGCGGGGCACGCATGAGTTATAAAATCCCGGGTGTGTAACGGCCATAAGTCCTTCAGTCTCCGGAAGGAATTCCCGACCAACCGGCGCTACAAACAGCATGTTGGCATTAAAGAAAAACACATAGTCATAAGATTTCAATTGTTCCTTAATCGAGAGAAACATATCAAACCTAAGAAGAGAGTCCATCGGAAATCCCTGACATCTCCTTTCGAAAAAATGAACCCTTGGGGAGTCACTGATTGAAAAATCATCAGTGAAAACGAAATATTCAACCTCAGCAATGCCTTTTAAGAAATATTTCTCACCAGACTCATAGAAACCCTTGAAAAACTGATTATATTTGCCTGTACAAATGTAAAGGATAGCAACTTTCATGATTAGTCAAAATTTATTAGGACGTCGTTTTATAATAGCATTTCCATCTCCAGCTCAAATCTCACTAATTATATTTTTTCTTCATCTGATCTCCACTAATATTTGAATTTAGCCACTGCTTATCATACACATTATCCAAAATCACAGGCACGACAGGTGCCGCAATTTTCTCAAAACTAGAACTTGATATATAGCCTCTATAATTCACAGCATTAAACACGGTTGTAAATATACCACACCATATAACAATGTCAAACAGTCTATGACTTATAAGCCGTTTGGATTCACATTCCAACAAAGCAAAGATGCCTACGACACTCAGGAATATCGCACACCTGAAAATCATGACCTCATTCGTTATGAAGATTATAAATATTGAAGCCCATACAAGAGTCATTCGTGTCCATGGAGATTTTAAATTAAAATATCTAAATCCGATATAAGCGAATGGCAACAGAAATAGCCTTACCAATATGAACAATACAAAACCAATGGATGTCGAACCTCCGGAACCAGATATTCCGTCCTTAAAATAGAACTCAGCGCTACGTCCAAGCAACGCTTCTCCAAACATCGACAATACGATACTCACCATTATAAATCCAACAACGACACCGATAAACGCCATTGTGCGTGTTCTGCATAAAAAATACAAAAGAAATGAGAGAGGTATAAAGAAATTAAAAGAAGAATGTGTCTTTAGCGCAACAAATAAAAACAGGAAACCTAACAAATATTTTTTCCGATTGAAGAATAAATATAAGGCAAAAGCATAATTATAGCATGCACAACAATACCTTACACCGCTCGTGGTCTGGATAAACTCAAAAAATAGCACCCAAATGAGAAAATAAAGAAAAACCTCTTTGCGGGTATAGACACGTGTAGATCGTAATATGTAATCATTCAGCGCATAAGCTACTACAAAAAAACTCTCTGCAACCCAAAACAATCGATACCATTGATAAGTCAACCCATTGTTGACCAAAATCCATTTTCCTAAAGAAGATATATAATCAGTGTATGTAGGATCGTTAATAACCCAGTCAAAATCTTTGCCGGCATAGTTATAATATTGCATAGTATGACGATATAAATCATTCGTAGGAACTTGTAACCACGCCAATAAACCAATAAAAACAGAAAGCAAAAATAATGCACTTACTTTCTGACGGTAAATTCCAGCTAATATGAAAGGTAAAGATATCAGCGGAGACAGTAGGAACAAACAAAAAACAGGCCAAAAATTATAGGTAAAACCCGTAAAAATGCCATTCCGAGCTTGATTATACACCATATTATGACAGCAAAAAACGCCCTATTTTAGTCCTTAGACACAGATTTACAAATATAACAGACATGAATAAAGTAATAAGCAATGCGTACCAAGGCAATACATAGGAATGTGCTCTATGGGGAAGGGACGTATGATAATAGAGATATACCAAAATAAATTGATGAAATATATATATTCCAAAACTATACAAGGCTATAGTTCTTACGATACTATAAGATTTATTTCTCATTCCATATCGGACTGCGATTCCATAACTGGTTAGAATTCCGAATATTTGATATGGTTGAGATACTACATGTAATAGGACTTGAGAAATAGCTCGTTCCCTGATAGTTGCGGTTGGTAAAAAAGACACTTCACGATATAACGGAGTTAAAGCTATAAATGTAATGAAGAAAACAGTCATACATGAAATTATAAACCAGGGCTTAACCGCAAAATGATTAATACTGTCACGATGTTTATAGATTATAGTCCCTAACTGAAAATAAAAAAGATAATGCAGGCCGTTACCAATACCTAATGTCGGAAGATTCCATGAAACCGCAGACACTATTAATAATACTACAAGAAGAAAACAATCATTTAATTTAACATATAGTATCAAATAAGAGAACACAAATACCCAAAACAACATTGGTAGAAACCATAGGTGGCCTTCCCCGCTGAGGAATATCAAAATACCTTTCGGCGTAGTCAATTCTGCAATATTCCCAAAAGCTAATAGATATAAAAAGCCAAATATCAAAGCTGGCAATAACAATTTTTTCATTTTTTTTGAAATCAAGCCTTTTATGGAAATTATATTTTTCTTAAGGCCGAATTGATATCCCCATAAATAGCCGCTTATGAACACCCATAGCGGCAACATGAAACTATAAAAGAATTTGCCAGCCCACGAATAGAATGGAATTTCCACCATCCCATCTACAGCCGGCCATCCACCCGAAAATATAGCAAATGAATGATAGCACAGAAGCATCACAATACATAAGACCCTTAAAGCGTCAATCTCTAATATCCGTTTTTTGTCAGCCATTACATATAATCTTTACTAGTCTATATCAACTCCATCCGAAACAAAGCCAAACCAAACATATGCACATTATGTATGACAAATGAATCTACGCATTAAAGATTTAGCCTCTATAATGTTCCTATTCCGCAATAATATTGATAAGGATAAATATATAATAAAATACAATAGCACTACGACAATAAAGCGCAACAGCGAGCACACCTCATCAAGTCCATCATGAACCATTAAAGCCATCCCCGTAGTAAATATTAATACTATAACTGTGTTTAGGATATTCTCGATTTGCCTTTTCAAGCTGCAATCAATCACGCGTCCAGAGAAGTAGGATACAAACAATGCATTGAAAACGTTATATATTATCAATATAGTTAAGAAATAATCAATGCTATGGAATATGCCAATCACCAATGCAGCAACGAAGACTATTTTTCTGATAATTTCTATACGGAATATCTTAGAGGATTCTCCCTTTACCATGAGGACATCAAGGTTTATGTCGGCAAAACAATAGACAGCCCCTATGATACACATATATCTGAAATAATGCGGCGCGGCACTCCAATCTGAAGGCAGAAGGATATCGAAGATGTCGGTCGCTTCGACAAAGAGGAACATCATAATCGGTGCAATTATGAAAAACGCCATGCCGACAATCTTTTGGGAATAATCCCTCAGCCGGTCAATATCATCCTGGAATGTGGCCATCACGGGATATGAGACACGGTGAATCGAGAATGACAATGTCCCGGCAACGGATCTCTGTAACTTGTCAGGAATAGTATAGTTGCCTAATGTTGAGGCCGAATAGCTTTTTCCTATAAAAAGATTTGGCAAATTATCAGTGATTGCTGCGACTATATTGGTTGCCAATAGGTTAAGAGAAAATCCGAGATATTTTCTTATACTTGTCCACTTAAAAATCGCTGACGGCCTCCATTTCCCCACAATCCATAGCATCAACGAACGACAGACTGAAAATGAAAGAGACTGTGCAACCAATGCCCACACACTACGTGTCACCCAGGCAGTAACGATTCCTATGGTCCCTGAGATAACAACAGCCACTAATGAGACTTTTGAAACTTTAGCAAAGTCAACGGCTTTGAACAATCGTGCCTGCTGCACTGCTGTAGTGGAAAATATAATCATTGCAAGGAACGAGACCCGTATAATCGCAGTGAGCCGAGGCTCATTATAAAACTGAGATATGAATGGAGCGAGAATGAAAAACAAGCTATAAAGGGCACACCCCAATGCTATATTGAACAGGAACACCGATGAATAGTCGACCGCAGTGACATTCTTTTCCCGAATTATAGCCTGACTGAAACCGGCATCAATAATAATATTACTGAAGGCCATAAAAATTGAAATCATCCCTACGAGTCCAAATTCCGATGGAGATAGAAATTGAGCCATCACAAGAGTACAGAGTAATTGAATACCCATGGTCGAGACACGCTCGACCATACTCCATACGACACCTTTGGCTGTAGATTTGGCAACCGGTTTATCCATTATTCTATCGATTTGAACAATGATAACGATAGATTCAAGGCGGTATTACTCGGGAAGGAGGGTGATGAATTCGGGGGAGACTTCGACGGAGAGCGTCAGGAGGCCGTCGAGGCTCACCAAAAGGCGGCGCTTGCGGCTCCCCCTGGCCTTCAGGAGGCTCCCCTCGTAGCCGTCCATCGGGCCGCCGACTATACGCACGCGGTGACCGTACATCGACGGGGTGATTTCCACTGGGGTATAGTAGCGGATATCGCCGTCCTGGCGGGAGGCGCGGATGAAGCGCGACATCTCGGCGGGGCGCACGGTGAGGGGGACACGGTAGCCGAGGCCACGGGCGTAGCGGTACTGCAAGGTAGAGGTGCGCTCGACGGTAGGGGTCAGCAGCGACTTAGATGAATGGACGAAGAGGAGGTCGTGGATGGCGGGAACGGTCTCCCGTATACGCCTTCCCGAACGGAGGGCAATGCGTGTGACCATTGGGGTAAAGACCTCGAAGCCTTTCTCCTCGAGCAGCCGCCATGCCGGCACGCGGGCGTTGACACGGGTGAGGTCGCGCATCACGAACCACTCGACCGGCTCGTCCGCCGATGGGTCAATTTTATTAGATGAATTGTCGAAGTCGGGAGACATCAGTACATAGTCTCTATTCCTACCCGACACAATAATTATTTGTGTGTCAGGAGGTAAAGTTGGCGTAATAACGAAGTTTGGGTTTAGGGGAAAAGTTTATGGCATCAGCCATAATTCATAGAATTACTTCCTCCATGCTGTCAAATCCAATCGCTATAACCAAGCCAACAATTAAGTATCTCTTGGTAGGAGATACTTAA
>JAETQR010000014.1 GCA_021770615.1 Lachnospiraceae bacterium | reverse complement strand
TGAGGTGGAAGTGCAGTAATGCATGGAGCTGACAGATACTAATCGGTCGAAGGCTTGACCAAAGGGAGGTTTGCAGGTTCTGTGTGGATGTGTAGTTTTGAAGGTACAGGGGAAAAGTTTTAAGATGGCCCAGTAGCTCAGTTGGTTAGAGCGCTGCCCTGTCACGGCAGAGGTCAAGGGTTCGAGTCCCTCCTGGGTCGTTCATCGTTAGATGATAATTATATATGGGATCTTAGCTCAGCTGGGAGAGCATCTGCCTTACAAGCAGAGGGTCATAGGTTCGAGCCCTATAGGTCCCATAAATTATGCCGACGTGGCTCAATTGGCAGAGCAGCTGATTTGTAATCAGCAGGTTACCGGTTCAAGTCCGGTCGTCGGCTTTCAAGAAATTAATATTTGGGCGGATTCCCGAGTGGCCAAAGGGGGCAGACTGTAAATCTGTTAGCTACGCTTTCGAAGGTTCGAATCCTTCTCCGCCCATTACGGAATGAAAATTCCGCCGGTTAAACCGGGTGTGATTTGTATCACCATACGATAGATAAGGGTTTTGTACAAATCTTAATTTTGTCGCGGGGTAGAGCAGTCAGGCAGCTCGTCGGGCTCATAACCCGAAGGTCGTAGGTTCAAATCCTGCCCCCGCAATTTATCCGAAAAGCCCAGATAGCTCAGTTGGTAGAGCAAGGGACTGAAAATCCCTGTGTCGCTGGTTCGATTCCGGCTCTGGGCATTATCATGTTTTTTATATATTAAAAAACATGATTCATTTTAAATGGGGCATTAGCTCAGGTGGTAGAGCACTTGACTTTTAATCAAGTTGTCCGGGGTTCGAGTCCCCGATGCCTCATTATTAAAATTTGTGGAAGTACCGAAAAATGGTACTTCTTTTTATTTTGTTAAAATCTGATTTTAAGTTACATTTGGTTACTTTCATAAAGAAATAAAAAAAGTGGTCAGCAGGGAAACTGACCACGACACGCAAAATATACGTGCAAACTAGTAATAATGCTATTTCAATATAGCATATTTTTACAAAAATAGCAAGTAAAATTTGTAATTTTTAGAAAGTTTCTGGAAAAAATTTTCACTTATTGTATATTGGCGCCGTGGGCTAATATAGACATTTAATAATAAATCAGATATAATGTTTTTATATAAAAAGGGTGGCGAATTTTAAAGGATGGATTTTTATGAAGAAATGGAAAAAATATAGTTTTTGGTTTTTGCTTGCGGTAAATTTGGGTGCAGGTTTATTTTACATATGGGGAATGTTTGCGACGATTATTTTGGTCTGGCTAAATTACCAGTTTACATTCAGTATGAAAAAAATGATAGTCCTTGACAGTGTTTATGTTATCAGTGTGCAGGTGATAGGCTGGATATCATATATAGAAGAATTACAGCGGGCCGCTCCGGAAGATGTGGGTGCTACAATTATAGGATTGCTGAATATCGTGCACCTGGTCATCAGTCTTTTTTTGATCCTGGTGATGATGATCTGGTCTTTTTGCATAAATGGGAAGAGGAAACAGGCCGGGATAACCGGAGGAATTCTGGCGGCCGGAATCTTTTGTGCAGGGGTGTTCATTTATCTTTTAGTTGGTTCATTTCCTTATGAGAATATCACTACCTATATCTATAAAGATGCACAGTGTGTCTGCAACGGTAAATATGAAGGGATGATCGATTTTGATTCCGACTCTGTTGTGATACGTACGCATGACGGCAAAAAAGTAGCCATTGTTACGCACATGGAATTGGGTGTTTGTCCGGATCAGATCGCCCTGGGAGATGATTTTTTTTATGTGCTGGGTGATGATGATTACAATGAGAACGGTACGATCGTAAAAGTAGATTATAATTCCAGGGTTATTGGAAAAAGAAAGGTTGGCTGGACAGGTTTGTTGACTTGTCAGGATGGAACGATATTTCTAGGAAATGAGAATGAAGAAGAACCGGAGATTATAAATGGATATTATGCAAACCGGTATATAGCTGAGAGTGATTTTGAGGATGGCGACATAAAAGAATGTAAGGCAGATGGAAATGGAATCTGCTGGGTGGGAAATGAAGTGCTGTATGAGCATGAGGGATATTTTTCTACGAATCCCGCCATTCCGTCATATAGAGAGTCAAATGATTACGTATTGAGAGAGGGAGAAGAACTGGATAAAAAAGAACAGACAGAGTGGACGAAAATTACGGAAAAGCTGTTGGTACAGAAAGACCTGAGAAAGATGACATGCTTTGTCGATGAGTATCAGGAAGGAGATGTAATATATGGTGTGGTCAATGTCAGGGACTCTGTTTTGGGATTTGAGGATAAGAAATTAAAATGTTCGCTGGCATACCGTATTTTATGTAAAAGTAAGAGAATCCAGATACTTCGGGAAATGGATGGAGTCTTTATGATTCTTGCAGCAGAGGATTGTATTGTTTATCAGGATGGCACGGAATTATGGCGGGAGAGTGATTCCGGAAAGGAGAAACTGGCAGAGATTTCAGATTCTGATTATGTGGATATCCAGATAACCGGGGAGTATCTGGTGATTGATGGGGATGAAAATATAAGAGTAAAATGGAAGAAGGAGAGGGGAAAATGAGACTGGATGTTATAGAGTTTTGTTTGATGATTACGATGGGGACGCCGGTCATTGCCGTCTTATGGTTTTTGGGAAGTATTTTCTTCTATATAAAATGTCCTAAAGAATCAGCAGAAAAAAAGAGCAAGCGGAGAGGAATGATCGCATCCGGCATCGTGGCTGTGCTTTTGGTGTCAGCATTTATATGGCTTATTATTCAGTTCAGCCAGGCGATTGAGCATATGTGAATGTTGTGGTTCGACAGGAGGAAAAGAAAATGGATGATAAATTATTTAAAAGGGTTGTCATGATATTGCTTGTGGCAGGCATGATCAGTTCAATGGCTTTGATCGGTTATACGGCGCATTTGCATAGCCAGTGTTCGATCCTGAATTATATTGCGAATGAAAGGGATTAAGGTGAGTTATGAAGAAAATATACCGACAGCTTCTGGTCATAGGAGGCATCATTATTTTGTTTACTTTATTCGATATCGGGATCTATCAGATATTTACCAGACGCTGTATTAGCGATTATAGTGAAGGGATGCAGGCCAAATCTGTCGAATTGGATGAGTATCTTCCCTTTGAGGAAGATTCCCGGATCATTAAGATCCGTTCGGAACTGCAGTTATCCGGAGATTTGCCGGTACTTGACGGGGCGGCAGCGTTATATCCGGTCTTTTCTGCCTTTGTGAATGCAGTGTATCCGGAAGGAAGCAGTGTGTTTGACGGGGAAAATTTTTCCCGGGATAGTTGTCTTCAGATGAACAATACAAGAGGAGCGTATCAGGCGGTTGTGGATGGAACTTCTGATATTGTTATCTGTGCAGGGCCTTCCAAAGAACAGCTTGCCTATGCAGAGGAAAAAGGAGTGGAGCTGGAAATGGTTCCGATCGGAAGTGAGGCTTTTGTTTTTGTAGTAAATACAAAAAACCCTGTGGATGACCTGACTGTGGAACAGATTAAGGGAATTTATACAGGAAAGTATACAAACTGGTCCCAGCTTGGGGGAGAAAATAAAAGGATTGGTGCCCTGCAGAGAAATGAGGGGAGTGGAAGCCAGACGGCAATGCTCCGGTTCATGGAAGGTGAGGAGATGAAGACGGACTATGACAGTTTTCTGGGAAGTGCGATCGGGTATTCGTTCCGGTTTTATGTGGAAGGTGTAGTCGCAGATGGAGGCGTAAAACTTCTTTCTTTAAATGGCGTCTATCCGGACAGAGACAATATCCAAAATGGTACTTATCCGGTCGTGGATCATTTTTATGCGATATACCGTAAAGACAATAAAAACGAAAATATTCCGCGTCTGATCGATTGGATGCTCTCGGAAGAGGGTCAGAAGATCATTGAAGAAACAGGATATATTGGAATCAGATAAAGCCAGAGACTAAGCAAGCGATAGGGCTATTCTCTGGCTTTATGGCAAAAGCGATTGAATCGTTGTATTTTATAAAGACATCTCAGGATGTCTTTTTTTTATAGATTTGTACGGCCTTCCCAATGGTTTCAAGGAGCTGTGGAACATTAATTGGTTTTGTCAGGTGTGCATCCATACCACTCTCGATGGAGATCCGTTTATCATTTTCAAGAGCATTTGCAGACAAAGCAATGATTGGGATACAGGATAATTCGGAATTTTCCAGCTGCCGGATCTTTTTTGTGGCTTCCCATCCATTCATGACAGGCATCTGGATATCCATCAGGACAAGAGCATATTCGCCGGGGGTGGAATGTTTTATTTTATCAACTCCCATTGCGCCGTTTGTAGCGGTATCAACATGAAATCCCAATTCATGGAATATCTCTGTTTCAATTTCCAGATTGATTTCATTATCTTCCACAAGCAGGATTTTTTTCTCTCCGAGAAGAGAGGCAAAGTCCTCTGTGTTTGTGGAAGAGGACGAAACCTGGTCCTGCACACGGAAGCGGAGTGTGATCGTAAAAGTACTGCCTTCGCCGACAGTGCTTTCGGCCTTGATGTCTCCTCCCATCATTTCTACGATATTTTTAGCAATGGTCAGGCCAAGTCCTGTACCATGAATGCCACTGAAGGTAGTGTTTTTCTCTCTTTCAAATGGCTCAAAAATATGAGCCAGAAAATCTTTTCCAATCCCAATTCCCGTATCTTTGATCTCAAATTGGCAGACCATATAATTATTGGTTAACTTTTCCATTTCGGAAATAGTAAGAGTAACCTCACCATCGTTTTTGGTGTACGTTACCGCATTGTTGGCCACATACATAAGAATCTGTTTGAGTTTGTCCCTGTCGCCATAAATATCAGGATGTTTCAGCCTGCTTGTATCGAGAGAGAGCATAATATTTTTTTCAGAAGCCTGGGGAAGCAAAAGATTATACACATCCTCTAAAATAGAAGATAAATTACATTCATTTTCTTCAATTTTGATATCATCCGATTCTGTCCAGGATATTTCGAGTACTTTATCGATCAGATCCAGTAACTGGTCACTGGCTGCCTCAATCTTATCCAGATAATCTGTGACAGCAGAATTGTCATCAATATGTTTTTTGGCAAGAGAAGTATAGCCAAAAATTGCATTCAGGGGAGTCCTTATGTCATGGGACATGTTAGAGAGAAATGTATTTTTGGCAACAATGGCCAGGTTTGCATTATTCAGAGCTTTTTTTAACATTTGTTTCTGTTCGATCTCTGCCTGTATTTCTGAGTCGATCCTCTGATATCCCATAACGATCTGGGACACATGTTTTTTATCTCCGACATTTACAATGCGAAGTTGCAGGTGTTGAATTTTTTCATAATAAATAACCCGGTAGTTAATATAATAAGTTTTAGAGTCGGATAATTTTTCCCGAATATATTCCGGATCCGTAACTTTCGATACGCTCTTGCGATCTTCCGGATGAACCCAGGTATCAATGTAGTCAGAAATATACCATGTGAAGTCACATATCTGATATTTTTTCTCAAACTGCCGCTCAGTCCGGCTACTCAGCCGGTAAGGAAGAATTTTATTCGTATCGAGGTCAGCATAGAGGATCGATTCATAATTGACGCTGAGTCCCTCGATTACTTCGAGACGGCGTAAATGTTCCTGATTGATCAGTTTTCTTTCCTTATCATATTCCTCTATAAGAATTTGCAACTGCTTATTTTTTTTCTCATTTGCATTGATCAAAAATGCCCGCTCGGATAATTGGCGTTCTTTTTTTTCGGTTGCGTCTCCCATAAATACATAAAAGACATCGCCTACCGGACCGCATTTTACAAAATGGCCGTAGTCTTCTGCCCATCGTACACTTTTATCTTTTCGGATGATCCGGTACTCCACGTAGTCCAGATCATATTTGCTTTTGGTGATTTGCTCCTGGATACTTTTTTCTACTTCTTCCAAATCTTCCGGATGTACGATTCCTTTAAAAGAATTTCCTGTTAATTCCTCAAAATCCTTTCGATTTTCGCATTTAAAAATCCGAAGGAGCGCCTTGTTTGCATAAATGATTTCCTCATCGCCATCTGCCCGGTATATAAAAAAACCACCGGGCATTTCGTTCATGAAATTGATTACTTCATATGCCGAGCGGATGCTCTGCGGTTCTGGAGACAAGGCGATTATTTTCTGCCAGTCACTTTCTGTCAGATGGTCAATGTCCATATGATTTTTTTTGAGAAGATCTGACAGGATTATTATGTTTTTTATTAAGATGTGATCTGCTCCTTTTATGTTCATAACAAGATTCCCCCTATAGTAATTCAGTTAAATTTTAACATAAATCGGAGGGTTTGTCATTAGCGATCATTTTTTTCAAGGGAAAAAATTGGTTGACAAATGTCTACCATCCGTATATAATTTAGGTATACAAACATTTACCAGGAATAAAACAAATATGTAGCGGCAGGGCAAATGCAGAAATGGAGTTATGCAATGAAAAAAATTCAGTTATCCGATGCGGAGTGGAAGATCATGGATCGGTTGTGGGAAATGCCGGATCTTACCATCCGACAGCTCACGGAAGAGTTGAATGAGGAAACGGGATGGGATAAACACACGATCATTACGCTTCTCGGGCGAATAGAAAAAAAGGGAGCGGTTTCTTACCGGCAAAATGGGCGGGCAAAGGAGTTTTATCCAATCGTGTCACGACAGGCAGTATCACGGGAAGAGACGAAAAGTTTTCTTGAAAAAGTATATAAGGGGAGTTTGAGCCTCATGGTGCATTCGATGGTAGAGGATCAGTCCTTATCACAAGAGGAGATTGGAAAATTATATCAGATTTTAAAAGAGTCTGAGCGGAAAAGGAAGTGATAAAATGGGCTTTTTGTTTGGCATAGTAGTCCTCATAGATATATTTTGGCCGATCAGTATGATGAGTAATATGACGAGCACGATCATTGATACGAGTATGCTTGTTATCCTGATCTGTTTTGTGCGGTGGATTTTCAGGGGCAGGATGAGTGCCGGTGCGATCAATTCATTATGGGGGCTTGTCGTACTGCGCTATTTTGCGACGCCCATCTTGTCAGGACTTGGACAAAGGACGGATTTCCAAAAGCTCTTTAAGACCAGTGCGGTGAACACGATCAATGCCGGCGTAAATGAGGTTCGCAGATGGGTTGCTCCGGAGCAGCTTCAGAGCCTGGATGGCAGCAGTCCGGTGCGGGTTGATTTATTTGCGTTATCCCTGCCGGTTTGGTTTTTTGCTTTGTGGGTCGCGGGAGTGATCGTTGTGTATCTGTGGTCGGTGTATGTAAATGAGAAGTTCAGGCGGTGGCTTTTTGATAACCGGATCACAGTCAGGGTACCGGAATGCAAGTATCCGGTTTATAAAGTTCCGGGGATTATTTCTCCGTGTGTGATGCGCGTGAGGGGAAAGGCCGGTATTTACTTGACGGAGGATGCTGCCGAAGATGGGGAAAAGCGGGAATATGTTCTGGTGCATGAACTGTGCCATTTGAAGCATCGGGATTTATTCCGGGGAAATATCCGGTGTATCGTCCTTGCATTGAATTGGTTCAATCCTTTGATCTGGCTGGCAGCAGTGCTTTCGAAGCAGGATGCAGAGATGGCATGTGATGAGAGGGCTGTCCGCAGATTAGGAGAGGTAAAAAGGCTTCGTTATGGGAAGGTACTGGTCGATCTTGTTGCAGATACTGCTGTGAGGAAGAATCTCTTTTTTACGGCGACTACGATGAGCTGTAGTAAAAAAGAGTTAGAGAACCGGGTATGGCGGATCGCAGATGGAAAGAGAAGGCGGTTAGTCAGCAGTGCGGCGGTTGTATTAACTGTTATCGTGGCATGTATGACGAGTTTCGTGACCCGGGCAGATCTGAGGGGGTTATCTCCGGAAGAAACGGTGCAGCAATACATTTATTACCGGAATCACAATTATGAGGAGGGAATGGCGGAACTGCGATTTGAGATGCCAGATTATAATACAAGAAGGCATGCTCCGGTTGCAATCGTAAAATGTGGAAATACTACGGATGAGGACGGTTATTATATTTCTCTGGATGAGGCAGAAGATGTGTCGGAGGAAGAATTTTATGATGTGTGCCGGCTCAGATTACAGATTCAAAAACTAGTAGTGGAGACGGATGATGAGACAAAGAAAAGTGAATCCCGGAAAGTGAATTCCGAGGAGGAGTTTTTGCTTGCCCGGAAGACGGAAAAATCTGATTGGAAAATCATAAGGAGTACAATGGATGAGGAGGATTTAAAGTCGTTTTGGTATTGAGGATAAGAAAATGTATTTTATCAGGGCTTATAGTATGCGTTCTGCTTGGGAATATTTCCGGTTGTGGCCTGTTTTATGATCGGGGAGAATATCTGGCAGAAACAAACAGAACGGATAAGGAGATGGCAGAGGAGCTGATGCAGTCTATTATAGATGCATTGGAAGCAAAGGATACAGAGGCACTAAAAGGGCTGTTTTCGGTATACGCACGGGAGAATGCTTATGATCTGGACGGTAAAATCGAGGAATTAATGGATTTTTATCCTGGCAGCGAGGGTGGATATGAGGGAAACGTCTGCACCCATGAGACAACGGAGCGCGGGAAAAAGATATACGTGATCATGGTGGCATATACCGTGACCCATGAGAATGAAACCTATGAGATGAGTCTTACGACACAGATCGAAAATGACATGGAGCCGGATAAAGTCGGCCTGTATACGATACAGGTCATGACCGAGGAGGCAGAACCGGATGGTTTTAAGTGGAAAGATGAAGAGGATGCGCCCGGGATCTATGTGCTTGAGTAAGAGAATTTTGCAGTCCCGACGACGGCGGGTACTGCCGCAGAGGTCACGATAAATTATTATATGAGTCGTTGATCTAAGGATAGATATTTCATATATGTGATCAAAATGTCTCAAAACTGGTTATAAAAATTAGTTGAAAATAACGGGAAAATAAGGGATAATGATAATATAACATATTCTGTGGGAAGCAGAAAAGAGATAAAGGTAAAGGAGAAGATGATTATGGCAAACAGATTTGTATTGAATGAGACTTCCTATCATGGAGCAGGGGCGATTCAGGAGATTGCGCCGGAAGCAAAAGGGCGTGGGTTTAAGAAGGCATTAATCTGCTCGGATCCTGATCTGATCAAATTTGGGGTGACGGCAAAGGTCACAGAGGTACTTGATCAGGCAGGGCTTGGTTACGAAATTTATTCGGATATCAAAGCAAATCCGACGATCACAAATGTTCAGAATGGTGTAGAGGCATTTAAAAAAGCAGATGCGGATTATATCATTGCGATCGGCGGAGGTTCCTCGATGGATACAGCAAAAGGAATCGGTATCGTCATTGCTAATCCGGAGTTTGCAGATATCTGCAGTCTGGAAGGTGTCGCACCGACGAAGAATAAATCAGTACCAATTTTTGCAGTCCCGACGACGGCGGGTACTGCCGCAGAGGTCACGATAAATTATGTGATTACCGATGTGGAAAAGAATCGGAAGATGGTATGTGTCGATCCAAAGGATATTCCGGTTGTGGCGTTTGTGGATTCTGAGATGATGTCCACGATGCCAAAAGGACTGACCGCAGCGACTGGAATGGATGCTCTGACGCATGCAATCGAGGGATATATCACAGCAGGTGCATGGGAGTTGTCGGATATGTTCCACATCAAGGCGATCGAAATCATTGCGAGGAGCCTCCGGGGAGCTGTGGAAAATACGAAAGAGGGCCGGGAGGATATGGCGCTTGGACAGTATGTGGCAGGAATGGGCTTTTCCAATGTGGGTCTTGGCATTGTGCATTCAATGGCACATCCTCTGGGAGCGTTGTATGACACACCTCATGGTGTGGCAAATGCGATCATCCTTCCGACGGTGATGGAGTACAATGCGGAGGCGACAGGAGAAAAATACCGGGAGATCGCCCGCGCAATGGGAGTCAAAGGTGTCGATGAAATGTCTCAGGAGGAATACCGGAAGGCAGCGGTGGATGCTGTCAAACAGCTTTCTAAGGATGTGGGGATTCCGGCAGATTTAAAGGAGATCGTAAAGAAAGAGGATATTCCATTTCTGGCACAGTCGGCATATGATGATGCGTGCCGCCCCGGAAATCCGAAAGAGACCAGCGTGGAAGATATTACGAAATTATATGAGTCGTTGATCTAAGGATAGATATTTCATATTATCTAACCATATATGTGATCAAAGTGTATGAAATAAATAGTGCCTTGCGTTTACCGGAGCGGGGCACTATTTGTCTTCTTATCTATCGTCTCAAAACTGGCGAAATTCTTGACAGAATATATCAGGGATGCTATAATGTGCTTAACAAGAGAGCCGAAGCTAGGTGTGGCCTAGCCCCCGGCAAAATAGTGCTAAAAATAGTGCCTTACTTTACCAGAGCGAGGGCACTATTTTTTATGCAAAAATGTAGCAACAAGAGTAATTATTGCACAAATCATAATTACAAAAGTGAATAAATCACTATATGTAACCATAGGCACCAACCCCTTTCATCATGTCCGGGGGCTGGAGCTTGACCCAGTCGGCTCCCTTGGTAAGCATATCATATATTCAGTTGTCAGTTGCGTTCGCACGATGAATTGCTAAATAAGAATGGTGTCTGATATGGATAGGGAAAAGGAATATTTGAAAAAAGACAATTAAAGAAATCATCGAGAAAATGTCAAAAAGCAGATAACGGGAATCGAACCCGCCTCTCCAGCTTGGGAAGCTAGCATTCTACCAATGAACTATATCTGCATATACTTCATTTTATCATATTTATTAAAAAAATCAAGATTTTTAATGAATTATGATAAAAATTTATTGTCAGCAATCAAGCTGGCGGCCATTTGGCCGGGTGATGCCAACCTGAAACGGAATTCAAATTGGCGTCACCTGTTTGCAAAATGATATCAGAGCGCGGTCAATATCTGGAATCATACTGCTCTTTTATCTTTTTCTTTGTTTTCTTATTAAAAGTTCCGGTTATGGTAAGGTTATATTTTTTTTGAAATTTCCGGACTGCGTTTTTGCCCTTGGAGCCAACGAGCCCATCGGGGGTACCGCACGCATGTCGAACGTTGTCGATATAGGTGAAAAACTGTAATAAGGAATTAAGATTTCATAAAAAATTTACTATCGCTATATGTAAAAATATGCTATATTTTAGGTAGAATAGTCTCAGCAAGCTGAGCCATGCAAGTTGCATACGCAACTTGAGATGTGCAAAAACCGTGCACAAAATCATGGTAGAATATATATGTAATAGAAGTATCAGAAAGTTGCCTGGAAAGGAGGCTCACAGCATGAGTGCAAATATGTTATTGGATTGGAAAGAATATACAGATACGGCGAGACAGGTGGTGGCAGAAGGCTGTGTCCTGTTAAAAAATGAGGGAAATATCCTGCCGCTTGCCAGAAAGAGTAAGGTGGCGGTGTTTGGAAGGATCCAACGCCATTATTATAAGAGTGGAACCGGGTCAGGCGGCATGGTAAATGTGTCAAAGGTCACGGGGATTTTGGATGCTCTTTTAGAAGAAAGAGATGTGATCGTTGATCAGGAACTTCTGGCGGTTTATGACAAATGGGAAGAAGAAAATCCGTTTGATGAAGGGCTTGGCTGGGCTGCAGAGCCATGGTCGCAGGTTGAGATGCCGGTGACAAAAGAAATGGTTCGGGAGTACAGCGCTAAGAATGATGCAGCGCTTATCATCATTGGGAGAACAGCTGGTGAGGACAGGGATAATGTGGATGAAAAAGGCGCTTATCAGTTGTCAGATACGGAAGCAGATTTGATCGAACAGGTGGCTTCGTGTTTTGAAAAGGTAGTCGTGCTATTTAATATAGGAAGCATTATGGATATGTCACATCCCTGCCTGTCAAAATGCCAGGCTCTGCTTTACTGCTGGCAGGGGGGGATGATCGGTGGTTACGGTGTGGCAGATGTGCTGACTGGAAAGGTAAATCCGTCCGGCCGGCTTACAGATACGATCGCAGCGGATATCAGAGACTATCCATCTACGGAAAATTTCGGCGATGAAGTCAGGAATTTTTACAAAGAGGATATTTACGTTGGGTATCGTTATTTTGAGACGGTAGCAAAGGAAAAAGTACTTTTCCCGTTTGGTTACGGGTTGTCTTACACTGATTTTATGGAGCGGGTGGTGAAATTTCACGAGGAGAATGGGGATATCACGCTGTCTGTAATGATAGAAAATACAGGGAGCAGAGCGGGCAAACAAGTGGTACAGATTTATGTGGAAGCCCCGCAGGGAAGACTTGGAAAGGCATCGAGAGTGCTGGCTGGATTTGCTAAGACAGGACTGTTAACTCCCGGGGAAAAGGAGATGCTGGAATTTAAAATTTCTCCCTGCCAGTATGCCTCTTATGATGATTCCGGGGTGACGGGCAAGCCGTATTGCTACGTTCTGGAGCCTGGCAGCTATACTGTCTATGCAGGAAAAAACGTGCGTGATGCTGTGGCGGCTGGTTCGTATGAACTGGATGAGCTTATTGTTGTGGAGGAATGTTCACAAAATATGGCTCCGGTTCTCCCTTTTGAGAGAATGAAGCCGGAAATAAAAGAGGATGGTTCCGTTTTTATGGATCATGATCCCGTGCCGACGGGACGGGAAGTTGATGCTGGGAAACGATGCCAGGCTCTTCCCAAAGAGATTTCTTATACCGGGGATCAGGGATATAAATTAAAAGATGTGGCGGATAAGAAAATAACGATGGAGCAGTTTATCGCACAGTTCGATGATGACGACCTCTCCTGTATCATCCGCGGAGAGGGTATGGGAAGTCCGAAAGTTACACCGGGTACAGCTGCAGCTTATGGCGGTGTATCGGAGCATTTGAGGCAAATGGGGATTCCGTGCGGATGTTGTTCGGATGGCCCTTCAGGAATGCGGATCGATTGTGGGATAAAGGCGTTTAGTCTGCCAAACGGAACACTGATGGCGTGTACATTTGATCTGCCATTGATTGAGAAGTTGTACTCTTTTACCGGACGTGAAATGATAAGTAATAAGATTGATAATATTCTTGGGCCCGGGATGAATATTCACAGGAATCCGTTAAACGGAAGAAATTTTGAATATTTTTCGGAAGATCCGTATTTGACAGGAAAAATGGCTGTTGCCCAGATACGGGGATTAAAAAGTGCGGGAGTGACCGGGACAATCAAACATTTCGCAGGAAATAACCAGGAGACAAAACGAACGGAATCAGACTCTGTAATGTCAGAACGGGCGTTGCGGGAAATTTATCTCAAAGGGTTTGAAATCGCAGTCAGGGAAGGTGGCGCCGATTCGGTCATGACGACCTATGGTGCACTGAACGGGGTATGGACTGCCGGGAGATATGAATTGAACACATTGATTTTGCGGGGGGAATGGGGCTTTGACGGAATCGTTATGACAGACTGGTGGGCGAAGATAAGCAGACAAGGACATAGTGAAGAGGCCAGGGGAAATGATTTTGCAGCGATGGCCAGAGCCCAGAATGATCTGTATATGGTCTGCCCGGACGGAGGTAAAAACTGCACATCCGATAATACTCTTGAGGAATTGGCAGACGGAAGCCTTACAAGGGGCGAGTTGCAGCGGAACGCGATGAATATTTGCGGGCAGTTGATCAGATCACCTGCGTATTTGCGGAATATCGGGGAGGAAATAAAGGTTGATGTGGTGAACCGGCCGGCAGAAGCAGACGACTTTAGCCTGGATGATATTGTATATTTTGACGTCAGCGAAAGCACGACGATACCACTTACAGACGTTGATACTTCCAAAGATTCCAGTTATGTATTTGCCCTGTCGATCGAAAATCAGGGAATCTATGAGATGGAAATGGTGTTCCGGTCAGAACTCGAAGCGATGGCGCAGATCCCGGTGACTGTTTTTACGCAGAGTGTACCAGTTGGGGTTATTACGTTTAACGGAACCGGCGGCCAGTGGAGCCGGATCACAAAAAGGGTATGCATGGCGACGAAATATGTCGTGGTCAGGCTGTATTTTGCCCAGAGCGGTGTGCAGCTTAAGGAGATGGCGCTCCGACTGGTGGAAAAGGTAAAGGATGAGGGGGCACCTCTTGATGTGGAAGGGGAGTATGATATGGGATTCCGTTAGAAACGGCTCATAAATGGTTTAATGCCGTTATTCCGCTATTGGGCGGATAAAAACGGAAGCACAAAAGCGCATACAATATGGAGGAAAAGATGGAAATTTTACTTGGGATAACAGTTGTTATACTTGCAGTGGTAAATGTAGTGCTTCTGATCCGGATGCAGGGGATGGGGCGGCAGAACGATAGCGGCGGTTCAGAGGCGGATGAGATGCGCCGTGATATCGAGGAGCTCAAACGGATGCTGACGGGTGTGAAAACCCGTGGTATATGGGGAGAATGGCAGCTGGGGAGCATACTCGATGAGATACTCACGAAGGAACAGTATGAGACGGAGTGCATGGTCGTGCCGGGAAGTACAAACCGGGTGGAATATGCGGTGAAGCTGCCCGGCCGTTTTGAACAGGCAGTGTACCTGCCGATCGATTCCAAGTTTCCGCTGGATGCCTATCTTCAGTTGGAAGAGGCAAGAGACAGTGGAAACCGGGAGATGGCAGAAGATGCAGAGATCGTATTCCGGAACCGGGTAAAAACGTTTGCAAAAGAAATTCATGATAAATATATCATGCCGCCCTATACGACGGATTTTGCAATTTTATTTTTCCCTGTAGAGGCGATTTATGTAGAAGCAGTAAAGAGTGGCCTCAGTCATGAGCTCATGATAAAATATAAGGTCACACTTGCCTCGCCGGGAAGCCTGGCAGTGCTTGTTAATACGCTCCAGATGGGATTTCGCACACTTGAGATCGAGGAAAAGAGCAGTGATGCATGGCGGGTCCTCACAGAAGTGCGTTCTGAGGTTGAAAAATATGAGGAGGTTCTCATAAATCTCCAAAAGAGGATTGAGCAGACGGGAAAAGAACTGGATCTGCTCGTGGGGCGGAGGACAAGGCTTCTTAAAAAGAAACTTGAGATGATCGATGAGAGCGTTGAATAGAGGAAAAAGGGAAGCCGGAAAAACCAAACAGCCACAATCCATGAAAACGTCTGGCAGGAATATCTGTCTGATTCTGTTTCTGATGGATTCTGGCTGTTTTTTTGTTGCACCTTTTTTTATTTTAATACGGCTTTTTTCGTATTGGAAGCTTTGCTGTAAGTCGTCACGGTCTTACCGCCCGTTTTCGTTTTTACAAATGCTTTTACATAAAAGTAAGTTGTAGATTTTTTTGCCAGTTTAAGCGTCAATTTCAAAGTCTTTTTGTTTACGTTTTTAACTTTCACAAATTTGATCTTTTTCGCTTTTTTTGCCTTTGTTCCCTTTTTCACTACTTTCTTGTAGATTGTATAGCCGCTGGCTTTTTTGTTTTTGCTCCAGGTCAGTGTCACCTTCTTTTTCTTTTTGTTCACTTTGGCTTTTTTCAGCTTGACGGAGGAAACCGTAACTTTGTTTACGGAAGGAGTTGTGGGAGCGATAACGGGTACTACTGCGGCAACGGATGTAGTAACGACGGGTGAAGAAGTTGGCGCTACGCCTGCGAGAGCTTTTGCACTTGCATTGTTTGTGTTGGCAAGGGCATTCAGTGTGGAGCCGCTGGCACCGGCAAACGCTCCCGGAGCGATGACTACATTTTCATTGATCGTGATTTCCTTAAGATTCGGAAGGTTTTTGAAAGCATCTTCCTCAATGTTTTTCAGGGAATCAGGAAGGTGTACAAACTCCATGTTCGCACAGTTTTCAAAGGTTCCCTTTTCGATCGTCTCAATTCCGTTTGATAATGTGACATTGTGGAGATTGGCATTATTCTGGAACGCATATTCGCCAATGGTGTATGGCGTGGCCGAGTCGATGACCAGATCGTTCATATTCCCACACTGGGAAAATGCATTCTTTCCGATTGAAGAAAGAGATCCCCGCAAAGTCACCGTATGGAGGTTGTTACAGTTTTGGAAGGCAGATTCTTCAATCACGGAGATGCTTCCGGTGTCTGATACGATCAGGTCGTTCATGTTTCCAGCTCCCTGAAAAGCGCATCTTCCGATTTTCGTGATCGTGCCATTTACGAGAAAATGATGGAGATTTCCGCTGTTCTGGAATGCAAACGCTCCGATCTCTGGTATGCTGGCGGTGGCAGTTACCGTAATACTGTCCAGATGCCCTGTATTGGCAAATGCATATTCTCCGATAATGAGTCCCTGGCTGTTAAATATGATATTGGTTACGGGAGATTCATAAAAGGCCTTCTGCCCGATCGTTTTCAGAGCGGATGGAAGCTGGTCTTTTGTTTCTACCAGTGAGCCGGCTTCAATGCCCGGTGTTTCCGGAAAAGGTTTTTCGGCACTGGCAGATTCCACTGTGGCAAAGTCCTCGGCTGTTCCGGTCGTCCCAGTCGTGCGGTAAGTGTAGCTGCCGACCTGTAATACCGTATAAGAAGAAAAGGCTTCATCGTCAATCTGTTCCAAAGTATCCGGCAGATACAGGTTGTGGATATTGGTTCCGGCATTGGCAAAAGCCTGATAGCCGATCGAACGGATCTTTTGGCCGTTGATCGCAGCAGGAACGACGATTTCCGTCAGGTTATTCCCGCTTTGCGGCTGGTGGAAACCTGTAATGGTCAGAACCCCGTCAATGTACGCTGTCTCAAAAAGAGATTCGTCTGTGACGGTTATCGGGTTTTCGGTTTCGGCAGCACTGGCCTGTCTGTCTTCTGTCCATACTGTGGTGAAAAGCAAAAGAAAGGTCATGGCCAAGGCTAACAACTTTTTTGTGTTTTTAAAAATCATAGTATCCTCCTTTTTGTGTTTGATATCCTTTATCTGTATAAATCCGTAACAAAGACAAAACAGCGGTAAGGCAGCCTCCGGCATGCCTCTTTGGCTCTTTTTGCCTTGTCCAGATCGTCAAAAATACCAAAAACCGTCGGGCCGCTGCCACTCATCAGTGAGCCTATGGCACCCTGATCAAGCATCGTTTTTTTAATGTCATTGATCTCCGGGTGTTCGGGGATCGTTACGGTTTCGAGTATGTTTGCCATATTATCACAGAGACCATACAGGTCTTTTCGTTTCATGCATTCGATCATGAGATCGATGTCAGGATGTTTTGTGTCTTCCTCAAGTTTCAGATTTGAGTAGACAAATTTAGTCGATATGTGGAAACCCGGTTTTGCGATGAGTACGTAGCAGTCAGGAGCCTGCGGGAGCGGGGAGAGGATCTCTCCGATGCCCTCAGATAATGCAGTTCCCTTCATGATACAATATGGAATGTCCGCTCCCAGAGTTACGCTGCGCTTCATCAGATCCTGGTCAGATAGTTTTAAGTGAAACAACTGGTTCATGGCGAGCATGCAAGAGGCAGCATCCGTACTTCCGCCTGCCATACCGGCTGCGACAGGGATACGCTTGTCCAGACGGATGTCGAGTCCGTCATCGATCGCAAATTCATCCATTAGAAGTTTTGCGCTTTTGTATACAAGATTGTCCTCATTTACGGGGAGAAATTTTAGATTGGTATGAAGATGTATACCGGGTTTTCTTGTCTTTGTCAGAGTCAGGCGGTCAAAAAGCCGGATGCTCTGCATGATCATTTTCACTTCATGATAACCGTCTTCCCGTCTCCGGAGAACGTCCAGGCCGAGATTGATCTTTGCCGGGGCATTGATCCATAATGAGTCCATACTTTGCACATCCTTTCACATAAGCAGGCCGGCTGCAATAAATAAACTTCGTTTGCTCCTACTTATTAATGCCCATTATATCAAAGATTTTGTGAATAAAAAAGAGATATTTGGAAAAAATGTAAGAAAAGCATTTGAGGAGGTAGAAAAGTGAAACGACAGAAAGGAAAAGAAATCATAAAAAGGATCGCATTTGTGGCAGCAGTCTTTTCCGTATGCGTACTGATGCATTTTTATGGAAAAGAAATGGATAAGCAGGAGATGCAGAAGGATATTGCCGACCAGGTGATCCGTCTGCATGTAGTGGCAAATAGTGACAGCCAGGATGATCAGGAGCTAAAATTGGAGGTAAAGGAAGAGATCGTAGAACTTTTGAGGGCGGAACTAAAAGAGGATACTTCTGTGGTAATGGCACAGCAGACGCTGCGGGATCACCTGGGAGAAATCGAGGAGATGGCAGGCCGTTACATAAAGGAACGGGGTTATGATTATGAAGTAAACGCAGAGCTGGGGACATGTTATTTCCCGGTGAAGGAATATGGGGATATGATATTCCCGGCGGGAGAATATAAGGCGCTGAAAGTAAATATAGGAAAGTCTCAGGGAAAAAACTGGTGGTGTGTCATGTATCCCACCTTGTGTCTTGTTGACAGTACTTATCAGGTAGTCCCGGATGATTCAAAGGAAAAACTCAGGGAAAATCTGACAGAGGAGGAATACGAATCGCTGCTTACCGGCGGGGAAGATGTCGGATATGGGCTTTGGATCGTGGATTTTTTATCTGATCTGTGGGACTAAAGGTTTTAGCGAATCATCCGAAATATATAGTAGCTAATTTTTTCGGAGAGTGAGTGAGAAATCTATGATCATTAATACAAATAAGATTTCCATTGACTTTAAAGACACTGACTATGCAAAAGGTTTAGGAGTGTCAGTACAGAGTGCCAGGGAAGGCAGCATTTCCCATGCGGGGATTGAGTATACAAAGGATTGTACGGTACAAAAGGAGATGGAGAACCGTATCGTATATACCGGTGCAGATCAGGACATATTGGAACAGGTAAAGGAAAACCTCCCGGCGGAAGAATTCGATCCGGCAGATTTTATCAGTAAGAGCATGACAGGAAAAGATGCTCATGATATTGAAGAGGATGGATCGCTTTTAGAAGAATATGTTGCTTCTTCGTTGGAGCGTGCGGTGGAGAGAGTGAAAAGCCAGCGCCACGAAAGAGAGGAGTCTGTACAGCGCCAGGTTGAAAAAGGTGAAGAGGAAAGAGAATATTTTGATGAGATCGAGGAACGGATCATGGAAGCAGCGCAGATGGCTTCTAATGTAGCAGGGATGTCGGATGCATCGATCCGGTATTTTATCGAAAATGATCTTTCTTTTACGCCTGTGGATATAAATAATAGCAGCGCGGTTACCACTACAGGTACATATAAGGAAAACCGTGCTTCTTTTGATGCAGTAGAAAAGCAGGCAGAGGCGATATTAGAGAGCAGCGGTATGGAGGCAGATGAGAAAAATCTTGAAACTGCCCGGTGGCTCTATGAGAATGATGTGCCGGTGACAGGGGAAAATATCCGGGCATACCAGACGCTGGAAGAGTTAAAGGATGTACCGCCGGAAGCCCTTGCAGAACGGATCGCGGATGAAGTGATGGACGGCATTCTTCCGGAGGAGGCAGATCTCGGGAAAATATCGAGAGAAGAAGCTGGACGTAAGCTGGAGGCATTAAAGCAGACAGATGATTCTGCCCTTCGTAAAACTTTTGTCACAGAAGCGGATTTTATAACGGCCAAAAGGCAGCTTGAGGAGATCCGGCTGACGATGACGATCGATGCGGCCCGGACGATGGAAAATAAGGGCATTCATCTGGAGGTGCAAAACCTCGTAGAAATTGTGGATGAGCTGAAAAGAATGGAACAGGAGGCATGTCAGAAGCTTCTGATCGAAAATGGAGTAGAGGCTGGCAGTGAGAACACAGACATTGCCGTTCAGACACTCCAGGCAGGAGCGGATATTCTGGCGGCGCCGGTTTCGGTATATGGAAGAACGATCGCTACGGCGGACAGTGATACGATACAGGATATCGCAGTGGCAGGAAATAACCTTCGAAGCCAGATGGAATCGGCATCCGAATCATATGAGACGGTTGGGACGGAGGTCAGAAAGGATCTCGGGGATTCGATTACAAAAGCATTTTCTAATGTAGATGATATTTTACTTGACCTGAAACTGGATACGACAGCAGCGAATGAGCGTGCGGTACGGATCCTGGCATACAACCGGATGCCTCTTACAAAAGAAAATATTTTGTCCATGAAGGAATATGATGACAAGGTAACCACGATTGTGAAAGGGCTCAGGCCGCAGGTGGTCTCTGAACTCATACGGAGGCAGGAGAATCCACTGGAAATGAATCTGGATGAATTGGGAGATAAGGTAGCTGAGATCAGTGAAGAGATACAGCAGGAGGATATTTCCTTCCGGAAATATTTATGGAAGCTGGATCACAGCGGGCAGATCACAAGTGAAGAGAGAAAAAGTATGATCGGTATTTACCGTCTTCTGGATAAAGTGGAAAAAAGTGATGGTGCCGTGATCGGACAGTTAGTGAAAGAAGGAAGAGAGTTGTCATTTTCTTCCCTTCTCTCAGCGGTGCGGACCCGGAGAGTAAAGGGAGTTGACCAGAAGGTAGATGATGAGTTTGGCGGATTAAAAGAAGTGATTTCTTCCGGTGAGAGTATTAGTGACCAGATCAGTGCCGCATTTGGCAGCAGCATCGTGACAAAACTTCAAAAGGAGCTTTCGCCGGCAGTGTTGAAGGAACGGTCTGATACATATATGGAGGAATCCCTGGAGGTTATTCTTGATGAGTGCATGAACAGCACGGAAGCGGCGGATGAGACAGCGGCTTATTATGAAGAACTTGCACAGGAGATCCGGGGAATGGCGGCTGAGAGCAGCGATCAGATCATGGAACTCCTGAAAGAACTGGATATACCGGACAGCATGATAAATATACATCTCATGAAGTCATATCTGGAACAGGGCAGCAGAAACTTTTTAAAACTCTACTCCAGAGAGGAGAGTGAGAAGCTCGTTGACAGTATGGATGATCCGGAACAGCTTGCCCGGGTGTACGACGAACTGGATGAGGCTCACACAGAGGAACTTGGTGAGAAAAAGCAGGCAGAGGATGTACGCTATGAGAATATCCGGGATATTGCAGTCATGGCGGGCAGCATTTCATTTTATCATCAGATACGGCATTTTCAGAGATATGAAGTTCCGATCGTCACGGAACGTGGCGTCACGGCATGCAGTGTCACGGTCAGGCAGGGAAAAGAGTCGGAGAAGGGCACAGTAGAGATTTCGGTCGATTCCCCCCGGTTTGGAAATGTGCAGGCGACCTTTAAGGTGAGCGGTGAGCGGGTCTCCGGCTTTATGACGAGTGACGAAGAGGATGCCAGAGCGGTATCAGAGAAAATTTTTACAGAGTTTGAAAAGGATTTGGAGATGAATGGCTTTACGATGGAGCGTGGAGATTTTGCGAAAGGCAGAAGAAATTCATTTCATTTAGGAGACAAAATAGATGAGACAGCCACAAATGACAGATTATATCTGGTGGCAAAGTTATTTATTCAAAATGTGCAGAGAAGGGAAGATGAGAGATGAAGATAAACACAAATATTGCAGCGATCACGGCAAGTGGTCATTTGAACCGGACACAGGACAAGATTACGACAAGCCTTGAGAGACTTTCTTCGGGATATCGTATCAATAAGGCGGCAGACGATGCGGCCGGTATGGCGATTTCGTCGAAGATGAAGGCGCAGATCCGCGGCCTTCAGAGAGCGTCCAGAAACGGGGCAGATGGAATATCCTTTATCCAGACAGCAGAAGGCGCTCTTTCAGAGGTGGAGAATATGCTCCAGAGATGCCGTGAATTATCCGTACAGGCAGCCAACACAGGTGTTTATGCGATTGACGACAGAGAAGCGATCCAAAAAGAGATCAATGCCTTGCGAGAAGAGATCGACCGGCTTTCGACAGACACAGAATTCAATACAAAGAGTATTCTTGACGGTTCTTGTTGCCGTCAGACTTCTTCCAATAATATCGGTGTAAAAGTCATATCCATGACAGATTATGTGCCGCTTACGACATACAGCATGACAGTTGACCAGATCGCAACACAGACTACCTTTACGACAGGTGCACTTGGAATGGCAGCGTCTGATACATTTACTGAGCCGGGCCAGGTGCAGATCAATGGTGAGATCATTGAGGTAGAAGAGGGAGAGACACTTGAGGATGTATATGCGAAGATCCGTGACCGCTGTGAGAGCATGAACATTGATGTGGTACCGGTAAATAATATGGGAAATGAAGAGGAGCTTGCCAATGCGACGTCTCTTTATTTTGAATCCAAATTGTATGGGGCACAGTATAATATACAGGTCACGACAGATAATCCGGCATTGGCTGCTAAACTCGGAGTAGATGGTGGAACCGTTGTACAGGGACAGGATGCGAAAGTTACGATTGATACAGATTCCGGGTTTTCCAAGACAGCAACTACTTTTATTGAGGGCGGCCGTGTGACGGTATCCGATCGTGACGGATTTTGCATGATCTTTGATGTATCAGATGCTACAGCGGGATCGAATGCGGATGTGACGGTGCTTGACGCTGGATTTGTAGCGATCCAGATCGGCTCCAATGAGGGACAGACGATCGATATTTCGATTCCTCCGGTGACATGTAAATCCCTTAATATTGAATATTGTAATGTTTGCACACAGGAGGGAGCAGCCGACTCTATCAGTAAATTTAATGCGGCGATCGAAGAAGTTTCTGCGGTTCGTGCTAAACTTGGTGCATATGAGAATCGTCTGGATTCGGCGACGACCAGTCTTGATACGACCTCCCAGAACCTTACCGAGGCATGTTCGAGGATCGAAGATGTCGATATGTCAGAGGAGATGACAGAGTTTACACAGCTCAGTGTGCTCAGTCAGGCGGGAACGTCCATGTTAGCACAGGCAAATAACAGACCTCAGACAATTTTACAGCTGCTCCAGGGCTGATGATATAGCCAGATCTGTTATTCGGACCGGAAAGGAAAGGTGTGTCGATATTGGATAAAGAACGATTAAATGCCTATGCGGCGAGAGTGGCACAGGCGAATCGAAGTGAACTCGTTGTGATCATTTATGAGGCATTTTTAGATAGCGTTTCTGAGGGAACAAAGTTTCTTTCAGAGGGCAATATGGCAGAGTGCAGGCGTGAGATCGAACGCGCACGGGGATTTCTCACAGAACTTATGGGAAGTCTTGATTTCACTTATGAGATATCTCATTATCTGCGAAGGCTTTATGTATATTCTTATCATGAGCTTTGTCAGGGCATAGCTTATCGTGACAGTGACCGGTTTGAACATGCTGTCCGTATTATAAATAAACTGCTTCCTGCCTTTAAGGAAGTGGCCGCACAGGATGATTCCGATGCGGTGATGCAGAATGCACAGCCGATTTATGCAGGGCTTACTTATGGGAGGAATCATTTGAATGAAAGTATCGGTGTAGATGTAAGTGTAAACCGTGGTTTTCAGGCATGAGGAGACTCATGCCTGTTTAACTGCTGAGGCTCTCCATTTTGCGCATCTGTTTTAGCAGATACTTATATTTATACTGGATAGCGTTCATTTCATAGATGCAGCTGTCGACAAGGTCAGGATCACTGGCATTGTCAAAATTTGAATGAGCGATTTCCAGAAGGAGTTTGATTTCTTCGATCTCGCTCATAAGTTCCTCTCTAGCTAAGAGGAGGTTGTCCGTTTTCTTTTTCATAACTACCCTCATTTCTGCATGATGAATCCTGCTTTTGATTATATTATCTTTGTATTGTTTTTTGAAACATGTCGAAAAAACGCAATTATTGTAAATTCTATTTTTCTATTTATCTTATATTTCCAATAAAAGTATTGCCACGATGTATAAAAATATTCCATTTTTTACAAAATTGTAGTTGACAAGAAGGAAGGTGGCGTGCTAGTATATGAATCACAACAAAATTAGGAGGTGGCAGTATAGGAGGTCAGGAAATTATCTTTCTTGTTCTGATCCCTGCATCCGTCTGCGATCTGTGGCGCTACCGTGTACCAAATGTTATCGTGTGTACCGGACTTGTACTGAGTCTCTATAAAAATCTATGGACTTATGGTATGGTGGGTCTTTGGTACTTCACATTAAATGGTCTGATTCCGTTTGTTGTCTGTTTTTTCTTTTATCTGTTCCATCTGTGTGGAGCAGGAGATATCAAATTATTTTCCATTATCAGTAGTTATTATGATTTCAAATTTTGCTTTCGTGTAATGATTGTATCATTGCTGTTCGGAGCTGTATTTTCCGTGGTCAAAATGATACGGAGAAAAAATTTTATCTGCCGTTTCCGGTATTTTTCCGAGTATATGAAAAATCTGGCGGCCGGGAGAAAACCGGTGCCATATTACGATTTGAATACAAATGGTGACGAGGGTGTGATTCCCTTTACTATATGTATTTCAATGGCGTTCATAATATGCATGTGAAATAGGTTTTAAAGAGAAAGGGTGATCGATTGGAGAAGATAAAATTATATATCCGCATAAAAGAAGATGGATATGGGGAGAAACTGATGAAGTTTATCGCTGAAAAGCAGAATCCTTATATCGAGGTGGGATTACTAACAACGCTTGGAGAAAAGACAGAGTTCAGGCATAACGATTTTGTGGTATCGGATGATTTTGAAAGTATAAAAGGCCTTAGATGCAATACGATTGAAATCGTAAAGAGCCCGGATGCAGAAATGGAAAAAACTCTTTTTATGTATCAGAGCAGGGAGAAGATTTATCACAAGCTACTTGGATTAACAGGAGCAGGAGAGTGGAAAAAGGAAAAAGAGAAAGACAGAAATACGAGAATGATATGTGTCTTTTCGCCGGGAGGAGGAGATGAAAGGACGTTCCTTGCTCTCCACAAAGCATTGGAATCTGCAGAATGGGGGAAAACACTTTATATCAGCTTATGTGAATTTCCCATATTTGCAGGGGAAAATGAAAAGGATGGAGTGAAAATGCCAGGATTATCTGAATTGATCCTGTGTGCAAAAAGCAATGTGTTTTATGAAAAGCTGGAAGAGCTGGCCTTTTTAAAAGGGACGGTCTGGATGGTCGCACCGGCGGGACATTACAAGGATTTGCTGGACTATCCGCTTGAGGAGATGATGCAGTTTGCAAAAAAAGTAAGAGAACAAAGATTGTTTGATGTGGTAATCTTTGAAATCGGAGAATTGTTCGAGTATACACTTGAGTTTCTTGCTAATGCAGATGAGGTTATTGTTCCGGAGGAGACAGGAATCTTTGCCGGAGACAGGAAAGACAGATTTCAGAAATACTGCATCCGGGAGGGACATGAAGAACTATGGGAGCGTCTTCAGTTTGTAAGCAGGACGTGGCATGAGGAGGAAAATGAGCAGATCGGGCAGTTATTATACGGAGAAGAGAGGGGGAGGAGAGCATGAACACAAAAGAGGATAGGAAACACAAAGAACAAATAAGGCATATGGTGCTCGAACAGGTACCGGTAGATTCCGAGATCGATGAAGACCAGCTGTTAGGGATTATCGACGAGAGCATCGAAAAAGCCGGGGGAGACGGATGCTATATCCGTTTCGGGGAGAGAAAGAGGCTTCGCAGGGAGATTTACAATTCGATGAGGAAGCTGGATGTTCTGCAGGAACTCATTGAGGACGAAGAAATTACGGAAATCATGGTAAATGGACCAGAACATATTTTTATTGAGAAAAAGGGAAAGCTTATGGAAACTGGTCTTGCGTTTGATTCAACAGAGCGTCTGAATGATATTGCACAGCAGATCGCATCCGGAGGAAACCGCATCGTAAATGAAACAAATCCCATTCTGGATGTGAGATTGGAAGATGGTTCCCGGGTAAATATTGTCATGCATCCGGTGGCGATCACGGGTCCGGTCATTACGATCCGGAAATTTCCGAAAGAACCATTGACGATGAAAAAGCTGATCGCGATGGGGGCGATAACGAACGAGGCAGATATCGTTCTACGCAAATTAGTGGAGGCCAGATATAATATTTTTATATCCGGGGGAACCGGCGCAGGGAAGACCACCTTTTTAAATATCCTTTCAAATTATATTCCACCGGATGAGCGGATCATAACGGTAGAGGATTCAGCAGAGCTTCAGATACAGGGAATAAAAAATCTCGTGAGACTCGAAGCCCGCAATGCCAATGTCGAGGGAAAGAACCAGATTACGATCCGGGATCTGATCAAGAGCGCACTCCGTATGAGACCGGACCGGATCGTGGTAGGGGAGATCCGGGATGCGACGGCGATCGATATGCTTACGGCCATGAACACCGGACACGATGGGAGTCTTTCCACGGGGCATGCCAATAGTCCGGAGGATATGCTGAACCGTCTTGAAACGCTCGTGCTTATGGGGATGGATATTCCGCTGGAGGCGATCCGGCAGCAGATTGCTTCAGCGATCGATATCGTTGTGCATCTTGGAAGGCTTCGCGATAAAAGCAGAAAGGTATTAAAAATCTGTGAGGTAGGCCAGGTAGAAAATGGAAGGATCCGGCTTTATCCATTGTTTCAGTTTGTCGAGGAGAGAGAAGAGGAGGGGCAGGTTATCGGGAGGCTGAAAGAGATGGGACACCGGCTGATCAATTCAGATAAATGTATAAGGGCGGGGATATCACTATGATTGATTATAACAAATATGTGTATACGAAAAGGGAATTTATAAAATATGGGCTGGGTGGGGGGCTTGTGAGTTTCATCATACTGATGCTGTTCTATGATCATGTCTTATTTTGTGTATTTCTGGCAGTTCCTGCCGCAATTTTCTTTTTAAAAATTTTCAAACATTCACTTGTGGAAAAACGCAGGTGGGAGCTGACTGTGCAGTTTAAGGATGCGATGGAAAGTCTGGTCTCAGCGCTGGTGGCAGGATATTCTCTCGAAAATGCTGTGGGTCAGGCAAAGAGAGATCTGGCGCTTATGTATTCGGAGCAGGATATCATTCTTAGGGAATTTGGGTATATGACACGGAAACTGGAACTGAAAGTACCGGTAGAAAAACTGATCCGGGATTTAGGGGCGAGGAGTGGAGCAGAGGATATCATCACATTTAGTGAGATATTGATGACAGCAAAAAAGACAGGAGGAAATCTCGTTCAGGTCATGAAACGGACTTCGGCAAATATTTCAGAGAAAATCGAGATGAAAAGAGAAATGGATGCACTGGTATCCGGAAAGAAAATGGAGTCAAGATGCATGACGGCGATTCCTCTTCTGATGATCGTGTATCTGCGGATTTTTTCTCCGGGATTTCTTGACCCATTGTATCGAAATCTGCCGGGGGCAGGAGTTATGACAGGGGCTCTGATTGTTTACACAGGAGCTTTTCTGTGGGGGCAGAGGATTATGAAAATTGATTTTTAAGGGGAGAGGAACCAATGGAAAAATATTATCCGTATATGAAAAAGCTGATCCGCATTTTTCGTCTGGAAAAATGGATCGAAGGGGATGTGGGGACGAAAGAAGCGGTGGAAGTTCTCTATCGGCGTCAGGACAGAAAAAAGATTTTTGAGGAGATCTGGTGCAGGAGGATTTTTATGCTGATCGCGGTAGTGGGCGCCTCGGGACTGATGTTTATCGCCTGTTTTTTTGAAGAGTCCCCGGAGAAGGTGATTACAGAAGGCCGATACATCCGGAACAGGGACGAGAGGGAGCAGGTCACTTTTGAGATAAGAGCAGAGACAGAAGAGGGCACTGCTGAGGAGGAGCTGACACTGCAGATCGGAGGAGATGAAGGGGCGACAGAGGATGTGACACCGGAGGAAAAGGAACCGGATCAGAGGGAGCTTCTTTTGTCTGAAATCAAGGAGGCGGTGGAAAATGCGGTTTTGTCCCAGCGTGAAAACGAACAGATCGAGTTGCCGGAAACGGTGTCAGGGAAAAAGATAGAGTACAGCGATCCCGTATATCATAAAGATTTTTCAGCGTTTTATCTTTCGCTGTCCCTATTTGTCCTTTTGCCCTTTTTATGGAAAAAGAAACAGAAAGAAAAGCTCTGTGAGAGAGAAAACCAGCTTCTTCTCGATTATCCGGAACTGGTAAATAAGATTGTGCTTCTTTTGAATGCCGGTCTTACGATCCGGGGGTGTTTTGAACGTCTTTGTGAGGAATACAAAGACCGGCTCAGGAAAGGGGGTGAGTGCAGATATGCCTATGAGGAGATCAGTGTATCGTTTCAGGAAATGAAGCACGGAGTATCTGAATCAGAGGCGGTAGAAGCTTTTGGCAGGAGATGCCGGCAGCTTCCGTACCTTAGGTTTGCGTCGATCATCAATCAGAATATCCGAAAAGGGTCTGAGGATATGACCAGACTGCTTGAAATCGAGGCGATGGAGGCATTTGAAAAGCGAAAGGAAACAGTAAAAGTTATGGGAGAGACAGCGGGAACCAAGCTGCTTCTTCCGATGGTGCTGATGCTTGGGGTTGTAATGGCGATCATTATCGTCCCGGCATTTATGACAATGTAAATAGGAGGAAAAGAGTATGAAGTATTTTGTTGAATTCTGGCAGGAGGAAGAGGGCATCGGAGTCGTGGAGATCATATTGATCCTTGTCGTCCTGATCGCACTTGTATTATTGTTTAAAGACAAGATCACGGGCGTGGTGGAGAAAGCGTTTGAGACATTTGATGAGGACTCGGGGAGCATAATTGGAAATGATAACAAGAAATGACCAACCGGCGGGTATTACTGTTTTTTTGTCCCTGACGCTGCTTATCATCATGGCACTTTTAGGTACGATGGTCGAGGTGACGAGAGGAAAGGTGTGCCGGGTTTATGGCAGACGTATTTTAAGATCCGCTGCGGACAGTCTTTTGACCGAATACAGCAGGCCGCTTTATGAGGAGTATCATCTGTTTTTTATCGAGGACGCCGGCAAATCATTTGAGCAGAGCATCGCAGAATATGCAGCGGATGCGTTGGAGGTAAAAGGGGGACTGGCAGAAAGGACGGATCTATATGACGGGGCGCTCACGGATGTCACGACAGAGCAGAAAAAATATATGGGTGATGATGGTGGAGCGGAATTAAAACGTCAGATCACGGATTATATGAAGAGGAGCATCACCTCAGATGCCCTTGATAAATTCCGGGGAGAAATGAAGCCCGTAGAGGGGATCGGCGACTCCGCCAGTGAAATTGACAAGAAGGCGAAAGAGGAAAAAGAGGCGGCCGAACTGGATGAACGACTACTGGAACTTATGGAATGCATTGATGGAGTAAAGTATTCGGATGGAACGATTTCCGGAAATACTTATTTTGTAAAAATGTTTTATTGCGGGGAGTACCGGGCAGAAGATTTTGGGATAACGGAAGCTTCTGTATGGAAAGTGATAAAAAAGCATCTGGTAAATGCAGAGGAAGTACTCGAACAGATTCCACAGGATCCGGCGCAAAAAAATGCATTTTTGAAACAGGTGAAACAGGCCGCCCAAAGGGCGGAACAGGCACTACAGATCGTAAAGGATCTCGGTGGGGAACTCTCAAAACTGAATCTGGGTAACGATGTAGCAGCTTTTTTGGATTCTAATCTGCGGATACTGAGAGAGACAGAAAATATATTGGAAAAATCTCTTACGAAAGAAAATGTATCTGAACTAAAACAGCTCTGGAAGGAGTATGCGACATCAGGTGTTACATTTGACTATTCGGGAATTGGAGAAGAGGGCGGTGCAGAGAACCCGATGGATTTGTTTAAGAATGCAATATCCGGAGGAGTATCCAAACTTGTCATAAAGGACGCCGAAAAAATATCCGAAAAGAAAACGGAGCATGCAGATAATTATAAAAAACTGTATGGCGGTAAGGGGAAGGAAGATGAGGATTATGCAAAGGATGTGCAGGACTTTGCAGAGGAAGAAGAGGTAAATCTTCAGGGCGCAGTAAAGGATATCACAGGGATTTCCATGACAGATCATCTTCTTTTTGAATATCTCAAAAAGTTTTTCTCCAGTGTTTCCCATCCAGTGGGAACAATGGAAAAACGTCTGGATTATGAATGGGAATATATCGTATGCGGGGAAGGGAGTGACAAAGAAAATCTGGAGCAGGTCATAAACCGGCTGGTACTGGTAAGAACCGTCGTAAATACAGCTTTGATATTTTCGTCTTCTGCGAAAAGAGAGACAGCGCACGCGGCGGCATTAGCGGTAGTCGGCTTTACCGGGTTGGAACCACTTGTCCGTTTCACGCAGACACTGTTTATCGTGCTGTGGGGAATGTCAGAGTCTTTCGTGGATGTGGCGGCGCTTCTGCAGGATAAAAAGGTGTCACTGTTAAAGACAGAAAAGGATATAGTTGTGGAATTTCCGGATCTTTACCGGATCGATCACCAGTTTATTATGGATAAGGTGAAAGGATTTCCGGATTCTGGTGGAAAGGGATTTGGGTATGAGCAGTATTTAATGCTGTTTATGCTTGCAAACGGAAGCCAGGATACATGTTGCCGGATGATGGATCTTATGGAATGGAACATAAAGGATAATTATTTTAAGGGATTTAATCTGGGAATCTGTGTGAGTTCCTTCTGCGTCAAGGGGGCATTCTCTTTTTCCACAAAATTTTTTCGGCTTCCATTCATTCAAAATGTTCTGAACCGGGAGAGAAACTGGTTTGGGCAGGAGGTGAGCCTGCAGGCCGCTTATGTTACGGAATGACATTTTCAGGGGTTAATGGGGACGCAGCCATATCAAGGTGGGAAAGGGTATTCTATGAAAAAAATAACTACCAAAGTAAGGAGGAAACCGCCGATCATACATATGAAATAGAGTACCCTTTCCCATCTTGAGCCCCTTTTTGCAGGAGACGGTTTAAAAAGCGGTTTATAAAAGCCGGGAAAGAAGGGATATTTTGAGCAGAGAATATAGTACAGCATCTCTTACCGTAGAGGCAGCCCTTGTTCTTCCGCTGTTTCTGTTTGCAGCGCTTTGTATTATTTACATCAATAAGTTGCTTTTATATGAAGAAACCGTAGAACAGGCGCTTGTAAGGACAGGGAGAGAACTGTCTGTGGAGTATGCAGCATCCCGGGCGGAGGCGGTGGTAAGTAAAGCGTACATGACCGGAAAGATGGTTCGGTATGCAGGAGAGAGCGGAGGAAAAATCAGTATGTTGCGCTCCCGGTTTGTTCCGGAAACAGATGAAATTGATCTCATAGCCGATTATAGCATCCGGGTTCCCTTTCCAGTCATTTCGCATAAAAGGTTTTATTTCAGTCATAGATACCGGACGAGGGCGTTTACCGGAGTAGAGACAAGGATGGAAGCGGATGATGTGGAGGGAGAGGAAATTGTTTACATTACCAAAACGGGAAATGTATATCATAAGAGTCTGGAATGTTCTTATCTCAAACTCACTATATCGCAAGTGAAGTATAGTGATCTGGAGCATTTAAGAAGCGAAGGAGGGGCAAAGTACTATGCGTGCGAAGGTTGTTGCCGCCATACCTCTTTTTCTGGTGCACAGAATGTATTTATCTGCAATTATGGGAATCGTTTTCATATCAGCAGAACATGTAACAAAATAAAAAGAAGTATACAGAAAATTACTTTGTCAGAAGCAGGAGGGAGACTGCCCTGTTCAAAATGCGGAAGGGATTAGAAATGGCGATAGAAATAACGTGTTATATCATATTATTTATTTATCTTTTTTTGATGTCGGTTTATGACATGCGGAAAAAGGAAATACAAATAGAAATTTCAGTGGTGACGATAGTGGTGTTAACAGCGGGTCAGATGTGCCGGATCGCACACGGAGGGGCGGCTTGGTATCTGGCTTTTGCCGGTGTGATCGAAGGGGTACTGTTGATCGGGCTCAGTAAGATCACACATGGACAGATCGGTATCGGCGATGGGATCGTATTTGTTGTAAGCGGAGTGATACTTGGTTTTTGGGGGAATGGAGTTTTGTTGTTCCTATCTCTTATCCTAGCGGCTGTGACAGGAGTATTCCTGTTATTGTTCCGGCGTGTGGGAAGAAAGGATACGATACCATTTGTTCCGTTTATTTTTGTTGGATATGGGGTGATGTGTCTATGGGAAATATTCAGTTAAAAAGGAAAAAGGCATCCTTTACGGTAGAAGCAGTTTTTATTATGAGTATCACAATATGGGTTCTTATTAGCATTTGTTATTTGTCGATGTATGCCCATGACCAGACAGCGATTTATTCGCTTGGAGAGAGTTTTTTGGAGGAGACGGTGGAAAACGGAAAGGAGTGGAAGGAAACGGAAACTGCTTCGGCTCTCAGGAAATATGTGGAGGAGCACCTGATGATCTCGCGGATCGGGAAGGTGTCTGTGAAGAAAAAGATATTATCTGTCGAAGCAGATATTCTGTTCTATGTCAATATCCGGATTCCATTTCTTAAAAGGATGTTGACAGGGGAGAACGGAAAGCAGATCCATTTATCACATGAGAAGATTTTTCCGCCATATTATATGTGGGATAGTGAAGTGGGAAGAGATTTATTAAAATAATGGAGGAAGGGTATGAAGATTGATATCGTTCAGGATCTTACAGGAAGGTTTGTGAAGATCACGATGGAAGCGGGCAGCGGGAACTTTGGGGCGGAGATGCTTAAATATAACGATGTGGAAGGGATCATTGGCGCCCGGATACATAATGTAGACAGTGAGCCACGGTTTATGTATCCGGTGGGAAATATGATTTCGGTTTCTGAACTGTTTGAAAAAAGGGTTTTTACATCGCAGGAACTTTTGTCCCTGATCAGCCAGGTCATTGATATTTTAAGCCGGTCCGCAGACTACTTTCTGGAAGGAAAAAACCTGCTCCTTAGAAGTGACTATATGTTTTATGATGAAGATAAGAAGCAGCTTAAGGTCATATATCTGGATGGCCTTGATTCCGATGTGGCAGATGGTATTTCCAAGTTGTTGGAAAATTTTATGGATAGGATGAATCACCGTGACAAGGAGCTGGTTTTTCTTGTGTATGGAATGCACCGGATCAGCAGGGACAGCCATTTTAATTTAAAAAAATTATCCGATTTTATCGCGGAGAGAAGACAGGCGGAGATATCACAGGAGCAGACAATGCAGAAACAAATCATAAAGAGGCAGCCAGAAAGGGAGCAGATTCCGGAAAAAGGGAAATCCGGCCAGCAAAAAGCCGCTTCTGGAGCGGAGGCAGACGGTCGCGGGAAACAGATGAAAAGCAAGGGGAAATGCATTCTTTTTCTAATAGCCGGAATCTTTTTGACGGCTGTCGTCATAAAATCCGGTCTGCTTGTAAAACCGGTGACAGGTGAGCTGGATACAAAAAAAGCAGTCGTATTTGTGATCGCTCTTGTTGCGGCAGAAGGATATCTGCTGGGAAAGGAGAGGACAGAAAATCAGGGAAAAGAGAAAAATCCGGGACGAAACAGGGATATAGACAGGGTTACGGATATAGATAAAACAGTGGTGCTTCATGCTGTGGATCCGGATGAGACGGTAGTGCTGGAAAAACAGGGCCATACGATGTGGCATCTGAATCTTGTGCCGGATGACTGGCAGAGAAAAGAAATAAAAGTCAGGAATAGTCCGTTTTTTATCGGAAAAAACCCGGTAAAATCAGATGGAATCATCGAGGATGGGGAAATAAGCCGGCTTCATGCCAAAATCGTAATAGAAGAAGAGGGTGTGTTTTTGATCGATCAGGATTCGACAAATGGAACTTTTCTTAATGAAAAACAGTTAGTTCCATGGGAACGGTGTAAAATTAAAAATGGGGATATGATCGGGCTTTCTTCCATATACTATAGGGCAGAGTTATATCAGTAAGTCATATGACGGATAAACCGGCTTTGGAAGAAATCATCATCGGCGAGAATGATTTCATTTGAAATATCCCGGATGTGGCGTGTGCGCTCCCAGAGGAGATCGGGGGAAACGCTCAGGGAAGCGAGCCCATGGAGACAGCTGTTTCCGACAGCAGTGACGTTTGAGAGACTGACGTCAGAGAGCAATCCGGTTATAGCGGCCTTCGGGATATTGATATGGTAACCCAGTCCGCCAGCCAGATATAAATGATCGATCTGGCTGGTTTTGATACCGGCCCTGTGACAGAGAGCATCCATGCCGGCGCCGATCGCAGCGATAGCAAGCTGCATTTGGCGCACATCATCTGAGGTAAAAATGATATTTCCGAGTTCCCTGCTTTTGCAGATCACAAGTCCTTCTTCCGGGAATTTCGGAGTGAGAATACCAGAGGAATCCATGTAACCGCAGGAGAGCAGTTCGGAAAGGATGCTGATGGCGCCGCTTCCGCAGATTCCTGTGGGCAGTTTGTTCCCGATCGTCTGGAGACGTGGAACGATCCTGCCAAGTGTGATATCACAGATGGCGCCTGGTATTGCAGGTGAGCCATGTTTCAGGCCGCTGCCTTCAAACGCTGGTCCGGCAGCCGTCCCAGCCGTATAGATGTGATTTTTGTATAAAAGAGCCAGTTCACCATTTGTTCCCAGATCGGCTAGAAGACAGGTATCGCAGCGTTTGTCAAAATCCAGATAAAGCATTCCCGAAAGGATATCACCACCGATAAAGGCGGACAGCCATGGGAGAAGGACAACATCTGTATCACCACATCTTTGTTCAAATTTGACAGAAGAGTCAGGACACGGAAGAAATGGCGCACCCATCATACTTTTTAAGGAAAGGCCGCAGAGCAGATGGATCATAGTCGTGTTTCCCCCGATCAGGCATGTCTGGATATGGATACTTTTGTGTTTGGCGAGAACCGTATCGTATCGTTTGGAGAGTTCATCGCAAATGCAGTTTTTTAATGCGTGTTCATCGTGAAACTGTACGTCATATTTGATACGGCTTATGACATCTGAGCCAAAAGGAAGCTGTGGATTCGGAAATACTTCCGAATAAAAGACTGTCTGGTGCAGCGTGTTATAATACACCATGGCCACAGTCGTCGTCCCAAGATCGATCAGGAGTGTGTCTGGCATATATTCTAAACTTTGGGATGTTTCCAGAGACAGGCCATGAAAATTCTTTCGTTCGGGAATGGATACGGTGATATCCTCTTCGGGGATCAGGGAACATGGGAAGTCGTACTGCATGCCGCCACAGGTATTTGCGCCATGGCAGTTGCAGGGCAGGGAAATATGATGTTGTTCTTCGATCAGATCAAGTATATTCTTTTTATTTCCGGGCGTCGCATGAACAGTTATTTCCATGGGAATTCCTTTCTGAACACAGGCACACGGGAATCAATTTTAGGTGCTCGCAATTTATGGAAAGCTGACAAAGCTTCGTACAGTAGCGGGAATATTTCCTGATAAGGACCGTATAAACGTGTCGGTCCTTAGGCTGCGTATAAGGTGCGTTTTTTTGCACCTTGCAGCCTTTGTACCGCTACATGTTTATTTTAAGCGCAAGCGGGTCCTGGTCAGGAAATATTCCCGCTACTGTACAAATGTCACGATTCTTATAAATTACGAGCAGCCAAAATTGATTCCCACGCGCAGGCAGATATGCTGTGGACTATTTTTATAAAATATGGTACAATACTATCATATTTTGCAGTTGGAGACAAGTCTGGAGGTGTCCGTGAGGTTGAGGGAGAAGGCCGGAAATGAAAAGATTCCGTTTATTACGGTGCTTTTGGTCGTGGCAAATATACTCGCTTTTTTCTATACGGAGATGAACGGGTCGAGTCTGGACGCCGATTATATGATAAGCGCCGGAGCGATGTATGGCCCGGCTTTTCTGGATGGGCACGAGTATTACCGGGTCTTTACCCATTTTTTTCTGCATTTTGGGTTTGAGCATCTTGCAAACAATATGATTTCTCTTGTTGTACTTGGCTATGCCCTTGAGAACCGGATCGGACGGGGTTGGTTTTGCTTTATTTATATGTTTTCGGGTATTTTTGCAGGACTTGTGTCAGTTTTTTATAATATGAGCGGTTATCATGAGAGGGTGTCATGTGGCGCTTCGGGTGCGATATATGGTCTGATGGGGGCGCTTCTTGTCGTACTCATTATAAATAGAAGAAACAATCTGCAAAAGGAAGCTTTCCGGTTTTTATTGTATGTCGTTTTGATCCTGTATAGTGGCATGCAGGATTCCGGAATTGATAACACAGCCCATGTGGGAGGTTTTTTGGCAGGCTTTCTGATCTGTGTTATCATGTGTATGATAAAAAACATGTTTACGGATAGAAAGGAACAGGTGATATGATGAGAGTAAATATTTATTATGGAGGGCGGGGACTGATCGACGATCCGACATTATTTACGATAGATAAAATAACACAGGTTCTGGATGAACTCCGTGTAAATGTGGAACGATATAACCTGTATGAGGATAAAAGCAGTATTTCGGTTCTTCCCAAAACACTGAAAGAAGCAGACGGGGTCATTCTTGCTGCTTCTGTGGAATGGCTTGGCATAGGAGGATATCTTCAGCAGTTTCTGGATGCCTGTTGGCTCTATGGAGACAAAGAAAATATACAGCATATTTATATGCTCCCTGTCGTCATGGCCACAACGTATGGGGAGAGAGAGGCGCAGCATGCGCTTATAAAAGCGTGGGAGATGTTAGGCGGAGTGCCCTGTGAAGGAATCTGTGCATATGTGGATAACCATGTGGAATTCGAGACAAATCCGGACTATAATCTCATGATCGAAAAATGTGCCGAGAATTTTTACCGTACGATTTCCAAGAAGATGGTTGCATTTCCCAATAGCAGCTCTCAGGTGAAAAAGACGGTGCTGAGGAGCAGTACGCTTTCGCTCACGCCTCAGGAGAGTGAGCAGTTGTCAGCTTACGTATCCGATGATAACTATGTCAAAAAGCAGAAAGAGGATATTGAGGAACTGGCAAACTTATTTAAAGGGATGCTTGGTGGAGAAGAGGATTCGGATAAATATATCATTGCACTGAAGGAGCATTTTGTGCCGAGTGATGATATGAAAATGGTCTTCCAGATCGATATCACAGATGAGAACAGAAGTCTGGTGATCAATATCAATAATGATAAATTAAACTGCTATTTTGGCAGTGTGGACAATCCGGATGTAACAGCGAAGACAAAAAGCGGGATATTTAATGAAATACTGTCCGGGGAGAAACCATTCCAGAATGCTTTTATGTCAGGAGATCTGTCGGCACAGGGTAATTTTAAGGTGCTCAGAAATTTTGATACGGTATTCCGGTTTTAAAAATTATTTTTTAGAAAAGAGGTTATTGTGATGGCAGATGAAAATTGTATATTTTGTAAGATCATAGCGGGGGAGATTCCATCTACAGCAGTATATGAAGATGACGATTTCCGGGCGATCCTTGATGTGAATCCGGCGGCCAGGGGACATGTGATCATACTTCCGAAAAAGCATGCGGCAAATATTTTTGAACTTGAAGAAGAGGATGCAAAAAAGGTTTTTCCGGTGGCAAAGAAGATCGCATCTGCGCTTATGAAGACATATGATTGTGACGGGGTCAATATTCTTCAGAACAATGGTGAAGCAGCAGGGCAGACGGTGTTCCATCTTCATGTGCATGTCATACCGAGATATTATGGTGATGGCGTAAATATTATGTGGAAACCCGGTGAGACGCCGGATCTGGAAAAAGTAGCAGAGGAAATCAAAAAGAATTTATAACTGGGGGTTTTACAAGTTGAAGAAAATCATTCTTACCGGTGGGGGAACGGCAGGACATGTCACACCAAATATCGCACTTATACCAGAGCTTCAGAAGAGAGATTATGAGATTCACTATATAGGTTCAAAGGATGGGATCGAGACAAAGCTCATGTCTGAGTTTGATATACCATACTATGGAATATCATCAGGAAAGCTTCGCAGATACTTTGATATCAAGAATTTTACAGATCCGGCGAGAATCATAAAAGGATATACGGAGGCAGCGAAGATCATTAAAAGGGTGAAGCCGGATGTCATATTTTCCAAAGGAGGGTTTGTGACAGTTCCGGTGGTGCTTGCGGCAAAGAGAAAGAAAGTGCCCTGCGTACTTCACGAATCGGATATTTCGCCGGGCCTCGCCAATCGTTTGTGTATACCATCAGCTACGGCAGTCTGTGCAAACTTTCCGGAGACATTATCTCATCTTTCGGAGGAGAAGGCACATCTTACGGGATCCCCGATCCGAAAGGAATTGTTCTCGGGAAATCGTTTGAATGGATTGGATTTTTGCGGGTTTTCGACAGATAAGCCAGTTATTCTTGTTATTGGAGGAAGCCTTGGTTCCGTCCGTGTGAATGAGGCGGTGCGGGATATATTGCCGGAATTGCTTGAAAAGTATCAGGTGATCCACCTGTGTGGCAAGGATAAAGTAGATGAGAGCCTTGCAGATGTAGAAGGATACGCTCAGTTTGAATACATCCAGAAGGAACTGTGCGACCTGTTGGGAGCAGCGGATCTTGTCATATCCAGAGCGGGAGCCAATGCGATCTGTGAACTTCTGGCACTTCATAAACCGAATATTCTCATCCCGCTTTCGCTGGAAGCCAGCAGGGGCGATCAGATACTCAATGCGGAATCTTTTGAAAAGCAGGGATTCAGTTATGTGATCCGTGAGGAAGATCTTTCAAGTGAGAAGCTTCTCGGAGCAGTAAAAGAGGTTTATGATAAGAGGACTACGTACATCAGTATGATGGAAGCCAGTAATCAGCACAATGCAGTGGTAAAGGTTGCCGATATCATAGATGAGATAGTGAAATAGCAAAAATGGAAAGGACTATATGTGGCTTTGGTGCGCAGTTTTTCAGGCGCACCTTTTTATGAGGTTTCGATTTTTGTTTTTTTTTGGCGTTATTGTTCGATATATGGAAAGACATGTCGTATCCTGTCATACGAAAATGTCAGATTTTATCGTTCCCATCTATACATGGGCTCAGAATCTCTGCTATACTATAGTAGTACCTTATATGTGGTACTGAATAACTATTTATGGGAAGTGAGGGATATCGTTTGATGGGTATGCTATATGTGATAATAGGGCTTGGAGTTTTGTGTTTTCTTGTGAAACTGATCGTGAGAGGAATTTACAGGAGTCTTATCCGGTCTGCCGGGCAGATGGGAAAATCGGAGCATCCATTGATGAAGATGCTCTTAAAGAAATTTGAAACTTGTTATCAGCTCAAAATGGGCGTTGAGAATGTGGAAATTTTTGTGGACAAGTATCTCAATTCTTATACGGTGGCAGGGTTTCACTTGAACACATGGGAGGCGATGAGTGATATGGTTTTTGGCATTACGCTGATCACAAGTCTTCTTTGCAATCTATATATAGCGGTGATGGGAGGCAGCCGGCTTATGATGACAGAGTTTTTGTTTGTCGGTATTGCCGTCTGTGGGATCATTATCCTTGAGGATATTCTTTTCAATCTGAGATTTTGCAGGAGGCAGCTCATGGTAGAGATTCGGGATTATCTGGAGAATATCTGTAAGCCGAGGTTGGAAAACCAGACATTTCGAAAGGAAGAAATGGAAGAATACCATCATGAGTATTTTGAAGAGGAAAGGGCACAGTTAGATGAACTTTTGTCGGAGCGGCGGGAGGAGCCCCAGATGGACCTGCAGTTTACGAAAGAAGAGGAAGCGGTCATCGAAGAGGTACTGAAAGAATACATGGCGTAGTCTTGTCTTTTAAATATTGATTTGGTATAATAAGGATAAGTAATATACACAATATTGAAGCGAAAGGAAAGGATAGGAAAATGAGCAAGCATGTTACATTTGATTATTCGCTGGCAAAGAAATTTATCAGTGATGACGAAGTAAAGTCTATGACAGGCATTGTGGAGACAGCAAAGGATACGCTTCTGGGCAGAAATGGTGCCGGAAATGATTTTCTTGGATGGATCGATCTTCCGGAGAATTATGATAAGGACGAATTTGCAAGGATCAAAAAGGCAGCAGAGAAAATACAATCCGATTCCGAAGTTCTGATCGTGATCGGTATCGGTGGTTCTTATCTGGGAGCAAGAGCAGCGATCGAGTTTCTGAGACATAGTTTTTATAACTGTGTTGATAAGTCAGTTCGGAAAACGCCAGAGATTTACTATGCCGGAAACAGCATAAGCGGGACATATCTCTCCCAGCTTATTGAGACGATCGGTGACCGGGATTTTTCAGTGAACGTGATCAGTAAATCGGGCACTACGACAGAGCCGGCGATCGCATTCAGGGTCTTTAAGGAGATGCTCGAGAATAAGTACGGAAAAGAAGGAGCAGCAAAGAGGATTTATGCGACGACCGATAAGGCAAGGGGTGCATTAAAAAGCCTTGCTACGGAAGAGGGATATGAGAGTTTTGTCGTGCCGGATGATGTGGGTGGAAGATTTTCTGTTCTCACAGCGGTTGGCCTTCTTCCGATCGCAGTCAGTGGAGCCGATTTAGACAAACTGATGGAAGGCGCCCAGAGTATGAGAAAGCTTTGCATCGAAAGTCCGGTTTCTGACAATGCGGCGATCATGTATGCGGCAGTGCGTAACATTCTGCACAGGAAGGGAAAAGCAGTGGAGGTCCTTGCCAATTATGAGCCGTTTTTCCATTATGTGAGCGAGTGGTGGAAACAGCTTTACGGAGAGAGCGAAGGAAAAGACCAGAAGGGTATTTTCCCGGCGAGCGTGGATCTTACGACAGACCTTCATTCTATGGGTCAGTTTATACAGGATGGTTCCCGGATCATGTTTGAAACCGTTATGGAGCTTGAGAGTCCGTCCGCTGACATTACATTGAAGGAAGAGCCTGTGGATCTTGACGGGCTGAATTATCTGGCAGGCAAGACCCTTGATTTTGTAAACAAAAATGCGATGAAGGGGACACAGCTTGCGCACACAGACGGAAATGTTCCGAACCTTGTCGTGAAGGTGCCGGAGCAGAACGAGTTTTATCTCGGTGAGCTGTTTTACTTTTTCGAGTTTGCATGTGGCATAAGCGGATATATTCTCGGGGTAAATCCGTTTAACCAGCCAGGTGTCGAGAGTTATAAGAAGAATATGTTTGCGTTGCTTGGTAAACCGGGATTTGAAGCACAGCGTGAGGAACTCCTTAGCAGATTATAGGAGATTTTTTGCAAAGATTGTGCAGAATTCGGCTTTTGTGGCCATAAAGAAATAAAAACAGACAGGAATGTTACCATATACGGCAGGATTCCTGTCTGTTTTGTTTCACCAGGACTGCGTCCGGTGATCTGAACATGAAGCGTTAGTATAGAGTTCACGATAAGATTATGTAAGCTTCTATACTAGTTTTCGATAGCGCCTGTAGGACATGTAGAAGCACAAGCTCCACAATCCAAACATGCATCAGCATCGATCTCGAAATGTGCTGAGCCCTCTGAAATAGCGCCAGCCGGACAATCAGCTGCACATGAACCACAACTGATGCAAGCATCTGTAATAGTGTATGCCATGATAATATCCTCCTTTTTCTAGTAGATATCCTCATTCTAATACAAATTTGGGAAAAATACAAGTATAACAATAAAAATTTTGTATATCCTAACAAGGAATCACGTTAACTGCTTGACATTTATGGATTCAGTGAATATAATCGAAGTTGGTACTGTTTTTGAAAGGAGGATTTGGGACTATGGAAGTTACGAAGGACATGCTGATCGGGGAAATCCTTACAAAGGATCAGACGATCGCAGCAATTCTTATGGCATCAGGAATGCATTGTGTGGGCTGTCCCGCTTCCCAGAATGAGAGTCTGGAAGAAGCTGCTATGGTTCACGGTTTGGACTGTGATGAACTAGTATCTAAAATAAATGAGTATTTAACGACAAAGGCAAATGCATAACTTATTGTTGTGGATCAACAACACAAAAACCAGTTCTTTCTGGAAACAGAAGAACTGGTTTTTGTGCTGTTTTTAAAACGGTCTTTTCAAAGCATGGATAATTTGGTGATTGCATCATCCTTGATGATCAATTTATAGTGCTCATTAAAGAAATCCTGTGTAGCATAGGTCAGAGTTTCCTTTTTTCCAAATTCATTGATAATGGAACAGATCCTGTTAAAGGAGGATTTGTTTTCATTTCTGGTAAGGAGCAGATAGTAGCGGCTGCTTACCTCGTCTTTCCACACACTGTTTTTTCCGGAATAAATCCGGTATACAGCTTTTGAAGCATCAACAATAAAGTTTAATGAGGAAAAAGAGTAAAGTCTTGCAAAGTCGTTTAAAACAGATTTTTTCTTTGTTTGGATCTTTTCCCTGGATTTTTTCCCTTTTTTCAGAATTTCATGTAAAGGAACAAATTCTGAACCTTCATGATCTGATTCTGAAGCGCTTTCAATGATTTCGTTTAATTGTTCAAAGCAGTTGATCAGGTCTCCCTCGTATTCTTCTTCCAGATTTTCCTCAGGGTTATCTTCATAATATTCTTCAATTTCTTCGGATTCATCATATTTATTTGAAAGGTTTCCAAATTTGGAAAATTTTTCTTCAAATTCTTCAGGATCCTCTACTTTTGTAATAACGAGGACAATCGATTCTTTTGAGGTTGGGATTGCCTCGATCATAAGAGGAATATCATCTGCTTCAAATCCGAAATCCATGTTTGCCTGTTCCATCATATCACGAAAAAGCTCTTTTGCTTTGTCAGAGCCATATGCCAACTCACTGATCCTTAAATGACGTTCAATTAAATCGCGTTTGCTGAGGGTGCAGCGAATCTGATTGTCATTAATGCGTTCGATCTTCACAAGCCCACTTCCTTTCCGAATTATTTGCTAGTGTATGAAAAGTATAAATTATTACACAAATAAAGTCAACACGTTAGAGCGAAAAAATAATGGAAAATTATGAAGAGTTTTCTAAAGCCAGGCTGATTTTGGTGGGTCAATGACATTTTTCACGTCCAAACGACAACTTTTGCGTATAAACGACACTTGATTTTTACGATGTACCGATATTATAATATATACTAAGATAGAAAATATTCATGAAGGGGGGAATGTGATAGATTTGGAGCAGATAAGATTTCATCTGATATCTTTCCGGAATAACGATCTATTTTTCTAAGTAGCAGAGTCGCTCAATTTTCAACAACAAATATTAAAAAACAATGAATCTGATATAAATGAATATTTTTTATCTGAATAACGCAAAGGAATGGAATTTTACGTCACGGTGCACACTTCCTTTTTGATGCAGTATTGACACAGGAGGGATATAATGAGAAAAGCTTCATGGCTCCAGGATGAGCTTAAGAGAGCTGTGAAACAGGGACTCAAGGTACAGATTGAGGGCAGGGAATGTAATTACGTAGATCCTGAAAAATTTTCTTATGTACTTGAAGAACCGGTTTACATGCTTGACTATGTAAGTGATGATAACGGAAAGATCACAGGTATTTGCTTTGACAAAGTAAATGAGAAAGATTTTTCCTGAAGCGTATGACCGTCCATGTGTAACTAAGGTGCAAATATACGGTGGAATAAAGCTCATGGTAATGGCGGGTGGATATGGGAACAACTGAATATCAGACAAAGAGAGCTGTTCCGGCGGGATTCAGCTCTCTTGATCGTGTACGGTTTGGATCAATGTACAGCCAGATTGGCGCATCCGTCCGCATCATGGCTTAAGCGGCAATTATTTTTGCCAAAAACGGCAGTTCTGTGTTAAAATAAAACCGTACAGGTGGCGGAATCGCCGGGAAGAGGGTGCGTTCGATGAAGGAATTGAGGACAAAGGACTGGATGATCTTAAATAACATCATATATAAAATATATACGACAGAAGATCTGACTGCTATGCGGCAGGGATTTCTGGAACAGATGAAGTTCCTTATTGATTTTGACAGTGCGGATTTTTACCTTGCAGGACGGGAGGGACAGGGGAGACTGGAAAAACCTGTGACCTTTAACTGTGATGACAGACGCTGTATGGGATATGACGAAACCAGTCATGGCAGAAGGATTTTGTACAGTGGGAAGGGCATCGTGTGCAGGGAGACGGATATCATCCCGGAGACGGAGAAGATCCGGAGTGAATATTATAAGAAAGTATACATCCCTAATAATTGGGAATACGCGCTTCATATGGTTGTTTGTGGAGAAAAACAGTGTCTCGGGATCACAACCTTTTACCGGACGGTTGGAAGAGATGATTTTAGCAGTGATGATATCTTTCTTCTTAATCTTCTGAAAGAACATATGACGTACCGCCTGAGTATTTCTGTCCACGAACAGATGGAGGGAATGGAAAAGATTACAGTCAGTGAGGCTGTCAGAAAATATGATCTGACAAAGAGGGAGCAAACGATCCTGAGGCTTTTACTGGCGGGATGCGATAATGAAGCAATCTGTGAAAAGCTTGTGATCAGCATTAATACGTTAAAGAAACATGTACTTAATATTTACCGGAAGCTCGGTATAAAAAATCGTGTACAGATGTTTAAGATGATACGCGAAAGAGAGTGATCAGTATGGAAGAGAAAATACGATACCGGGGAAACTGGTATGAGATCCGTTTGGACAAGGATACAAACCGAAGGCGTGTAAGGGTGGAACTTGATGGGGACATTATGGTGCTCCATACGCCGGGGACAGAGGTGGATTTTTTAAGGGAGGGACTTGAGGCATGGTATATCAAACAGGCTCATATGATATTCCCTGTCAGGGTTATGCATTATCAGCAGATTACAGGGGGACGGGTCAACCAGATCCATATCCGGGATCAGAAAACCCGCTGGGGGAGTTGCAGCAGCCTGCGCAATCTGAACTTTAACTGGCGGCTTGTGATGGCGCCGCCGGAGGTACTCGATTATGTAGTGGTGCATGAACTTTGCCATCTGACCCATATGAACCACAGCAGGGAGTTTTGGGACATGGTAGGGAGTGTGATGCCGGAATACCGGGAGAGGAAGAAGTGGTTGAAAGAAAATGGAGGGATGCTGGAGTTGTAGACTTATTATTAAGGATGTCCTGCCAAAATAAGAGACCAACCGGAATACCGGCTGGTCTCTTTATAAAACTACTTGATAAATGTGTCTTGTATGGCTGATCATTTATCTGGTGCTGTCTCTGCCGTGGAAAGACCGTCACGCCAACTCTCAAGTTTCTTTATAGTAGAGTCAACTGTTCTCTGACAGATGTCAGGGAGTTCACCGCCCCATGCTTTTGCAGCCTGATCATAACCTTTTTTGATCGCTGCGATCATCTTATCAGCCTTTTCCGGATCTCCTTCGCTCAGTGCCTGAGCCATGGATACCATTCTGTCACTGGTCTGCTCAACGCCCCAGTAACCATCGTCAGCGATGTCCTTCTGAGCCTGTGATACGACGCTTGGATCTACACTTACGTTACCATTTTTAATGTCAGTGAATAACTGTGACAGTGAAGTATATTTTTTTGCCTGCTTACTTAAAAGCTGGTCAACCAGATTCTGAAGCTGCTGGTTTTTTGCACTCAGCCCTGATTTCAGTTTTTTTACAACACTTGAGTAATCCTTAACTTTAGAATCAGCATCCGTGCTATCCTTAGCGTTTGAAGGCTCATAAACGACGCCTGTTTTTTCAGCAGATGAAACTGCTTCTGACTGCTTTTTATCCTCTGTCTTTGTCGTAGTAGACGGAGTCTGACTGTATGTAGCAGCCTGAGAATTTGAAATTGCATTAATACTCATTTTTTCCCCTCCTTGGTTTAAAAATATGGATACGAATCTTTATCTAACATATATATCGGAATAAATCCGGAAAACTTTACCTTGAGATTGACGAAATTTCGAGGTAAGATAAAAGCAGGAGAAAAATCATATAATGGGGGTATACAGCTTGATAAAAAAGATTATTTTGTTTACGAAAGGGATTGAGACACTTTGGTTTTTTTCAGAACAGATGGGAAAGACGTTTGAACTCCTGGGGTATGAGGTGTTCTATTTTGACCAGTGTAAAGAATACAGAAGCCTGAGCGATCTGATCTGGTTTTGTGAACCGGGTGTTACAGCGGCGGTCAGCTTTAATTTTGATGGCTGCTCCGGGGAGGATTATTTTATTGATTCGGACGGAGTTTCCTTTTTTGATGCAAGAGATGTTTTGTTTTTGAACATTGTTGTCGACCACCCCTTTTATTATCATAAGTTCCTTCCGTATCTGCCAAAAAATTATATACAGATCTCGATCGACCGGGAACACGAGGCTTATCTGAAACGTTTTTTCCCAGGGATAAAACGTGGGCCGTTTATGCCTCTTGGGGGAACCGGGATCTGGGAAAAGAAGAAAATACCGGGATGGAAAGACCGTGAATATGATATCGTATTTACAGGAAATTATAACCCGCCCACTATTTTTGAGGAAGCGATCAACCGCCATGGGCCGGAGTATGCGGCGTTTTATAATGATATTATCGCTGATCTGAAAGAACATCCATGGAAGTCGATGGATGCGGCGATCATGGAGCACCTCACCCGGGATGTGGAAGATATCAGTGAAGCGGGGATCAAAGATGTGATGCCTAATATGATTTTTATTGATCTGTATGTGAGACATTATTTTCGGGCAGAGGTGGTTAAGACACTTGTGGACAGTGGTCTCAAAGTGCATTGTTTTGGCTCAGGCTGGAAAGAACTTCCGTGCAGGCATCCGGAAAATATCATAAATGGAAATGTTTTGGATTCGCTGGGATGCCTTCAGCAGATCAGCCGGGCAAAGATATCATTGAATGTAATGCCCTGGTTTAAAGACGGGGCGCATGACAGGGTTTTTAATTCTATGTTAAATGGTGCCGTTTGTGCCAGCGATGGTTCAAAATACCTGGATGAGATCCTGGCAGATGGGAAGGATTATATCAGGTATGATCTGGCGGAACTGGAAAAACTTCCCGGCAAGATCCGGGAAATTCTTGAAAACAGGGAAAAATGGGAGTATATCGTGAAGAATGGATACAACCGGGCGGCGAAGGGGCATACATGGGCAGACAGGGCACGATTCCTGCATTCAGAAATTCTTTGCAAGATGCAGTAAATTGTGTTAAAATACTCGTATGCAAAAAAACGAAGATCCATTTAGATTAGGAGAGTGTTATGGCTGGAAAAAAGGTAAAAAAGAAAAGGCAGAAAAAGCATCCTAAATTCTGGTTTGGATTTAAAATATTTATTTTACTGATGCTTGTCGTGATTCTTGTGGCAGGTATCGTGTTTTATGTAAAATATGGACGGGACATTTTCAGAATGCAGGATGAAGCGATCCAGCTCATAAAAAATTCTACGGAGGAGACGTTCCGGGAATCGGAGACGACGATCGCTTACAATTCAAAAGGAAAGCAGATAGCTGTGTTAAAGGGAGATAAAGATTCTTACTATCTTCCGATCGATGAGATACCACAGTATGTAAAAGATGCTTTTATCGTCACAGAGGATAAGAAATTTTATTCCCATAATGGAATTGATGCAGAAGGTATCGTGCGTGCTGTGTGGGTGCAGATCCAGAATAAAGGTGAGATCACCCAGGGGGCGAGTACGATCACGCAGCAGCTTGCCCGTGGTATATTTCTCAATACGGAAAAAACCTATGAGCGTAAAATAAAAGAGATTTTTATTGCGATGGAGATTGAAAAAAAATACAATAAGGATCAGATTCTGGAATTTTATCTCAATAGTATTTATTTTTCGAATGGGTATTATGGAATCGAGGCGGCAGCGAAAGGCTACTTCAGTTCCAGTTGTAAAGACTTAAGTCTTTCCCAGCTCTGTTTCCTGTGTGCGATTCCGAATAACCCGACATTGTATGATCCGATCGAGAAAAAGGAGAATACGCTCAAAAGAAGGAACCGTATTCTTGACCAGATGTTGGAAGACAAGGTGATCACGCGGGAAGAGTATGATGTGGCGGTTAATGAGGAGATCGAACTCAATATTACGGAGCCGGTCAAAAGAAATTATATACAGACCTTTGTGACTTATTGTGCGACAAAAAAGCTAATGGAAATAAATGGTTTTCAGTTTCGATATGACCTGGATTCGGAAAAAGATAAGTCCGCTTACAAAGAGGAGTACGATGAGGCCTATGCGACGGCGCAGAAACAGCTTTTGAACAATGGTTACCGTATTTATACATCGATTGATCTGAAGAAACAGAAGGCGCTTCAGCAGGCGATCAATACAAATCTTTCTGCTTTTACGGAGAAAGGAACAAATGGTATTTATAAGATGCAGGGAGCGGGCGTCTGTATTGATAACGATACCGGGCGGGTAGTGGCGGTCGTGGGTGGAAGAAGCCAGCAGACCAGTGGCTATACCCTGAACCGCGCTTATCAGTCCTTCCGGCAGCCGGGAAGCAGCATAAAACCGGTAATCGTTTATACGCCGTCTCTTGAAAGGGATTATACGCCGGATACTACAGTGAATGACCATAAGTTTGAGGGAGGCCCCTCTAATTCAAATGGAAAATATTCCGGTCATATTTCTCTGCGGTATGCAGTAGAACAGTCTAAAAATACAATCGCATGGCAGCTTTTTGATGAGCTTACACCTTCGGTTGGATTGCAGTATTTGTTGGAGATGGGCTTTTCTAAGATTGATAAAAATGATTATTATAATGCCTCTTCCCTCGGGGGCCTCACATATGGTTGCAGTCCGTTGGAAATGGCGTCTGCTTATGCGACCATCGAAAATGATGGAAAATACCGCGAACCGACCTGCATCGTAAAGATCCTGGATGCAGAGGGCAATACGGTCGTGGCGGATGATGTAGATGAGAAATACATTTATGACGCTAAGGCGGCTAATTCGATGGTAGATATTTTGAAAGGGGTTCTGATAAGAGGGACGGGAGCAGGTCTTTCCCTTGAAAATGGTATGACTGCGGCTGGAAAAACAGGTACGACTAATGATAAAAAAGACGGATGGTTTTGCGGATTTACGCCATATTATACGACAGCGATCTGGATCGGGTGCGACAATCCGACTCCGGTAGCGGGGCTTTCGGGAGCCTCTTATCCCGGAAGGACATGGAACACCTTTATGAATGCGATCCATGCAGATCTTGAACCAAAGAATTTTCCGTATGAAGACAGAGAAGATCCGGATGATGATTCTTCATCAAAACCATCGTATTCTTCCTCATATAAAAGTAATAATTCTGGCGGGAAGAAACAAGACGAAGATGATGATGACGATGAAGACGATAAACCAAAGAAGACGAAAAAGCCGAAAGCTACGAAGGAACCCGAGCCAGAGGATCCGCCAGAGGATGATACACCGGTCGCAGATCCTCCGGAAGACCAGAATCCGGTGGATCCGGTTCCGAATGATCCATCGGGAACGAGTCCTGATGAGGGCGGAAGCACTTCCAATGATGATACAACTTTTTCGGGGGATGATACGACGTTTCAGGATGAGAGCGGAGCGGTACAACCCTAAAAAAAGCGTCGTGAGAATCCGGCACCAAAGAACTAAAGTTCTTTTCAAGTTTGCCAAAGGCAAACTTTACTCCGCAAATAGAGAAATTTTCTAATTTAAAAAAGTGCAATCGGATCCTATAAAAAGTAAGAAACGGACAGCTATGACAGCTGTCCGTATTTTTTTAATATTTTCTGGATTCTTTCTGATGGGTCAAGAAGCCCCGCAATCGAAGCATCATGGTTCAGAGTGTTGATCAGAAGGGCGATGTATTTACTCATATCTACATTGATATAATATTCTTTTGACAGGAGCTCTTCTGGCTGATACACGAGATTTGTCGTCATCAGGCGGTAAATCAGTCCGCTGCTGAATGCTTTATCAAATTTTTCAAGGCCGTTTGTGAAAAGGCCAAAGGTAGAAGCAACGAAAATCCGGTTTGCCTTTCTTCGTTTTAATTCGGTAGCGACATCGATCATACTCTCGCCGGAAGAGATCATATCATCAATGATGACAACATCTTTTCCTGCTACGTCTGCACCAAGAAATTCGTGTGCCACGATTGGGTTGCGTCCCTCTACGATTTTTGTGTAATCACGGCGTTTGTAGAACATACCCATATCGACACCCGCTACACCGGCAAAATAGATCGCGCGTCCGGTGGCTCCCTCATCCGGGCTTATGATCATCATATTTTTGGGATTCATTTTGAGATCCGGTACATTTTTCAGCATTGCCTTGATGAACTGATAGGTGGGCTGTACGGTCTCAAAAGTATTTAGAGGAATCGCATTCTGGACACGCGGGTCATGCGCGTCAAAGGTGACGATACTGTCCACTCCCATGTTCACAAGTTCCTGAAGAGCCAGTGCGCAGTCAAGAGACTCTCTCGAGCTTCTTTTGTGCTGACGGCTTTCATACATAAAGGGCATGATAACAGTGATCCTTCTTGCTTTGCCGCTTACCGCTGCGATCATACGCTTTAAATCCTGAAAATGGTCATCCGGCGACATGCGGTTGATCCAGCCACATACCTTATAGGTCAGGCTGTGGTTGCATACGTCTACGAGGATGTAGAGATCCTTGCCGCGGACGGATTCATTCAGGATTCCTTTTGCCTCACCAGAGCCAAAACGGGGACAAACCGCATCCAGAAGATAGGAATCTTTTTTATAACTGCTAAAGTGGATGGATTCCTCATCGTTTCTGCTCACGTTTCTCCATGATGAAATATAAGCGTCTACTTTTTTTCCGATTTCACGGCTGCTCTCCAGTGCAATGATCCCAAGATCTCCATATGGGATGATGTCTGCAAAGTTGTTTTGATTCATTATGTCTCCTCCAAAAAAGTGTGAAAATATGTTATGTGTTTATTTCATCCCCGCAGTTTGCTGCGGGGTATCTTACGAATGTCTGGCGTGGATAGCCTTTTTAAGACGGATGTCATCCCCGGTAAGTTTTAGCAGGGAATAGCTGCTTGTAATCCTTGAAAAAATGCGTTCGCTGTATTGTTCACGCAGATCATCGAAAGAAAGATTTGTAGAAATGATCGTGGACTTTTGATGGATCAGACGGAAGTCGATCACCCGGTAGAGTTGTGAGGAAGTAAAACTGTTGTTTAATTCCGTCCCCAGATCATCTAAAATAAGAAGATCGCAGTTTAAAATATAAGAGACGGTGGCACTTTTTTCCACAGAACTTAAGTCCTTGTCAAATTTATTTTTTTCTAAAATATCAAATAGCCCGATCGAAGTCAGGTAGACGACTGTGTGCGAATCATCAAGAGCTTCTCTGGCGATGCAGTGTGTGAGAAATGTTTTTCCTACGCCGGTATTTCCATATAATAAAAGATTATCATGTGTTTCATAAAAGTTTTTGCTGAATGAAAAGGCTGTCCGGTGAATGTTGCGTATGTTATCCCGCGGTGTGAGCCCGGTCGTTTCTTCGATGTAATCATCCGGGTAATATTCTTCTGAAAAATGGGAAAAATTATCCGTCTCCAATATTTCTTTCAGGTTGGATTGTTCATACAGGTACTCCACGATTTTTTTCTTAAAACAGTGACATTTTTCATCTCCAATGTAACCGGTATCCATGCAGTCCGGACAGCGATACACTGGCTGCAGATAATCTGACGGATATCCGTTTTGTGAAAGAAGAAGTTCTTTTTTTTGGGAAATATCAGAAATCCTCTTTTTGAGATGTTCCATGTCCACTTTGCCTCCATCAAAGGCGGCTCTCGCAGAAGCGACAGAATAGGAAGCAATCGTATCATCCAGTTCCTTCAGTTCGGGAATGGCATCATGGACTTCTTTTTGTCTCTCGAGGAGAAGACGGCTGTTTTTCAGCTGTGTCTCATTGTACTCAGAATAGATGGCCTGAAATTGTTCATTTAATAACTGCATAGTGAAAAATTATCCTCGCTTTTTTTGTCTGTGCTCCCAACTATATATTTGTCAAGCGGTTACTGCTGGAGCAGCTGCCTTTCCAGATCGGCAGACTCTGATTTGGAGTAATCCCTTTGAGGGAAATTCTGAAATTTATTTTTATTGATCGGGGTGATCCGGTTTCTTGCCGTATTTTTCTGCCGGAAATAAGACCGGTCACAATCCTCAATATCTTTCAGGTTCCTGACACCTTTATTGTGCCAGTCCTCAAGGATCTTTGTCGTGTAATTCAGATTTGTATCGCCCGATTGGAGAACGGTGCGGCTGCATGCTTCCTCGATCACAGCATCCGGAAACTGAAAGTCTTTCCATTTATCAATAATACGCCTTTCTGCCGGAGCCAGTGTGCGTTTGATCCCCAGAGCGCTGGAAACCAGTTTATATATGCCGTGGAAAGAAGAGGCTTCCGCTTCTGCTTCTTCCGAAGTATGTATCCCTTTTTTGGCCCAGTCCAATGCAATCGCCTCTATGTAGCGCGGTTTGCTTTTCCCTCTGGCCAAAGCAGTCTCATATAGTGTTATGACCAGTTCCATCGAAAAGCCAAGGTCAGACATAAGATACAGGATAAGCTGCATATGAGAATCGCCAAGAGTTGTTCCTAACAATGCCTCCGCCATGCTGAGACAGGATTCGATCTCGGAGTCCTTTTTCAGCGCCTCTGCCTGTAATGGTGAATATGTATGACGTTTGGGAAGTGATGGAGCAGCAGAAGGCTCCGTACCCGGCTCTCGAAATGGTATGGTTTCCGGGGAGTCCAGGGTGGCGGCCATTTCTGAAAAAATGGTGTCTCTCTGCCGGGCAATGGTAACAGGAAGAAGGCAGATCTTTTCAATTTGTCCGTCTGTCTCCGTAATAGAAAGAAGTCCTTGTTTTTCCCAATATTTTAAAGCGCGCACAATGTCAGTCTCCGTATTGGAGAGCATGTCCGCCATATTTTCGATCGTCAGGGCAGATGTATCGGAACCTGTGTGCCGTAACAAATATAAATACACTTTTACAAAACTTCCGTTCGCATGAGGCATATATTCGTCAATAAAAATATTTGGAACCTGTGTTATATTTTGTGTAAATTCAGTTGTCAATAAAAACCCCATACGTTGTGTCATCCTCCTGAAATCTATCCTCAAAAGCCAAAGCATAAAAAATACTTTGTACTCTAGATAATACCCTAATTTTGAATTTCTGTAAATAGCAAAAAAAATGTACCTTTTCAGTAGAATATAGCTTGTGGATAATGTGGATAGTGTGGATATCTGAAAACAGGACATACTATTCATGTAGAAAAAATCAGAAAAACAACCTAATTTCGCCACTAAAACGATTTCGCACCTAAAATAAAGTTATTCACAGATTAAAAAAGGTGAAAAAGTATCCACAGTCTGACTTTTCTACACATTGTTGATAAGACTGTGGATAATGTGGATAACTTATTGATTCACAAGAGATTCTCCAACTTCTACAATGTTTCCCGCCCCCATAGTTATCAACAAATCACCGTTCACTAAATTTTTTTCAAAAAAGTTCTGGATTGTTTGAAAATCTTTGAGATAAATGGCGTCTTTTCCCAGTTTCTGGATTTTTCTGGCCAGATCTTCGGAGGAAATATCCCCAGGATCTGTTTCTCTTGCCGCATAAATGTCAGCTAACACGACCCGGTCAGCAAGAGAAAGGGCATCGGCAAAGTCATCCAGAAAATTTTTGGTCCTTGAATACGTGTGGGGCTGAAAAGCAACCCACAGCGTTTTGTGGGGATAATTTTTAGCGGAGGAAAGGGTGGCGCGTATTTCAGTCGGATGATGGGCATAATCATCAATGACAGTGGCCCCGTTATATTCTCCTTTGTGTTCAAAACGCCGCTCGGTCCCTCTGTATGCGGAAAGTCCTGACTGAATAGATTCTGCCGGAATTTTCAGCACGGACGCGAGGGCAAGACAGGCAAGTGTATTTGAAATATTGTGTTTTCCTACAACATTTAACTGGTAATGTTCTTCCTTCTTTCCATTATGAACAAGAGTAAAACTGCCGCAGCCTCTTTGGTCAAAGGTGATATCCGCAGCGGAAAAGTCTGCATCCGGGTTATCTGCCGAGTAAGTCAAAACCTGACAGGAGAGTCCGTCTGTGAGTTCCCCGATCCGTTCAATATCAGAATTGATGATCAGTGTACCATTTTCCGGTATAAGGCAGGCAAAGCGGCGGAAACTGTTCCGGATATCTTCCAAATCTTTAAAAAAATCAAGATGCTCTGCTTCAATATTCAGTATAATGCCGATCGTAGGAAAGAATTTCAGAAAGCTGTTTGTATACTCGCAGGCTTCTGTAATAAAATTTTCGGATTTGCCCACACGGATATTTCCTCCGATCTCAGGAAGAATACCACCGACCGATATGGTGGGATCCATATCCGCAGCCAGAAGGATATGGGAGGCGATCGATGTCGTTGAGGTCTTTCCATGTGTTCCGGAGACGGCAATCGCAGTCGGATAGTTTTTCATGATCTGGCCAACCATGTCTGCCCGCTCCATCATAGGAAGCCCCAATTCTTTTGCCCGTACAAATTCCGGATTATCTTTTGCGATCGCGGCAGTGTATACGACAAAGTCGATGTCAGATGTAATATTTTCCCCCGTTTGTTCATATACTATTTTTATTCCAAGCTCTTCAAGATGTTTCGTGATTTTGGATTCTGTCCGGTCGGAACCTCTGATGGTAAATCCCATTGTCTGGAGGAGTTCGGCAAATCCGCTCATACTGATGCCGCCAATGCCGATAAAATACGCAGTTTGAGAAATCTGGTCTGCGCCAGGGGAGTGTCTGAAATCAATGTTATACATGGTTGGAAAACCGTCCCTTCTATAATAATAAACTTCTATAAGTATAAATCTATTATATGAAAAATACAAGTTAAAAGGTGAAATTGTAAAAATAAAGGAATTTTGATTTGTGCAATTTCAACAAAAAAGTAAAAAAAAAGTAAAAAAATTTATGAAAATTATTTGTTTTTTTACAAATGTATGGTATAATCATTTTATAAGTTTATATGGCTTGCAGGAGGTCACGTCTTCTGCAGGTACTAAATTACAACAGGGGTGATGATAACATGATCAAGAAAGAAATGATAGCTATGTTACTGGCTGGAGGTCAGGGATCGCGTCTTGGCGTTCTGACAGCAAATGTAGCCAAACCTGCTGTTGCTTTTGGGGGAAAGTATCGTATCATTGATTTTCCATTGAGTAATTGTATCAATTCAGGGGTGGATACGGTGGGGGTTCTTACACAGTACCAGCCGCTCAAGCTGAATACTCATATCGGAATTGGGATTCCGTGGGATCTGGACCGGAATGTCGGTGGAGTTTCTATTCTTCCACCATATGAGAAAAGTACAAGCAGTGAATGGTATACAGGTACTGCAAATGCGATCTATCAGAATCTGAAATATATGGATTATTATAATCCGGATTATGTTCTGATATTGGGCGGTGACCATATATACAAGATGGATTATCAGGTAATGCTGGACTTTCATAAGTCCAATAATGCAGATATTACACTGGCTACGATTCCGGTACCATTAGAAGAAGCCAGCCGGTTTGGGGTCTGCATTACCGATGACAGTCGAAGGATTTTAGAATTCCAGGAGAAACCGGAGCAGCCGAGGAGCAATCTCGCATCGATGGGTATTTATATCTTTTCATGGCCGGTTCTTAAGGAAGCGCTTCTTACGCTGAGGGATCAGCCGGGATGTGATTTTGGGAAGCATATCATTCCGTACTGCCATGAGCGTGGGGACAGGGTTTTTGCCTATGAGTTCAATGGTTACTGGAAGGATGTGGGAACACTGGGCTCCTACTGGGAGTCGAATATGGAATTGATCGATCTGATTCCTGTATTTAATCTTTATGAGGAATTCTGGAAGATTTATACGAAAAATGAGTGGATTAGACCGCAGTATATTTCAGACTCTTCGATCATAGACAGGGCGATCATGGGGGATGGCTGTGAAGTGTATGGGGAAGTTCACAATTCCGTGATCGGTTCGAATGTCATTATCGAAGAAGGAGCAGTGATCCGGGATTCCATTATCATGAATTCAACGCGGATCGGGAAAAATACAACATTAGACAAGACGATCGTAGCAGAGGATACGGTAATTGGGGCTGATTGTGTTCTGGGAGCTGGTAAGGACGATGTTGTGAACCAGGTAAAACCAGACGTGTACGCATTTAATCTTGTAACGGTCGGAGATAACACGGTGATTCCGGATGGTGTTACGATCGGGAAAAATACTGCCATATCAGGGGTGACAACGAAAGAGGACTATCCAGACAATGTACTCGAAGGTGGCGGAACTTTGATAAAGGCAGGTGACATTTTATGAGAGCGATAGGTATTATTTTAGCTGGTGGAAGCAGCGCACGCATGACTGACCTTACGACGAAGAGAGCTACCTCTGCGTTACCGATTGCAGGCGGCTATCGCAGTATAGATTTTGCACTTAGCAGTGTTGCAAACTCTCATATCAGCAAGGTTGCTGTGTTTACCCAGTACAATTCAAAATCGTTGACCCAGCATTTGAATTCTTCAAAATGGTGGGACTTCGGTAGAAAACAGGGTGGATTATTTGTATTTACTCCTACCCAGACTCAGGACAACAGTTACTGGTACCGCGGAACAGCGGATGCCATTGCACAGAATATTGATTTTCTGAAAGAGAGCCATGAGCCATACGTGGTGATCGCTTCGGGGGATTGTGTGTATAAGCTTGACTTAAATAAAGTGTTGGAGTATCATGTGGAGAAAAATGCAGATATTACCATTGTGACAAAGGATCTCGGGAAAAGGGATGACCCAAGCAGATTTGGTGTAGTTTCTGTAGATGAGTCAGGACTTGTCACAGAATATGAGGAAAAACCGATCGTTACATCAAAGACGACGGTCTCTACGGGTATTTATGTGATACGCCGGAGACAGTTGATCGAATTGATCGAGAAAGCGGGTGACGAGGGTGGATTTGATCTGGTAAAAGATATCTTTATCCGTTACAGAGGCTTGAAAAAGATATATGCTTATCAGATGGATTCATACTGGAGCAATATTACTACAGTTGATTCTTATTTTAGGACCAATATGGATTTTCTCAATCGTGAGACCAGGGATTACTTTTTTGATCAGTATCCTACGGTTGCCTCAAAGATTGAGGATTTGCCACCAGCCAAATACAACGCCGGTTCAAAGGTTACAAACAGCCTGATATCCAGTGGATGTATTATCAACGGCGAAGTGAGCGATTCCATTTTGTTTAAAGAAGTGTACGTAGGTAACAACTGTACCATTCGCAATTCCATCATTTTAAATGATGTGTATATTGGCGATAATACTTACATTGAAAATTGCATCGTTGAGAGCCATGATACAATTCGAGCAAACTCTAATTATGTTGGAGAACCGGAGAAAATCAAAATAGTGTTGGAAAAGAATGCGCGTTACGTACTGTAAAAACAGTAAGGAGGAAGCGAAGGATGCAAATCACAGATATTCGCATTCGAGTTGTAAACAAAGACTCCAAGATGAAGGCAGTAGCGTCGGTCACATTTGATGATTCATTTGTTGTCCACGATATTAAGGTCATCGAGGGGGAGAAAGGATTGTTTATTGCGATGCCCAGCAAGAAGACTCATGGTGATGAGTACAGAGATATCGCCCATCCGATCAACGGTGAGATGAGGAGCTTACTGCAGGACGCAATAGTGGAGCGTTTTAAACAGGCACTAGATGAATTACCGGAAGAAAATTAAAAATGTTTCAAAAAAAGACTGTCGCGAAAGCGGCGGTCTTTTTGTTGTGAGGAAATTTCTCTATTTGCGGAGTAAAGAATTTTCGTTTTTCGCCTGCTGGTTGAAAACGGGTGAGAAGTTCTAATATAACGTTATTGAGAAAAAGAACGTCATCTGATAGCATAAAATTATTACAAAAAACATTTTCGGGAAAGGGGAAAAAATGGAGAGACAAAGTAGAAAGAGAAGGATGCTCAGTAATTTTTTCGTGCTGAAACCAATCGGTTTTGTTATTTTTCTTTTGTTTGGGATCATAGCATTTGCCATTGTCGGAAGCAGGGTAAAAATACCGGTATATACTACCATGCAGACAACAGTAGAAAAAGAAGGAGAGCATATAAAGGTTAAGCTTGGTGAAGGAGAGTTATTACCAGATACCCCGGTATTTATTTATCGGTCACGGGATGAATATCTGGAAAAGATCATGGAATACCAGGTGAAGGATGGGTATATCGTAACGGAGGCCCCGAATGATCTGTCTGATAAGGAAACGGTAAATATTGATGTTCAGACGACAGAGATCTCATTATTAAAACATATATTTATAAACGGTGGAAATACAAAGCAATAATGTCAAAGGCAGGATTACTTGTCTGAATGGAGGAAAAATGAGTAATAGAACAAATACGGAAAGGTTGAATTTCTTTTCGACTGTTAAATTTATTGATCAGTTTTTGGATAAAATGCATTTGCAGGTTGTTCTTTTCTATTTTGGCTGGTTATTCGATACGTTAGCTGGTGTGGTTGCCCCGGTTTTGTTTGGTATTATGATAAATCAGATCGTGTATTATCAAAATTTGCCATTATTTATTGAAATCAGTTTGGTGTTTTTAGGATTGTCCGTTTTTTCCTGTATATTGTATTTTTTAGTGTATGAGATGTATGGATTTTTTTGGAATGAACTTATTTACCGCATGAGATGCCGTATGTTTTCCATTGTTTTGCAGATGGATGCCCAGGCGATGGCAGATTCAAATTATGGCGATATTGCACAGTTGATACAGTGGAAAGTGATGGAGTGTGTTCATTTCATTGTGAGAAATTTAATACACAATATCAATAATTACATAAATATTGTAATCTGTCTTATTATTGCATTTTTGATCAGTCCGTGGATCGCACTTGTATTAACGATCATGGTTCCTGTTTCCGTATATACTTCATGGAAATTCGGAAAGAGAATACGCGAGGAAAAGGGACGCAATCAGGAAGCATATGGCGGATATATCAGTTGGTTATATGAGATTTTCAGCGCACTGAAGGATATACGTTTACTGGGAGCCTGGAAGCGTGTAAATCATATTTTTCACAGGCATCAGGACACCTTGATCGAAACAGATATAAAGGCGGGAATTGCAGCATTAAAAGCGGAAAATATTAATGCAAATGTAAATACATGTATTCAAATGGTTTTGTATGCAGTGTTAGCTTTTTTAGCATTTTATAAAGGATTGTCGATTGGCTCTGTAATTGTCGTGTTGACATATTTTTCTTCGTTAACAAAAAGCTTGCAGAAGGTCAGCAGCAATTACATGGATGCCCAGAACCGGATTTCCATTATTCAGAGGATAAAGGATCTTATGGAAAGACCTACGGTTGATTTGCGACAGGGAAAGGAAACTTTATTTGTTCCTGCGGGAGAGATTGATTTTGTAAATCTTTCTTTTGGTTATAAGGATAAAAATGCGATCATTAAAAATTTTGACCTGCATATTAAGGCAGGGGAGAAAATGGCCGTCGTCGGGGAATCTGGTTGCGGAAAGACAACGTTAAGTTATATGCTGCTTGGCTTTTATGAGCCGGATGCCGGCCAGATCAAAATAGATGGAAAAGATATTTCAAAGTGTTCCCTTAAGTCGATTCGCGACAAGATCGGAGTCGTGCAGCAGGACGTTCTTATTTTTGATGGGACGATCCGGTATAATATTATGCTTGGAAATGAAAAGGCAACAGAAGAGGATTTGATCCGTGTATGTAAGGCGGCGGGGGTATATGATTTTGTTATGGAAATGGAAGACCGGTTTGAAACCATTCTCGGAAGAAAGGGCAGGCAGTTATCAGGAGGCCAAAAGCAAAGAATAGCGATTGCCAGAGTGTATCTGAAAAATCCGCCGATCATTATTTTTGATGAGGCGACAGCAGCGCTTGATAATAGGACAGAGTGTCAGATCCATGAGGCATGGAAGAAGATGTTGGAGGGAAGAACCGCTATTGTTATCGCACATCGTCAAAGTTCCGTTATGTTGTGTGATAAAGTTGCTCTTATGAGTGGAGGTAAGATTGTCGAGACAGGAACTCCGGGAGAGATGAAGAATAGCAGTAAGAGGTTTCAGACACTTTTTGCGATCAAGGAGGAGGAATGCCGTAATGCATAGAAAAATAAAGTATAGGGCAGATGTTCTGCGGAGACTCCGGCCACTGGCATTCGGGGTGAGAAAATTATTTGTTTTAAACCTGCTTGCAGCGATACTGAGCCTTGTTTTTGCCTTGTTATTGCCGACCTTTTATAGCTTATTTATTGAGAAGGTGATCCTTGGCCATAAGATCAAATTTCTGATACCGGTTGTTGCAGGATATGTATTGATCCAGATGGCGAATACAGGAATCGCATTCCTGAGAAATTACTGTCAATACCGGATCAACAACCAGGTAACTGTAAAAATGAAAGAAAAGATATTATATAATGCGTTGCATCGCCCCTTTTCAGAGTATGAAAAGATCAATCCGGGAGAACAGAAAATGATCATGGATGATGCCGTTGTGAAAATGTGCGATTTTACGAATGCACAAACGGTGGAATACGTGATCAACTATTGTAAAATGGTGGTTTTGTTAGGGCTGTTGTTCTTTTTGGAATGGCATTTAGCACTTATTTTAGTAGTGGCGATTCCCATTACCTTTTGCCTCAATCATTTAATTGCCAAAAGGGAAAAAAAGAATAATGATGCGAACTGGGAAAATGATCAGGCATGGGGAGCGTGGATCTATTCTTCGCTGAATGGATGGCGCGAGATCCGCGCCCTTAACCTTGAGGAGTCCTGTCAAAAAACATTTGTTTCTTATGCAGAGAGATATTCGCATTTATTTATCACGTTTATTGAATACTGGGTAACCAGGGTGTTGATCATCCCTAAGATAAAGGATGAATTCATGATGCAGTTTTTACTATATTTCTTAGGCGGAATACTGATCTATCATGGCAATATTACGATCGGCGCCCTGCTTGTATTTGCCCAATATTATTCCCAACTGGTAGATACGGTTCAGGCAGTCGTTACAACCGATTCGGATCTACAGGTTAACACGACTCACTACGAGAAAGCTCTTGCGGCATTCGGAGAAACGGTGGAAGACGATCATTCAAAAAAGGAAGATATTCCAAACTGTGATGTTTCTTTTAAAAATGTGTCATTTTCTTATGAAAATGGAATGCCAGAAGTTTTGCGGGATTTTTCGATGGATATCAAACAGGGAGAGCGTGTAGGGATCGTAGGCGAGAGCGGCCGGGGTAAGACAACGTTATTAAAGATGATCGTTGGTATGCTGGAGCCGGATGCCGGAAAGATATTTTTTGGCGGGGAGGATTTGAAGGAGTTATCTTTGAAAATGATTCACAGGAAGGTGGGTTTTGTATTACAGGAAAATATGTTATTTAATACTACGATACGTGAAAATCTTTTATATGGAGATGAGAAGGCAACGGAGGAACAGATGGAAGAGGCCTGCAAAAAGGCGTACATAGACCAATTCATACACGGATTGCCGGATGGCTATGAAACGGTCATTGGGGAAAAGGGCATAAAATTATCAGGTGGCCAAAAGCAGCGTTTGATTTTGGCACGTTTGTTCCTGCAGGATGTGGATCTATTTATCTTTGATGAAGCAACAAGTGCACTGGATCAGAATTCCGAGAGCATGATACAGCGTGCGATCGAAAATATCGGACGGGATAAAACGATCATTGTCGTGGCTCATCGGGAGTCTTCGCTTAGTTTGTGCGACAGGCTGGTTTATCTTTGAGGGGCTCCAATGACAGAGTTTTGCAATAGAAAGGATATTATGGTACAATAGAACACAATATGAGGTTTTAGGTATAGTAATAAAGAGGGAGATAGAATAATATAAAATGAAAGGCAAGGGAAGGGTTTATTTGGCAGATTTCGGGCTGTTTAAGAGGAGTATTTGTTTGTATATTTTAATTAATGTTTTGACAATATTTTTTGCCTTGGTTCATGCTGAGCTTTTTTCCCAAATTGTTTCTTTTATATTAGAATTTTCTGTACGAAAAGTATTAAAATGTTCGTGCATTTTGCTGGGGATAATATTAAGTTACATAATTTTAAAGGCAGCCTTAAAAAACAAACAGGAAACAATATATGAATGTACATACCAGAATTTTCGGGAAAGAATGATAAAGCGGTTTTTTCAACAATCGAAGACAGGCGTTTTTAACATTTCACCAGGGAAAATGCGGGAAAATATTGATTTAGATTTAAAAAATATTTATGAATATTACAATATAACGCTTCCGACGATTATTACTAATGCACTTTTTGTTTTAATAATATTTCTTTTAATTCTAAAAATAAATATATGGTTGGGATGTATATTTTTAGTTATGTCTGTCTTGCAAATCATACCATATGCACTGGCTTCTGTATTCTCATATAAGTACTATGATGCAGATCGGGAAGCAGAAGCAAAATGGTCGGAAAATATATTATCAATGTATTTTGGGAGTCCTGTAATTAAGATTTATGAGTTATATACACAGTTTTTATACAGACTTAAGGAACTAAATCTGACATGGGATAAATTGGGTAGAAAATCGAGTGCAATGGGGAGGGTGAGTGAAGGCGTTAACTCATTGATACGTAATATTCTTGACATATGCAGCTATTTAGTCATAGGCTATGTTTTGTTAAAAAAGGATATTTTAATTGCTACAGCTGCGTATTTGTTGGTGTTGACACCTAATTTGTTTAGTTATATGAATGCTTTATTTAATGCGTTGCCCCAAGTCGTGGCGTATAAAAAAGCAAAAACAGGTATCTGGGAGTGGGAAAAAGCACAGGGCGAAAGTATGGCAATCATAGATGATTCGGGAATTATTGTTGATGAAATTTGTATTGTAAGGGGAGATAAGATTGTTCTCAGGAACTTTTCCTGTAATATTAAGCCGGATAAAAAATATTTTTTAGTGGGGGATAATGGAAGTGGGAAAACCTCAATCATAGAAAGTCTTATTGGGGCTTTAGAGGTTGAGAATGGAAGAATTGTTTATGGAGGTGTAGAGGTTGGGAGAATTTCAAAAGATGAATGGGGGAGTAAGTTTTTTTATTTGCCTCAAAGAGATGCTCTTTTAGATATTACTGCCTATCATTTGTTTTATGAAGTTGATGATTTGCGATGCCATGATATGTTAAAAACAGCTACGGATTTTGGGTTGACAAAGGACAATCTTTATTCTGTTAATATATGTGATCTGTCAGGCGGAGAGCGAAAAAAGGTTTATTTGAGCATTGCTTTATCTATGGACGAAAAATTTTTATTTATGGATGAACCTACTAATTTTTTAGATTTAGAAAGTGTGGATTTGCTGGTCAGAAAGTTTCGTAAGAGAGAAGGGGGATTTTTAGTTGTCACACATGATGTGAATTTGTTAAAAACCATACAGGATAGTAAAGTAATATCAATTTAGGAGAGATAAGGCATGAAAAATAAAAATATATATTTAGATACGGTGCGTTGGATGCTGATTCCTATTTTAGCAAAAACGATTTATGATGCCATTACCATCTTTGTGGTGTTTATAACAACAATTTATTTAGGAAGTGCAGCGGATGCAGCGTTAAATAGCGACTACACATTTTTTGTTGAGTCTGGAAAAAATTTGTTGTTTTGTATGATTATTAATGTGGTTGTTATACCAGTATTAGGTATAGTTATGGATTTTATTTTTATAAAGGGCGGGTCAAATAGTGATATACAGATGTGTGGACGGATTTCCTTCTGGAAAGTTGATAAACTAAATAAGTTTAAGGAAGGAGACATTGAGTACAGATTATCACAGGAATTATGCGATTTTCGGATTTATTTTGCCACTGTTTGTGCAAATTTTTTATTGATGCCATTGTTTAGTATATTTATTTGGTATTGCGTAAAGCAGATGGGATTTTTATATACGGTTATTAGTGTTGCATGTTCGTTTGTTGTACTAATCCTTCCGGTTTTGTCACGAAAACTTAATATTAAGTACGAAAAAGAGGGATGGGAGTATAGTACAGAACAAAATCAGATATTTGTTGAAATGTCGGAAGAAACAAAAATAATTTATCTATTAGATATTTGCAATTTTTTTGTAAAAAAGTGGCATGGTTTGTTTGAAGAGTATTTTTCAGAATCAAGAGAGAAAGCAATTCGTTTTAGAAATTTTACGGATAGCATAAATGAGGGAGTTAAGTTTTTTTCACAAATTATTATTTTAGTTTTAGGATGCATTCTGGCAGGAAACGGATATATAACTGCAGGATGTATTATAATTATGATTAGATATTTAAATATATTTGAGAACTTTTTGAATAGATGCATTCAGACCGTTATAAATTTTTCAAATTTACGGGAAAAGGGAAAAAGGCTATATGTATTTTATGACAACTTAGAAAGAGAGGGAGGGGAGGAATTAACAGAACTTTTTGATAATTTACGTTGTGACAGGCTTACTTATAAGCATGAGGATAATATTATTTTAAAGGAGTTATCTTTTGAAATCAACAGAGGAGAAAAGATTCAGATTGTTGGGAAAAACGGAGGTGGAAAGTCGACTCTGATCAATATTTTATGTGGGTTTGAAACGGAATATGAGGGAGAGATTTTAATTAATGGGAAAAGTTTAAAGAGTATTGATCTGAAAATGTGGCGGGAAAAATTAGCTACTGTTTTTCAGAATGATTATATTTTTTCAGGGACAGTGTTAGAGAATATTCACATGGGAAATCTTAATGCCAATGAAGAGCATGTGAAAAAGATTGTGCAGGACTTAGAGATCATGGACATACAAGATAAAAATATTAGTTATGGTGCGGGTGAATTATCTGGTGGGGAACGGCAAAAAACGGCTTGTGCAAGAGCGATATTAAAAACTAGTGAAATATTAATATTAGATGAAGGGGATAGTCATATGGATAAAAGTATGACAAAGAAACTGTATGATTATATTGCTAAATCGAATCAAACGATTATTTTTATCAGTCATAACGAGGAATTTAGTGATCTTGCAGATAAGGTGATTTACCTATGAGAGCAAAAGGAGGGGAATCAGGAAACTTTTCACCGGAAAATCTGCAGTTGGTAGAAAAACTGCTTAGGCTCATTTACGAACTGGCGGCAAATCCCTGATGAAGATAAATAAAAAGACGGATGCACTGTGGTTTTTACATTTAGCCACAATGTATCCGTCTTTTTCATGATCCATTGTTAGGGACTTTTACCAGTTAATAAACAAAAAGTTCATAACACGTAATCTCGGTATCGGATTTATAGATCTCCAGGATACCGTCGCAGTATTGTTTCAGGTCAGCATCGGCGTATTTTTCATTCCACTCCTGTGAATCTTTTTCTACAATCTTATAAGTATAAGATTTGTTGTCACTAAAAGTGATCTGTAACGATTCTTTCAGCTGCGCTAATGTTGCATCGGTATAAAGATCCAGGCAAAGGTGGGTGCTGCTGTCTCCGGCCGAATAATAGATATCATAGTCGTTGAGCAGTGAAGAAGTTATATTCTGGATGGAAGAAGTGAATCCATGCTGCAGGTAACCATTCTCCTCGTCATACTCTGACTCGCTGATGTATTTATTGATGCCCCTGACACGTCCGGATACAGAGTTATATGTACATACTTTCCAAACATCATTTGCCGTACCGGATGGTGCATTGTAGGTGCTGACCAGTTCGCTTCCTTTGTATACATTTACCTGTGCCTGAGAAGTGGAAAAGGAAGGAACTCCGGAATAATTATGCACATAGAAAGTATATATCCCATCTATGGTATTCTCAAGGGTGATTGTTTCCGGTCCCTCGTAGTTCATATCATCTACATCGAGCTGGGCAAAAACTTTGTCGTTCTCCCCATAGATTTTTGAAGAAAAATATACCTCAAATTTGCTGCCGTCTGTCGTTGGGCCTACAAGGTGGGCGTCGAGATCCTCCGGAGCGCCACTCTCATAATTGCCCCAGGTGAGGACGAAACGGACACCATTGCCGGATAATTTAGGAGAAACAAGCATATCCAGATCCTGGGTAGAATCAGCGGTCACGCATGCGTTCTTGCGGCTGGAGATATAGTCTTCACCGCCTGCCACCTGGATCGTATACTGATCCGCCTGCAGTCCGGTAAACTGGAACAGACCTTCCGCATCCGACGTAGTCGTTGCGACCGGTGTACCGATCGTATTTCCTTTGTGGCGGTACAGGTTTACAGTCAGACCTGCTACGGGCTTAACATTAGTAGCATTTTTGACCGTACCGTTTATAACAGCGGAACCAGAATCAGCCCTGCTGCTGTCTAACAGGTAGAGGACTTCGTTTGAAAAGGTCTCCCCTGAACTGTCAGAAACAGTGAAACGCTGGATCGCTGTCTTAAATCCGTCTTTTTTGGCGATGAGGCAATAATTGCCGATCGGAACGGTACTGAAGTAGTAATTGCCGTCAGAATCTGTGCGTGCGGAAAGTGGATCGGCTTCTCTGGCCTCTCCGACGGATCCGGCAGCTTCTTCCAAGTCCAGATCCACAGAATCTGCAATCAGATAAATCTGTGTGTCTGCAATATTCGTATCGGTATCGTAAGCGTCTTTTACGTTACCGGTCACATTAACTTTTACAGCGTCTTCCGGATCCAGTGCTCCGGGAACGACAGTTTCTGTCGGAGTACCGTCTTTATAGCTTACTTCTATGTAACCGACACCGCGGATTTCCGGTTTGTTCGCTGCTGTGTCGACAGATACTGTGGAGTCTTCGGCCCCGCCTAATAAAGATAAAACGATTTTTGCGGTAGCAGATGCTTTTACCGGCTGGTTGGTAACGACATTTGCCTCTTTTGACACGTTAAGAGAGATCAGATCCTCGCCGGTACCGCTGATCTTTATCTTTGCGGCAGAATATACATTGACAGAAGGAACGACACCGTCGTTTATAAGTGAGACTGCCGTGACAGGTTCTGCGACTGTGATATTTGCACTGGCATCCTGTCCGATCTTGATCGATGTGTTGGCTAAAACGGTGCAGTTGTTCCAACCGGTGGTCTGCTCATAATTTCCACCAAGGATCGTCACACTGTCAAAGTCGCTGCCATTTGTAAGAGTTGCATTTGGCGCATTAAAGGTGAGAGAAGTTCCATTGCGGGTTCCCGCAGGAATAACAAAGTTCTCAGCCCCATTTGTCTGGATCGTGATCGAAACGAGTTTATCATTGTTCAGGGCATTGTTTAGTTCTGCCTGGTTTGTGATAACTATTTCATCTTTTACATTGATCGTGCAGGAAGCAGATTTTCCGCTGCCCGGGTTTGTCGCAGTGATCGTTGCTGTTCCCTTTGCGAGAGCAGTGATGGTGCCATTTTTTACAGTAGCTACTTTATCATCACTGGTGCGCCATGTGATCACTTTATTCGTAGCGTTGGCTGGCGTCACGGCGGCGGTCAGTGTCTCAGTCGTCCCTGCATACATATCAAGAGAAGTCTTACTAATGGTCACAGCACTTACCGGAACTGTTGTAACGACAGGCGGCTGCGGCGTCGGTTTTGGTGCCGGCGTCTTCTTTTTGATGACAGTGATCTTGCATGTTGCCTTTTTCTTTGTTCCCTTGATTTTTGCGGTTATCGTTGCTTTCCCTTTTTTCTTTCCCTTTACGACTCCTTTTTTGGAGACAGAAGCAATCTTTTTGTTGCTGGATTTAAAAGTTACATTTTTTTTCTTTTTCGCCGGTTTTACTTTGGCCTTTAGTTTGAGTGTCTTTCCAATCTGTAACGTATGTTTTTTCTTGTTTAAAGAAATCGTTACTTTCTTGGCCTTTTTGGCGCTTGCGTCAGTCTGGCTTCCAACCATGCCAAAAGACAATGCCATGATCAGGATCAGTGTGGACACAAGGATCCGTTTTACTTTTTCCATAAAATTAATTCCCTTCTTTGTATTTTTGACAATAGTACGGATTGGTACATAATGTCCTTTTTATTATAAGATTTTTTTGACACATTGTAAATAATAAAATGTTGATTTTTGGAAGGTTTTTGCAGATTTCGTATTTGATAAAGAACCGTTCTCACGCATGGAGCGCTTGCGCTCTGTAAATACGCAGTGGTAAGGGCGTGCGAGCGTGCAAAGACCGTGCACATTCCCGCACCTCTTACCAGCGCATTTACAACTCCATGCTTTGGGGAACGGTTCTTTATCAAATAATGCAACTCTGTAAAAGGGGTGTGGGGAGACCTTAATATAGATGAAATTTTGAAAAGTGACAGATGGGCAAATCAACTTTTTATCGGAGATTGCGTGATATGCGGTTAAAACAAGGGGATTAGAATGATTTTGACAATGACATGAAAGTGAAAAAAACGGAAAAATTTTTGAGATAGACATGTGCTAAAATAATTTATCAGAAATAAATTCTAACACCACTACATTGTTGAAAGTTTTTGGAAAAACAGAATTTTAAAAAGATTTACTTAAAAGTCAATCGGAAAATTGATTGCACTTTCTTGATATGAGATTCTAGAGCAAAGCAAATAATAGATGTATCTAAAAAGACTGAAAGTATAGAACGGATAGTTGCGAATATGCTTTCAAAATTGGATTTGTGAGGAAAAGTATGCGGTTATACAGAATAAAAATACATACACTAATTCACCCTGTAGTTCGGCAAATTATGAAGTTGTATAATAAGAAGAACATTGTTTGCCTTAATCAGCCACAAATAATTTCCGGTAAAACTCTTTATGCAGTAAATCATTCCTGTATGTGGGATGTTCCTGTTGTTACAGAGCTTTTGGAAAAACATAATTTCTTACTTGCGGGAAAACAAAAGATGAGATTATCGGATAGGTTTGGTTTTATTTTGAAAGGGACAATATGGGTAGACAGAAAAAATGGCGAGAGTAAGGAAAAGGCGTATAATCTTATGAAAAAAATATTGGAACAAGAAGGTAGTCTGACGATATTCCCTGAGGCAACTTGGAATTTAGAACCATCACTGTTGATGTTGCCGATGTATTGGGGAATTATACAACTATCGTTGCAGACAGGGACGCCGATACAACCGATTGTATTAGAATATAGAAAAGATACATGCTATGTCAGATTTGGAAAAATTCTGACTTGTGAGACCATAAAAAATAAAAAGGCGGGGATTGATATATTACGCGATGAAATGGCAACCTGCAAATGGATGATATGGGAACAACTATGGGATAAACCGCTTAGGAGAGAATGCGGTTTGCAGGAGGAATGGGAGAAAGAAAGGAACTCGATACTTCAAGAATACCCTTGGTATAATTTTGATTATGAACAGGGGTGTGTATTGGGAAAAAACTAGCAGTATATAAGAAAGGGCTTCAAAAACAAGACCGTTTCGGAGTAGCTTTTGAAGCTGAATGGAATAGAGAAAGGAGCACTTATAGTGAAAGAAGAAAAAGAACTTACAGGTTATCCATCTATCGATAAACCTTGGTTAAAATATTATTCAGGGGAATCTATAAATAAGCCACTACCGAAAGGTACAATATATGAATATCTCTGGGGAAATAATAAGGAACATCTGGACGATGTGGCTCTTAATTACTATGACAGAATGATAACATATAAAGAATTGTTTAGAAATATTAATAAAGAAGATAAAGGAGACTGATCATGAATATGCTGCCATCACAACAAAGAAGACATGTTAAGAATAAAAGAAAAGTTAACAGAGCATTAGAAGAATTGCAACAAAATCATAATCATTCATGGTATAAGGAGATAATGCTTAGAAATAAGGATAATATGGATAATTCTGCAATTTTTTATCGTGGAAATGAAATTAGCTATAGGAAGATGCAAGAAGTCTCAATTAAATTTGCCAGATCATTGAAAGCCATAGGAATTTCTAAGGGAAATGAAATCATTGCATGCATGGCGAATATTCCGGAAGTAATTTATTTGATGTTGAGTGCAAATAAAATTGGAGCAATTATCAATTTTATTTGTGAAGAATTTGATCCAGAATGTCTTAGAAAAAACTGTTATGCTGGAGAGAAGAAAGTTATATTTATTAGCGATAATTGTTATGAACAATTAAAAATGCATATTGATATAAAGGAATTTGAATATTGTGTAATCATTTCGTTAACAGATTCATTACCTGATGGTAAAAATCCTTATAAGGAATATGACAGCGGTTACTATGATTTTAAGAATCATGCACAAAAGATAAAAAAAAGGGATTCAGATATTTTGCTGTTAAAAGATTTTTTGTCTATTGGAAATGATTATTGTGGTATGTTAAGTGATGGGGAAATTGGTTTGGACACGGAATTTACTATAACATATACCAGTGGTTCTACAAAAGTTGGTTGGCCTAAAGCTATTATACATACAAATAGAAGTTATATTTCTATTGGAAGATTTCATGATCCGGATTTGTCTTTGATGCCTGCAATGAGAAATATGAGAGGTTTAGCTCATATTCCTACACATTCAAATACAGATTTGGTATCAAGCATATCTGATACGTTAATGCAAAAATGTACAGTAGCTTGTGAACCAATATATAACGAGAATTTTTTTGGAAGAAGTTTAATTATAAATAAACCTGGATTTGTACCGGCTACCAGAAGTTTTTGGATTCGAGCAATGAAGAATTTGAGTATAGATGGAGTTCTGAAAGGGAAAAAGTTATCTTTTATTGTAAATGCAGTAGCAGTTGGTGAAAGCATGTCCAGGAATGAAGAAGAGTATATCAATGCCTGTTTAAAAAAGCTGGATGCAGGCAGGGATATGCTGCCTAGAATTTTACGCCCAGCTACAATCTCAGTTGGTGGTGGAGATTGTGAGCATGGGGGACTCTTTTTTACCTTGTTGAAAGGGACAAGAGAAAGATTATTTAAACGGGATTATGGTCTAGTCCCCTTCCAATTAGCAGAACCGATAATTTTAAACGAAGATGGAACAGAGTGTACTTATGGCAAAGTGGGGATATTGGCTGCGAATTCGCCATGTACAATGAAAGAGTATCGAAATGACATTAAATCAACCATAAATTTTTTTGTTCGAGATGCGTATGGAAGGATATGGGCAAACTGTTTTGTTTGGGCATATATGGATAAACATGGAAGAATTCACATGATTGGCAGGGTGGGCAGTGAAATTAAATTAAAAAATAATCATATGCTTCCAATGTATAAAATTTCTAACATTGTGTTAAAAGATAAAAGCATTTTATCTTGTGAAACTGTGACAAATGGAAAAAGAATAGTTTCCTATATTGAAAAATATCCGGGTAAAGAGATAGAAGAAGATGCTTTGATCGGTAAAATAAAGGAAGCAGTTATACAGGAATATGGAAAAGAAATGATGGACATATATTCAATACAGTTGCTTTCAAACGAACAATCATTTGCCTTGACAAAAAGTGGTAAAAGAAATGTGGCATATTTAGAAAATATGCTCAACTCTCTAAAAATATAGAATAAATTCTCCTTTAAATAACGAGTAAAACATTAACTGTATGATAAAAATGGGCTTCAAAAGCAAGAAGGTTTCAGAGATGGATGTAAAGCTTTTAAACTGTAAAGAGATAGAAAATCTGGATGAATATGAAAAAATACACTATTTTTTGCATTGAACAAATATTGCGCAGGTTTCAGATTAAAAAAGGAAAAGAAAATATATGGTATATGCCAGAAAATGATTACCGGAATAGCACCCAAAATAAGAAATTATAATTTTGAGCTAAGGGGAACGGAAAACATTCCCCAAAATAGAAGAGGACTATTTTTCTGCAATCATTCTAATGCCCACGATTTTTTAACCATGCAGGAAGCTTTTTCAAAAGCAGGTATTAACATCACATTTCTGGCATCAAACGAAGAGATAAGCACAATTATAAAATCTATTTTCATTTGCTGCGGAGGAGTCCTGATTGACAGAAAAGAAAAATCTTCTATAAACAAAGGGACTATTGAGTTTGCTGCTAATATGTTATGCGGAAGGGCTGGTGTTATTTTTGGAGAGTCAACATGGAATCTGCATCCCTATAAGCCAATGCTCCCAATAAAAGCGGGAGCTGCAAATATTGCAGCAATAACACAAGTTCCAATAATTCCAACAATTTTTGAGTATGTTGAAACCCCTGAAATATGTTTCAAAGAAAAAGAAATTTACTCTAAATGCATTATTAAATTTGGAAAACCAATTAATATATTGCGGAATGAAAGTTTGATAGTGCAAACTGATATGCTGCAGTCTGCTATGGAACAAAGCCGTATAGAATTGTGGAAAGAGCTTGGAATAACAAAACACTCTTTTAAAAATGTAAGGCAGAAAATATATTTAAACCATACATACCTAAAAAAATTTGGGTTTTCAGGAGTCGAGTACGATTCTGAGCGTGAAATGAAATTTCTGCTTTCTAAAGAGGGACGGATGATAGAAAATGAATATCATTTGGATGAAGGTAAAAACTTTGTCCCGGGAATTATACAAAAGACCGAAAAAGAAAAATATGTAAAGAAATAAAAAGCTTACATGAAAATATTATACCAAATACATAAAAAGGAGAAATACAGTGCATAGAAATTTTATTGAAAAAGTAAATCATATATGCAATCAAAATACGGATAAGGAATTTATCCGTTATTTTAAGGATAATGGCACCGTAGAAAAATGGACATACGAAACATTTCGGGCAGAGGTGGGGCAAATGATAACTCATATAGAAAAGAGTACCATCTGTAAAGGGGATCGGGTTCTTCTGTTATCTCCAATTTCACCGGAAGCATGCAGAATGATTATAGCATTGGCAATATACGGTGCCACCTGTGTCCTTCTGGATGGCGAACAGCCCAAAGAGGAGTTGGATTATCTGATTGAAAAAAGTGATATACGGGCGATTATAACAAATTCTGCATATTATAACAGGGATGTTAAGGATTACGAAAACGAATACCCTGTTTTCAGTCTTGAAACAGGGTGTCAGTTTTGTGAAAGAGAATATTCTCTCAGTCCAACTACGGATCCGGATGAAGAAGTAATGGCGATTTTATATTCTTCTGGAACGACCAGTGATCCCAAAGGGGTAATGATCTCCTATGAGGGGCAGTTATGTTCAGCAGAAATTCTTTTACGGGCATTTGGAACAACAGACATCCGTTATTTAGTTGTTTTTCCGTTATTTCATATATCGGGTTTTTCTACTTTTTTGGCGATTTTCCTAGGTGGTGGTCAGATAGGGTTGTTAGAAAATGCAAATTCCAAAAAATTATTGGAAGGATTTCAAAAATACCATCCGAATGGATTTGGTATGGTTCCTAAAATATATGAAACATTTCAGCAGAAAATAACAGAAGAAATTAAAAATACGCAATCCGGCAGGATAATTTTGTCTCTGATCAGCCTCTGTGGCTTATTTCGCAAATATCTGCATGTCAACCTTGGGAAACATGTGTTTCGAAGTATAAACCGGCGGGTTTTCGGGGGAGAAATGATATATCTGGGTGTGGGCGGCGGCCTGGCTACAAAGGAAGTGAGTCACTTTTTTCTGAATCTGGGATATCGATGGATGAATACTTACGCTGCCACGGAGCAAAATTTGCCGATAGTGACCACGACAATATCAGATAATTATCCCGGTAATGCAGTGGGAAAACTGAGCCGTTTTCCAGAAATTTCTATACGAATTGGAAATCAGAATAAAAAAGGACAGGGGGAAATCCAGGTAAAATCCCCTTGTCAGATGAAAGGGTATTTTCGTGATGCTGTTGCTACAGAACAGGCATATGAGGGGGAATATTTCAAAACAGGGGATCTGGGTTACATAAACAGCAGAGGGTATCTGCATGTGACAGGGAGAAGCAAGGAGAGTATCCATCTCCCAAATGGGGAAAAGGTTTCTCCCGAACAAATCGAGCGGCTTTACGCATCCTGTATTCCCAAAGATGTCGTTTCTGCTTGCGTTGGAGTTACAGCAAAGGAAAAAGATTATGATGATATCGTATTCTTCATCGAAAAAAACAACGAGCTTGATGAGAACCGTATCAGACATGAAATATTGGAACATTCTGCGAAAGTAGGAGGAAATTTTCGTGTTTCCAGTGTTTTGTTTACAAATAAAATTCCATTATCGAAAATTGGTAAAGTACAAAGATATAAATTACGCAAACAATATGATGAAAACAGTATAATGGAAACAAAAGCAGGAGAAAGCAAATATTCTGGCAAAGAAAACCTTAGTACATATGAAAAACTGAAACAGATATTTTTAAAATTGGGCATAGAGACAGATATCACACATGATCTGGTATTAGAATATGATCTGGGGTTAGATTCATTAAACTTATTTGGCTTATGTGTGGAGATTGAGAGTGCATTTCATGTTGATGTGTCAAAATATATTTCACCACAAATAACGGTAAGCGAACTATGCCAAATGATCGATGCGGATAAAAGCAGTCTGGAAGTTATAACGGAATACGATATTAATGATTTTCCATTAAAACGTCGCAAAATAGATAGGTGGATAATATCCTTTATCGAAAAGCTGACCAGATTATGTTACTCTTTAAAAACTTCAGGACTAGAAAATATACCTCCAAACGGTCCTTATATAATTTGTGCAAATCATGAAAGCCATCTGGATGGCATGTGGATTTTGATTGCATCAGATGGGAAAATTGACCTGGAACAGTTTTGTTGTCTGGCAAAACAAGAACATTTAAAACATAGACTTTTCAGAGGAGGGTTAAGGATCATGGGCGGAATTCCTGTTGACAGAAACGGTAATACCAGCCCCGCAATGAAAAGAGTTACCGAGTGTGTACAGGATGGAAAAATTGTGTTAATTCATCCAGAGGGAACACGGACAAATAATGGAGAACTTGGGAATCTAAAAGCAGGAGCAGAAAGACTGGCATTAGAAAATCAGATTCCCGTTTTACCAGTAAGAATCGAAGGGGCCTATGAGATTTTCCCGAAGCATAGAAAATTGCCATGCGTTTTGAACAAAGATGGACGGTATAAGCTTTCTGTTCAGTTTCTACCATTGCTGCAACCGTATAAAGGGATGACAAAGCAGTTGTCATACATGCTGGGAAAAGACAATCCCCCCCCCCGGAACAAGAGGGATTTAATAAATCTATCCCGTATTATACAATGGTCCCAAAAAATAAGAAAATATTATATTACTGGAATTAATAATTTTGAATCAGATAAAAATTATATTTTATGTGCTAATCATACCAGTTATTTTGATCCGGTCTGGATACTTACTGCATTGGGTAAAAAGATAGACATTGGCAATATAGTTACATTAGCAGCCATAGAGCGCAGTCAGGATTCAAAAAGATTTTTTCGTATGTTAGGTGGTATTTCTGTTAATCGTGATCAAGGAGTACATCCGGAAATCGAGCATATTAAAAACTGTTTGAAAAGGGGGATGAATGCTATTATATTTCCAGAAGGTGCAAGAACACGTGACGGAAGTTTGATGGAATTGAAAAAAGGCGCAGTAAAAATAGCAAAAGACACTCACGTCGCTATTCTTCCAATACATATTAAAGGGGGTTTTGAAATTTTTCCCAGACATAAAAAAATTCCAAGATTATTTAATTGGAAAAAATGTAGACGATTTGAACTTGAAATAGACATTTGTCCACCTATTTTCCCGGATGATCGTTCTGAGACAGAAATATTAAAGCAATTAAGACATACTTTGGGGGGCGACTGACTATGAACATAGGAATTGATGTAGATGGTGTATTGGTAGATGTAGAACGTTTTCAGCTCAGGTATGGCAAAAAATATTTTTGTGATAAACTCCATCGAAATATTAAAAATCCAAAAGGATACGATATATGTGATATTTTTGACTGTACAAAGAAAGAACGGGAAAAATTTTGGATCAGATATATCTGGGCATATTGTCTAAAAGAGCCGATGACTAAAGGAGCGGCAGAATACGCAGAGAGTATGCATAAAAAAGGACATAAAATTTTTATAGTTACCGGACGTGCCCACACGACAGAAATGGGAATTACAGGAAAAATCTTTCGTTGGATGCTAACATACTGGCTAAAGAAAAATCACTTTTATTATGATGAAATTTTTTATTGCTCGGAAAAAAATACTGCAGCGGATAAGTATAATATATGTATTGAAAAAAACATAGATCTGTTGATCGATGACAAAGCAGAAAATTTACTGGCATTAAAAGATAAGATTAAAGTATATTGTTTTCCCGCAGGATGGAATGAAGATCATAGGGAGTTAGACGTATATCGCATAAAAGGATTTTATGATTTGTAAGATAAAGTATGTTCCCCTGATCCATGGGTCAATGAATTCGCTATGGTTGGTGGCTTACTTATGCAATGTATTATTTTTGTGAAAATTCAATAGTAATTCAAGCAGGCTTATGAAATTGAAAAATTTGTTGCATTTTTTCGGAATTCTGCTATACTATGACTAGAAGTAAATGTTTGCCACTTGCTATACAGGTGGGATATAAGTAGTATAGTTCGTAAATGAATCCCCATCAGTTTTGGTGGGGATTTTTTATAAGGAGAAAAAATGGAAGTAAGGCAAGGATACTCTTACTATAGGCTCAGAAGGGAAGAATATCATGATACTGATCGCAGGACTTGGAAATCCGGGAAGAGATTATGCGGGGACGAGGCATAATATCGGATTTGGAGTGATAACAAGAATTTCAGATAAATATAATATACCAATAACAAGCAGGGAACATAAGGCAATCTGTGGAAAAGGAATGATCGCGGGCACAAAGGTTATCCTTGCCCAGCCCCAGACTTTTATGAATCTGAGTGGTGAGAGCATCCGGAGCCTGGCGGATTATTATAAGATTGACCCGGAGGATATCATCATTGCCTATGACGATATCGATCTGGAGGTGGGGCAGATCCGTGTGCGGAGAAAAGGAAGTGCCGGAGGGCATAACGGGATCAAGAGTATCATTTCCCATCTGGGAACAAATGAGTTTCCGAGGGTTAAAGTGGGTGTGGGGGCCAAGCCGCAGGGGGGCGATCTTGTGCGGCATGTGTTAGGACGGTTTTCGAAAGAGGACGAGAAAGTGATCGGGGAGACGCTCGACCTCGCGGCAGGGGCTGTGGAGGATATCGTGGCGGAAGGCGTCGAGGCGGCAATGAACCATTTTAATGCGAAAAGAAAGTAGTACGGACAAAACAGAGGCCGAATGGAATATCAGAAAGGCAGGATGGGTTTTGAACACATTATTTGCACCTCTTGCGGAGCTTGAGGAGTTTGAACAATTAAATATTTCCATGAAAAATGGGGAATTCCCAATCAATGTGACCGGCTGCCGGGATACCCAGAAGAGCCATATGATCTGCGGAGCGGGGGAAGGATATACGACGCGTCTGATCGTTACCCATAATGAAATGAGGGCGAAGGAGCTGGTAGAGGATTTAAAGCTTTATGAGGGGGAGACCATATATTATCCGGCGAAGGATTTTATTTTTTATAGTGCGGATGTTCATGGTCAGGCGATCGTCAGGGAGCGGCTCAGGGTGATTAAGAAACTGGTGGAAAAAGAGCCGGTGACGATTGTAACGACGATAGACGGGGGGATGGATCCCTGTATTCCCTTTACGGAATATAAGGCGCACAGTCTGGCGGTCAGGGAAGGCGACATGCTGGAACTGGAAAAATTCAGGAGAGACCTTGCGGCGATCGGATATGAAAATTCGGGACAGGTGGAACGAGAGGGAGAGTTTTCAGTGCGCGGCGGGATCATTGATGTATTTCCGCTTACGGAGGACTGTCCATACCGCATTGAATTGTGGGGAGATGAGGTTGACAACATAAGGCGTATCGATGTGGAGAGCCAGCGGTCTGTGGAGCGCATTGATGAAATCTGTATCTATCCGGCGGCGGAAATATTTCCGGAGGAGGAACAGGTTCTTCTTGGGATGCGTAAGATCGAGGAAGAGCTGAAACAGTGCTTAAAGAAATTCCGGGAAGAAGGGAAAGTGGAGGAAGCTGCCAGACTGAGAGAGAATGTGGCGGGATTTAAGGAGACTTATGAGATCTATCATGGCATGGTGAATCTGGAGAGCTATGTAAAATATTTTACGGATGAGAACCAGTCCTTTTTTGATTATTTTAACGGGGAAGATGTCTGTGTATTCATGGACGAGCCGAACCGGTGTATGGAAAAAGGAGAGGCGGTCGAGTATGAGTTCCGGGAAAGTATGGTCAGCCGGCTGGAGAAGGGGTATATCCTGCCGGGACAGATGGATGTTTTATTTTCCCTTCCGGTTGTGCTCAAAAAGCTTTCATCGCTTCCTCTTATTATGATGACGACGCTTGACATGGCGATCAAGGACATTCCGGTAAAGCGCAAGTTTCATTTTCAGGTGCAGTCGGCGCCTTCCTATAATAATAATTTTTCACTTCTCGCAAAAGATATCGCGCGATTGAAAAAAAACGGATACCGGATACTGGTGCTTTCCGGTTCCGGGACGAGAGGAGAAAGGCTGTGCCAGGATCTGCAGGATTTTGATATCATCGCTTTTTACAGCAGGGATAAGGAGCATGAGCTTCTTCCGGGTGAGGTCATGATATCCCGGGGAAATCTCAGAAAAGGATTTGAATATCCGGATCTTCGTTTTGTCGTGCTGACAGAAAGTGATATTTTTGGAGGGGCGAAAAAGAAGCGGAAGAAAAAGCCGAAGAAATATGAGGGTGCGGCGATACACAGCTTTAACGATCTGAAGATCGGGGATTATGTGGTTCATGAAAATCATGGTCTTGGGATTTATGAGGGAATTGAGAAGATCGAAGTGGATCACATCACAAAAGATTATCTAAAAGTAGCCTATGCGGGGGGGAGCAATCTTTATATACCTGCCACGTCGCTTGAACTTTTGCAGAAATATGCCGGGAGTGATGCGGAAAAGGTGCCGAAGCTCAATAAGCTCAATTCACCGGAATGGAAAAAGACAAAATCAAGAGTAAAGGGTGCGGTAAAAGAAATCGCACAGGAGCTTGTCGATCTCTATGCGAAACGGCAGGCGAAACAGGGGCATGCCTTTGAAAAGGATACCGTATGGCAGAAGGAATTTGAGGAGTTATTTCCATATGAAGAGACAGAAGATCAGCTGAATGCGATCGAGGCAACGAAAAATGATATGGAAAGCAGCCGGATCATGGACCGCCTGATCTGCGGTGATGTGGGGTATGGAAAGACGGAGATTGCGATCCGGGCAGCGTTTAAGGCAGTGATGGATGGGAAACAGGTCGCTGTCCTTGTGCCGACTACCGTCCTGGCCGGACAGCATTACAATACTTTTGTGCAGCGAATGCGGGATTTCAGTATCGAGGTGGGAATGCTCTCGAGGCTGCGCACAGCAAAGGAGCAAAAAGAAACCATTGGGAAACTGAAAAAAGGAAGCATTGACATTGTGATCGGAACCCACAGGCTTTTGGGAAAGGACGTCAGTTACAAAAATTTGGGGCTTCTCGTAGTAGATGAAGAGCAGCGCTTCGGTGTGACCCACAAAGAAAAACTGAAACAGTTAAAAAACGACATTGATGTACTGACGCTGACGGCGACGCCGATTCCCCGGACGCTTCATATGAGTCTTGTAGGGATCCGGGATATGAGCGTACTGGAAGAGCCGCCGGTGGACCGTATGCCGATCCAGACATTTGTCATGGAGAGAAACGATGAGATCATCCGGGAAGCCATTCTCCGTGAACTCGGGCGTGGCGGGCAGGTGTATTATGTATATAACCGTGTCGCCAATATGGACATCATCGCCGGGGAAGTGGCGAAACTCGTTCCGGAGGCGATCGTGTCGTATGCCCACGGGCAGATGAATGAGAGGCAACTTGAAAATACAATGTATTCTTTTGTCAATGGAGATATTGATGTCCTTGTTTCCACTACTATTGTAGAAACGGGATTGGATATACCAAATGTCAACACGATCATTATTGATGAAGCAGATAAACTCGGACTCTCCCAACTTTACCAGCTCAGGGGCCGGGTGGGACGCTCAAACCGGACTGCATACGCTTTTTTGATGTATAAACGCGATAAAATGCTGAAAGAAGTCGCAGAAAAGCGTCTCGCTGCAATAAAAGAGTTTACAGAACTCGGCTCAGGGTTTAAGATATCTATGAGGGATCTGGAGATCCGGGGCGCCGGAAACCTTCTCGGGGCAAAACAGCATGGGCACATGGAGGCAGTGGGGTACGACCTCTACTGTAAGATGCTGAATGAGGCTGTCAAACGCCTGAAGGGAGAAAAGGTGGAAAGTGACGAGTATGAGACCAGCATTGACGTGAAGGCGGATGGATTTATCCCGCCGGATTATATCACGAATGAGTTTCAGAAACTGGATGTATACAAGCGGATCGCAGAGATTGAAACGCCTGCGGAAAAGGATGATATGATGGACGAACTGATCGACCGGTTCGGGGATCCGCCGGGGAGCGTGTGCAATCTTTTGGATATCGCACTTTTAAAAGTGCGGGCGCATGATAGTTTTATCACTTCGATCGCACAGAAACCGAATGGCATCCGTATCGTTATGTATCAGGAGGCCAGAGTGGAGACAGCAAAGATACCGGATCTGGTCGGAGCATTTGGAAAGAGGCTTCGTTTTGTTCCGGATGCGGTTCCGTATTTTGTGTATATCCCGGATGAATCAGAAGATATATTATCCCAGCTGGGGTATGTGATAGAAAAAATAAGTGAAATAAAAATACCTGAAGGAGAACCTGAAAATGAGAAATAGCTTAAAAAAAATCTTATGCGGACTATTGGCGGTATCTATGGCAGTTGTTACCGTGGCTTGTTCCGGTGGAGACAAGAAGGCAGAGCCGGAGGCGCCAAAGGCCGAGAAAGCAGCCTCTGTCTCGAATGGGGAGCTGACTGGGGAATCTACTGTGATCGGAGTGGGGAGCACAAAGGTTTTATACGATGAATACAAAGTCTATAGCTGGTTTTTGAAAAACCAGTATGAAAACGTCATGTCCGGGGAAGTTTGGGATTATAGTCTGGATGGGACGACGATCGGACAAACTGCCATCGAAGATATCCTTCGTCTCATCATACAGATTAAAGTTATGAATAAGGCGGCAGCAGAGCAGGGAATCAGCCTTGGCGTGGATGAGAAAGAGGATATTGATCATAAAGCAGATCAGTATCTTGCCACGATACCGGCGGAGATCTGGGAGATAAATGGAATTACAGCTGAGCGGATGCATACGATCTTTGAGGAAAATGAGATTTCCAGAAAGATGTATGACGTAGTGACCGGGAATGTGGAGGCAAATGTGGATGAGGCGTCAATGCAGGCGGCAAAAGTTCTGATGCTGCACCTGAAGACAGATGGTTCAGACCGGGATGCGGTGAAAGGACAGGCAGATGCATTGGCTGCAGAGCTTGCCAATTATAAAGGCAATTTTTATTCCTTTGTGAAGGAAAAGACCGGAAAGGCTCCGGAAGAAGTCATTATCGGAAAAATGGACAGCCGGACGAACCTGATCAATACGGCGCTTACGATGGAACGGTATACGACGAGCGGAGTGATCGAGGAAAATGACGGATTTTATGTGATCCACTGTTTAAAGAGTAATACAAGCGGACTGAACAAAGTATACCGGGAACAATACATTTCGGAACAACAGAATACGACATTTCAGGCGGCTTATGAAAACTGGGCCGAAAAATATGAAGTCAAGGTGAGCAAGTCACTTCTGGCAGATCAGAAGTAGATATGCGCAGAAAAACACTGAAACAGCAGGAGGATTTTATGAGAGCGAGTGGAATATTGCTTCCGGTCTCAAGTCTCCCATCGAGGTATGGGATCGGCGCTTTTGACAGGAGTGCATACGATTTTGTGGATACACTTGTAAAGGCGGGGCAGACCTATTGGCAGATTCTGCCGATGGGGCCGACGGGATATGGAGATTCACCATATCAGTCATTTTCGACATTTGCAGGGAATCCCTATTTTATTTCACTGGATGAACTTGTGCGCCAGGGGTATCTTACAGAAGATGACCTAGAGCACTCCGGACTCTCGGATGATGGAAAATATGTAAATTATGAGCGGCTCTATCATAAACGGTTTCCGCTTTTGCGCAAAGCGTATGAAAACAGTGCGATCGGGGAAAATAAGGAATTCCGGGAGTATGTATCCCAAAATGAAGACTGGATCCGGGATTATGCGGTTTTTATGGCAATAAAAGATAGTAAGGGCGGTCAGAGTTTTCTTGAGTGGGAAGACAGTATCAAGCGCAGAGATCCGGAGACACTGGAACATTATGAGAAAGAGTATGAGGAGGATATCTGCTTTTATCTGTTTTTGCAGTATGAATTTAACAGGCAGTGGAGACAGCTCAAAAAATATGCGAACGAAAAGGGGATCCGGATCATAGGGGATATCCCGATCTACGTAGCGCTTGACAGCGCAGATACCTGGTCCCATCCGGAACTTTTTCAGTTCACGGAGGATATGGCTCCGGCAGCGGTGGCCGGATGCCCGCCGGATGCTTTTTCAGAGACAGGACAGCTTTGGGGAAATCCGCTCTATGACTGGAAATATCATGAGAAGACAAAGTTTGACTGGTGGATAAAACGGCTCCGTAACTGTTTTGAGTGGTATGATATGGTACGGATCGACCATTTCAGGGGATTTGATGAGTACTATGCCATCCCTTACGGGGAGCCGACAGCAGTAAACGGGGAGTGGAAACAGGGGCCGGGGCTCCGGCTGTTTGAAGCCATGGAGAAAGAACTCGGAAAACAGGATATCATTGCGGAGGATCTGGGATTTCTCACGGACAGCGTGAGGGAGTTATTAAAGGATACCGGGTATCCGGGGATGAAAGTGCTCCAGTTCGCTTTTGATTCCAGAGAAGAAAGCGACTATATGCCCCATAATTATGACTCAAACTGTGTGGTATATACGGGAACCCACGATAACCAGACGACGTTAGCCTGGTGGGGTGAGATGTCAAAAGAAGACCGGAACGTGGCGTTTCGGTATATGGCATTGCCCGACCGGTTTATGACGGCCAAAAAGCTGACATGGCAGCTGATCACAATGGCGCAGCAGAGTGTGGCAGAGCTTTGTGTCATACCGGCGCAGGATTATCTGTGTCTCTCAAAGGAAGCGAGGATCAATACACCGTCCACACTCGGATTTAACTGGCAGTGGCGTATGAAAAAGGGAGCGTTTTCTGACAAGCTGTGTGAAAAAATTGCAAAGATGACAAAATTGTATGGCCGTAGTCCGCAAAGAGAAAAGAGACAACAGGAAAAATAGTATGATGCCGGGGTCATAGTATATTTTTATCTTCTTCTGGCAATAATTTCTATATATAGATTTATATAGGGATTATTGTCAGGAGGAATTTTTTATGAGGAAAAAAATCAAATGCATGATATATGTCGTCTGCACGCTCTGGATCGTTGTGTTTGTGCAGATCATCCTTACGAAAGCGTATGTGAATAAAAATGATGTAACGCAGGCGTTCGCCAGAAACCAGTTGGTGATCGAGGGACAAAATACGAAGATAGCGGATCTTTGCCGGGAGGGCGGATGTGTCATGGGAAAGATTCCCGGGAAGCTTACGCTTGAGGAAAAGAAAAAAATAGCAGACAGTATTTTTGGATATGAGGGCGGCAGCAGGATTTTTGAACAGGAAGAGAGCGGATATTATGTGACATACGGTTATACGAATGGAATCAATATGATCCGGAGAGTGAACGGGAAAGCGATCAATATGAATATTGCGATCACCTATGACGAGAATGAGGATAAAAGCCTTGTTTATTTTGGGGTGCCGTTTATAACCGGAGATTTCTAGTATAGCAAAAAATGAATAAATTGTAAAAAAATAAAAAAATTGCAAAAAACCCTTGCCTTGGAGTATACTCCACATGTTATGATAATAGAAAATAATTATGGGAGGTTTCACGGATGATAGGGTTTATGATCATGCCCATTGTGGTATACATTCCGGCGGGGATTTATCTATACCATTTTTTTAAGCGGTTTTTATCCTTGTTTCCGCTTCGGGAGAAAAAGAAGCTGGTGAGTGTGTTTTCCGTTTTATTTGCTGTGTTCTGCGCGGTGGCGGGATGGCGCGTGTATGGGTTTGGAGCTGTGATCGTATTACATTTTCTTCTGGGCTCTATTCTTATGGAGGGAATTAATTTTGTCGTCTGCCGTGTCGTCAGGGAAAGACGGGGACGGAACGTATGGGATATCATATTTAAAAGCGGGATCGTGAGTGTCCTGCTCACTGCGGTCCTGATGGGATATGGATATATCAATATGCATCAGGTGAGGGAGACTACATATACACTGCATACGTCAAAAACGCTGACCGAGGATCTGAGGATCGCCCAGATCAGCGATCTTCATATGGGAACGACGATGGATGTGGAGAAGCTTGCGGAATATGCTGCGAAGATCCAGGAGGAGAAGCCGGATATGCTCGTCCTGACGGGAGATATTTTTGACGAGCGCACCGAAAAGGCCCAGATGGAAGAGAGCGTGCGTGTTCTTGCCGGTATCACAACCCGGTATGGTACATATTATGTATGGGGAAATCATGATCCGAATCAGTATGTGTCTACACAAAAATATAGTATGGATACACTGCGGAGTACCCTGACAGCATCGGGGATCCGTGTGCTGGAGGATGAGGCGCTGCAGATTACGCCGGAACTGGCAGTGGTTGGGAGAGTGGATTCTTCGATCGACAGGGATCGTGAGAGTATCGGCGGGCTTTTGTCAGGGATTGACCGGAATTCATATATTGTTCTTCTTGACCATCGCCCGGTGGGGTTAGAGGAAAATGCGGCGGCCGGCATCGATCTTCAACTATCCGGGCATACACATGCAGGGCAGATCTGGCCGACCGGACAGCTTGGCGAGCTTGTGGGCATCACAGAAAAAAATTACGGTTTGGAGACGATCGATGATTTTCATGCCATCGTTAGTTCGGGAATCGCCGGATGGGGTTATGCGATACGAACAGGCGGGCATTCGGAATATGTGATCGTAGATGTGCGCTGAATGGTGTCAACTTAATAGTTGCGTACTAATGTTTTGAGCGAGGAGGAATAGCATGACGATTGCTGAGGTAAGTCAGAAGTATGATATTACAGCGGATACGCTGCGGTACTATGAGCGGATCGGGGTGATCCCACAGGTGAAGCGGACTGCGGGAGGGATCCGTGACTATACCGAAGAATCCTGCGGGTGGATCGAGCTTGCAAAATGCATGCGCTCCGCTGGTATACCGATCGAAGCCCTGATTGAATACTGTGGGCTGGCCCAACAGGGAGATTCGACGATAAGCGCCAGGAGAGAGCTCCTCGAGGAGGAGAGAAAGAAACTGGTCAAAAAGTTTGAGGATATGAGGGCGACGATCGAGCGTTTGGATTATAAGATCAACCTCTATAAACAGGCTGAAAAAACAGGAACGCTTCAATGGTGAAACATCCTGATGGTGTAAATAGGAATCTGCATCAGGTTTAAGCTGTCAGGATAAGAAAATAAATGATAAAGGAGACAGATATTATGGTAAAGACAGTAGTAGTAAAACGAATGGAAAAACCAAGTCTGACGGTAAAGACACAGACGATTGCAGCATTAGCGGCTATTGTAGCAGCAGTGGCAGTTCCGCAGCTGTTCCATGTTATGGGAGCTGTCTCGGGACTCGGGACATCACTTGGGGAGACTTTTTTACCGATGCATCTTCCGATCCTTCTTGTTGGTCTTTTGGTAGGCCCTTATGCGGGAGCCGTCTCAGGACTTCTCGGTCCTATGGCGAGTTTTGCTTTGTCCGGTATGCCGGGTCCGGCTATGCTGCCATTTATGATGATCGAACTTTGTGCATATGGTTTGTTTGCCGGCCTGCTTCGTGATGTGAAAATGCCTGTTGTGGCAAAGGTTCTGATCGCACAGGTGTCCGGGCGTGCCATACGTGCGGCGGCGATCCTGATTTCCATTTATGCTCTTGGGCTTGAAAATGTTCAGGCATCGGTGATCTGGATGAGCGTTGTAAACGGCATTTTTGGTCTTGTGCTCCAGTGGGCGCTTCTGCCACTTGTCGTATATCGCATAGAAAATAGGAACGAATAAGGATATTTTGTGTTCTTGCTTAATTGAAAAAGTAAATTCCAGTGCAGAAGTAAATTCTACCACCCTTTAAAAATTGTTGGTTTTTTCATATTTTTTAACCCATAACGAAGAAGAATGGATTATAATATAAT
>JAETQR010000150.1 GCA_021770615.1 Lachnospiraceae bacterium | reverse complement strand
TTGTCTTGAGATTTGCCATAGAGTAATTATTTCTTTGATACAAAGTTACCAATTCAGAAATAAATTGTAAATTTGCATTAAAGAGTCGTTAACAGTTCTATAACAACCGAGGTGTATTAAAAGTGTACTACTTGGCCAAAATAATAGAAAACAGCACTAAATGGATAGAAATGAAATTGCACTTAACGCGCTGATGTTCATTAGAATGAGTTCTAATGAATTCTATCCGTTTTCTACCATATATCCCGGGTCCGGGTACTGAATGACGGCTGATAATCGCTTGATTATCAGCCGTCATTTCTTTTCGGAAGTGTACTATTTATTCCGGGTCAATAAGGGGTCAGTAGCAAAACCCGGTTGAATTGTTAAAAATTTTGTGTTGGGTTGCAGTTGCAGCCACCGGGTTAGGGCTGTTTTTGGGGTGTGTGGTGGCGGAGTAGAGAGTGTAGTCGGGTCAGTGTATTGGTATCGTTGTAGTGAGAGTGTTTGACAAGGGATTGGTCAGAGGGGTATGTCGGCAATTCCAGAGTGTTGATGATATGGCGCTTCATTGGGTGTTGCGTTTGCGGCTCCACGCGTTAGCGCACAGCCGCTTTAGCGGTGTCAACAACGTTAGCCCCATCCAAGAGCCGCGTTAGCGGTTCGCAGGGTGGGGTATGATGGTATATATTCACGTTGTGCCCGGCGTAGCCCGGCGACAGGGAGTTGTTTGTTTTTGGGGGATTTTATTAGGGTTTTAGTTAGTCGCCGGGCTACGCCGGGCCTCGCGGGGTTTTGTCCTCTTGACCTATGGCTGCAAACCGCTGACGCGGCTTTTGCCATAGGCTAACGTTGTATACGCCGCCAGGTCCGCTGTGCGCTAACGCGTTGGGGTGTGGATGGGCCAGGGCAGGTATTCCTTTATTATCTGCGCAATTAAATTACAGCCCTGCCTCGGAATGCCAAATTTTCAATACATTGTTTGATAGGTCGTGCTATGTCTGTACTCCCTTGTTGTTTATTAGATTACGAAGATATCGCCTTAACCTATACTACCCTGTCCGACAATATTTATAAAAAAACTCTTATTCTCGCTTACTATAGTCTTATCATAACGGAGATTGATAGTATCGGAGTCTGCAACACTGCCGATTATACATCTGATTATCATACACGCGTTCTAAGTTTATCCTCGGTTTCTTTGGAAACAGGCAATAAGCCGCTATCCCACCAATGAGATTAACGATGAAATTCGGAAATGAACGGTGTCGCGAGTGTTCTATCTGAGCGATGTTTTTGAGTTGGTCGTTTACAGTTTCGATAATAGCCCGTTTTCTCAGAAGTATTCTGTCATACATTGATCTCAGACCGCCTTTCATGTTGTTTTTCAGTTTTGTGATCAATTGGATTCCGTCAATGAACAGCTTGCAGAACAGGTCTTTGCCGATATAACCTTTGTCACCGACCATCTTGCCGTATATGAACTCGACAAACGACTTCACTTTCAGAGGTTCCCGGTCATCAACATCTCCCGGAGTGATCATGAAGTTGAGAATCTCGCCCTTGTCGTTGCATATCAGATGTAGCTTGAATCCGTAGAACCAACCTAACGAACACTTCCCACGTTGCGCTATTCCTTTGAACACCTTGTGCATGTGTATCCGTTGGTTGCGGCACACACGTAGCAGTGTGCTGTCGACAAAACTAATACCGGTACATTTTCCCAGCAGACATTTCTTTACGAATATCACGAACTGAACGACCACTGATTTCTCCAGCTCCGTGAATCTGTTGTATGAGACTGTTTCGGGGAACAGATGCCTGTATCGCTGACATATCTCGTTCAGATAAAAGTGTTTGAGACATTTATGGTTGGAACTGTGGAACATGATCATGATAACAATGACCTCCGCCTGCGACAGACGGCAATCTCGATGATATTCCCGCTTCCTGTCCGTACGAATCTTCGAAAGACCTCTGCGACGGAGCATCGCATTAAAAACTTTGCAGAATTCATCTGCAATCACGAATATTTCAGTAATTTTGTCTTCGGTGAGCATAGCGATAAGAGTATTTGTTTGAAATTGAGTCCTTTAAATTTAATACTTTTATCGCTAATCACCAATTTCTCATCTAATTAATTTTCGTCGAACTCACGTTA
>JAETQR010000149.1 GCA_021770615.1 Lachnospiraceae bacterium | reverse complement strand
AGTCAAGTCCATAATCCTGTGTAAAATACTATACAATGTTTTACCGGTCTCTCATTGATCAAACTTAATATATTTTCTTGTAGAACTGAGCCATTCGTCATGAAGTTCCATAAGGACAGCTCCAATTAGTCGATTGGCAGACGTTCGGTTGGGAAAAATCCGAATAATCTTTTCTCTTCTGCGGACTTCCTGGTTCAGTCGTTCAAGAAGGTTGGTGCTTTTTAGCCGATTGTGACCATTTCCGATAACCGTATATTGAAAGGCTTCTTCGAAGCCATTATCCAATGTTTCGCAAGCTTTTGTATATCTAGACTGGTCGATATATTCACCGACTAAGGCATTCTTAGCTGTTCGAGCGAGTTCAATATCCGTAAACTTAAAGATCGCTTTTACTGCTTCTCTAAACGGTTTTGAATTCTTTTTTGGAATGGAACTGAAGATGTTTCTTAAAAAATGGACCTGGCATCTCTGCCAACTTGCGTTGGTAAAGGACTTACGAATCGCAGACACTAGGCCTTTATGGGCATCAGAAATGATGAGTTCTGTCCCCTGTAGACCGCGTTCTTTTAAGTAGTCAAAGAAGATGGACCATGTGTCATCACTTTCTTCATTTTGGATCATGAAGCCAATGATTTCACGGTCACCATCTTCCGTTATTCCGACTGCAATATGACAGCTCTTAGAAAGCACTCGATGGTCTTCTCGGACTTTTATGTAGAGAACATCCGTCATCAGATAAGGATAATTCGTACCTGAGAGTGAACGGTTCTGCCATTCGTTGACCATCGGGTCTAACTGTTCAGTCAGGCTAGAAACAAAAGATTTCGATACCGATTTTCCACAGAGTTCCTCAACAATCTTTGAAACTTTACGGGTAGAAACACCTGAGACATACATCTCTAACATGGAAGCGAGCAGTGCCTTTTCATTTCGCTGATAACGCTCAAACACCGTCGGTGCAAATTCACCATCACGTGTTCTAGGTACTTTTAATTCAAGTGTACCCACACGAGTCGTAAAATCTCGCTCGTAATAGCCGTTTCTTTGACTCTGACGACTTTCTGATCGTTCATAGTCATCGGCTTGAATATATTCGGTTCGTTGATTTTCCATCAATTGATTGAAAATAGTGGTTAGAATGTTTTTAGATACATCATCTTTTACCGAATGTTCAATAATACTTTGAATCTCTTTGTTGTTCAGTGTAAAATGTACTTGGGTCATGTAACGTCCTCCTAGGTATGTTTTTGTGGTTAAAAACATTGTACCGTAAAAAGGGCTGTTACATGGCCTTTTAACTTTTACACAATTATATGGACTTTATC
>JAETQR010000148.1 GCA_021770615.1 Lachnospiraceae bacterium | reverse complement strand
TAGCCCGTATCTGCGAAACGCTGAATTGTGAGATTACCGATGTGATTGAGTTAGTACCAGACGAGCCTGCTTCCACAGGAGGTAAGGAACATGAGCGAATTGAAACCAAGAATAACAGAAAACGGAATTGATTATATCCTTGTCGGAGATTACTACATCCCAGATTTGAAACTGCCAGAAGAACACCGCCCCATCGGAAAGTATGGACGGATGCACCGGGAATATTTGAGAGAAGTCCACCCAGCCAGATTGAACATATTGATATTGACCGGAGAGCTATGGACATATCTTGCAGACCTGAACGAACAGGCACAGGAACGGTTAGACACTATCATGGAACAGATGAAAGCTACCGAGGGCGTGACAGAGGAATTAAAGCGCACTTCTCAAATGGAATGGGTGCAGCGGTGCAATAATATCCACAATCGGGCAGAAGAAATTATTTTGCATGAGATGATTTATGCATAACGGTATGGTAGAATGATTATGACAAATCTGAATTTTATAAGGAGTGAAAAGAAAAGTGTGTGAGGAATGTTACTCTGATGAAAATAGAATAACGCCTTTACTAAATCCGCTGGACTGTTTGGAGAACCACACTCAATATATTTGTGGAACTTGTGGACGGTGCATTTGTATCGAGCATGACCCAAATAGAGGATTGCAACGATGGAATTTTCCTTTTAAGTCATTGGAAATTGCAAAACTATATTTGCGAACAGCGGACTATACAACGAAAAGTGCGTGTGGTATTTATGAGATAGAGAACAATAAAGGAAGATTATCTTATAAAATATTTCCAGGGAATGATGAGTTAAATCTATTTTTGAAAAAGAATAAAGACAAGAAATGCAGGCAAATGATGCCTGTGTTTAGTGCTGGAAAGTATAAAGAATATCCACACACAGAAGTACGAAAATTGACGCCTGATGAAATAAAACAATATATGAGTGAACGCTAAATCCCAGCTTGTCGTTCTAAAAATTCAACTGAATAATCCCAGCAAAAACCGCTGCTACATGGAAGCTAACAAACCATGCAACAGCGGTTTTTCTTTACCGTTTTTTCCTCTGGCTGATAGGCGTTCCCATTTTCTTTGACTTTTTGAGAATACGAATGAGCCAGCGAAATTCTTCGTCTGACAGATTTTTATAGTTGATACCAAGCTGCTTGCAGTAAAGTACAACGAGCTTTTCATCCCGGCTGCCCTTGAAATTTTCGACCGCTTCCAGATTTTCTTTCAGTTCATCAGCAACGGTAGTCTGGGGCGCACTCTCACTGTCCTTTTTGTGGGCTTCCCGAATATCCCGGATAATCAGGTTGAGGTCATCCAGAACCATGTGACTGAAATACTCATCATCACTGATATGGGCGGC
>JAETQR010000066.1 GCA_021770615.1 Lachnospiraceae bacterium | reverse complement strand
TTTCCACACTCCCGAAAAGCATCCTTTTCTATTTTCGTGACCGTATCCGGAATCTCAACTTGACTTAGGTCATAACATTCCTCAAAACATCCCTCCGGAATTTCAGAAATTCCAGAGGGTAATTTTATCTTTTTTAAACTAACACATCCTAAAAATGCCGATTTACCAATCGTGCATAAAGTACTTGGCAATTCTATCGTCACCACACGTTCATAATACCTTGCAAAACAAGAATCACCTAACCCGGTTATTCCTTCTTTTATCACAATTTTCTTTATATGATCCATATATTTTTCATCATCCAGCCCCTGCTCAAAATCCTGCCCCGGAACTACACCATCTCCTTCAATCACTAACGTATCTTTGGATGGGTATGAAAAAGTAACCTCATTTTCTGCTGCCGACACTTTAAACCCGGGCAACAGACAAAAGGAAACAAAGAGTATGATAACAAATAAAATCTTTTTCATTTAAAACCTCCTCTGTATGATCTTATATTCAGAAACATTCATCTATCTTATAGCACAATTTTACCTGAGGACCGCAAAAACATGAGCATGTAGCGATTTTCAGTCAAATACCCCATTGCTTGCAGCGGGGTATTTGACTGAAAATCAGCGGAATGCGAATGTTTTTAGCACGACGAGAATTGCGAAGCAATGTAGTCGTGCGTATGGCATCTTCATTTTTATTGAAATTTATTAAAAACTTTTTTACAAGAGTGAATAAAAAAGAAATGTGCGGTTATACTCTATTATGTAGCAATGATGAAGTTAAAATACTTATCCTCCCCCTTATAAGCCACAAAAGTGGCACCCCCGGTAACAACGATGTTACTGGGGGCTTTTTTCAATCATTTAACCAACATGTCGGTTTCTTTCACTATGCTTAAATCCGGACATCTTCTTACAAATACCAGACTCATTATCATTTGAATAATACCACCCATTATGCTTTGCAATGGCATAAACTTCATAATCTTTTATCTGATGTTTGAACACATATGTCCTTTTTTTCGTTAAATAAACTTTTTCACAATAATCGGTAAGAATCTGCCAAAATATATTGTATCCCACCCTCTCATGCCAATATTCAACAACCATATACCCCACTGCCCCCTTCACTTTATTCCACCGCAATGTATTTCCTAAACGTTTTACCTTTACTTTTTCCGGAGCTGTCCAATATGATTTTGCAAAAGATTTTTTACTCCAAATCTTACTATCCCAGTCAAGGGTCTGAATCTTATACCAGTATTGTTTATTTGGTTTTAACCCTTTATCATAAAGTATCTCATAAGACACTTCCTCACCGTTGTATAATTCCTTAACAAGTTTATATTTTCCTTTTGGGGAACTCTTTCTATATAATCTTACCTTTTTTTGATCTTTGACATCTATAATGATTTCGCATTTATTCGAATAGCAACTCTCTTGTTCACAAACTTTCCCTTTCGCTTCTGTTTTTATATCAGGTACTTCTTCAGTTTTGGGAATCCAGCTGTCTGTTGGTAATACCTCAATGTCAAATGCAGTGTTTTTAATCACATGCCCTTCATAAATAAGAGATTTCAAACTTATACTTAAATCTTCATCATAATCTTCACTCAATTCCACATCAAAACTTACTGAAGTTTGACCTGGTATTACTGAAAAATTTTTTATAGCATCTTTCAGAAATATATTAACAAAAGTTATGCCTAAGTTGTTATAATTCGGGTCATTACTAAATGGATATTCCACATCACTATATCCCTCCTTTACAAAGTAGATACCACTGGATACAATATTTGTCAAATTAACTCTTGCATTTCCTTTTCCATCAGGAAAATGAATTTGTATGGGCGAATCACTCGAAATAGATATATGTGCCTTTTCTCCCATGGACATATTGCGTGATTGTGTCAGAGCACATGATTCGCTCTTACAATATGTGACCCCAACCAAAAAAAATATTATAACAATGATAAAACAACTTATTTTCTTCATACATAAAACTCCTTTCAGGCATTTCTTTTGATATTTTTTCTAAAGTGACTATTATTATAACATATATTTCTTCCGTTTAAAACATTTACACAAAAATCCGTTTTCTAAAAAACGAAATGTATGTTTTCTTATATTTATCTGACTTTTTCTGTCCCGCAATCATATAAACTTTATTTCCTACAGTACAATAACTTTGACGAGCCTTTAACTTCTTGGTCAATTTATCCCCATCTTGGTTCACAAAATTGAACTTATGGCGATAAAATACCTTCTTAGTATTCGAGTTTGCTGAAGAACTTGCCCGTTCGGTCATAAATAACCTTGGACGAACATTTGACAAAGTATTCTTCTGATTCTCTATATATTTTAAGTATTCTTCATACTCCTCATATGTATCAAAATCGTCACTTTCAAACTCAAAACCCTCTGGATATGTCAAATCCCAATAATCATCCAACGTTTCCTCTAACTCTTCTTCCTGCGAGTCATCAAAAAATGACCCGTCACCATCACTTGTGTCTTCATCCACCTCTTCCATAACATCCTCGTCTTCAAGTTCAGTTGCGAACATTTCACTTAATACATAGTTATCTATAGAGACCTCTTTTCCGTCCACTTTAGCAATAAATCCAAACTCGACACTCTGCCCCATTTCAATATTTTGATTATAATTCGCATTATCAATACGATATATATCTTCATACTTAGATACAATTTTAGCATTCCAGATATTCTCTATTTCAAGATTACTTATTATATCTAATTTCCAATCTTCAATCCTATGATCCGTGTTATTTGTTATTACTATCTGACCATTCACATAATTATCCCACTTGCTATTTTCTATATATTCTATTTTACAGTTTTCATCGACCACAACACATTCTTTTGTCAAAAACATCTCCTCTGGAAACTCTATCACGTCAGTATATTTAACCGTCATTCCAAAAGAAACTTCTCCATCGACAGGAATATCCTGATTCCAATCAGCATTTCGAACAGTGTATACTTCTCCCTCATGCGATGTTACTGTCGCATTCCATATATTTTCAATCTCATCTTTAAATTTGAACTCCAACTCCCAATCATCAATCGCTTCACCAGATACATTCTTGATTGTTACATCCGCATTATAGTGTTCCTTCCACTGACTAGTAATCTTAAATGACACATCAAGCATATCATCTATTGATTCTGTCTTATCTTCAATTTCGTCATCTTCATCAGAATCGTCACATAGCATCTGTAGCTTGTGTGGAAATTAGGATGAACAGCACAAATTTGCGACGAACGACACAAAAAGGGATAGTGAAGAGAGTGACAAGGCATTTCTGGATTGCACACTCTTTCCACTATCCCTTTTCATATTTTCCTTCTGGTAGTTATACCCCTTCCAGTCTCAAAATCTCCTTTTTCAGCCGCTTCATGATCTTCTTCTCCAGTCTGGATATGTAACTTTGGGAGATCCCGAGAAGATCGGCCACTTCTTTCTGCGTCTTTTCACCCCCTTCGTAGTCATCAAGGCCAAACCGCATATGTATGATCATGCGTTCTCTCTCACTCAGTGTTTCCAGGGCTTTTTTGAGAAGTTTAATATCTACCTCACGTTCAATATCCTTGTAGATAATGTCCTCACTTGTACCCAGAATATCGGAAAGAAGCAACTCATTGCCATCCCAGTCCACATTTAACGGCTCATCGATCGAAACTTCCATCTTTACCTTACTGTTCCGGCGCAGATACATAAGGATTTCATTTTCGATGCACCGGGAAGCATAAGTAGCAAGTTTGATATTTTTGTCCGCCTTAAACGTATTGATCGCCTTAATGAGCCCAATCGTACCGATCGAGATGAGATCCTCTACCCCGACTCCGGTGTTGTCAAATTTCTTTGCTATGTAGACAACCAGTCTGAGATTATGTTCGACAAGCGTATTTTTGGCCTGTTCTGAGTTTTCAGCACTCAGTTCCTCGATACATGCCGCCTCCTCTCCCGGCTCTAACGGCGCCGGGAGAATTTCGGCTCCTCCGATATAATGTATATCACCTCCCTGGTGGAAAAACACGTTTTTCCAGTCCGGCAGCATCCGGAACTGAAAACGATTTGGCATTGATAAACGTAATAACATATAGATCCCCCTTAATGAATTATTTCCTGAACAGTCCGCTGTTTAGCAGAACCTCATACCCACCATCCGCTGACAGGAAGCGGTCATAGATTCCGAGCCAGACCTTTCCTGTGTGAAGCGTCTCACCGCCATCTATCTGAATTTCCATATCATCAGCCCGGACCCCTAGAAGATAGTCGCATTCTCTCCCGAGCGAATGAAACGGTATATAACGCAAAAGCAGCTTACCAAACAACTCTGGTTTTCCATCGTGCATTGCCATTCCAAAATCAGCTTTTTCCCTTTCCGTCAGCATTTTTTGAAACAGTTTATATTCTACAACTGTAACACATTCGTGACTTACCGGCTCATACAGGTTATTTCCCGTATCTAAAAAACCAGTTGCCGTCACGCTTTTTCCTTTGTACCTGATCCTGACAGGAAATACATCCTGCCCACTGCTCATCCCATGGCTTCTTGATAAAAGTATTTTTTGCGCAAAAAATAAAATCAACAATGCGGATGACAAAAGAAAAAGAATGGAAATATGCTGCAGGCCCGCCGCTTCTTTCAGAAACAGCATGGCTCCTGCTGTAAACACTCCGGTTATATAGTATCCCGCTATATATTTTCCCATGCCATACACAGTAGTCTTTCCGTATGCAATCCGGATGATCAGACAACTCACAAATACATACATAAGGACATACACTGCAGTCATACTCTTTATGCCGGTTACGACGACCAGCACAGAAAACAGGGCTCCCGCCGCGGCCGCACAAATACCCCTTATGCTGACAGGCCTTTTTTTCAAAAACAGATTCATGATTTCGAAAATAAGCAGATTCATCGCGAAGTTAACGGCGAAAAAAACATCCAGATATACTTTCATACAACCTGCTCCCATATTTTCATTTGCTTTTGCATATACAGATAATACAACATTTATGCATAGAATTTTGTCAAAACAAGGCACCAAAACCAAATAATTTTTCTTTTTTATCCGACAAATGTTTTTGAATTTGGACAAAATAAAAGACTCTTTTGCATAATTCGCAAAGAGTCTTTATCTTTTTCTGTCATATTTCGTCTATTTAGGGTCGCAATCAGCTAAAACACATTTTCAATTCTGAAGTTCCCTGTTCTGTCTTCCATGTCCCATATGCTCCATTGATCACAGTAAACTGCGGCGACTTGTGACCGATATCCGCATCAAATACGACCGGTACATGAAGTTCGGATAAAATAACTTCGACTGCCTCCCGGTAACTGTGGTCGGTAAAACTCTGAAACATCGCAGGGCGTCCAAACACAAAACCGCTCGCATTCTGAAACCATCCCGCATTCTTTAGCTGCCAGAGACCTCTGGTCAGCGAATCACTATCTAAGGAAAAACTTTCAAGATACCAAAGGATCCCATCCCCGCCATACTTTTGCACAAACCGGCACGTCTGGTCAAACGGAGTCCCCACCAGATTGAGAAGGACATCAAGGCACCCTCCAAGAAGCCTTCCTTCCATGCAGACACGATCCCTGGTCTCTCCGTCAACCGTCGCATACTGCACACACTTTTTATCGTTCCGGTAACCGTCTTCCGGTCTCTCCCTGTCATAATACTCATTTTCATAAAAATCAAATGTTCTCTGTGTGACAAGATTCCCTGTCATGATCTCATAATTATTTTTTATAGACGGATGCCAGGGCTGCATGGCAAAATCATTAAAATGATTTCCATACACCGTAGCCACATCGCAGTTTACCGCGATCGAATACGTAAGTCCCGTATTGTCTGAAAAACCCTGAAACCATTTTGCCGAAGCCTGGATCTCTTTCCAATCCAGAAGCGGGAGGATCTCCATTAAAAAGTCTCCTCCTTTTGCCGAATAAATATATTTCACATCCGGATCCCGTATCAGCTCCATAAACTGTGAGGCACGCTCTTCCTTAGAGCTGCTTCGTCCGCGTCCGTCACTCTGCCTCACATTTTCTGTCTCCTTTACCGCATATCCCAACCCGGCCATCGTTTCTTTTGCAAGGTCAAGACGCATAAAATCCATCGGCTTCCGGTTCCCATCAGACGGAGCTGTGATCCCAACCGCATCGCCGCTTTTTAAAAATTCTGGAACTATCATTTTACTCCTCCATTCTGGTGCATTCCTAAATTCCTCATTGAAAAACCAATCTATATTCGGTATACTAAAATTGAATCACAATTATGAAAGGAAATCAATACTATGACTGAAAAAAATCCAATCGTAACATTTCAAATGGCAGATGGCAGTACCATTCAGGCAGAACTTTATCCTGACATTGCGCCAAACACCGTAAACAACTTTATTTCTCTTGTAAATAATGGTTTCTATGATGGCCTTACCTTCCACCGGATCATAAAAGGATTTATGATCCAGGGCGGTTGTCCTGACGGAAACGGCATGGGCGGCCCGGGCTACAATATCCGCGGCGAATTTGCCATGAACGGTTTTGAAAACAACTTAAAACACACCGCAGGCGTCCTCTCGATGGCACGTTCCCAGATGCCGGACTCTGCCGGATCCCAATTTTTTATCATGCACAAAGACGCACCTCATCTGGACGGCTCCTATGCCGCTTTCGGTAAAGTAACAGAAGGCATGGATATCGTGGACAAGCTGGCTTGTGTGGAAACCGACTACGGCGATATGCCGGTCACACCGGTCGTTATGGAAAAGGTCACCGTCGATACGTTCGGGGAAGAGTACCCGGAACCGGAAAAAAAATAAAGGTGCGACTGAGAATCGCGCACCAAGGAACTGAAGTTAAGGAACTGAAGTTCCTCTCAAGTTTGCCTTTCGGCAAACTTGCTCCGCAAAAAAGGTGCGCTTCTCAGTCGGGCTTTATTTCTCCCATAAAATAAAATCCTTTGCTCTCAGTCAGCCTCACCTTGCATATCGTTCCGATCTGATCTTCGTTCCCTTTACAATGGACGACAGCATTAGAAGAAAGCCGCCCGGTGATCAGGGAATCATCGTGATCGTTGATTTCCTCCATAAGAACATCTTCTGTCTGCCCAACCTTGCTCTCTGTGATCTCCGCAGATATTGACTGGATCGTTTCCAGAAGGCGGCTGAAACGTTCTTTCACAATATCTTCCGGCACCTGCTCTTCCATCGATGCTGCCGGCGTCCCTGTCCGTCTGGAATAAATAAAGGAATATACGCTGTCATATCTGACCTTCTTTACCACATCAAGGGTCTCCTGGAAATCTTCCTCTGTCTCTCCCGGAAATCCAACGATAAGATCTGTCGTAAGGGAAATATCCGGCATTTTCTCCCGGATCCTGTCCACTAATGCCAGATAATCTTCTTTCGTATATCTCCGGTTCATATCTTTCAGGATCTTTGAACTCCCCGACTGGAGCGGAAGGTGAAGATGCCCGCATATTTTTTGGCTCTCTGCCATAACCTGGATCAATTCATCCGATAAATCCTTCGGATGTGACGTCATAAAACGGATGCGCTCGATCCCACCAATCTTCTCGACCTCCCGGAGAAGCTCTGCAAAACTCATGGGCTGCGCCAGTGTCTTTCCATAAGAATTTACATTCTGGCCAAGAAGCATAACCTCTATTACTCCATCCTCGGCAAGAGCCTTTATCTCCCGGAGGATTTCCTCCGGCTCCCTGCTCCGTTCCCGGCCACGCACATAGGGAACGATGCAATAGCTGCAAAAATTATTGCAGCCATACATGATATTGACTCCTGCTTTAAAAGGATACTTGCGTATACTTGGCAGTTCTTCCACGATCTCTTTTGCTTCCGGCCAGATATCCATGACCATCCGCCCAGACTGAATCCTCGTATAGAGGATCTCTGCCAGCTTATACACATTATGTGTTCCGAATATCATATCGACAAACGGATAACTCTTTTTTATTTTTTCCACGACAGAGGGTTCCTGCATCATACAGCCACACATGGCGATCTTCATCTGTGGATTTTTCTTTTTCTGGTTTTTCATGTAACCAAGTCTTCCGTATACTTTAAGGTTTGCATTTTCCCGTACCGTACAAGTATTATAGAGGACAAAATCCGCTACTGTGTCTTCCACCGTCACATAACCGATGTAGGACAGAACCGCCTCCAGTTTTTCCGAATCCCTGGCATTCATCTGGCATCCCATCGTCTGCATGGACACGGTCATTTTCCTGCCAAGCCGCTCTGTCTCCTGTTGAAACCAGATTTTACATTTCTTCATAAAATAATATTGTCTCGCTGGTTCGGTCTCCGGCGCTTCGCCGGAGATATCGGTATGATCGATCACATCGTAGTCAAACATTGTTTCCTCTTCTTCCTTACTTCATTTTTTATACTTTAAAACGTAGTGTTCATCAGTTTCTCTATAATAGGTACCGCATCGGAGATCGGAATGGCAAAGCCCATCCCCTCTACTTCTTCGGAAGCAAATTTTGAGGAGTTGATGCCGATCACCTCACCCTTTGCATTGACAAGCGCACCGCCGCTGTTTCCCGGATTGATCGCAGCGTCTGTCTGGATGAGTTTCATCGTCTCCTGTGAAGAATCAGAGGATGTCTGTCTCCGGCTCTCTGCCGGCGAACCGTTATCTTCTGTACTTATACCGATTTCCCGTTCTTTCGCACTCACATAGCCGACCGTTACGCTCGTCCCATAACCAAGGGCATTTCCGATCGCGATCGCCTGCTCCCCGACTTTTGTCGCATCACTGTCAGCAAGTTTCGCCACTTTGATCCGGGACATCGTCTCATCTTTCAGATCCGATTTTGCCACCTTTACGACAGCGAGATCCGATGCCTCATCTGTCCCGGTGACCACAGCATCTGCTGTCGTTTCATCCGAAAATGTGATCACTACTTTTACGCTGTCAGCTACGACGTGATTGTTCGTTACGATATAAACATTGTCCGAGTCCTCTTTGATAATGATTCCCGAGCCGCTTCCTTCACCTTCGCTCTCGTAAATCCTTCCAAAAAAATCCTGCTGTTTCGATACCACCTTGACGTCGATCGCCACGATCGATGGCAAAACCTGTTCTACCACGTCGGAAACGCCTGCAATTTCATTTCCGGAAACAGATGATGTCTGTGTGATACCAGTTGTCCCTGTCACATGGTTTTGCGTAGTCTCGGTCACCGCCGGATCACTGCTCTCATTGTGTCCATAAAGATAATTCGCTCCCTGGAATACAGCGCTGCTCAATACTCCAAATGTAACTGCCCCTGCGATGATTTTTACAAACTTCTTCATTCGATCAACCTCCCATTTTATTTGTTTCGGATAGTTATGATGCTGGAGCCAAAAAGGTGCTTCGCACCAACCGAACACAATATGTGGTATTGCAAGCTCGCTTGCAAACGCACATACTTGTGTCGGTTTTGCCCCCAACATCATAGTTATACGATAACCTGACTTTGTGGGAAATTGTTGTAGGTTTGTTGAAGAAGCTGTGTTTAAAATTTGAAAAAAATGTGAAAATGTAGATCCGGCCAACCTGGCGGATACCATAAACTAAGCTTTAAAATTGCCGAGGATCCGCATGCTCCTTGCTTCCTCCCGGATACCACGGAGCGCATTTTGCACCGCCGGCTCATCCAGATTTCCTTCAATATCAATAAAAAAACGGTACTCCCAATTCTTCCCTTCGATCGGTCTCGACTCGATCTGGGTCATATTCAGGTCATTAAAAAGAAAATGGGACATGATCCGGTAGAGGGAACCACACTCATGAGGCAGTTCGATACAAAGTGCGATCTTATTGCTGTCGTCAAGATAGATCTGCTTCCTTCCAATGATGATAAATCTCGTTGAATTATTTTCCTCCTGCTGGATATCTTCCTTAAGAACCTGAAGGCCATATTCTTTGGCAGCTCGTCTGGCTGCGATCGCCGCCTGGGATGGATCGCCGTCCGCGGCCACTTTTTGGGCGCTGTCTGCCGTACTGCCCGCAAACTCCACCGCCTGCATCCCGGAATGTTCACGCAAAAAACCACTGCACTGCAACAGTCCCTGCGGGTGTGAATACACGGTCTTTATATCCTCGGTCTTAGCTCCGGGAAGCGTCAGAAAACACTGGCTGATCTTGTTGACATACTGGCCAACGATGCAATTTGAATAATTTAATAAAAGATCATAATTTGCTGTTATGCCTCCCGTAGAAGAATTTTCGATCGGAAGAACACCATAATCGGCTTCCCCGCACTCAACCGCCTCCATCACGCTCTGGAATGTCGGACAGCTGATGCCGGTTATGTCCTCGCCGAAAAAATCTTCCATCGCCTGCTGGGTATGTGTTCCCGGCGCACCATAATAACATACCTTTGTATCTGTCCCGACAGGCAGACGGTCCACCCGCTCATAATCCGTCAGCTTTGTATCAATGGGAAGAACACCATACTGGTATTTCCGGCTGATAGACATGATCTGGCTGAACAACTCCGTGATCGCCTTTTTATTAAATTCGCTGCTGGCAAGACGGCTGAGATACGCTAACTTTTCCTCTTCTCTTTCCTTATCATAAACCGCTTTTCCGGTCTTTAACTTATACTCCGCCACCTCATTCGACTCGGCCATCCTCTTCTCGAAAAGTTCTACGATCTTCTGATCGATCTCATCGATGTTCTTTCTTGCCTCCATTAAATCCAGCATATTCATCCTCCTATACTATATCTCATCATCCTGCCTGGGCGGTAATTCTTCAAATAACTGCGATACTGTTTTCCCAAATACCGGGTGGATCAAAAACGGTGCGATCTGCTGCAACGGCTCCAGAACAAATCTCCGGTCAGGGATTCCCTTATGCGGAATGATAAGATCCTCTGTCTGAATGACCTGATCTCCATAAAATAAAATGTCAAGATCGATCGTTCTTGGCCCCCAGTGGATCGTTCTTTCACGCCTTCCTTCCCGCTCAAGCCGGTGGAAAAATTCCAGCAGCTCCGCCGGACTATACAATGTATCAAAACAAATGACCCCGTTCAGAAACTTTTCCTGTTCGGTATAACCATAAGGCTCTGTCTCAATGATATCTGACAGGTAAGTATCCTTACAATTCGGATCGTCGCATATCCCGGCAAAGGCATCATCGATATATTTCTGACGGTCTCCCATATTGGATCCGATTCCTGCATATACACGGATCCACTCTCTCCTGATCGTAACAGACACCGTATCTAATGGAAGCAGGATCGGCGCCCATGGCTTTTTGATCCGGAGCTCTACCGCTTCCAATCCCCGAAACCGCATAAGGATCTCTCTGGCAAGCGTTTCCGCAGCCGCCTCGATCAGCTTGTACTTTGTCTGTCTCATCGTATCATTAATAAAATGCGCCACCTCCGCATAATCCACTGAGGCCGAAAGATCGTCCTGATTTCCCGCCTTCCTCGTATCCATATACAAAGCAGCTGAGACAAGAAACTTTTGTCCAAGTACATTTTCTTCTTTCAGCACCCCGTGATGGCAGTAACACTCCAAATCCCGGATCTCTATTTTGTCCATATCTATCCTTTCCTTTTCTTAACGCCACCGGACTATGAATGCAGAACCGCTTCTGTCATTTTCAGTGCTCTGGCATTTGCTCTCACATCATGTACACGCACGAAACTGCATCCTTTCATCGCTCCGATCACCGACGTCGCTATCGTTCCTTCCTCCCTTTCCGTCACAGGAAGATCAAGCGTAAGTCCGATCATGCTTTTTCTCGATGCTCCCAAAAGAACCGGATAACCTAACTCCGTAATATCCTCAAGATGATTCATCATGATCAGATTCTGCTCATACGTTTTCCCAAAACCGATTCCGGGATCCAGTATGATATTCTCTTTTTTTACACCGCATTTTTCTGCCACCGACAGGCATTTTTTCAGATCATTCGTCACATCTTTTACAAAATCCTTATAATCTGTATTGTCCCGGTTATGCATCAGACATACCGGTACATCATAGGAAGCAGCAAGATGTGCCATATTCTCATCTTTCAGAAACCCCCAGATATCATTTAACAGATCTGCCCCTGCTTTCAGCGCTTCCTCTGCCACTCTGCTTTTATACGTATCGATAGACACCGGAATATCAAATCTGTCTTTTATTCCCTGAATGACCGGAAGAACCCTATGGATCTCTTCCTCGTCTGAAATCTGTGTATGTCCCGGCCTGGTCGACTCTCCTCCCACATCGATCAGGTCGGCCCCATCCCGGATCATCTTTTCGACCTGACGCATGGCATCTTCCATGTCATTAAATTTTCCCCCGTCTGAAAAAGAATCCGGGGTTATGTTCAAAATCCCCATGATATAAACGTTTTTTCCTGTCTCAAATTCCCGGTTGCCAATCTTCACGATGATGCCACCTGTACCTTTCTCTGCTGTATGATGTTACTTGTCTACCGGATAAAACTTAAAAATTCCTGCCGGAGTTCCGAATCTGTCTCAGCACACCCCCTCATGCTGATCGTCACAGTCTGCGTCCCCGGTTTTTTCACTCCCCGCATCGTCATACACATATGCTCCGCCTCGATCATGACAACTACGCCTTTGGGCTTTAACAGATCCATGATCGCATCTGCGATCTGACAGGTCAGCTGTTCCTGGATCTGGGCGCGCCTGGCATACACTTCCACTGTCCTCGCAAGCTTACTCAGGCCAACTACCCTGCCATCCGGTATATATCCGATGTGAACCTTTCCATAAAAGGGAAGCAGATGATGCTCACACACAGAATAAAACGTAATATCTTTTTCCACGACAAGTCCCGACTGCTCTGATGTAAATGTCCGGTCAAGATGCCCCGCCGCATCGCTTGCATAGCCGCAAAACAATTCTTCACACATCTGAGCGATCCGCGCCGGTGTCTCTCTCAGCCCTTCCCTGTCTTTATCCTCACCGATTCCTTCCAAAAACAAAGAAACCGCCTGTTTGATCTTTTCCTTATCCATAAAATCCTCTTTTCTGCATATGATTTCAATCCATTCGGACTTTATTTTACCACGATTGCATAAGAAGGTCAAACTGCAAATCGGGTTTTCTGCACTGTTTTTTTACTTATGGATCCGTATTTATTACATCGCGGGTTGTGTTACAATATCCACAAATGAAGGGGGATGAAATACATGAAAGAAAAAAGCAACAGCAAAATACATAGAAAATGGAACCGCAGGCAGGGAAAATATGTCAAACTCAAAAATAACCCTGTCGACAAAAAGTGGAAAGAGGTATATCAAAAAAACGGTATTTACGAAAATAATATGGAATATATGGATGGATCCGATTTTAACTGGAATACATTTTATATCGATAAAAATATATTATATGTGGTTGATACATATGGCATATTGGCATTTTCCATGGGACTATGAAAAAATCTCTGTAAAAAAAGAATAGCTGTATTCCAAAAAGGTCTTCTATGATAAAATCAAATTATCAAAGGAGGCCTTTTACTATGGCAAACAAAAAGAGAAAC
>JAETQR010000065.1 GCA_021770615.1 Lachnospiraceae bacterium | reverse complement strand
CTGTTCGGGTACTTCGGGTACTATGGGGAAAGTACACGAGTTATACTGTCCCCCAACAGTCATTTCCCTCTGTTCGGGTACTTCGGGTACGCTTATTTAGGTACACGAGTTATCTATTCTACAATCTTAATCCTGCCCGGCTTTCTTGGTCTTCCGGTTGGTTCTTCACCGTCAATATATCCTGTGCTTTCAGCAAATCAGTCTCTCCCCCGTAATATCATTCTTTGTTTTCCAGCACTGAGGATCCGCTCCATAAAAATTACCGTTTGTTCCATCTGCAACTGCAGGACATCCTCTGCACCACGCTTTCAGCTCACACTTACCGCATTTTTCAAATTTATCATAATCTCTATACTGCTCCATCTGACAGACCCATATGTCTGCCAGTCTGTCTTCAAACACATTTGCCACCTTACTGTCGGTAGCTCTTCTGCATGCCATCACATCGCCGTTAGAAGAAATCGTGATATGGCAATTGCCACAGTTGCAGCCACTATAGATCACTCCTTCTTTTGCATTTGCGGGCAGCTTAAACTGCCCTGTCTCATATTCATATAAAGTCCATAAGTGATCTTTTTTATTAAAATAAGTTTCACATCCTGCTGCTTCATATACCTTATATTTCGCATCGCAGATTTCCAGAAGATTTCTGTACTCCTGCGGTGTCATACTGGTATCTACTTCTCCGCCGGTCGGCACATAACGGGAAAATGCAAAGACCTTAACTTTCGCTTTTACAACCGTGTCGATAAGATCCGGTATCTCATTCATATTTGTTTTTGAAACGGTACTCATAATAATACTTTTAATGCCGGCACGATTCAGGCAGCCGACTTTTTCCAAAGTCAGGTCAAAACTCCCCGGTTTTCTGAACCAATCATGTGTCTCTCTCATTCCATTCAGGGACATCTGATATTTCTCACATCCACAAACTTTAAGCATTCTGCAGATTTCGTCATTCAAATGAAATGGATTTCCCATAAGGGTAAATGGAATATCCTTACTTTTTAACAATACCATTAATTTCCAGAAGTCCGGATGAAGGATAGGATCGCCGCCAGTAATATAAAAATATGGCGCCCTATGGTAAACTTTGCAAAAATCTTCGCAATTAGCGACTACTTCCTGCATCTGTTTCCATGTCGAACTTTTTAAGTCTTTACAACCCTGTCCTGAAAAAATATAACAATGTTTGCAGCGCTGATCACATTCATCTGTGATATGCCATTGAAAAGCAAAATACTGACTCATCCTATCCAGCCTCCTTCTCCCTTTTGCTTAGTTCCTATTTGTCAGATGCCCCGCATGCTGTTCCGCATGCCGCCGGCTGTTCCTCCGGCTTGTCAGATGCCCCGCATGCTGTTCCGCATGCCGCCGGTTTTTCTTCCGGCTTGTCAGATGCCCCGCATGCTGTCCCGCATGCTGCGCTCGTCTGCCTGCTCTCGTTCCATCCTGAAATGTTTGATAATGCCATTTTTGCTACCTCCTGTGATAAAAGATTTTGTGGGCCTGTGCCCTGTTGCATCTTTACGATAACAAGAATGACCATATTAAAAAAGTACGCACTTTTTTATTACATAGGCACAAAAATATAACCCAGGTCACCTTTTTGTAACTAATTGACAGCATTATTTACGTTGCATTATAATCTGTTGTAACACGAAATATTTATCTAATATAGGAGTTGATATTATGCTGACAAAAGATGAATTGCCGGAATGCCCCGTTGCAACTACTGTTTCCCTCATCGGAAGTAAATGGAAGCTTCTCATCATCAGAAATCTGTTACAGAGACCCTGGCGTTTCAATGAGTTAAAGAAAGATTTAGAAGGGGTCAGTCAGAAAGTTCTTACTGACAGCTTAAGATCAATGGAAAAAGATGGTCTGATAACCCGAACCATTTATCCAGAGGTTCCACCCAGAGTAGAATATGCATTAAGTGATCTGGGCAAGACTCTCAAACCCATCCTTGATTCTATGGTTGAATGGGGCACCAATTACAAAAAAACGATAGCATAGATAAACGCCAGTATCAAAACCTGCATTGACACCGGCGTTTGTTGTTTATACTCTTGGTTATATTTAAAAAGAAACCGTAAGCTGCATCTTAAATTGCTCCTCTCCATATACCGCATGAGGGATGTCCTTCGGCATAATAAGAGTTTCCCCCTCATTCAAAATAAACACCTCTCCACCCACAGTAAACCTGCCAGTACCTTCCAGCACTGTAACCATGGCATCACCGCCAGATGCATGCGTTGAAATTTCTTCACCTTTGTCAAAGGAAAAAATCGTCATACTAAGCTGTTCATTCTGTACCAGCGTTTTGCTGACTACCTGTCCCTTTTGATAATCCACCAAATCTTTTAATTTCAGGCTTACCTGTTTTTCAATATTCTTATACATTTTGATACCCTCCATTGCATTTTTATTATTTATCAGTGTCTGACATATTATTGCCCACTACATTCGCCCCTACACTCTTTCTATCTTACTTCCGTCAATTGCAATCGTCACCACATTCCACGGAATCAATTTCCCGCTATCCTGCAACGCTGTTTTTACGGCATTTTCTATCCCCCCGCAGCAGGGCACCTCCATCCGTACCACTGTGACACTGCGGATATCATTATTACGGATAATGTCAGTCAATTTGACAGCATAATCCACTGCATCCAGTTTAGGACATCCGATCAATGTGATATGTCCTTTGATAAAATCCTGATGAAAATTGGCATAGGCATAAGCTGTACAATCAGCAGCTACCAGGAGCTTTGCGCCATCAAACCATGGAGCATTCACAGGTGCCAGTTTTATCTGAACCGGCCATTGCCGAAGTTCGGATCCTATTTTTGTTTTTGCGGCCTGAACTGCTGCTTCATCATAAGCGGCCGCCTCTCTCTCAACAAATGAGATTGCTCCTGTAGGACAAGTTGGAAGGCAGTCTCCCAGACCATCGCAGTAGTCATCTCTAAGCAGCTTTGCCTTACCGCCTACCATACCAATGGCTCCCTCATGACAGGCAGAAGCACAGGCTCCACACCCGTTACATTTTTCTTCATCTATTTGGATAATTTTACGAATCATTGCATTCCCTCCTGATCTTTTCTGCACTTAATGTTTCGAACTTATTTTATTATACTGACAGAAGAATGTCTGTTGGAATTCCAACATCCGAGAACTTTTACAAAAAATATTTTAAAATCTTATTTCACATTGTTCTTTGGTTTCATGTTACAATAAGAACGACATATGTAAATGATAAAAATAGAATTGGAGGAATCATAAGATGAATATCTTAGTAATTACCGGAAGCGCACACAAAAAAGGAACATCCGCTTATTTAGCAGAAGCTTTTATCAAGGGAGCCAAAGAGGCAGGACATACAATCTATCGTTTTGACGCGGCATTTAAGAGCATACATCCTTGTATCGGATGTGATTCCTGTCAGGAAAATGAACAGATCTGTGTATTTAAGGACGATATGCAAGAATTAAATCCGGAGCTTTTAAAAGCTGAAACAATTGTGTTTGTTTCACCTATTTACTATTATGATATGAATGCTCAAATAAAAACAGTGATCGACCGGTTTTATGCAAATAATTCTTCATTAAAGGGCGCGGATAAAAAAGCAATCCTGATGCTTACATATGGTGATGAGACGGAAGAATCTGCCGAGGGCGCCATCACTTCCTATAAGGGCATGGTAAAATATCTGGAGTGGGAAAATGCTGGTATCGTTTCTGCCAAAGCCTGTTATGTACTTGATGATATCATAAATTCGGAATATCCAAAACAGGCGTATGAATTGGGAAAAAGTTTATAGGGGAGACCTACCGTGCGGTCTGCCCCCCTTTTACTGAAAAATTAGAGATCATGGAGTGTTTAAAATGACGGGAATATTAATAACTGCAATTATTACAATAACATTAGCTTTAGTTTTTTACACAATCGGCGTATGGTCGGAACATCGAAGCAAACAGTTGAAAAAAATTCATTTAATTTTTTTCTGGCTTGGACTTTGCATGGATACAACAGGTACCATTTTAATGGGGCGGATCGCAAAGCAGTCTATGTTTTCAGGAAAATTATCACTGCATGGCGTAACGGGTGCACTTGCTATTATTTTAATGATCGTGCATGCAGTGTGGGCTACGACCGTTCTGATGAAAAAGGATGAAGCTTCAGCAAAAAATTTTCACAGACTTAGCATTGCTGTCTGGGTAATCTGGCTTGTCCCATATATTCTCGGGATGATAATAGGAATGAGATGAAATTCCAGTTTATTTCTCCATAATATAATTCGTCAAAGAAATTCCATTTCTTATAACTTGCTGTTCCTTAACTGTTCTATACCCTCTTTGGTCAAAGAACGGTTTAGCCGTAATGGATGCGTGCGTAACTATCTTATCTCCGGTGACCTCCTGCTCCAACTCATCACATATAGCAGAAGCAACACCTTTTCTTTGATAATCTTTGTGTACAAACAGTCTGTCAAGATAGTATTTTTACCATAGCAAGGTTTTTCAATTGTGATTCTGGCCTGTTTTGAGATATCGTGTTAAAATGTACTTGACTGCAAACAGAATTCTTATATCTTTGAAAGGAAATCAGTAAAATGACCGATAGAAATATTTCTTTTGAAAAAATATCAAATGCCCGGGATATGGGCGGGCTGCGCACGGCACAAGGTTGCATCGTTTCTTCAGGGCTTCTGATTCGTTCCGCAAACCTGTCAAATGCAGCGGAAGCAGACAGAAATATCCTGAAAGAAAAATACCATCTTTCAAAAATCATTGATCTTCGTACAGAAACGGAGCGAAATGAAATGCCGGATGTGCCCATTGCATCTGTGGATTATCTTCCAATCCCTATTTTTGATGAAAGCGTTGCAGGGATCTCTCATGAAAAGGGGAGCAGCAGCGAACAGCTTTTGGCGGTTGTCCCAAAGATGGAACAGCTGTATTACAAAATGATGGCCGATCCATCCTGCCGGGAAAATCTTGGCACGGCGGCAAGATGTGTAATGGAGCACGATTTTTCAAAAGGTAGTGTTTTATGGCATTGTACCGAGGGGAAGGACCGCTGCGGACTACTTTCAGCGGTGTTACTCCTGGCCCTCGGAGTAACGCGCAGCATAATTATGGAAGATTATCTGCTGACAAATCGCGTAAATGCAGCCAAGGCCGAAAGATACTATCAAATGATGCTCTCAGCCGGAAAAACCAAAACAGAAGCTGAAACAATACGGGATATTTTCCTGGCAAAAGAAGAATATTTGAACGCCGCTTTTTCGGCCATGGATGTTCAATATGAAAATGCCAACGCCTTTCTGCGCGATGGACTGAATATTCCGCAAAAACTGATCGAGAGATTCCAGGGTAGTGTGCTCTGACGAGCAGTTAGAAGCAGTCAAAAAAGAAATCAACTTTTATACCTCTTTGCCACGATCAGGCCGACGGCAAGTATCGACACCGAAATGCCAATCCAAATCCAGCCGCCAAGATCAGATGGAGCCGCAGCTACTGTCCCCGGATCATCGGGCGGTGCGGTTTCTTTTTGGTCATCAGGGGATTGTCCGGGGAACTTGCCATCAAAATCATCCGGCATTTCTTTATTTTCCGGTCTGCCGGGCGTATCACCGCCGAAGCCTCCCATACCGCCGTTCATGGAACCCATGTCGGAAAGGGTAATAGCCGAAGCATCCACATAGTTCATATTCTCCGTAGTCTCTCCGCTCTCAAGCTGCATGGAAATGCTTTCACTGCGCAGACTGCAAAACTGACGAAGAGTTTCGATGCCTGATTCAAACTCCTCATAGGTATAAAAAGCTGTGGGATCTTTTGCCACATAGGCCTTAATCAGATTATAGGCATTGTCGATGATACCCTGAATATCAACACAATTCAGTAATTCCGCAAAATACTGGTGATACAGAGCTGTGTATCCTTCGCTTTCAAAAATCCAATTCAGCATAGGTCTGTCAGAAGAACCACCGGATACCGGGCTGTCAATTGGCGTATTGACTGTACTTGTCGCATTCCCGGCGCTAAACGTGCCAAAACCGAGATTATAGTCCCACGGGATCATGGCAAGCTGACTGTCTTTCTCATAAAGGTAATAGTTATGAACCATCATGCCGGTATAGCTGTCGTCGTTGCAGACAAAGTTATGAACTACAAAATAACGGATCACCTGTTCTATATCCACAACAGATTCCATATCCTCACCGCTTGACAACTTTTCCAACGACTCGATCAAACGATCCTGGTCGGCCGTTGTAATGTCAGTTTTGGCGTTGTTCCAGATGTTAGAGTAGCTGTCCGGCTCATCGTCAATATACTGCAGTTTTACATCAGAAGATCCCCTTCCTGATACACCGCCAAAACTGAATTCGCCGTTTTCTCCCTCACTGCCGCCGGACATGGAAGATGGCTCGAAATCTTCCGGGGGACCTGTTGGGGCTTCTTTGGAATCAAAATCGAAGTCTCCCATGTCAAAATCCTTGCCGTTGCCCCGGCCGCCACCAAAGCTCATGCTGTCAGGCTTGTAAAGTTCGCCGTAATCAGAACCATAATTGCGCTCCAAAAACGATTCCTCTACCCCCTCCACGGCCAGATACAGTCCCCAGTCCTCACCGTTGACTGTGATATAAACGTAACTGCACAAGGACGAATTTACACCGAATTCGTTCATCATGGTGTAGGTCAGATAGTCCTTCATCATGGTAGAATCCTGAATCAGATTGTTCAGACTCAGCTTATCCAGTCCGTGATAGGATTCGGTGCTGTCGTAATGGTCAAACTCAATTTTGAAACCGTATCGTTCACTGTCGAGGGATGCCACCGTAGACAATGAGGTATTTCCTTTCGCTCGAACCCCCACATTTTTATAAGATTCACCGTCAATCACCACATTGGCCGTATAGTATTCTTCACTGGCGGCACTGGCAATAAATCCATCCCAGTCGTCCATAACAATATCAACGGTATGAACTTTTGTATTATCAAATAATCGGTCTTCGTATCCCATGGTATGCGCCATTGCCTCAATGCCAAACGCTGCTCCATTCATAAACAAAATGGTCAAAACCAGTATTAAAACCGTGGCAATTATGGCAATACGATCAAAATATTTGCTTCCTGACATAATTTACCCCATATAATCACCGTTGTAAGAAACAATCCCTGTTTACAAATACCAGAAGAATTATGCCGATGCAGACACTTGCGATAACTGCCAGCGGAATCATTCCTGCTGCCAGAATAATGCCGGCGCCAATGGACCAGAACAGAAATGCAATATCAAGCGGGTCTTTAATAGCGGTACGGAAACGGACAATAGACAGTGCACCCACCATACCAAGGGACAGGACAACATTAGAAGTCACGGCAAGAATAACGGTCGCTGTAATCATGGTCAAAGCAATCAGTGTTGTGCCGAAGCCAGCGGAATACATGACCCCACGGTAGGTTTTTTTGTAAACGAGAAAAATAAACAATCCAATGCAAAAAGACAACATGATTGTCAAGATCATGTCAAGGACGCTGATGGAGGACACATTCTCCAAAAAACTAGATTTAAAGATGTCGTTAAACGTCATAGTTAGTATTCTCCTTATGTTTCAATTTTTTAATCATACATCCGACAGGCTGCATATTTTGAAAAAGCAGTGCGGTGCCTGTCTCCAAGCTGCACCATGCCGCGAACCACATCGGGCAGAAAATTGTCCCATTTCACCTCCAGAATACAGGGCGAATCCGGAACAGGAACGGTGGTGCATCTGGTATTTAAGAAATCGGTGCAGCGAAGCGCAGTACGAATATTGTAGTCCAGTGTCACACGGACATTACCAGGAGCGAATACAAATGGCTCCCGTGTATAATCCACAATTACCTTTGCCGCCAGACTTTCGCCTCGAATCCGGGAATAAAAACCCAGGATCACCTCGTCGGCGCTTTCCGCCATCCAGCGAATGTCGCCACCCACAATTTGCTTCGCCTGTTTTTCTGTCAGCAGCGCCAACTCCTTATAGCCCAGCCCGCCTTGTTTGAATTTTCGCTCCAAATGAATAACGGAAGGGTCGTTATTATACAAACGAATCCTGTATTTTTCCCGGATACTCACACCATCCAGCTTTTCCCGCAGAGCTTTATCATCCAGATTGTCGAAATACAGGCTGCGGACTTCATACCGTCCGCCTCTGGCATGGCTGTCCGGCATCATAACCGTTTTCAGCCTTTGTCGTAAGATATACATATCCAGGCTGCTGATCTCATGCTTTACTTCATGTCTGAATTGCAAGCAGCATTCCTCCTTTCTGTGCACCATTATAAAAAATCAACCTGTGAGCAACATTAGAAAAACCTCCCCGTTTGTGAATATTTTCGGGAAGGTCTATGAACATTTTATGAAATTAACATATCCTGTCAGTCATCACTGATGGACAAAGTACATTAAAAGCGGGCGGTGAAGCGGAGGATCCCGACTTTTGGATATTCTGCTTTCAGCTTTCCACCGAAAGTTTCCGCAATGGTGCGGGCAGCGGAAAGGCCGATTCCATACCCGGAGGTTGTGCTGTCCTGCGTTCTGGCACTGTTCCCCCGGTAAAACCGTTCAAAGAACCGTTCCGGGTCAGAATTGACGGAGGCTTCGCAGGTGTTTTGTCCGCGATCTCAACATGTCCGCTCTCATGGGTCACGGAAAAACAAATCTCCCCGCCCTCTGGTGTGTACTTAACCGCATTGTCCAGCAGAATTGAGATCATCTGGGAAAACGTATCCCTGTGTACCTGCAGGAAAATATGGGACTGAATCTTTGTGGACAGCAAAATTTGTTTCTCTGCCATAGTATCTTCATAAGTTAATAACAGCTCACATATCAACTTGCTGATATCAACCCGCTCTGTGGGCAGCTTTGTTTCCTCGTCCAGTCTGGCAAGTGTCAGAAGATTTGTCATCAGCACATTCAGCCTCTGGATTTGAAGCCGGATGTTTCTGCTGTATTTGTTTTCTCCGTAAATAAGTGTGGACGCATCATTGTTAGTTTGAATAATAGCAAGAGGTGTTTTCAGCTCATGCCCGGCATTGGTAATGAACTGCTTCTGCTTCTCCATACCCGCAAGGATAGAGCGTACTACCCGTCCGGAAAGAAGGATCACAAACAAAAGAATAATAAGCCAGCAGATAAAGGCAATAACAGCGGAAATGCTAAGAACCATTGCAAATGTCCAAAACTGTCGGGATGTATCCAAGAAAAAAATCAAACGTTCTTCTCCAAGTTGCTTAACTTCATATTTATAGTCGCCGATCTTTCCGGCATTGCCCGTGATCTGCTCAGCGTATTCCATTGCCTGCTCTGTGCTGACTGATGATATTTGATCAATGTTAACATTCAATACATTGCCGTATTGATCCGTGCATACCATAAAAAAGCGGGCCGATTGTATGGCATCCATATTGATTGGATGCGGTCATTCACCTGTGTCTTTGCGGTCAGCAATAAAACAGGCGTGTTGCATCCATTTTTCCGCAGAGCGGAAAGGACCTCGATCCCGTCCTGCTTCGGCATCATAATATCCAGAATAATTCCGTCATAATCACCGGACAGAGCATATCAAATTTATGTCGATGGGATCAAATCACATTTTTAATTGCCGCATAAGTACTAGCCCAATCCGAAAACTTTGCATTCTTGAAAGTGATGGAAATCACCGGAAATGCACCTTGCATCTTCTGATATTTTTCACCGCAATCAAATCACGGATTAGAAGCGTTTTATCTACATAATAACTGTTCTTTACCACATCCATGTAAGATGTATTCCCAACTGCGCAAGAAAGGATCTCTCCATTTCCCGCTTTAGGTTTTTCAGTGCCAATGTAAGCATATACAGTCTCCTTCGGAACCATCCAATTGCGACCTTTTCTCAAAACACCTTCCAATTTTCCAGCATTGCATAATCCTACTACTCTTCTGGTTGATAAGCCCATGATCCCGGCGGCTTCTTTTGTTGAAATATATCTGATATCGGCCATATCTTCATTCCTTTCTGAACATCCACAAGATTTTCTCTGGACGAAATACAGAAAATTATAATGACTTTAGATATTCCTCTACATTCAGATATTGAATACCATCCAGACTACCACTTTCACCACGATAAATGACATATTTTCCTGTAATTTCTCCATAGCGATGGCTTGTCATAGCACATTTTTCCTCGTCTTTCAAATGTCGGCTCTGTTCTGGAACCTGTTCATTACTGTACTTCACTTCGTAGATCTTGCAGTTAAGTTCCTTTGGGTCAAAAACTACCATATCGAACTCTCCGACTGTGAATTGAAGCTTGAATACCTTTTTCTCCGGATGAGCGATTTTCGTTTCCAGTAAAACAATATCTTCCATCATTCTTCCACGGATCTCGCTAAGCAATCTATCCAGGATTCTCTGTCTTTCAACCAGCGATAATTCACTGAACTTTGCATCGAGAAGAAGATTAGACACAATTGCATTGGCCTGCGCATATCGCATACCTGGCTGAGTGATTACTGTCACACTTTCTTTTCGGTTGACTTCCGGCAATGATTCCAGATCAATCTTCATAATCAGATCCAACAAGGAAAGGTATTCCTCAATCTGTACCATGTGATGATCTTCAATCTGAATGCTTTGCTCTTCCTTGTTCAGAATATCGAGCATCTGCATCATACCACGAGTCACTGCATCCAGATCCATATGTGCTTTGATATTAATAGGCGCTTCCCTGTCTCTAAGCAGATTTGATGCCGTAACAGCAATATCATGCGACTTGAATGTCCTTTCAACAACCCTTCGCGTGAAGCTGTGATTGATGTTTTCAACTACACGATTAATTGCATTCGTCAGTTCTCCCTTTTCATACAGATCCAATAATGAGCGGAAATGTCCACCATATTCATACATCTTAAGAGAATGCTGGATGTTTTTTGCAATCGCTGTATCAATATATTCTTCCGCACTTCTGGCTGAAGCAAAGATAGCATCTTCATTGTAATTTGCACCGCTTAAACTCATGGTTCCACCATAACGGATATACTCATCAATTCCTTTGATTCCGAGAACCTCCTCGAATTCACGATACGGGATGAATGTTGTATGCATCATAATACATCGATCATACAGCTGTTCCTCTTTTGAGAAGGCAAACCCCAAAGAATCCGTTCCCGATAAAACGATCTTCATTCCACTGCTGGCATATATATCTGAGAAGAGTGCTGCACCTTCGATGAAGTCCTCCATGAGTGTTACCTCATCAATAAATACATACTTGAAACCTTTTGTCTCCAGCAGCCTTAGATCCTCATCAATATCTTCCAGAGTATCTCTGGATCTCACCTGGATAAAGGCAGCCTTACGAAATTCAGTTTCAGGTAACTCTGTAAGAATCTGACGAATCATCGTTGTCTTACCGGTCCTTCGAAGGCCATAGATTACAAACACTTTATCTGTCTGACTGCCGAAAACATAATCTCGCAGTTCACGAATACATTCTCTCTTCTTATATTTCTTCGTCACAGCAATCTGCGCGCGAAGACGACTGCCTGTTCTTACAGTTGTCTTAAACTCCAGATATTCTTCTTTTGTGGTTGCCTTCTCAGGAATAATTTGTTTTTTCAATTCTTTGAGATCTTTTTCCAGTTTCTTTCGCCGATCAATCCTATCTTTAAGTTCTGCAACATCTTTAAAATCAATATATTTTTCTACACGCTTACCATTCCTGGTGATTCGATGATAATAGTATTCTTTATCTCTAATCTTCTTTTTTGTGATGCTACCTTCGGGCAATATGGCAATTTCCCGTTCAATCTCGGCAATTGCATTCATTAATTCTTCCTGACTCATGAGTAACACCTCCCAAACTTGTTATACCCATTATACCCATATTTATTCATTTTATCAAGGGTATAACAGGTATAATATCATCTCAAGTTTGATCCAACAAAACTATTGGTCGCCATCTTGGCCACCATTTCGACGCAAATGAAAAGAGAGTATTTTTCCCTTTATTTACTCTCCAATGACTTGGCCAAAGTAGATAAAAGTGCTGCCATCTCCGGGTCTCCCTGTACCGCCTTGATGTCACCGCCATTTAACTTCAGCTTGTAGGTAACACTGGTATGACGAAGGCTATGGAATCAGAGTTTCCTTGATCTTATCCTGTCCCTTCTTCCATTCCACAAGCATCTCAATATCTCTTCAATATGACTTTCATAAATTTCACTAAAATCCCACCATTTTGAATGAGCCGGATGTGCTGAAAAACCACAACAAAGTTGGTAAAGGTTTTTAAGCTGTTCTACTGTTCCAACTGGCAAATTAATTTCAGTCTGAACAATATTATACATATCGATTCTTGCTTTAGTGGAATTTTCTATTATGAATAGCGGGAATGTCTTTACGGAATGAAAGGTACTCAGAATTATATATCACTTTATTAAAGAAAAATCAAATATTAATTAGTCTATAGATTTCGGCTGCTTTGCCGATTTTGTCATAGGAAAAGGCTCTTTCCTTTGCTTTCATTCGGACATTAGCAGAAATGCCATTTTGATTAGCAAATTCAGATATAGTAAAATACCGAGAACTCTGGCAATTCCAGTATTCTCGGCATTTCTTTAGACGTCGCTAAGAGGATTTGAACCTCCGGCCTACCGCTTAGGAGCACCACGCTACGGTGTCAAACACAGTCAAGCGAAGTGCTCCTAAGTCAAGTAAAATCAAGGCTTTTTTCGGTTCCGAATCCCGTCCGAGACAATCCTTGTAATTCTTTGTTATTAGCTGTACACCCCTTTTTGTTAGCAAACCTTTGGTATTCGCCACCATTTGGGGAATGTTCACAAGAAAGTTCGAAGGCATAAATATCGATCACCGGAAACCTCTGACAAAACGGAAATGGTGAAACAATATTCAATTTTTCGAATCATTCTTTTTACAGATTCATTATACTATAAGAATACCAATTTGTTAAGAACTTTCGTCCACAACTATTTTTGCATACTCTTTGCAAGAGAGGATAGAAGAGCAGCCATTTCAGGATTAGATAATACTTTTGAAAGTAGCTCTGCATCCACCCCTTCCGGCACCTGCACTGTATTACCAGCCGGTGCTTCATGGATCTGCGGATCTAAGTTCTTTTTATTATAGAAAGCATCTTCAAACAATTCCGCATTCCTTCTTCTGTCATCATCTATGATATGAGAGTAAACATCTGTGATCATATTAACCTGAGCATGACCGGAATCACCCTGAACAGCTTTGATATCTCCGCCATTGAGTTTCAATTTGTAAGTAACACTGGTGTGTCTTATGCTGTGAAACACAACAGGCGGAAGATCGTGTTCTTCAATCAGCTTTTTTAATCCCTTTCTCAAAAAAGATCCACTGACAGGAAGTCCATAAGAAGTTGCCATGATCAGTCCATAATCCTGATATTCTTCCCCCAGAACTTCTTTGATTTCCTTCTGAGAGTTTTTCCAGTCTATCAGCATCATTGCCACACTCTTTGGTAAGAAGATTTTTCTTACGCTACTATCAGTTTTTGGAGTTTTTAAGATACGAACGGTTTTGCAACGTTTGCTTTCTTGTAGAACGTCACACTATTTGATCTAGTTTCAAGCAAATTAATTTATCCAGAAACCCTTGGGGGTCTTCCACCCCCAAACCCCTGGAACCCTTGTCATGAGGGATAATTCAAAAG
>JAETQR010000147.1 GCA_021770615.1 Lachnospiraceae bacterium | reverse complement strand
ATTCTTTCTGACTTGATCTATACAAGGATTCTGGAACCTTGCAGTAAGCGTTCTTCTTACAAGGCTGCATCTGAGTTTTTAGAGAAACCTTCCTACGGACTCCATGATGTGTATCGAGCATTGGATGTCCTTGGGGCTGAATGTGACCTCATCCAGGCAGAAGTCTATAAAAACAGCCATTATCTTGGAAAGAGAAATGACAAGATCCTTTATTATGACTGCTCGAATTATTACTTCGAAATTGAACAGGAAGATGGCACCAAAAAATACGGAAAAAGTAAAGAACACAGACCAAACCCTATCATTCAAATGGGGCTGTTTATGGACGGGGATGGAATCCCCCTTGCTTTCTCACTCTTTCCGGGAAATGCAAATGAACAGACATCCCTGAAGCCATTAGAAAAGAAAGTCCTTGGAGATTTCGGATGTCAGAAATTCATTTATTGCAGTGATGCCGGACTGGGTTCTGAATCCATCCGGGAATACAACCACATGGGAGAACGGGCTTATATCGTAACCCAATCCATCAAAAAGCTGAAAAAAGAAGAAAAAGAATGGGCGTTAAGTCCGCAGGGCTTTAAGAGAGTATCGGATGACGCTCCTGTCGATATCACAAAGCTTTCTGAGAATGACAAAGGGCTTTATTACAAGGACGAACCCTATACTACAAAGAAACTACACCAGCGCCTGATCATTACGTATTCCCCGAAATATGCACTTTATCAGAAATCTATCCGTGACAAACAAGTAGAGCGGGCACAAAAGATGCTGGATTCAGGGAAATCCAAAAAGAATCGGAAAAATCCCAATGACCCGGCCCGGTTTATTGGAAAAATAGCAGTTACAGAAGAAGGAGAAGCTGCTGATATCCAACATTATCTGGATGAGGGGAAGATTTCTGACGAGGCTCAGTACGACGGACTCTATGCAGTATGCACAGACCTTTTGGATGATGATGTCAGTGACATCCTGAAAGTCAGTGAGGGCAGATGGCAGATAGAGGAATGTTTCCGGATCATGAAAACGGATTTTTCTGCAAGACCTGTTTATTTACAAGATGAAAACCGGATCAAAGCACATTTCCTGATTTGTTTTCTCGCATTAACACTCTATCGTTTTCTGGAGAAAAAACTGGATTATAAGTACACCTGCGAAGAATTATTAGATACGCTAAAAGCAATGAATTTCGCCGAAATACAAGAACAGGGATTTATCCCACTATACAGACGAGAGCTTATCACGGATGATCTCCATGAAGTCTGTGGTTTCCGAACAGATTATCAATTCATAACCAAAAGCAGCATGAGAACCATTCAGAAAAAAAGTAAAGGGAAAGAATAAATTACTATACTTCGTGACAACAGCAAAAATCGCTGTAACCCAGAAAACACAAGGGATACAGCGATTTTTTAATCTACTAACTGTCAAAGACAGGA
>JAETQR010000064.1 GCA_021770615.1 Lachnospiraceae bacterium | reverse complement strand
GTTCTTCTTGCCTGCCTTCTCACGGATGGCTCCCACCACGCTGTGCCCGGTTCCGGCTCCGGAGCGGATGTTCAGCACGTCACAGGTGGTAGTGATGAGGTATGGCGTGAAGCCTGCCTGCTGCTTGTCTTCGTCATCCGGCTTCTTGCCGGAGTCCTGTCCGCCGCTTCCTGCCTGACCGTTCCCGGCTCCCTTGATGGCATCCAGTATCTTCAGTATCTTTCCGCCATACCCTGCTCCGGCAGCCCATCCCTTGCCCTTCGGGTTCTCCTGTATTCCAAGGTACTCCACATACGGGGCACAGCCACGGGATACAAGGTCAAAGCGTGGGTCAATGCAGTCCTGCTTCAGCTTCGTGGTGTTGGCGTATGCTTTGAGGTGCTGCACCTGTGCCCGGATGCCAAGCTGTGGTGTGCTGAAGCTGTTCCCGGTCTCCCCGTTCTTGGTCACTCCCATACCACAGAAGTTATTCTGTGAGAGCTTCACCGCACTCCCGGAGAAGGTGAAGTTGCCCGTCTCAAGACAGCTCTGTGCAAAGGCAATGTCACCCCGGATGTTCTCCGCCTCTCCCTCGGACAGGTACAGCGGTATCATGTCAAGTACGCTCTGTGCAACGCTGCCATTCTTCGCCTTGATGTATGCCGCCATCTGCTCCGCTGTGGCTTCCGCCTTCCCGGTTATCTTGGTCATGCTGCCCTTGTCCTCTGCCTTGCCGCTGTCCATCCCATAATGCTCTGCTATGACCCTGCACTCTGCCTCTGCAAGCTTTCTAAGGTTGGAGTCATTGAGCAGCCATCTTGTCATCTTGGCATTGGTGTGGAAGGAGTGCTCAACAATATAGTAGTCTGTCAGCCCGGCAGCCCTCGCTCCTCTAAGCACCCCGTAATACTCTCCGCCGGATGAGCCCCTCCTTGTGGCTGTCCTTCCTGCCTGCACCGTCCCCATGGTGGAGGCTATTACCTTTGCAAGCTTCAGGGCAAGCCCGTCACAGTTCCCAATGTTGTCATAGCCACGGTACACCACTGGATAGTCCACGCTCTCCGTACCACAGGCATTGGAGTGGTCACTGATGAAGAGCACACATCCCTTTGCCGCATATCCACGGTCATAGAGCCCCCGGTCTGTAGCCTGACTGCTCCTTGTCAGGATGACCTCAAAGCCATATCCTTCCAGTATCTCCTTCTGCATCAGGTGGAGCTTCCACACCATGTCCGACTCGTAGTATTCCGGCACCACCGGAGACCTGTTATACTTGCCATAGTGCCCGGCATCAATACATATCTTTTTCTTTGCCATGATTATTCCTCCTTGTCTTCGCCTTCGCCTTCGTTTGCGTGGTAGATGGGCTGACCATCTGCTTCATTGATTTCCTCTTCGGTTGCCACTGCATCAAACAGCTCTTTCTTTTCTTCCATGGTTACTCCTCCTTTTCAGTGTCATAGTCTAATGTGATGGATGTCTTGGTCTCCACCAAGATGCTCTTCCTGATGCCCTCTATGGTTGCATCAATCATGTCCTCCGGCAGAAAAGCCCGGATGAGCTCTCCGTTCTTGATACGGTAGATGTACCACAGCTCCACATCAAAGTCCGGTACCTCATGCCCTTCCTGACCCAAGACAGAGATGAGGGTCTCCTTGTCCTTCTCAAACTCTCCCTTCAGCTTTTTCAGCAGGAGCTTCTTCTGCTTCTCGTCCGGCTTGATGCTCATTTCATCAAGGAACTCTGCAAGCGTGGTCTCAAAGGTGTAATCTCCTGTAAAGATTGCCTTCAGAGCCTTCTCAAATTTGCTGTCAAACTTGTAGCTCTTCTTGGTCTCCTCCTTGACCTTCATGCTGTATACCCCCTCACCCACAAGCTCCTTCAGCTTGTCCGGGTTCAGGATGTCAAGGCTCATGCTGTCCGTGATGGCAGCACTGCCCTCACCACCGTAAAACTTCACATACCTCACATTGTGGTCTTCCATGAGAGCCAAGCCCCTTGCCTGAAGCTCCGCCTTGTAGCTGTTCATCAGAGCCCGGCTCCTCTTCTGCTCCCTGTCAAGCTCCACACATGCCCCAATGAGCTGCTCATTGCTCATTGCCTTTGTTGTCTGCTCTCCCATTACTGTCCTCCTAACTTCTGATATGCCTTTGCTGCACAGGCTCCACAGATACCCTTCCCATGGAACTCCTGCACCCCGTCCGTCACGCCGCAAAAGTTACAGCGGAGCGTGTACGGTCTTATCCTGATTTCCCCCTGATGCTCCTCCACCACCATAGGGTCTTTTGGCTCAATGCCAAGCTCCCTCCGCATTGCCACCGGGATGCTGATTGACCCGTGGCTTGTCATCTTCTTATATGCTGTGCTCATGTCTGCTCCTCTCCGTCCGCTCCTGACGGACTCTTTTTCTTGTACTTTTGATAGTAGATACATTGCCTGACCTGTTCCGGCTCTGCCCTGATGTCAGCCGCTATGTCCTCATTGCTCCATCCGGCATTATGGAGAGCCATCACCCTGCCTGCATCAAGCCTTCTCCTCCTTGCAGGCTTTTCCTTTGGCTTTGGTGGAGGCTTGTTTTCAGGGAGCAGGAACTTCAGGAGGGCATCCGTACACGCTGCACAGAAGTGCATCCCATGTGTGGCTTCATCCACCGGATGCAGGATGTCTTCCCCCTCAAGCTCTACTACGTTTGGTATTATCTTGATAGCTGTCTTCTCAAGGACAGCTCCGCACCTGTCACATACAAACTGTATCTTTTTCAACCTCTCCGCCTCCTTCTCCTTAACTGCCATCCGTGTCAGGGGTGCCGCCCCGGAGCTGCTCCTCAAGCGTTTCCATGGCAGCAAGGTGGATATCAAGCATGTTGTTCTTCACATCATCCATGTCTAATCCACGCTTCAGCCCCTCCATGCCAACAAACACCTGAAGGAAGCCTGCTATCTGTGCCAGCTCCTTAACGCTGATGTCCTGACCCTCAAAATTCACCTTGTCATTTCTGACCGTTACAATCAGCTTGCAGTCCTGCATCCTGCCCCTCCTTTTCCTCCTGTCTCTTCACCATGCTCTTGAGTGCCTCAATCAGCTTGGAGCACTGCTGATAGTCAAGCCACTCCACCGCACTGACCCCGAACATCTTCCGGCACATGCCATTGACCCTTGCAGGCTTGTCCCACCCAAGCTCCTGCGTGAGCTTGTATATCTTCTTCCTTTGGTTCTCCGTGGGTGTGTTCCCTCCACGGTGCTTCCCACGCTCTGACTTCTTCACGGAGTCCTTCATGCCTCCAAGCACCCGGATGACCGTCTGAAGCTCCCGTTTGTTGAGAGCCTTGATGCTGTCCTTCCCCGTGTGTGCCTGTACAAGGAGATGAAGTTCCTCATCCGTGAGCTTCAGCTCCGGGCTCTTTGCAATGCCCCACACCCTCTTGATGCTCGGCTGTGATGTGTTCCCTGCCATGCTATCCTCTCCTCTCTTTCTTCCGCTTCAGGAACTCCGGTATCTGAATACATCCTTGGTCTGTAATGGTATCCGCCCGGACAGACACGCCCATGCACCCATATTTCTGAATGACACCATAGATGCCTGACAGCATCTCACGCCCCATCTCTTCCTCCTGCTCGTCTTTGATAACAACCTCCAATTTCTTCATACGCCCTCTCCTTCCTAAAGCATCATCATGTCGGATGCCTCACTCACAATCTTCATGGTTATCCGGGTCTCGCCCTTCTGCTTCAGGATACGGAGCACGTTGTTGAGTGTCCTATCCAACAGGCGGAAGCATCCGCTCTGTGTGTTGGTTGCCCGGCTTATCATCTCGCCCATGGCTGCCTCTTCGACCTCATAGCCCTCAAGGTAGTCCGCCACCTCATTCTTGGACAGCCCCTTCAGCTTGTAGTAGAAGTCCATCCGGTTCGCAAAACGGGCAAGGTTGCCCTTCAGCTCCGTCTCAAGCCTCGGCTCCCCGGCTATGACAATGCCCACATCCGACTGGTCAAAGATGCCCCGGAGTATCTCCATCTTCTTCTGTGTGTACTTGTTGATGAGCTTGTCCGCCTCGTCAATGATGAGCAGGAAGCCCTCATTGGTATTGAAAAACTCCCGGATACGGTTGACCCTCTTCCATATCGTTCCGCCATACCCTCTAGGGAGCCCTATCCCGTTTTCAATGGCTTCCACCAAGTCCCGGCAAGCCATGGTGTCATCACACTCAATGTATGCCACCCTCGGCAGCTCTGCATATTTCTTCAGGGCATGGGTCTTTCCCTGACCGGACTTCCCAACGATTATCCCAAGCCCCATATACTCCTGACATGCCTGACAAACTCCGATAGTCTGCACAAAATCCCGGCTCTCAAAAAACTCTACCTTCTTTTTGAGGATGCCTGCCTTGCCTCCCTCCGGTGCCTGACCGCCTTCCATCCCTCCGGATGCCTCAAGGAACTCCCTGACCTTCTTTTCCAGTTCGGTAGGGTCACTTGCATACTTCCCGTTGAGGTATTGGCTAAGTGCCGCCCTTGAGTAGTTCATCTTGAGGGCTGCCTCCGCCTTGGTCATCTTCAGCTCCGCCAGTCTCTCGTTCATCTGCTCCGCCAGTGTCTTCTCCGCTTTGTAGGTATTCAATGCTTCCATAGTTACAACCTTCCTTTCCTTTTCCTTCACTAAAACCTAACCTTGTCTTCCTGTCATCCGCCTATCGCTCTAAGCTTCTTGAGTGCGTTCTCCGCCTGCCTGCTCATGTATTCGCTGTCCCCTTCAGCCTCTTCCCTGCTTTCCGCCCGGAAGCCCTGCTGATAGGTTCTGTCCTTCGGGAGTGCTATGACTTTTGCCGCCTTCTCCTGCTTCTTGCCGCCTATCATCAGGTCAATGCCGCCAGTTGTCTCATTGAAGCCAACATACTGCTCATTGAGCTCCTCAAACGGTCTCCTTGCCTCCTCAAGCCTTTCCCTGTCACGCTTCTGCTGCCTCTTCTGCATCTTCAGGTGTTCCTCAAGGGCTTTCTGCGTGACCTTCGGTGCTATCTGAAGGAGTTCCTGACAGTACGCCTCACAGATACGCTTGCCCTTCTGGTCAAAGACGTACAGGACAGCCATGTCATCCGGGTCATACTTGATGTCAACCTTCCGCCCGATATAGTCACACAGCTCATCGGAGCGGTACTCATATCCCCATTTGGTGATGCCTATGTTGCGGACAAGCACGTTTTCTGACTTCATCATCAGCATGGTTGCATAGCTCTTAGGCGGTGCCGCCTTGAAGTACCTGTCCTCATTCATAAAGCAGTCATAAGGCTTTTTGTAGGTCTCCCCCATCTTCTTGAGCCCGGAGTGCTCCGTGTGCATGTAGACCGTTGTAAGCCACTCATGCCACTTTTCATAGAACTCTTCCAGTGTCAGGAGCTCTCCCCTCTCAAGCATCCGCTTGATGTCCTTCTCCACCTTGTCAGAAGTCTTGGAGCCCGTAAGCGTTCCCGTGTAGGATTTCATCCAACGGGTGAACTTATTGCAGACGGTACGGAAGAACCGCTCTATCTGCCCTTTGCTCCATGGCTCATAAGGCAGTGCCCGGTGGTCATCCTTGATGCCTATGCTCTTGTAGAAGCCCTGTGTCTCATTGTCAAAGTTCAAGCCGCTCCGGTCATTCCGGTCTCTTCCCGTCATGGTCTTGGCTGTATAGTCCTTGCCATTGTCTATGTAGAGGTACTCCGGAACCCCTCCCGGCTCTGAATAAATCATCTTGAGGAGGCTCTGCTTCAGGATGTCGGAGTTGGCATCCTTGCAGAGGACATCACCCATGATGACCCTGCTCCGCATGTCCACCCATGCCGCCAAGTGCGGCTTGATTGCTATGACCTTGCCATTGGGCTGCTTATAGCTCACCCAACAGTCAAAAGTATGCTCATCACCCATAACTATCTGCATCACCTGAAGCCCTTTGGTATCCCGGCTCCCCTTCACCATGACCTTGTTCTTGTATTCACGGGTGCCACGGGATGCAAGGAAGTAGGCGTTCCTCATGTTCTCATCCTCCATGAGATAGTTGATATACCTCACCACCGTCTGATAGGATGGTATCTTCTCCCATTCCGGCATCCCGGCTGTCAGGTTGATGTTTGCAATGGCTGTCAGCTTCTCATAGAGCATCTCACGGGTGCCTTGGTTCCGGGCAAAGTCCTCATTGAACCATATGTTTTTGATGACCTGCTTGACCTCCGGCTTGATGCTTGGGAAGCATCCGGTCTCCTTTGGCTTCCGGCATAGGCAGAGAACCTTGAAGAACTCATACCCTGCCCCTTCCTCCTTCTGAAGCTTGTCCGCCCATGCGGATGCCTCAAGGTATGCCTTGGTGTATCGGTACAAAGTCCTCTGCCCCTTCCCAAGGTGCTTCTGTGCGAACTCTTCAGCGTACTTTGTCCGGTCTCCCTCGTCATACTGAAGGAACTTCCTGACCACGTTCCCAAGCTCCACAGCCTTGTAGTATCTCTCCTTGTAGTTTTCAATGTACCAGTCAATGTCCATGTTCACATACCATGGTACTTCCGGCTTCTGCTCTGCTGTCTCCTGCCCTTCCGGAACCCCTTCCGTGAAGGATTTCAGCTTTTCCCTTTCCTTCCATGCGTTCCTTGCCTGTTTGGATAATGAGGAGACTGCCACAAGCACCACATCTTTTCCGCCCGTTTCTGACTTTTCGGTCTTGGTTTCAAAAGCCTGTTTTTTTCTTGACAGCCTCTGTGCCATTGTTTTATATTTGACCCCTTCCAGCTCCGCCGCTTCAGCCAATGTGACATATGCTTCAGCCAATCATCTCACCTCCTTCATGCCACCATCTCAATTTCCAGTATCCTTGATATTGCTTCAATGTATTTCTTACCACTACGCTCACCGACTAAAATCTTGTGGATATACTGCTTATTGCATCCAAGCAAAGCAGCAAGCTCCACCTGTGTCATGTTCTTGTCTATGAGCCTTTTCCTGACTTTCCTCCCAAAGGGTGTCAGTCTCGTCTGCTTTGTTGCCATCTGCTCACCTCACATTAAAGGCTCTTTGATACAATCTTTGTCCTTGGTTTCTGACCGACTTTTTTCAATGCTGTCCGGCTTACCACCTCCAAAGTATCAGGGAGGTTTTTCACTACAAGCCAGTTTTCCGGTATCAGTCCATGAGCCTTCATAATTTTTTTCTGCTCCCGTGTAGGGGCTTTCCCATTCTTCACTCGTTCCGTTCCTCCTGTTTTCTCATTTCTCTGCTACCCTGAACCGGGTGACTTTCTTTGTGCCGGAGAACTCCGGCTATTGAGATTTTCTTAGAAATTTGATATGCTTATTGGGTTACAAGTAACCCCCTTGCAAGTATAAGTATATCTTCGTATCCGAAGATTGTCAAGCCTTTTTCTTCGGATACGGTGATTTTTATTCGATTACGCAGAAAGTGAGGTATCATGGATATTAGTATGGATAGTATTGGAAATAGAATCAGAGAGAGAAGAAAAGAATTAAGGCTTACTCAAACAGATATGCACCGTGAATGTGGCATTACATCCGGAGCACTTAGTCAGATTGAGAACGGAAGCAGAGTCCCATCTGCTATTGCATTTTTCTCAATTTCACAAGCTTTGAATTGTAGCATGGAATATCTTATGACCGGAATATCTTCGGAAACGAAGAATATAGAAATCTTCGGAAACGAAAAAAAGCTTTTAGATGGTTTCCGGGAACTGTCTGAAGATGACCAAGAGGAGCTCTTAGGACTATTGGAACTGAAGCTACGGAAGACCCAAAAGGCAAGAGAGACAAGTGCAAAATCATCCGGATTGACAGATACAGAAAAAGGTAACATGGTGGGATAATTTTTTTGCTTTTTTTGGGTTACTTGTCACCCAAAAACTGTAGAATTGTTTTTCAGGGAAACATTTCCCCAAAGTGGGCTAAAAGCTTATAAAATAGGGCAATTCTACACATGCAATTCCAAAGCTCCATTTTGTAGAATTGATTTTATCCAATCCGGCTCCCACATGCCGGATACTGCTGCTGACAAGTAACGCCTATTTTTTCAAGCGTTACTTTCAAAAAACCTTTTATTTATGGGAGCTTTTGCGGTACTTACCCATGTTTCTAATTCTAAATCAGTAACGCAATAACGCCCCGTTATAACGCTTTCACTATTTTCAAGCACAAAAATCTAATGTATAATATCATTACAACCTTAAAGAACGGGGGAAAGTCGCAGAAACCCTATAAAATCAATGCTTCCTTGCACTCTCCTCCGTTCTCCTTCCTTAAACACATATAAAAAAGCATCTTAACAGCCTATTCACAAAATCGCTGTCAAAGATGCTTTATTTTCTCCCTCTCAAATTCGCCACAACCCTATATTTCACGGGGTTTCCCGGCATTTCCCACCCCCTCACGGATGTTCCCACTCATAAATACCTTTTTGTCATTTATTCTGTTAAGTTACACTAATACCTCCGTTTAATTTTTAGCATGATAAAAGCAGCCATTTCTGGCTGCTCTCAGCATACTGTCTTTATTTACCCTTACATTTGAGTGAATATTACTGCCCTTATTCGTTTTGATTTCTGCAATTTAATCCTATCTCCTTCCTGCTTTTATCGCTGTAAATAAACATTAAATATAATACTTAATTTTGACTCATACTAATTTCTTTTAAATTACATCTTTTAGCTGGCAAGCTATATTTCTTATATTTATATAAAATATATCCTGCAAAACTATTTTCATGTGTAGAGATTAGTAATTGTATATCCGGGAACTCTGTTCTCATCAACTCAACAAACGAAACTATATTTAAATCATCCATGCATTGAACCGGATCATCAATAAGCATTATGTTCAATCCTTCATTTACGAAAATTTTGTGTAATGCCAGCGAAAATGCTAACAAAATACCTGATAATTGTCCAGAACTCATAGTATATAATACATCATGTTCCTCATTAGGAGTCGTAAATCTAATAGAATTCAATTCCTCTTTTCCATCTTTATCTCGAATGAGGATACCTTGACCTCCTTGATAAGATTGTAAAATTCTAGCACTGTAAATGTAAAAAGGAATTTCAATCTGCGAAATTATATTTCCTTGATACTTATCAATACTAGCCTTCCAATCTTTCATATATTGATTAAGTTTTTTACTAACTTCTTTTTCAAGACATTCCTTTTGACGTTTTAACCGTTCAACTTGCTTTGTCTTTTCCCTCTCTTGTAAAGCAAATTTGTATTTTAGAAATATCGCTTTTTCTGATATATCAGTTTCCTTTAGTTCTGCAATATCTCCTATTGAGAAGAAATAATCTGTTAAAACAGTGTCGAATTGATATTGAGTCTTCTTCTGATAATATTCTTCTAGAAGAATACATATCGTTTCTTTTATAGTATCTTGAATTTGTTGAATATCCTTTTCAATACTATCTACAGAATTTTCTTTCGACATATTAATTTCAAAAGCATTATTCTTTAAAAATTGTTCTATGTATTTATGTTTTTCAATAATATCACTTTCTTCAAATTCCATAAAAGAGCTAAGCAAAACATCTTTCTCCAACTCGGAAATCAGTAACTCTGCATTACTCCAAACGTTTTTCATAAATATTTCACGAATTTCATCAATAGTATCCTTCATTTGTTTTCCTGCTGTTCCAAGCAGAGAATTCACGTCTTTGGTTGTTTTTTCAATATTCTTTGATAGTTGTTCCTTTTCTTTCCAATCATAACCACAATAAGGGCATTTCCCCTCCCCTAAAATCGTTTCATCATCAGAAATTTTAATCAACTGTTCACGTATTCTAATTAATTCGTTCATTGATTGTTGTGTTTCGTGAATATTCTTTTCAATCTGCCGATACTCTAAAACCTTTTGAACTAATTTTTCACAAACCTCTGGTTTATTTACATACCCTCCTAGTTGTCGATATTCTATATTTATAAAATCTAATTTCTTTACTTTCCTCGCTTCATCTTTTAAAAACAATAGCTTTTGCTTTTTTTCTATATATTTTTCTATATCAGCCTGTATCTTCTCAACAATGATATATGCCTTTAATCGTGTTTTTAACATTTCATCATTCAAAAAGTTATTATATTTAATATTTCTGAAATCATTTTTTAAATTTTCTCTGTTTAAGACAATTTCTCTAATTCCGTCTAATATATGTAATATCTGATCCAATGATTCTTTTGTAGAAATAACCGGATTCTCAACATCCCATACAATATCCCTTTTTAACAGTTTTTTATATTTTGCTTGTGCGCCAGGAATATTTTCCAAATCATCACATAAACTACTTTTTATTTCTTTTATCTGTTTTTCCAAATAATCAGTTAATTCTCCTACCCTTTTTCTTGCCTGTCTTATATTTACAAGCTTTTGTTTTTCATCCTCAATTTGAAATAATGAATTAATACTGCCCATTCGACCAGATTCATTATTTTTAAAATAATCAAGCCTATCTTCCTGCTGAATATAATATAGCAAAGTATATAACGTCTGAGATGTATCCCCTAAGAATTTTTTTTGCATTTCTTCTAATTCTTTTAAATCAATCAAATTATCATCCGTATACTCCACATCTTCAAAATCTGTGATTAAATACGTTTTCGTAACCTCTTTTATTTTTTTAGGATTGTTTTCAGTAGAACTATTCGCTTCCTCATGCCCTTCTATTTTTTTTACCAATACAAATGTCTCACTATTTTTTATAAACTCGGCTTTTATAATTACATCTTTTTTATAATCCTTAGCAAAGAACACCTTTTGATACTTGTATTTTCCATCTAAAACCTCACATGTTGTCACTCGCTTAATATCACCTGTAATTAAAAATTCAATTGCATCGAAAAGACTCGTTTTTCCATATCCATTAGGTCCATCAAATATATTTAATCCCTTGTTAAATTCTAAGGTAAAGTTTTCAAACAGTTTATAATTATCTAAAAAAATTCTACTAATAGCTATTGTGTTATTCATTTTCATCCTCCAAACTAACAAAACCCCAATCTTCCAATATTTTATCAATAAGCTCAGGCTGTTCTAAATTCCTTTCAGAATCACACAATGTTTGAATAATACGATCTAGCTTTCCTACTTCATCATCATTGCATTTCTGTATCTCTTGCAAAAAATCAGGTACACTTTTTATTTGTCCCTGTGTTTTAAACTTTATTGGAATAACTGGAATTTTAATAAGTAATTCCGAAACCAATCTATATACCTTTTCGTTACTTGCATTCTTTTTAAATCTGCTAAAATTATTTGTATCCAGAATATATGTTTGAACAAGTTCATTAGGAGTTTGTCTGTGCTGTTTACATAACTTTTTTAATTCATCCGCTTCTGCTTCACTATAGGAAAATACATATTATTTAAAATAAAATGGATCATCTTCTATCTTTACTTTTAATGCATCTAATTTTTCTGAATTAATGTCATTTTTAACACAAAAAACCAACGATGTGTTTTTATCCATATCCGGTAAATATATATCACTTTCTCTAAAAAAATTAGCGATTTCAATTATGAAATCTTTAATACTAGACAAAGAAACTAATTGGGATTCTAAAGTCTGTAAAACAATAAAAACCTGACTTCCAACATCTTCATTTTTGAATATATCTATTTTATATTCTAATTTTTCAAATTCTATTTCTGTTTGAACAACATCCTCATATCCACAATCAAACAGTACACTTTTAATGATATTTATCATTCCACTATTCCTCCATCAAATTTGCTATTGCGTTCTCTAAAGATGTCATTTTAAGATTTTTACAATGGTATATATGATTATCTTCAATTTTAAAGTCCTTTAGATAATCCCCAGCCCCTTCGTATATTGAATTTACTTCTAAATCTTTGCTTATCAAGCAATCATAATCCATTAATATCTCATACAAATCCGGATTTGTCACAATAGCTCCACACGCTCGCATCAATGCCTTTTTACTTCCCTCATTATTTCCAACAGTAGTTAATAGGTTCATTTTTTTATCTTTATCAATATATGAAATATAATCCTTATCTTTTTCATAAAGAGTATCTATCTCCCTTAATCCTTTAAAAAACGGATTTCTATATCGATCTTCATTGCAATAATCTCCCCAATTCATATCATCTATTTTCTTTAGAATATTTGGATTGATAGCATGTATTAGATCTCGAATTTTATCTTCTGACATTTGGGATACTTTTTCATAGAAAGCATGTACTTCACATTTTTTACAGTAAACTTCTCTTTCTTCCTCGGTATCCCATTCATCAACACAAAAATTATGGTATTCTTCGCATAAAATTAATAGTTTTTCTTTAATCCTATACAAATAATATTCCTCACATCTTGTTATAGAATCATCACTATCCAGCACTTCTTTAATGCAACTAAATTCTATACTTCGCTTATCCGTTTTATTATAATGAACATGCCTTTGAGTAATATGTTTGTCTATCAAACCTTGTAAACACAAAAAAATCATGTTACAGAAACTCTGATCTACACATTTCCAAGTTTCTATTCCTATATTCCTCCAATATTCAACAATTTGTTCTTTTACTAAACTATCAATTTCTTTCAACCCACAATATAAATTATGATTCGGATATGTAAACATTTCAATTTTTTTAACATCTTCATCCTTTATTTCTTTTTCACACAACTCTATTTCATCCTGTAAATCAATAAGAATCTTGTCCAAAATTTCATCCACATTATTTACAGTGATTTTCCTATTATGAAAATACTTTTCATTATATTCTTTTATCAGCTTATTTATATCTGACTTTCTTCCCGGCTTATATATCTTTTCAATCTCTTCTTTTTTATATAAGCTACCTTTATAACTTTCAAGACTATTTTGTATCCCCTTTATGTGATTGCAATTTATTATTAATTCTTTAACTCTATCATTCCATTCTGCATTTTTATAATCTGTTGGCTTACATACATGTAAATATGCCCTCTCAATAGTTCTCCATTTAGCAACTTTATAATAAAGTTTTGATAAAGCATCCTCATAATCACTTATATTTTGTTTGTCCTTTGCTTTTACTTGATGAATAGTTATATATTGTACACCTTCATCGCTTTTATATAATATCGAAAAATCCTCTAACCACTCCAACTCAACACAATATTTTTCTATTTCATCAATTTTGTTTTTGCTAATCAAATCATTAATTTTTTGCAATACTACAAACAAGGCTATTTTACCTTGATAATTATAACCACTCCAGCTATTAGTTGCATCCCAATTTTCTTTTTCTAATGCAAAATTTATGCACATGTTACCCCTTCTTTCTTAACTTCCATCCATAACATATGCTTTATTATACCAAATCCACAAATATAAATAAATCATATTTTCCACATATTACCGATATTGTGTTCATTTAAGGGCAGCCAACTTTTGACTGCCCTTCATTATTGCCTACAAACTTTCCTCTTTGCCTTTACCTTTTGAAATATCCGACTTTTCCGGCGCTTTCTGCCCATATGCTTTCTGGCGCATCTCGGCAAGTTTTTCTTTAATGGAAATACGCCCTCCCGGACTGTCTGCCAGCATACGCTCTTTCCCATGCTCTGCCACTTTTTCCGATACTGCCCGGTTTATCTGGGGCTTAAAAGGCGCATCCGCCACCGCTTCCGCACCACATTCCATTTCCCCGGTATCCAGTTCCTCCTGTTCCCCGTCATTCTCCGGCTCATCGTCCATATCAATTCCGTCTCCGCCCTTTTCATCCATGTTCAACAGGGCATTTAATTCCATCAGGCGTTCCAGTTTCTCCGCAAGCTCCGCTTCCTGTGCGAATGGCTTTGTGACCTCCACCTTTGCGGTTTCAAGCTGATGCTCCACGTTCTCCAGCTTCTGTGCCACCGTTTCCATTCTCCCAGTCATGCCCTCTAAGGCGTTGCTTAATCTCTGCAAATTCCCCAACGGATCAGTGCCGATTTCCACCTCATGGCTGATGCTGCCCTTTAAATTCACCGTAAACTTGGAAAAGAACGAATCGAAGGAAACGCTCATCTTAAACCCCTGATACTCCCCGATTGTGACCGCCATATTCGGCTGTTTTGCGCTCCGGCACATATCAATCAGCGCTGCCCCGGCTTCCTTCTTGTCCGTATATACCCGGTTCCCGATTTT